>NZ_JBTLRF010000009.1:108472-144675 GCF_054482575.1 Roseivivax sp. CAU 1753 | reverse complement strand
CCTCCTGTCTGACGGTGGGAAGACCCCAATCGTCAGCCCAGAAAGCCCGGCCACATAGAAAAACGCTGAGATGACGCACCGACGCCAGCCACGGGCACCATTGCCGCGGAGCGGCTTAGTCCCTCCGCCCTCATGCCCTGGGCTCGGCTCAATGCTGCGCCAGGCACGAATGTCGGAGAAGGGCTGAAAGCGGTCGAATTCCGTCGCCACGTGCAGTGCCCGGAGCGGACCTGGAGCAAGCCGAGGCGGTTTCGGCGATCTGGCAATTTGGGCAACCGACTGACCCAGTATCCGCCCCGCTCGGATCGCTATGGGTTGTTGCTGTGGAAGCCATAGCCCACATCCTCCCTCCCTCCGAAACCTTGCGTTTCCGCCCCCAGTGCGATGATCCGATCTCCCGTCCTCCCAAGCAGGAGGTCGAGAGATTGAAGCGGCGCAGCAGGAGCATCCGGTGGTCATGCGGATGCAGGGTCTTCGACCGGAGGACCTTCCAGGCTACGAGAAGCATCGCAAGCGCGAAGGCGGTGATGTCGGTCATGTTGATCGATCCCGATCAAAGCTGAACGAGCGCCTCATCGGGCGTGAGGACTGGGCGCAGTTCGTTCGCCGGGAGATCCAGCGGATGCGCCTCGCGAACTTCGATCGCGAGCTGGCGCGGCTCCGGAAGCGGCGGCGCACGAGCGAGATCGAGCGGCGCCTCGTAGAAGGCGCCAAGGATCCCTGGCGGCCGACGCGCCATGGTCCACTGCGGGAGGTCATCCTGACGGCCAATGCCGAGTGGTTCGAGGGGACCAATGGTGATCCCTTCGACGAAGGCTACGAGACCCGCGAGCAGGCCTTCCAGAGGCTCGGTGTTGCCTGGCTCAGGAAGACCTTCGGAGACGACTGCGTCCATGCACGCGCTGACCGTGACGAGCAGGCCTATCACATCCACGCCGTGATCCTGCCGCGCGCCATCGCCAAAGACGGGCGCATGATGCTTCGGCCCTCGCAGCACCCGGTGATCCGCGACTACGAGAAGGGTCAGGACGATGTCGGCGCCTGGTTCGCGGCGGCTTGGATCGGGCTGAAGCGGGGCGAGCGCCGGAAGGAAAAGGTCCGCGAGGCCATCGCGCACAACACGCAACTGCGAAAGGACCAGAAGAAGGGGCAGCGGCTGGAAGAGGCCGAGGAGCCTCTGCCGGAGTATCGGCAGCATGTCAGCACGCGTAAATGGCGCGAGGCACAGGAGCGCAAGCTCGCTGAGCGCGACACCAAGGTCCAGCGCCGCGAGGAGAGCGCCCTCAAAGCCGAAGCCGCCGTCACCGAGCGCGAGGAGCAGGCGGAGCAGAAGGATCGCGAGGCGGACGAAGTGCTGGCGGTGACGCAGGCCGTCGCGGACGGCGACCTCGCCGAGCTGGAACAAGACAAGAGGGGCGAAGGTGATGAAGGTCCCGTCTCGAGCAAACCGACGCTGGCGAAGCGTCTCTTCGGAAAGGCGATTGATCTCCTGCGGACAGAACAGCGGACCGAGGCACGAGAGGAAGTCGCCGGGGCGTTCGAGGACATTCGCCGGGCGGACGATGCGATCGTGAAGATCGCAAACCTGTTGCCAATAGGCATGCGCGAGCAGGTGGCAGCGGCCCGCAAATCGCTCATCCACGCTATCGCGGCGCTGGGCGGAAAGGTCGATGACCCAGTGGAGCAAGGCAGGCCGCCCGAAGAATGGTTTTTTCCGGGAATCGCTTCCGGACGAAATCGATCAGAACAAGATCATTCTTGGGTCGGGATGGCCCACCCCAGATACCCCGAACAAGGAAGACCTTATGAACGACGAACCAAAGAAACAGCCCATGACGGGCTCCCCCGAAACCTCACAGCCGCAGCCCGAGGCGAAGAAGCGCCGCAAGAAGCCGCCGCTCATCGACTTCAACGCGCTGGATTCCCACCAGCAGAAGACGATCCACAACATCGCGACGGCCGGTGCACGCGTCGCGAACGCCCAGCAGAAGGTCCGGGAGGGCCAGCTGCGCGCGATGAAGGCGACGCTCGCCGAGATCCTGGCCGATCCCGAGGGGGCTGACCCGCGTTTTCTCGGCGTTCTCTTCCGGGAACTGCTCAACAACGCGAGTGCGGCGAATGCGAAGAAGATCGCCGCGCACCCGCTCTGCCCCTCCGACCTGGCCGAGCGCCACCAGCCCGCAGCCTGATAGGCCCGCCATCCCGTTCCAAACAGGGGCGCAGCGCTTGCTGCGCCCTTTTGCGTTGACGACTTCGTCCTCGCCCATGCACGCCGCGTCGAACCCACTGCTCAGCCGGCGCCGCCCCACGGGGTCGGCCCATCGGGCATACCGCGGCCGAAGACGTTTTCACGGTGCCAGCGCAGGTTCTCCGGATGGGGCGCGTTCCGTGGGTCCTCGGGCAGCACCAGCTTGCCGTCGGGAGCAAGAAGCCGTCCCACGACATCGCCCGGCACCTTGTTGTGCGACACGAGGATCGTCTCGCAGTCGTCAGCGACGGAGACCAGGCCGCGGTCGAACATCCAGTGCAGCGTCCCCGACAACGCCAGCCCGTTGCGCACCGAGTCGCTGCCCCGGCTTTCCACGGGGCGGATATGCGCCGCTTGCACCTCGGGCCGCCCGCCGCCATTGCGCAGCATCAGTCCGGACATTGCGCAGCGGTGGCCGTAGGCCTCGCGCACCTTCCGGCGGAACGCAACATCGCGATAGGGCCGTCGGGTGAGCCGCTCAAGCACCGGGCGTTCGAAGATTGCAGCCCCCTCGTCAACTTCGTCCCTCCGCGAGTCATAGCGGGTCGCCTCGATTTGCTCCAGTTCCTGAGGCAAGCCGAGGTTTACGATGCGGGCGAAATCCGCCTCGGGCAACCGCCTCACTGCAAGCTGCACAGCCCCACCCTTCTTCGGCGAGCCATCGGGCTCGGTCAGCGCGGCTTCCATGGGCCGGCCCTGCATCAGCCGCGGCACCTCCCGGTCGAAGGGAAGGAAGCTGCTGGGCGCGATCAGGGCCAGAAAGCGCCCATCGACACCAGGCTTCGGGATCACCCGGTCGATCTTCGCCACCGCGAAGTAGCCCCGTGGCCCGGCCTTCACCGGCTCGTAGTAGACAATCCAGTCGCCAACGGCGGCCTCAACCGCCTTCAGGTAGGAGCGCGGGAAGTCATAAACGACGTCAGGCTCGTCCTCGTAGATCGAGTCGGCCTTGTGCAGGAGGACAAGCTTTACCATGCGCCCAGGAAAGCCGTAACTAGCAGAGATGCAAGGATTTCCTTTGGGCGCATGCGCGTATGGCGCTGTGATTTTTTGAACTAGCCGCCCGCTGCCCACCACAATCGGGCGCCGGCTCAGATTGGCGCAATTAACGGCCGGGCAGCGCCCCCTGCCACCCGCACCACGCGCCCGATCCGGCAACGTGCGCCCGCGGTCATGCGACATCGCAGCACTGGCCCCACCAGGCCCTCGATCAAAGCATGACGATTGCTATCCGCCACAGTCCGGACAATCCGCCCGCCGCTTCAGCGCGATTCTGCTGGTCTCGCCCCAAAGCGCGTCATAGATCAGCATCTCGCCGCGCAGCGCCGCACCCGCCCCGGTCACCACCTTGATGGCCTCGACAGCCATCATCGCGCCCACCACGCCGGGCAACGGGCCCAGCACCCCCGCCTCGGCGCAGGATGGCGCCAGCCCCGCCGCCACGGGTTCGGGAAAAACGCACCGGTAACAGGGCGCGCCGCGGGCTGGATCGAAAACCGACAGCTGGCCTTCCCACTGGCTCAGCGCGCCCGATACCAGCGGCTTGCCCGCCGCCACCGCCACTTGGTTCGCCAGATACCGGGTCTCGGCATTGTCGGTGCCATCGAGGATCACATCGTAATCGGCGAACAGATCGGCGGCGATCTCGCCATTCAGCCGCCGATGATAGGGGCGCACGGTGACATTGGGGTTCTGCGCCCGCATCGCCGCCTGGGCCGAAAACACCTTGGCGATGCCGATATCCGCATCCCGATGGATCACCTGGCGTTGCAGGTTGGCGTTCTCGACCAGGTCGTCGTCGATCACCCCGATGGTGCCGACGCCCGCCGCCGCGAGGTATTGCAACACCGGCGACCCGAGCCCGCCCGCACCCAGCACCAGAACCCGCGCCTCCTTCAGCGCCTTCTGCCCGGGCCCGCCCAGCTCGCGCAGCACGATGTGTCGGGCGTAGCGGTCAAGCTCGACGGACGAAAAGGTGCCGCGCGGCCTGGCCGGGTTCGCCGCCGCCTGCGCGCTCTCGGCCCGGGCGCGCAACCGCACCAGCACCTGCCGATACGCCAGCACCACCGCGATCCCGGCGGCAAGGATCAACCAGGGCGCCGCCGACCCGCCGGTCATCTCGCGCAGCGGATGGCCGTCCGGCAGCACCACATGCGCCGCCAGCAATGCCACGAACAGCAGGCCGACCATGATCAGACGCGCCTGCTTCGGCGTGCCCATGACATGCCCGATCCCCCAGAGCACCCCGACCAGCGCCAGCACCAACACCATCAGTCAACCCCCGTGGAGCCGAAGCCACCCGCGCCGCGCGTGGTCCCGTCCAGCGCCTCGACCGCCTCGAATTCGGCCCGCAGCACCGGGGCCACCACCATCTGCGCGATCCGCATGCCATGCACGATACGCACCGGCTCGGCCCCGGCATTCATCACGATCACCCCGAGCGGCCCGCGATAGTCCGAATCGATGGTCCCGGGCGCGTTGGGCAGCGTGATCCCGTGCTTCAGCGCCAGCCCCGACCGTGGCCGCACCTGCACCTCGACCCCCTCGGGGATCGCCAGCCGCAGCCCCGTGGGCACCAGCGCCCGGCCCCCGGGCGCCAGCGTGACCTCTCCTCGATCGGCAAGATTGGCGCGCAGATCGGCCCCCGCGGCCCCGGCACTGGCATAGGCCGGCAGCCCCAGCGACCTGTCAGCGCCGTCGTCCCACATCATCCGTATCTGAACCAAACCCGCGGCCTTTTCCATTTTCCAAATACGCATTCCGCCCTCAGGGCTTGCCCAGCGCCTCGGCAATCTTCGCCGCCAGCCGGGTCGCGACCTCGTGCTTGCCCATCCGCGGCCAGGCTTCCGCACCCGCCTGCGAAATCACCGTCACCGCGTTTTCCGTGCCGCCCATGATCCCGGTCGCGGGCGAGACGTCATTGGCGACGATCCAGTCGCAGCCCTTGCGCAGGCGCTTGGCCGTGGCATTGGCCACGACATCGTCGGTCTCGGCGGCAAAGCCCACCACCAGCCCCGGACGCCCCTCCCGAAGCTGCGAGATCTCGGCCAGAATGTCCGGGTTTTCGGCGAATTGCAGCACCGGCAGCCCGGCGCCGGTCTTCTTGATCTTCGAGGTGGCGGCCTCCGCCATGCGCCAGTCGGCCACCGCGGCGGCGCAGACCACCGCGTCGGCGGGCAGGGCCGCCAGCGTCGCGTCGCGCATCTGCCTTGCGGTCTCGACCCTGCGCAGCTCGACGCCGTCCGGCGAGGCCACATCCGCCGGGCCGGTGACAAAGACCACCTCCGCGCCGAGCGCCGTCAACGCCCGTGCAATCGCCGTGCCCTGCGCCCCGGAGGACCGGTTGGCGATATAGCGCACCGGATCGATGGGCTCGTGCGTCGGCCCCGAGGTCACCACGATCCGGCGCCCCCGCAGCGGCCCATCCGCGATCTGCGCGGCAATCGCTTCCACGATTTCCAGCGGCTCCGACATCCGCCCGGGGCCGAACTCGCCGCAGGCCATGTCGCCGTCGTTCGGCCCGACCACCGCAACACCATCGCCGCGCAGCACCTCGAGGTTGCGCGCCGTCGCCGCGTGTTCCCACATCCGCACGTTCATCGCGGGCGCGATCAGCACCGGTGTGTCCGTCGCCAGCAGCAGCGTCGAGGCCAGATCGTTCGCCCGCCCGACAGCCATCCTGGCCATCAGGTCCGCCGTCGCGGGTGCCACCACCACGAGGTCCGCCACCCGCGACAGCTGGATATGGCCCATCTCGGCTTCTTGCGTCAGATCGAAAAGATCCTGATGCACCGCCTGCCCGGCCAGGGCCGCCACCGACAAGGGGGTGACGAACTCGCCCGCCGCCCGGGTCATGACCGGCGTCACCGCCGCCCCCCGTTCGCGCAATCGGCGGATCAGATCGAGGCTTTTATACGCCGCGATGCCCCCGCCGATGATCAAGAGAATGCGTTTGCCTGCAAACATCCGCCGCCCGCCCCTGTTGCCGACACGTGTTACCTGACCCCAAGCTCTAAAGACGCACAGCACCGCGCACAAGCCGGGCGCGCGTTACCGGAACGCCGCGCAGGGGTCGTCGCGGTCAACCGGCGGTGCGACCTCGACCCAGTCAAAGCCGCCCTCGGGCGGCGGTGCACCGACCTCTCCCTGCCCCAGGGTCGCGATGACCACGCCCGGGTCCGCTTGCGCCAGCAGCGCCGGTGCGCCCCAGTCGGGCCGCGCGTGGCCGTTGCCGGTGATCACGACGACCGGCGCGCCGTGAACGACCAGCGCAGTCAACGCGGCCTCCGCCAGGCTAGCGTCGCGCAGCCGCTGGATATCGACCATCACCGGCAACATGTCCTCGGGCAGCGCGTCGCAATGTGCCTCGGCCTGCATCAATTCGCGTGCCGCCTGTTCGCCGGGATCCAGCGGCGCGGTCAACCCAAAGCGCGCGGCCTTGGCGCCGAAGGCCCCGGCGATGCCGGTCTCCATCGCGCGGCGCGCCTCGTCGCGCGGAATCGCCGCGCCGAAAACCGTGGCTTCGGGCGCGGCAGCAAAGATCGGATAATACAGCGAAAAGTCGGGCCAGCCGCTGTCATTCCAGCCCAGTCGCGCTTCCAGCAGAGCCTCGTCCGCCAGCAGATCGCGGGTGATGCGCCCGGCCTGCTCCGGCGTCAGCATCTCGAAGACCAGCGCCTTGGGCGCGATCTCAGCGACCAGTCGGGCCTGGCGCGCGTGATGCGCCGGGTTGTCGTGCTGCTCGCCCAGAAACACCACGTCCGCCGCGCCATAGCCAACCGCATCGCCCCCGTCGGCAAGAACCGCGGGGGCGCACAGGATCAGGCCAAGGGCGATCGTCAGGCGAGAAATGCGTGAACCTCGCGCGACTGGCTTTCCAGCGTCTTGCGCATCTTCTGGAACGCCGCCGCCTCAAGCTGGCGCACGCGCTCTTTCGAAAGGCCAAGCTCGTTTCCGAGGCTTTCGAGCGTCCGTGTCTGGTCGCGCAGCTTGCGTTCGCGCACGATAAAGCGCTCGCGATCATTGAGCTGGTTCAGCGCATCGACCAGCCAGTCGCGCAGCCGCGCGGTATCGTGGTCGTCCTCCACAAGCTCCGCCGCCTGCGCGCTGTCGTCTTCCAGCGCATCGATCCATTCGCGGCCCTCGTCGTCCACCGACTGCGTCGCATTGAGCGAGAAATCGGACCCGGACAGACGCCCCTCCATCATCTCGACGTCATGCAGCGGCACGCCGATCTCGGTCGAGATCATCTGCCGCAACTGGTGCCGGTCGAGGCTGTGACCGCTGGCCGCGGCTTCGCGCTCGATCTGGGCCTGCACCCGGCGCATGTTGAAAAACAGCGACTTCTGCGACGATGTCGACCCGGTCCGCACCATCGACCAGTTGCGCATCACGTAATCCTGCACCGAAGCCTTGATCCACCAGACCGCATAGGTCGAAAATCGCACGCCGCGATCCGGATCGAACTTCTCGGCGGCCTTCATCAACCCCAGGCCCGCTTCCTGGATCAGGTCCGGCATCGGCGCGCCGTACCGCTTGAACTTGGATGCCATCGAGATCGCCAGCCGCATATAGGCGGTGATCAACCGGTGCAGCGACTGTTCGCAGCGCTGGTCGCGCCACGCATAGGCCAGGCGCAACTCGGTTTCCGCATCCAGCAGTTCAGCCTTCATTGCCCGCCGCGACAGGGTCTGATCGTTGAAACCATCTAGTGCCATAGTAACTCCCCCAAGTGGAATTCGTAGAAAACTGTTCATGGTCGCTTCAGAGAGTTCTACGGGAAGAGAACGCTTCCGGATCACATCCGGTTTCCATAAAATTTCGCATGCCGGGTGATTTTCCGCAATGAATGCAAAGGGCCGCCCGCCTGCCCGCGCATCTGCGCGCGCCAGAAATGCGCGGCACGCGATCTGCGTAGCCCCTTGACCCCGCTTGTCTTTCCTGCCGCCCTTTCCCCCTTGTCGCCACCTCAAAGCGGGCTATGGCACGCCCGGATCGCCCCCCGCGGCAGGGGTCGAAAATTGTGCGCCGGGGTAGCGTTGCCGCGCGATCCCGTCGGCGCCCCAAGGCGCGCCCCCTCTCGCGCACCGGCGGGCCGCGTTAACCATTCGCTAACCACAAGACGGGCAGCATGGTCCGTCCGGCGTGAGGAGCGAGGTCTTGGTCGCAGAAGCATATACCGTCGCCTTCGAAGGCGTCGCGGCCCGCATGGTCGAGGTGCAATGCGCGGTCACCCCCGGCCTGCCCGCCTTCTCGATCGTCGGCCTGCCCGACAAGGCTGTCTCCGAAGCCCGCGACCGGGTGCGGACCGCGCTGTCGTCTCTGTCCATCGCGCTGCCGTCGAAGCGCATCACCGTGAACCTGTCGCCCGCGGACCTGCCGAAAGAGGGCTCGCATTTCGACCTTCCCATCGCCATGAGCCTGCTCGCGGCACTCGACATCCTGCCCCGCGATGCGGTCTCGGGCGCGGTCGCTCTGGGCGAACTGTCCCTCGACGGCACATTGGTGCCGGTGGCGGGCGCCTTGCCCGCGGCCCTCGCCGCGGCGGAAGGCGCGCGCGGTCTGGTCTGCCCGCGCGCGTCGGGCGCGGAGGCCGCCTGGGTCGAGGCCTGCCAGGTGATCGGCGCCGACAGCCTGTTGCAGTTGCTGCAGCATTTCACCGGCCAGGCCCCCCTGACACCCTGCGTCGCGGGCGAGGTGCAGATGCCCGCGCTGTCACGCGACCTGCGCGACGTGAAGGGCCAGGAGCGGGCCAAGCGCGCGCTCGAGATAGCGGCGGCGGGACGCCATCACCTGATGCTGGTGGGCACGCCCGGGTCGGGCAAGTCCATGCTTGCCGCGCGCCTGCCCGGCATCCTGCCGCCGCTGTCGCCGATCGAGGCGCTGGAGACGTCGATGATCCACTCGCTCGCGGGGTTGCTGGACGAAGGCGGCATTTCCCGGGCGCGCCCGTTCCGGTCGCCGCATCACACCGCGTCGATGGCGGCCATCGTCGGTGGCGGGCGGCGCGCCGCGCCGGGCGAGATCAGCCTGGCGCATAACGGTGTGCTGTTCATGGACGAGTTCCCGGAATTTCCCCGCACCGTGCTGGAAACCCTGCGGCAACCCATCGAATCCGGCGAGGTCATGGTCGCGCGCGCCAATGCGCATGTGACCTACCCCTGCCGGTTCATGCTGATCGCCGCCGCCAACCCGTGCCGTTGCGGCTACCTGCCCGATCCCGCACGAGCCTGTTCCCGCGCGCCGATCTGTGGCGAGGACTACCTGGGGCGCATCTCAGGCCCGCTCATGGACCGGTTCGATCTGCGCATCGAGGTGCCCCCGGTCGCTTTTCGCGACCTCGATACGCCCGCATCCGGCGACAGCTCCTTGGTCGTGGCCGACCGCGTCGCCGCCGCCCGGGGACGGCAAACTGCCCGGTTCGGGGCGGATTCGGGCTTTCGCACCAATGCCGATGTCGAGGGTCAGGCGCTTGAAGACATCGCGCCGCTCTCCTCTGAGAGCCGCGACCTGGTGACCCGCGCGGCGGAACGCTTCAGCCTGTCGGCGCGTGGCTATCACCGCATCCTGCGCGTCGCCCGCACCATCGCCGACCTCGAAGGGTCCGACGCCGTTGCGCGCCCGCATGTGGCCGAAGCGCTTGGCTACCGCCTGGTCACCCAGCGCGAAACCTAGGCGCGCCGCGCTTCGATCGCCTCCCAGATCTTCGCGGCGACATTGGTGCCATCGAAACGCTCGAGTTCCTGGATACCGGTGGGCGAGGTCACGTTGATCTCGGTCAGCCAGTCGCCGATGACGTCGATGCCGACGAAGATCTGGCCCTTCTCGCGCAACAGGGGACCGATGCGGGCGCAGATCTCGTGGTCGCGGTCGGTCAGCGCGACCTTTTCCGGCCGCCCGCCCACGTGCATGTTCGAGCGCACTTCGCCCGTCGCGGGCACCCGGTTGATCGCCCCCACCGGAACGCCGTCCACAAGGATCACCCGCTTGTCGCCTTTGGTGACCGCGGGCAGGTATTTCTGCACGATCAGCGGTTCGCGCGAGAAGCCGGTGAACAATTCGTGCAGGGAGGTCAGGTTGCGGTCGTCCGCGGTCAGCTTGAAGACCCCCGCGCCGCCATTGCCGTAGAGCGGTTTCAGGATGATGTCGCCGTGCCTGTCCCGGAACGCCTTGAGGGTCGCAAGATCGCGCGCGACGGCGGTGGGGGGTGTCAGGTCGGGGAAGTCGAGGACCAGCAGCTTTTCGGGGAAATTGCGCACCCAGAACGGATCGTTGACCACCAGCGTCGTCGCCGACAGCCGCTGCAGCAGATGCGTGGTCGTGATGTAGTGCATGTCGAAGGGCGGGTCCTGGCGCAGCCACACCACGTCATATTCTGCCAGGTCGACGGACCGCATCTCGCCGAGGTCGACGTGGTTGCCACGCGCGCGCCGAACCGTGAGCGATTGCCCGCGCGCGGTGATGCGCCCCTCCTCATAGGCCAGCGCATCGGGCAGGTAATAGAACAGCGTGTGGCCCCGGGCCTGTGCTTCCTCGGCGATGCGAAAGGTGGAATCGGCGTCGATATTGACCGGACCGATCGGGTCCATCTGAATGGCAACTTTCATGCGGGCGTCCTTCGCAAGGCTGTGGTGACCAGCCCTAGAGATGCGTCACAAACCCGGCGGGGGCAATGCCGCCCGTTCCGCGGACCGATCGGATCGGCGCGCAGACAGGGCGGTTCGGCGTGCGGACCGGGCGGTTGGGTGTGCGCACGGGACGCGTCGGTGTTAGGGCTGCCCATCGCGGCACTGCGCCCACCCGCCACAAGCGCCACCCGCCACCAGCATTCAGTATTTAGTATTCAGCATTCGGCATCCAGCATCCAGCATCCAGCATCCAGCATCCAGCATCCAGCATCCAGCATCCAGCATCCAGCATCCAGCATCCAGCATCCAGCATCCAGCATCCAGCATTCAGCATTCAGCGGGAAGCAACCATCAATCAACACTCAGCGCTCAACACTCAGCAATCCTCTGGCATTCCCCGACAGAACCCTGGCTCGATGGCTTGACCCGGATGCGCTGAACGAAATGCCCCGCAGCGCCCGTCCCAGCCATGCCCAGCCATGCCCAGCCACGCCCTGCCCGCTACATCCGCCGCCCGTCGTCCCTCGGGCATCGACCGCCCGGACCCCGCGCCATCATGCCCCGAATGCATTCTCGATGATCGAGATTTCGCCTTGGGCGTTCTGCAATGCCACGTCAAAGCGCATGTCGGTCAGCGCGCCATTCGGTTCATTGGCAACAAATTCTTCCGCCGCCGCACAGAGCCGCGCCATCTGGCGGGCCGACACCCGTTCGGCGGCACGTGCGAAAGACCGGCTTTTCTTGACCTCGACGAAGACCAGCGCCCCGGCGTCCCGCAGGATCAGATCGATTTCGCCCGACCGGCCCCGCCAGCGTTCATGCGCAACCGCATAGCCCCGCCGGGCATAATCCGCCGCCACCGTCGCTTCCGCGGCCCGACCGCCGTGATAGGCCATCTGCCCGAGTGCCGGATCAATCATCCCCATCGCGTTCGTGCCTCCTGATCTGCATGGCCTGCTGATAGACCGACCGTTTCTTGACGCCGAACATGCCCGCGACCGCATCCGCCGCGTCGCGCACCGACATCGTCTCAAGCGCCTGTTCCAGCGCCTGTGTAACATCCGATTCGCTAATTTTCTCCGAATCCCCCCGACCGATCAGCACCACCACTTCGCCGCGGGCGGCGGTATTTGCGTAAAATTCCGCCAGGTCCGCCAATGATCCGCGCCGCACTTCCTCGAATTTCTTGGTCAATTCCCGGCACACCGCGGCCTGGCGCGTCTCGCCCAGGGTCTCTGCCGCCGCGCGCAGCATCGCGCCCAGCCGCTTGGGCGATTCGTAGAAGGCCAGCGTCGCCGGCACCGCGCGCAGCTCTGTCAGCTGCGCCCGCCGGGCCGCCGTCGCGTTGGGCAGGAACCCCGCAAACAGGAACCTGTCGATGGGCAATCCCGCCACGGTCAGCGCCGTGATCACCGCCGAAGCCCCCGGTGCGGCGGTCACCTCAAGGCCCTCTGCCAGTGCCGCGCGCGCCAGATCGAAGCCCGGATCCGAAATCATCGGCGTGCCCGCCTCCGACGCATAGGCCACGCTCTTGCCCTCGGCCATCGCCGCCAGCAGCCGGGGCCGCATCTTGGCGCCGTTATGTTCGTGGTAGGCAAGGCACGGTCGCCCGCCGACACCGATTCCGTGGATCTCCATCAACCGCCGCAGGCTGCGCGTGTCCTCTGCCGCCAGCACATCCGCGCCCGCCAGCACGTCAAGCGCCCGCAGCGTGATGTCGCGCGCATTTCCGATGGGTGTTGCGACCAGCGTCAATCCGGGCGAAACCCTGCTGTTATCCGGTTTCATGGTTGGACGCCCATCCTCGCTGTTCTATTGTCGATCCGGCCTGACATGCACACACCGGACCCGGCGGGCCGGTCGTGCCGATAAAACTGCCGGACCGAGGGAGCCCCGTACCAGATGTTTGCCACATTCAAAACCGTCCGTCGCGCATTGCGCCGCCTGACCCTGGCCACGGGGCTTTTCGCCCTCGCGGCCTGCGATGCCTCGATGATCGCCAACAGCCTGCCCGGAGGCGGCTCTGCGATCGATCCGTCCAAGCCGGTGCCCGTGGCGCTGCTGCTGCCGCGCTCGGACAGCAACACGGGTGTCATTCCGCGCGACCTCGAGAATGCCGCCCGCCTCGCCATGCAAAGCCTGGGCGGCGTCACCATCGACCTGCGCGTCTATGACACCGCCGGTCAACCGGCGACCGCCGCCGCGGTGGCCCAGCGGGCCGTCGACGAAGGCGCCGTGGCGATTCTCGGGCCGCTGTTCGGCGAAGCCGCCAATGCCGCGGCGATCGCGGTGGCCGACGAGGGCGTCTCGGTGCTCAGCTTCTCGAACAATCCGACCATCGCGGGCGGCAACCTGTTCATTCTTGGCCACACCTTCCAGAACAACGCCAACCGGCTGGTTTCCTATGGCGCGCGCCAGGGCAAGGACGACATCGCCGTGCTTTACCAGGACAACATCGCAGGCCAGATCGGCCGCAACGCGATCCAGTCCGCCGCCGCGCGCAACGGCGCGCGCGTGGTCGGCACCCAGGGCTACGATCTGACCACCGAAAGCCTCACCGCGGCAATCGGGCGCATCAAGCCGCTGATCGCCTCGGGCACTGCCGATGCGCTGTTTCTCACCGACAGCTGGGAAGGCGGCCTTTCGGTCGTCCTGCAACTCGCCCCCGAGCAGGGTATCGACCCCGCCACCACGCAATACATGGGCCTGACACGCTGGGATGCGCGCACCGACGGATTCAAGCTCGCCGGTATCGAGGGCGCTTTCTTCGCCATGCCGGACCGCACCGCCATCGCGTCCTTCGAAAGCCGCTACCAGGCGGCCTATGGCGGCGCGCCGCATCCGCTGGCCGCCCTTGCCTTCGACGGGATCGCCGCGATCGGCGCATTGGCCGGACGCGGTCGGGGGGCCACCATCGGGGCCGCCTCGCTGACCCAAAGCGCTGGCTTCCAGGGCGCGAGCGGTGTATTCCGCTTCCTGCCCGACGGGACCAACGAACGTGGGCTCGCCGTGGCGACTGTCCGCAACCAGCAGGTGACCATCCTTGACCCCGCCCCTCGCGCCTTCGGCGGTGCCGGCTTCTGAACTTCAGGCGGCCGCAACCGCGGCCCCTGAGCTGATCCTGCCGCCCGAGGCGCTGTTCGACCGCGACAGCATCCGCGACTCGCTTTGGGCGGCAATCGGCGACGAACGTGACGAACGGGCGGTGCGCGACACGACCGTGCGCATCCTCGGTGCCGCGCGCGACGCCGCCCGCGCCGAAATCGCCCGCGCCTTCGCCGAAGAACCGTTCCGCGCCCATGCCGTCACCCGCGCCTATACCTGGGTCACCGACGGCGTCGTCGCGCTCAGCTTCGAGGTCGCCACCGAACGCCTGCACCGCATGCCCAACCCGACCGAGGCGCAGCACCTCGCGGTGCTCGCGGTCGGCGGCTATGGCCGCGGCGAAATGGCCCCCTTCTCGGATGTCGACCTGCTGTTTCTCAACCCCTACAAGATCACCGGCTGGGCCGAGAGCGTCATCGAATCGATGCTCTACATCCTGTGGGACCTGAAGCTGAAGGTCGGGCACGCGTCGCGCACCATCAAGGACTGCCTGCGCCTCGGGCGCGAGGATTTCACCATCCGCACCGCGATGCTCGAAAGCCGCCACGTCACCGGCCACGCGCCGCTGTCGCACAAGCTCGAGACGCGGCTGCGCGACGACCTGTTTCACGGCACCGAGGCCGAGTTCGTCGAGGCCAAGCTTGCCGAACGCGAGGCCCGCCACGAAAAGCAGGGCGGCCAGCGCTACGTGGTCGAACCCAACGTCAAGGAAGGCAAGGGCGGGCTGCGCGATCTGCAATCGCTCTACTGGATCCTGAAATACGTCCATCACACCGACGATGCCGGCGCGCTTCTGGGCATGGGCGTGTTCCGCCCCGAAGAGTACCGCACCTTCGTCGAGGCCGAGAATTTCCTCTGGGCGGTGCGCTGCCACCTGCACCTGATCTCCAAGCGCGCGATGGAGAACCTGACCTTCGACATGCAGGTCGCGGTCGCCGAACGCATGGGCTTTACCGACCGGGCGGGCCGTCGCGGCGTCGAGATCTTCATGCAGGCCTACTTTCGCCACGCCGTTGCCGTGGGCGATCTGACCCGCATCTTCCTGTCCGCGCTCGAGGCCGAGCAGAAGAAGGACGCGCCGCTCCTGATGCGCATCTTCAACCGCCCGCCCCGGGTGCGCGCGGGCTACAAGGTGCTGCACGGTCGACTGGCGATCAAGGACGACGACGCCTTCCTGTCCGACAAGATGAACATCCTGCGGCTCTACGAAGAGGGCCTGCGCACCGGTCTCTTGATCCATCCCGACGCGATGCGGCTGATCCAGGCCAACCTGCACCTGATCGACGACGACATGCGCAACGCCAAGGAGGCGCAGGGCATCTTCCTCGATCTGCTGCTCAAGCACGGCAATCCCGACCGCGCCCTGCGCCGGATGAACGAACTGGGCGTGCTGTCGGCCTTTATCCCCGAGTTCGAGCCCATCGTCGCGATGATGCAGTTCAACATGTATCACCACTACACGGTGGACGAACACACCATCCAGTGCATCTGGCACCTTTCCGAGATCGAGGACGGGCACCTGGTCGAGGAACTGCCCGTCGCCTCCACGATCCTGAAAGAGGGCATCAACCGCAAGGTGCTCTATGTGGCGCTGCTGCTGCACGATATCGGCAAGGGCCGGGACGAGGACCATTCCGTGCTCGGGGCCAAGATCGCGCGTCGCGTCGCCCCCCGCCTCGGCCTGTCCAAGTCCGAATGCGCCACCGTCGAATGGCTGGTCCGCTATCACCTGCTGATGTCCGACATGGCGCAGAAGCGCGACATCGCCGACCCCCGCACCGTGCGCGACTTCGCCAAGGCGGTGCAGACCGGCGAGCGGCTCGACCTCTTGTGCGTGCTGACCGTCTGCGACATCCGCGGCGTCGGCCCCGGCACCTGGAACAACTGGAAGGCGGCGCTGCTGCGTGCGCTATATCGGCAGACCCGCCACGCGCTGGAAAACGGCATGGAGGCGCTGAACCGCGAAAACCGCGGCACCGAGGCCAAGAAACTGTTGCGCGAAAAGCTGTCCCACTGGGACAAGAAGGACCTGCGGATCGAGACCAACCGCCACTACAAGACCTACTGGCAGGGCCTGCACATCACCGCGCACCTGGTTTTCGCCGAGTTGCTGCGCGACATCGGCACCGACGAGATCCGCATCGACATCCACCCCGACGAAGACCGCGACGCCACCCGCGTCTGCTTTGCCCTGGTCGATCATCCGGGCATCTTCGCGCGGCTCGCGGGGGCGCTGGCGCTGGTCGGGGCCAATGTCGTGGACGCGCGCACCTATACCTCCAAGGACGGCTTCGCCACGGCGGCCTTCTGGGTGCAGGACGGCGACGGCTCCCCCTACGAGGCCGACCGCCTGCCGCGCCTGCGCTCGATGATCGACCGCACCCTCAAGGGCGAGGTCGTGGCCCGCGACGCCATCAAGTCGCGCGACAAGATCAAGAAACGCGAACGCGCCTTCAAGGTGCCGACCTCGATCACCTTCGACAATGACGGCTCCGAGATCTACACCATCATCGAGGTCGATACCCGCGACCGCCCGGGCCTGCTTTACGATCTGGCGCGGACCCTGTCGGAATCGCATATCTACATCGCCAGCGCGGTGATCGCGACCTATGGCGAACAGGTGGTCGACAGCTTCTACGTCAAGGACATGTTCGGTCTCAAATTCTACACCGACGCCAAGAAACGCACCATCGAACGCCGCCTCCGCGACGCCATCGCCGCCGGTGCCGAACGCGCGCGGGACTAGGCCAGGCCGCACCCCACACCGCTACCCCACCCACCGCTGCCACGGCCTCGATCCGGGGCCTCGCCCCCACCGCCCCACACACCGCTGCCCCGGGCCTGACCCGGGGCCTCGCCCGACCCTCGACGCGTCTGCACCTCTCCCTGCGAACATGTCACTGCAACCGCCCCCTTCCACCGCGCGCAGCGATCCGCTAGTGCTGGCGCGATCCCCACACCGGGCAAGAGGCCGCGCGACCCATGAAACCGATCCGCCTGTTGTCCGGCATGATGACCGTGGGTTTCTGGACCCTGGCCAGCCGTGTGCTGGGCGTCACGCGCGAGATCGTGATCCTCGCCCTGATCGGCCCCGGACCCGTCCTCGACGCCTTTGTCGCGGCCTTCCGCCTGCCCAACATGTTCCGCCGCTTCTTCGCCGAGGGCGCGTTCAACGCGGCCTTCGTGCCGATGTTCTCAAAGCGCCTCGAGGCCGACGAGGACCCGCTCGGATTTGCCCGCGACGCCTTGTCGGGGCTGGCCGTCGTGCTGCTGGCGCTGACCGCGCTGGCGATGGTCTTCATGCCCGCGCTGGTCTATGCCACCGCGGGCGGGTTCGTGGGCGACGAACGCTTCGATCTGACCGTCGGCTACGGGCGGATCTGCTTTCCCTATGTCTTGCTGATCTCGCTGGCGGCGCTGTTTTCCGGCGCGCTCAACGCGGGCGGGCACTTCGCCGCTGCTGCCGCCGCCCCGGTGTTTCTCAATATCGTCGTCGTCACCGCGATGCTGACGGGCTACTGGCTCGGCGGCGACGTGGCGCTCTGGCTGGTCTGGGCGGTGCCGGTTGCGGGCGTGGCGCAACTGGCGCTCGTCTGGGTCGCGGCGGAACGCTCGGGGCTGCGCGTGCGCCCCGGCCGACCGGTCTGGTCGCCCGAGATGAAGGCCCTCGTGCGGATCGCTTTGCCCGCGGCGCTGGCCGGCGGGGTGATGCAGATCAACCTGCTGGTGGGCCAGCAGGTCGCGTCGCAATTCGACAAGGCGGTGGGCTGGCTCTATGCCGCCGACCGGCTGTACCAGCTGCCCCTGGGCGTCGTCGGCATCGCCGTCGGCATCGTGCTGCTGCCCGACCTGTCGCGCCGCCTGAAGGCGGGCGACGATATCGGCGGGCGCGACGCCTTTTCCCGCGCCAGCGAATATGCGCTGGCCCTGACCATCCCCGCTGCGGTGGCGCTGATCGTCATTCCCCTGCCGCTGGTCTCGGTCCTGTTCGAGCGTGGGCGCACCGGCGCCGACGACACCGCCGCCATTGCCGTGGCGGTGGCGATCTATGGGCTGGGCCTGCCCGCCTTCGTGCTACAAAAGACGCTGCAACCGCTGTTCTTCGCCCGCGAGGACACCCGCGCGCCGTTCCGCTACGCGCTGGTGTCGATGGTGGTGAACGCCGCGCTTGCCATCGGCCTCGCCCCGGTGATCGGCTGGATCGCCCCCGCCATCGCGACCTCGACCGCCGCCTGGAGCATGGTCTGGCTGCTGGGCCGCGGCAGCCGCCGCTTCGGCATCGTGGCGCGGCTCGACGACCGCTGCCGGACGCGGATCTGGCGCATTGTCGTGGCGTCACTGCTGATGGGGGTGACGCTGTGGGGAACACAATTGCTCATCGGGCCGTTTCTTGGCAGGGCAGGATGGCGCTATCTCGCGCTGACAGGGCTGATCGCCGTTGGTATCCTGTCCTACGGCTGGTTCGGACAATTGCTGGGAGCTTTCCGCATGCGCGACTTCATCAGGGCCTTTCGGCGCAAGAGGGGCTGAGCCATGAGCCTCACCCCCCTCATCTCCGCCGCCGAGGCCTACCCGGTGCTCGAACGCATGGTGGCCGAAGCCGAAGACGAGGTGCTGTTGTCGTTTCGCGTGCTCGATCCGGACACCCGGCTGCGCGACCCGGACCTGCGTGCGCGCGGGCTTGAAAACTGGGCCGACCTGATCGCCTGGGTGACGCAGCAGGGCGTGACCGTGCGCCTGATCCTGACCGATTTCGACGCCCTCTTCGCCTCGCCCCTGCACCGCGATGCCTGGGCCGCCGCGTCGCGCTTTGCCGACCGCGCCGAGGGCGACCTGCAACTGCTCTGCGCGCCGCACCCGCAGGAAGTGGGCTGGCTCTGGCGCTCGGTGCTGTGGATGAAGGTGGCCGAAAAGCTGCGCATGCTGCGCGAGGAACCGTCCGAAAAGCTCACGCCCGTCCAGCGCGCGATGCTCAAGCTGCGCCCTTCGCTGCGCCCGGTCTCGATCCACCAGAAATGCGCGGTGGTCGACGGCAAGCGCTGCCTGATCGGCGGGCTCGACGTCAATGAACGCCGCTGGGACGACAACGACCACGACCGCCCCGGCGAAGAAACCTGGCACGATGTCTCGATGGCGATCGACGGCCCCTTCGCGGGCATCCTGCGGTCGCACCTGGTGGAAACCTGGAACGCCGCGCTGGCCGGAAGCGCCGCCGATCTGGGCACCGGCGCGCGCCCGATGACCTCGGGCACCCGCCCTCAGGGCACCTCCGATCTGCGGCTGGTGCGCACCGTCTCCGCGGCCCATCGCAGCCCGTTCGCCTTCGGCCCGCGCACCCAGCACCGCGAACATGAGGACACGTTGATCCGGGCTTTCGGCGCGGCGCAACGGTCGATCTATATCGAGACCCAGTTCCTGCGCCACCGCCCGCTCATCGATGCCCTGATCAAGGCCGCGCGCCGTCAGCCTGACCTCAACCTCGTGGTGCTCCTGCCGGTCGAACCCGAACGTGTGCTCTATGACGGCGACCGCAGCCTGAACGCGCGCCACGCCCATGCGCTGCAAACCCTCGGGCTAAGCGATCTGGCAAAGGCCTATGGCGACCGCGTGGCCTTCGTCACGCCCGCCGTCCGCTGCGTCGCAGGGGATGATTGTTCGGAAAGTCTGCACCGCGCCCAGCCGATCTACGTCCATGCCAAGGTGCTGCTGATCGACGACGATTTTGGTCTTGTCGGGTCCGCCAACCTCAATGGCCGCTCGATGCGCTGGGACACCGAGGCCTCGGTGCTGTTCCGTGACCGCGACACCGTGGCCGAACTGCGCGACCGGCTGGCGGCGAAATGGCTTGGCGACTCGTTGCAGGACCGCGATCCGCGCGACGCGACGCTCTGGCGCGAGACCGCAAAAGCCAATGTCGACCGGGCACCCGACGACCGCGACGGCTTCGTGCTGCCCTACCCGATGGGCCGCGCCCGGCGCTTTTCGAAATACATCCCGCTGTTTCCCGCCGACATGTTCTGACCGGGCGTCTGCACCGCACTGACGACCCCTCTCCCGCGCTGCGCACCGCGTCCGGTCGCATAGGCCCCGATCGCAGGCAGCGGCCACGCCCCGAGATCCAGCCCGTCGCACCCCGCGATGCCCGCTTGGGCCACACCCATCTTCCCCGCGCTGCGTCCGCCGCGCCGCTGCGGCGCCACGTCGAACCAAGGCTTGCGACACCACCCTCGGGCACTCCCCGGGTCTTGAATGCCCGCTCAGAGAACGGTGGCTTTCGCCAGTGACACAAACGTCTGAGTTATGGCACATCCTGCGATGCGGAAAAGTCAGGAACGAGCCCGAAGCGGCGGATGCTGCGGCACAGATCAACGTCCGCTTTGGTATCTTTCAGTTGCCAAGGCTTGAAAGTGCGCGTTTGCTGGCAAAGCTGCGCCACCACTGGGCGATCCTGTGGAATCCTGGTCTCATTTGTGAACTGAGTCTTCATTTCGAATATTTTCAGTTCTTTGGCTTTGAGGGTGGATCAAAGGTCGAGCTTCCGTTCGAAAACCGGAAATCGCAGCAGCATGCACCTTTGGCGAGCGTGCCGGCCCTCTTCCAATTGATGGTCGGGGCAAGCGGCTCGTACCAATAATCGTCGATCCCGCAGAAGATCGGAGCGATATCCAAGCAATCATATTTCCCAAATAGATCGACGTAGAGGCATTTATTGATGTCGAAGGCAATACTAGTGGAGTTGTTTTCGATCCACTCAACTTCAAAGCCAGCCTTCGCGAAGTCCCGTTTGAGGACGCGCGGTGAGATGATCCGGAAGAGCCAAAACGCACCCGGGAGATACTTCAAAACCTTCATGAAGCCCGCTTTCGGTTTTGCATTTCGCATCGCCACCGACTTGACGATACTCAGAGATGCATCACTGGGTAGGCCGATTTCCCGCGCCGAGAGGTGAAACGCGATGGATGGCAATATCACATCCAAATGGATTTTCGCCGCCGCCGGATGTTTTTCAGCTGAGGCGATCTCCAGGTATTTGTCACAAGTCGTGACCCAAATCCGCTCAGCAGTCTGCCGATCGAGCCTTAAAGCAATCGTCCTCTTCCAATTTGGTTGATGCGGTAAGTCAGATCTAAACATGGAGCGTTCCACTCTGCTGCAACTCGATTTGTTTAACATATCACACTGATCTGACGGAGCGGCCATTGCGTGCAATCATTCGAAGGTCGGTTTTTCCCGCACACTGGCCATACCCCCCCCTCACAGAACCTACGCGCCAGAAACGGTGGTTTTCGCCGGCGACACAATCGTCTCCCTACTGACCGGGTCATGCTCGAAGACGGCGGTTCAAGTGCCATGTGCTATAGATACCGGCGAACGCACCCAGGGGTACTTGCGCGCAATGGCCATTCATCGAGACAACTTTCCGAACATCAACGCCGATTTGCTCGTGGCCTATGTCGGCATGGAGACCGACCTCATCTTCACGCGTGGCATCGACCTCCCGGGCTTTGCCTCATACCCTCTCTTGGAAACGGCTGAGGGGCGTAAGCTCCTCGAAGGGTACCTGAGCGACATGATCGCACTCGGCAAGGAAACAGGTACAGGCGTCATCCTTGAAAGCCCGACCTGGGTCGCCAACCGGGACCGAGGCGCGGCAATTGGATATAGCCCCGAAACTCTACAGCAGCGCAACAAACAAGCCATCGCGTTGATGGCCGAGGTGCGCGCGGTCCATGGCGATGTGCCCACAGTCATCAGCGCCAACCTTGGACCGCGCCACGATGCCTACGGGCCCGCAACGCAAATGAGCGCCGACGAAGCAGAACTCTATCATTCCGAGCAGATTTCAACCCTTGCCGAGACCGAGGTTGATGTCGTGAGTGCCTACACCCTCGCCTATCCTTCCGAAGCAACAGGGATTGTGCGGACTGCGCGGCGTTGCAACCTACCGGTCGTGATCTCCTTCACGGTCGAGACAGATGGCAAACTTCCAACCGGCAACACATTGCAAGAGGCCATTTCAGAGGTTGATGCCGCGACTGACAGATATGTATCGTACTTCATGATCAACTGTGCACATCCCGACCATTTCAACGCGGTGCTTGAAGATCGGCCATGGATGCAGCGGGTCAAAGGAATTGTCGCGAACGCGTCACGGTGCAGTCATGCTGAGCTGGATGAAGCCGAAGCGCTTGACGATGGTGACCCTTCCGAACTGGCAAGGCTGCTCTCCGGTATCCGGGGTCGGTTTCCCCACATTCAGGTATTGGGCGGGTGTTGCGGCACCGACATGCGACACATGCGAAAGATCGCGACAGCAGTACGAAAGATGCCAGCCTGACGTCTTTGACAAAGACCTTTCGTCAGAACCCGAGTGTCAAAAACAGCCCCGTTGTCACCAGACACCCCTCTCACCCGAATGCACAAACTTCTCTGCGACATAATCCTTTGGCAACACGCGCTGGATCTTGCCGCATTTCTGGTTGTGCATTCGGATCGCTGACATTCGTTCACTGCGCGACACCGCGGTGACGTCGTCCCCCAACCCCAAGGGCACCCGGCCTATGCCCCGCGTGTCCGCGTCGCTTCCTGCGATTTGCCGCGCCGGGTCGGCGTAAGCCTCAGCGTTCGCGCAACCGCGCCACCAGCCGCCCGAACCCGCCCGGCACCAGCACCACCGACAGCGCGAAACCCGCCACGAAGCCCGTGACTTCCGCGATCCAGTAGGGCCCGCCGCCGAACAGCAGCCCGAACACCAGTTGCAGCCCCAAAAGCACCCCGATCAGCGAAAATGCCCGGATCTGCGCCTCTCCCATCTGCCCGAGCCGCAGCCACAGCAGATAGGTAAACGCCCCGATCAGCCCGTAGATCGACGGAAACGCCCCGTAAAGCGGCACCCGCCCCACGAACAGCCCGAAAACCAGCGCGCCCGCCACCGCCGTCACCACGAAGATCGCCAGCATCCGCACCGGGCCCAGCGCCTCGCCCACGATCTTGCCCAGCGCCAGCATCATGACGCAGGCAAACAGCGCCGAGGTGAAGGTGCCGTGCACGAAGGGATAGGTGAACAGCCGCATGAGGTGCTCGGGCGGGAAACGCCCGGTCTCGACCATCCAGGCCAGGATATCGCCGGAAAAGGCATAGGTCTCGATGCCCTGGATGCGCCAGCCCACAGCGCCCGGCCCGCCGATGATGCCGCGCGCCCCCAGCGAAAACAGCACCTCGACCGCGAACATCACGATCACCAGCGCCGTCGTCACCGGCGGGATCGCATTGAACGGGCTTGCATTGTGATCCGAGCCTTGCATGCGCGGCTCCTCTTCTTGACGCCTGATGGGGCCATCGGTAAGCCACCGCGAACCCAAATGCCAGCAGGGAGGCCCCCGATGTCCAACGCGGCCCAGACCACGACCCAGTTCACGCCGCGCGTCTTTTCGGGCATCCAGCCCTCGGGCGGGCTGACGCTGGGCAATTACCTGGGCGCGCTCAAGCGCTTCGGCGAAATGCAGGGCGACGATTTCCAGACCGTCTACTGCATGGTCGACCTGCACGCGATCACCGTCTGGCAGGACCCCGACAAGCTCAAGCGCGCCACGCGCGAGCTTTGCGCGGGCTTTATCGCGTCCGGCGTCGATCCCGAACGCTCGATCCTGTTCAATCAAAGCCAGGTGCCCGAACACGCCCAGCTTGCCTGGATCTTCAACTGCGTCGCGCGGATGGGATGGATGAAGCGCATGACCCAGTTCAAGGACAAGGCCGGCAAGAACGCCGAAAACGCCTCGCTCGGGCTCTTCGGCTATCCCGCCCTGATGGCCGCCGATATCCTTGTCTATCACGCCACGCACGTACCCGTGGGCGAGGACCAGAAGCAGCACCTCGAGTTGACGCGCGACATCGCCGCCAAGTTCAACCACGACTACGGTGTCGATTTCTTCCCGCTGACCGAACCGGTAATCGAGGGCGCCGCGACGCGCGTGATGTCCCTGCGCGACGGCACCAAGAAGATGTCGAAGTCCGATCCCTCGGACATGAGCCGCATCAACATGACCGACGATGTGGATGCCATCGCGGCCAAGATCCGCAAGGCCCGCACCGACCCCGAACCGCTGCCCTCCGACACCGACGGCCTTGAGGGGCGCGCCGAAGCCCGCAACCTCGTCAACATCTACGCGGCGCTGGCCGACTGCTCGGTCGACGCGGTCCTGGCCGAGGTCGGCGGCAAGCCGTTCTCCGAGTTCAAGCCGCTGCTCGCCGATCTGGCGGTCTCGAAACTGGCCCCGATCTCGACGGAAATGGCCCGGCTGATGCAGGACCCCGCCGAGATCGACGCGATCCTGCACCGCGGATCGGCCCGCGCCCGCGAAATCGCGACCCCGATCCTGAAAAAAACCTACGAAATCGTCGGCATGGTCGGCTGACCGCCCCCGCCCCTCGACATCCCGTGCCCCGGCCCCCGCGCCGGGGCCTCGCCACCCCCCGCGCTGCCCCTCCGCGCGGCACTGCCCGCCACCACCACCCCTTGCTCCTTCCCCGGCAGACACCCCGCAAACCCCGCAGCCCCCAGAAAACCGCGTCCCCGCTTCATCTTTCGAAAAAAACGCGCGGGGGGTGAATTCGGCCCCCGGGCCGAAGAGGGGGGCAAAAAGCCCCCCTGCCAAAAATGCCCCCGGACCGCGCGGGGCCGTTGCCGAACCCGCGCTGCCGCTTATCTTCCCGGGATGACCGACCGTGACACCCGCGCCTTTCCCGTGCCCGCCACCCGCCTCGCCCGCGTCTCGCGCATGGGCCGCTTTGCCGGTGGCGTGCTGGGCCGCGCCGCTCAGGACGGCATGCGCGCCTATGCCAGCGGCCAGCGTCCCGATCTGCACGACCTGATGATGACCCCCGCCAATGCCGCGCGCCTCGCCGAGGAGCTGTCGCGCATGCGCGGCGCGGCAATGAAGCTCGGCCAGCTCATCTCGATGGAGGCGGGCGAGGTCCTGCCGCCCGCCCTCGCCGATATCCTGGCGCGCCTGCGTTCCGACGCCCACAGCATGCCGCCCGCCCAGCTCAAGACCGTGCTGGCCGACAACTGGGGCGCGGATTTCCTCAGACGGTTCCGCAAGTTCGACGTTCGCCCCATCGCCGCGGCCTCGATCGGGCAGGTCCACCGCGCCACCACGAAGGACGGGCGCGATCTGGCGATCAAGGTGCAATATCCCGGTATCCGCGCCGCCATCGACAGCGACATCCGCAACCTCGGCGGGCTGTTGCGCTGGTCCGGCCTGCTGCCGCCGGGCCTCGACCTTGCCCCCCTGCTCGAAGAGGCCCGGCTGCAGCTCCATCAAGAGGCCGACTACCCGCGCGAGGCGGCGTCCCTGCAGCGCTTCGGCGCGCTCCTGTCCGACGATCCCGGCTTCATCGTGCCGGGGGTCGCGCCCGATCTCACCACTGGCGACATCCTTGCCATGGACTACATCGACAGCGTGCCCATAGAATCCCTCGCCACCGCGCCGCAGGGCACCCGCAACCGCGTCGCCGAACGTCTCATCGCGCTGACCTTGCGCGAATTGTTCGACTTTGCCGCCATGCAGACCGATCCCAACTTCGCCAATTTCCGCTACCAGACCGACACCGACCGCATCGTTCTGCTGGATTTCGGCGCGGTGCGCGATTTCACGCCGGACCGGGTCGCGATCTTCCGCGACCTGATGCGCGCCGCTTTGTCGGGCGACCGGGGCGCGATGCGCGATGCCGCCATCGCCACCGGCTACCTGCGCCCCGACACCGCGCCGCACCACACCGCCCAGGTGCTCGACATGATCGAGATCGCCGCAGCCCCCCTGCGCGATGCGGCCCCCTTCGACTTCCGCACCGCCCGCCTCGCCGCGCGCTTTGCCGAGGCCGGGCAGCGCTTTGCCGCGGACCGCGATTTCGCCGTGATCCCGCCGGTGGACGCGTTGTTCCTGCAACGCAAGGCGGCCGGGCTCTACCTGCTCTGCGCGCGGCTCGATGCCAAGGTCCCGCTGCGCCCGCTGCTCGCCCGCCACGCCTGACCGCCACGCCTGACCGCCACGCCTGACCGCCACGCCTGACCGCACCGCCTGACCGCACCGCCTGACGACATCGCACCGCGCATCCCGCATCGCGCCCCGCCCGGTCCTCCCGGCTCTGGTCTTCCGTCCGTCCCGGCGTTAGGGCAGACCGCATCACAGCTTGCACGACACGAGGGACAGCGCCATGGCAGTCGGCCGCAATATCCGCACCTATTTCGAAGGCGCCTGGTACGAAGGCGACATGCCCGTCATCAAGGCCGCGGATCACGCCGCATGGCTCGGCTCCACGGTGTTCGACGGCGCGCGTTTCGTCGACGGCATGGCCCCCGACCTCGACCTGCACTGCGCCCGGCTGAACAAGTCCGCCGAGGCGCTGATGATCACGCCGACCTATTCCGACGCCCGGATCCTCGAGATCGCGCGCGAAGGCCTCGCCGCCTATCCGCGCGACGCGCAGGTCTATATCCGCCCGATGTACTGGTCGATCGACAGCGAACCCTCGGCCATCCTCGCCCGCGAAGGCCATACCGGCTTCAGCGTCTGCCTCGAGGAATTTCCCATGCTCGCGCCCGACACCTCGGTCACCCTGGGCCGCACCCGGTTCCGCCGCCCGGTGCTTGAAGACAACGTCGTCAACGCCAAGGCCGGATGCCTCTATCCCAACAATTCGCGCATGCTGGCCGAGGTCAACGCCCGCGGCTTCGGCAATGCGCTGGTGGCCGACGCCATGGGCAACGTCGCCGAAACCGCCACCTCGAACGTCTTCATGGCCCGCGACGGCGTGGTCTTCACACCGATCCCCAACGGCACCTTCCTTGCGGGCATCACCCGTGCGCGCCACATCGCCAACCTGCGCGCCGACGGTGTCGAGGTGGTCGAGACCGTGCTGACCTTCGCCGACTTCATAGCCGCCGACGAGGTCTTCCTGACCGGCAACCTCAACAAGGTCACGCCCGTGACCGCCTTCGAAGACACCACCTACCCGGTCGGCCCCCTGACCCTCCGCGCCCGCACGCTGTACTGGGATTGGGCCGCCTCGCGCGCCTGAGCTTGCCCCGGACCATGGCCGCTGCCATGATCGCCGCCGGATAGGAGGCCTTCATGCGCAAGTTTCTCGTCGTGCTCGACGACAGCCGGGAATGTCTGAACGCCATGCGGTTCGCCGCCATGCGCGCGGCCAATACCGGCGGCGGCGTCACCATCCTGTCGGTGATCCCGCCGGATGATTTCAACCACTGGATCGGCGTCGGCGACATCATGCGCGACGAGGCGCGCGAACGCATAGAGGCCCATTTCGAGGTGTTCGCGAAATGGATGCGCGACCGGCTCGGGGTCGAACCCGAACTGGTCATCCGCGAAGGCGAACCGGTGGCCGAGATCATCCTGCAGGTCCAGGAAGACAAGGAAATCGGCGTGCTGGTGCTGGGCGCGGGCACCGACAAGAAGGGCCCCGGCCCGCTGGTGACGCAACTGACCAAGGCGTCGGGGTCCCTGCCGGTGCCGATCACCATCGTGCCCGGCGACCTGTCGAAGGACGAGCTGCAAAAGATCACCTGACGGGGACCGCAGATCACCGGACACGGCGCGCCCGGGCCACGCCGCGCCCCGGCCAGCGATGCCGGGCGGCTCAGCCCTCCGCGTCGTTCGCGCCGCCGCCGCCACCGCGCAGGGGCAACGGTTCCTTGAACGTCAGCGTCCGATAGGGGAACGGGATCTCGATCCCGGCGTCGTCCAGCGCCCGCTTGACCCGCGCGACAACCTGATCGCGCGATCTGCGCACCTCGACCGGGGTCGAGCCGACCCACCATGTCACCTCGAAGTTGATCGACGAACTGGCGAATTCCTGCGCGAAGATCTCGATCGGCTTGTCGTCCTGCCTGACCGTGTCGCACGACGCCACCGCATCGCGGATCACCTCGCGCGCCGCGTCCACGTCGACGTCATAGGCCACGCCGCAGATCACCGTGATGCGCCGCACCGCCTGATCCGTGCGCACGATCACCGGGTTCTTGAACAGGATCGAATTGGGCACGATGACCAGCTGACCGTCGGTCTGGCGGATATGGCTCTCGCGAATCGCGATCTGCTCGACCTTGCCTTCGAGATCCTGACATTCGATGAAATCGCCGATCCGCATTTCCCGACGGAACAGGATGATGATCCCGGCAAGGAAATTCTCGAACACGTCCTTGAAGGCAAAACCGATGGCCACCGACCCGATCCCGAGCCCGGCAAGGATGCTCGCCGGGGTCAGCCCCGGAAACACCACCACAGCCGCGATCATGATGCCGATGGCCCAGACGAAGATCGACAGAAGCAGGGAAAACAGCTCTTTCAGGCTTTGTCGCAGTTGCGTCCTGCCGAGGACGCGGCCCAGCAGCGCCTTGGCCAGTTTGCCCAGTAGTCCGGTCAGGACCAGAACGACGATCGCAACAATCAGCTGCGGCAAAAGCTCGATCGACGCGCGCGCGATCTCGCGCAGTTGACCGACCAGAATCTTGACAGGCTCCAAGGCATTCTCCTTCACATTCACACCAAACGCATCGACACGCGAATTTGTTCATATTTGCACCGATCGCCGTCGCGGCGGTGCAATTCCGCGAAAAAGCGCGCCTGTCGGCCGGCCCCGTCCCGCCCTTCCTCCGACACCGACACCGACACCACGTCCATGGTTGGCCCGGACCGGTGCCAAACCTTGACCCGGCGGTCCGCTCTGCGCATATACAATACTCATCCGAAAGGAGCCGACGAGATGTTCATCCAGACCGAATCGACCCCCAACCCCGCGACGCTGAAGTTCCTGCCGGGACAAAGCGTGCTGGAAACCGGGACCGCCGATTTCCCCACGCCCGAAGGCGCGGGCGACAGCCCGCTCGCGACCCGCCTCTTCGAGGTCGAGGGCGTCAAGGGCGTGTTCTTCGGCAACGATTTCGTCACCGTCACCAAGGCCGACGCGACCGACTGGGACCACGTCAAGCCCGCCATCCTCGGCGCCATCATGGAGCATTTCCAGTCCGGTCAGCCGGTCATGAAGGACGATGTGGCGCAGGCCGGGTCGGGCCATGCGGAACATACGGGCGAGGACGGCGAGATCGTGATCCAGATCAAGGAGTTGCTCGATACGCGCGTACGCCCGGCCGTGGCGCAGGATGGCGGCGACATCACCTTCCACGGGTTCGAGCGCGGCGTCGTCTACCTGCATATGCAGGGGGCCTGCGCGGGCTGCCCGTCGTCGACGCTGACGCTGAAGATGGGCATCGAGAACCTGCTGCGCCACTATATTCCCGAAGTGACAGAGGTGCGCCCGGTCGGTGTCTGACGCGCTGGTCCTCGGGTTCGACACATCGGCCGCGCATTGCGCGGCCGCTTTGCTGTCGGGCGACCGCGTGCTCGGGCTGCGCGCCGAGACGATGGCGCGCGGTCAGGCCGAACGGCTGTTTCCGCTGCTCGAAGCCCTGCTGACCGAGGCCGGGCTGCACTGGGCTCAGCTTGCGCGGATCGGCGTCGGCGTCGGCCCGGGCAACTTCACCGGCATCCGCATCTCGGTTTCCGCCGCGCGCGGGCTGGCGCTGGCGCTGGACATCCCGGCCATCGGGGTCAGCACCTTTGCCGCCACCGACGCGGCCCCCGGCACGCTGGCCGCGGTACGTGCGCCCCGCGACCAGGTCTATGTGGGCTGGCCCGACCGCGCGCCCGAGCTGCTCCCCGAGGCGCAGCTGGACCGCCCGCTGAGCTTTCCGCCCGCGCCCGCGACGCTGGCCGCCAATATCGCCCGCGTGGCCGCCCGCGCTGCACCGGGCGCCGCCCCGGTGCCTCTGTATATCCGTCCCGCCGATGCCGCGCCGTCCCGCGACCGCGGCCCGGTAATCCTGCCCGCGCACCGGTGAGGCGGCCATGACACCCGAGGCCGCCGCCCAGGTCCTGCAGGCCGCCTACCGCCACCAGCGGCCCTGGCGCGCCGATGAGATCGCCGCGACCCTGGCCACCCCCGGCGCGCAGCTTTTCGGCCGGCAGGATGCCGTCCTCATCGCCCGGATCCTTGCGGGCGAGGCCGAGATCCTGGCGCTTGCCACAGCTCCCGCCGCCCAGCGCGCGGGCCACGCCGCCGCGCTGCTGGCCGCGTTCCACGCCGCCGCCCGCGCCGGGCAGGCCGACACCGCCTTTCTGGACGTCGCCGCCGCCAATACCGCCGCCCGCGCCTTCTACGCCCGCGCCGGCTACCGCGACGCGGGCCGCCGCCCGCGCTACTACCGCCTGCCCGACGGCACCCGCGACGACGCCATCGTGATGACCCGCGCCCTGCCCGCCGATGGCGGCTGACGTCGCGCCCAAGTCCCCGCCCGCCCTTGAAAAACGGTTGACGCCCGCTTTCCCCTTCGGCCTACTTGGCGCGATCTCAAGGATCCAATCGGCGCGGGGCCCGACTGTCGGGGACAACCGCATCGTCACACAGCTGGGAGACCACACATGACCATGACCAAAATCCTTCTCGGCGGTGCCGCGGCACTGGCCCTGTCCGCAGGGGCCGCCCTCGCCGATCCGGCGCTGATCTACGACCTCGGCGGCAAGTTCGACAAATCCTTCAACGAGGCCGCCTATACCGGTGCGCAGCGCTGGGCCGAAGAGACCGGCAAGACCTTCCGCGACATCGAGCTGCAGTCCGAAGCCCAGCGCGAACAGGCCCTGCGCCGCTTCGCCGAGGCCGGGTTCAACCCGATCATCACCACCGGCTTCGCCATCGCGGGCCAGGTCGAGACCGTCGCCAAGGACTACCCCGACGTCAAGTTCGTGAACATCGACGGCTTTTTGCCCGAGGTCCCGGACAACGTGCTGATGATCAACTTCCAGGAACACCAGGGCTCCTACCTGGTCGGCATGCTGGCGGCCATGGCCTCGGATTCGGGCACCATCGGCTTTGTCGGCGGCATGGACATCCCGCTGATCCGCCACTTCGGCTGCGGCTATGCCCAGGGTGCCAAATCGGTCAATCCCGACATCAAGATCATCGCCAACATGACCGGCACGACGCCGACCGCGTGGAACGACCCGGTCAAGGGCTCCGAACTGACGCTGGCCCAGATCAGCCAGGGCGCCGACGTGATCTATGCAGCCGCGGGCGGCACCGGCGTGGGCGTGCTGCAGACCGCCGCCGACGAAGGCATCTACTCCATCGGCGTCGACAGCAACCAGAACTACCTGCACCCCGGCTCGGTGTTGACCTCCATGCTCAAGCGCGTCGACGTGGCGGTCTATGACGCCATGACCATGGGCGAGGCGCTGGAAACCGGCAAGTACATGACCCTGGGCCTCGCCGAGGAAGGCGTCGGCTACGCGGTGGACGAAAACAACGAGTCGCTGATCACCGACGAGATGCGCACCGCCGTCGAAGAGGCCCGCAGCGCGATCATCGACGGTTCGCTGACGGTCGCGAGCTATTACGAAAACGACAGCTGCCCCGCGCTCGACTTCTAGGCCGCTGACGCCTGTCCTTCGGGGGGGCGCGCCGCATGCGCGCGGCCTCCCACTTCCGCAGGAGACGAGATTTGCGCTGGCTTGTTGCCCCGATCATTCTGGCATTGGCATCGCCCCTGATGGCTGAAACGCTGACCTTCGAGTCCGATGCGCAGGTCATCATTGTGCGTGGCAAGGACAACAGCATCGGTGCGGCTTTTGAATTCATCGGCGCACCCGGTGCCTATTCCCAATGCATTGCGCTCGACGGATCGGACCGACCCGTTGCGACGACCACCGCCATGTCCGACATGGGGGAAATGCTGTTCGACGCCATCACCGCCGCCGAAATCGCATCGGTCAAATGCCGGAAAATCATGTGAGCCCGAAATGACCGACCAAGCCCCCGCGATCGAGCTGAAAGGCATCTCCAAAGCGTTCGGGCCGGTGCAGGCCAACAAGGATATCTCGATCCGGGTGATGCCCGGCACCATCCACGGCATCATCGGCGAAAACGGCGCGGGCAAGTCGACCCTGATGTCGATCCTCTACGGCTTCTACAAGGCCGACGCGGGCGAGATCTTCATTTCCGGCAAGAAGACCGAAATCCCCGACAGCCAGGCCGCCATTTCCGCGGGCATCGGCATGGTGTTCCAGCATTTCAAGCTGGTGCAGAATTTCACCGTCCTCGAAAACGTCATCCTCGGGGCCGAGGATGGCCGCCTGCTGCGCCCCTCGCTGGGCAAGGCGCGCGAGGCGCTCAAGCGGCTGTCAGACGAATACGGCCTGACCGTCAACCCCGACGCCCCGGTCGAGACGCTTTCGGTCGGCCACCAGCAGCGGGTCGAGATCCTCAAGGCGCTCTACCGGCAGGCCGACATCCTGATCCTCGACGAGCCCACGGGCGTGCTGACCCCCGCCGAGGCCGACCATTTGTTCCGCATCCTCGACAACCTGCGCGCCGAGGGCAAGACCATCATCATGATCACCCACAAGCTGCGCGAGATCATGGAGATCACCGACACCGTGTCGGTCATGCGGCGCGGCAAGATGACCGCGACCGTCAAGACCGCCGAAACCAGCCCCCAGGAACTGGCCGAACTGATGGTGGGCCGCAAGGTCCTGCTGCGGGTCGACAAGACCCCGGCCAAACCGGGTGCCACCGTGCTGTCGGTCAAGGACCTGCGCCATGTGGACGCGGACGGCGTCGAACGGCTGCGCGGCATCTCCTTCGATCTGCGCGCGGGCGAGATCCTCGGCGTGGCGGGGGTCGCCGGGAACGGCCAGTCCGAACTTCTCGAGGTGCTGGGCGGCTATCGCACCGCCACCGGCGAGGTGCGCCTCAACGGCCAGCCGCTGCCGCTGACCGGGCGTCGATCGAACGGCGGCGCGCGCCGCGCGGCGGGCATCGGTCATGTCCCCGAGGACCGCCAGCGCGAGGGCCTGATCATGCCCTTCACCGCCTGGGAAAACATGATCTTCGGCTATCACCGCGACCCCGCGATCCAGTCCGGCATGCTGATGAACAATGCCGCCATCAAGACCGAGGCGGCGGACAAGATGGACCGCTTCGACGTGCGCCCGCCGAACCCCAATCTCAAGGCCTCGAGCTTTTCGGGCGGCAACCAGCAGAAGATCGTCCTCGCCCGCGAGATCGAGCGCAACCCCGACGTGCTGCTGATCGGCCAGCCCACCCGCGGCGTCGATATCGGCGCCATCGAATTCATCCATCAGGGCATCATCCGGCTGCGCGACCAGGGCAAGGCGATCCTCCTGGTGTCGGTCGAACTGGACGAGATCTTCGCGCTGTCGGACCGCATCGCGGTGATGTTCGACGGGCACCTGATGGGCGAACGCGACCCCGCGGAAACCGACCAGCGCGAACTCGGCCTCCTGATGGCGGGCGTCACCGAGCACCCGGGCGGCGACGACATCGCGGCAATCGATGCCAGCCTGAAAGCCAAGGAAAAGCGGAAAGCGTCCGGAAATGGATAGAATGCCCGCCTGGGCCGATGCGGTCCTCGTCCCCCTGATCTCGCTGCTGCTGGCGGCGCTGCTGTCGGCGCTGGTAATCCTGGCCATCGGCGAAAACCCCATCGACGCCTTCAACCTCATGGTCGACGGCGCGCTGATGCGGTCCTCGGGCTGGGGCTACACGCTCTATTACGCCACCAACTTCATCTTTACCGGGCTTGCGGTGTCGGTCGCCTTCCATGCCAAGCTGTTCAATATCGGCGGCGAGGGGCAGGCCACCGTCGGCGGCCTCGGCGTGGCGCTGATCTGCCTCTACATCCCCTGGCCGCACTGGTCGCTGGCGCTGGTCGGCGCGGCGCTGGGGGCGGCGGCCTTCGGCGCGCTCTGGGCGCTGATCCCGGCCTATCTCCAGGCCCGGCGCGGCAGCCATATCGTGATCACCACAATCATGTTCAACTTCATCGCGGCGGCCTTCCTGAACTACGTGCTGGTGAACGTTCTCAAGCCCAAGGGCCAGATGGACCCGGCTTCTCCGGCGTTCCCGCCCGCCACCCACCTGCCGACCTTCCAGGACATGTTCGCGACCGATGCCATGCCGCTGTTCCGCGGTGCGCCGGGCAACGTCACCTTCTTCGTCGCCGTCGCCGCCTGTCTCGCGGTCTGGCTGCTGATCTGGCGCACCCGCCTCGGCTACGAGATCCGCGCCCTCGGCCATTCCGAAAGCGCCGCGCGCTATGCCGGTATCTCTCCGGTAAAGATCGTCGTCGTGGCGATGCTGATCTCGGGCGGGCTGGCGGGCATGATGGCGCTCAACACCGCCATGGGCGAGGCCGAGCGCCTGGTGATGAACGCCACCGAGGGCGCGGGCTTCATCGGCATCGCCGTGGCGCTGATGGGCCGCAACCACCCCGTCGGCGTCTTCCTCGCCGCCATCCTCTTCGGCTTTCTCTACCAGGGCGGGGCGGAGCTGGCGCTCTGGACAAACATCCCGCGCGAGTTGATCGTGGTGATCCAGGCCCTGGTGATCCTGTTTACCGGCGCGCTCGACAACATGGTGCGCGTGCCGCTCGAAAAACTGTTCCAGGCCTTCGCCAGGAAGGAGCCGCGCTGATGGATTTCGCCACCCTCCTGCAGGTGCTCGACTCGACCGTGCGCCTGGCCACGCCGCTGCTGCTGGCCTGCCTCGCGGGGCTCTTTTCCGAACGCTCGGGCGTGATCGACATCGGCCTCGAAGGCAAGATGCTGATCGCGGCCTTCTTCTCGGCGGCCATCGCGGCCACCACCGGGTCGGTCTGGATGGGGCTCGGCGCGGGCATCGCCTCCTCGATGCTGCTTTCGGGGCTGCACGGGCTGGCCTCCATCACCTTCCGCGGCAACCAGCTGATCTCGGGCGTGGCGCTCAACTTCCTCGCCTCCGGTCTGACCGTGCTGATCGCCCAGGACTGGTTCAGCCAGGGCGGGCGCACGCCGTCGCTGATGGGCGGCGGACGATGGGAGGCGATCACCCTGCCCTTCGCCGCGGCGCTGCGCGATGTGCCGATCCTCGGCCCGATCTATTACCAGCTGATCTCGGGCCACTCGATCCTCGTCTACGTGGCGTTCCTCTGTGTGCCCGCGACCTGGTGGATCCTGTTCCGCACCCGCTTCGGCCTGCGCCTGCGCGCGGTCGGCGAAGCCCCCGAGGCGGTCGACACCGCCGGCGTCTCCGTCGTCGGGCTGCGCTACGCGGCGATCGGCATCTGCGGGCTGCTCTGCGGCCTCGCGGGCTCCTATCTCGCCACCGGACTGCAGGCGGGCTTCGTCAAGGAAATGACCGCCGGGCGCGGCTATATCGCGCTCGCCGCCCTGATCTTCGCCAAGTGGCGGCCCTGGTATGCGCTGATTGCCTGCCTGCTCTTCGGCCTGCTGCAGGCGATTGCGCTGCGCTACCAGAACATCGACCTCGGCGGCATCACCATCCCGGTGCAGGTCATGGACGCATTGCCCTATATCCTGACCGTGGTGATCCTCGCGGGCTTCGTCGGTCGCGCCATCCCGCCCCGCGCGGGCGGCGAGCCCTATGTCAAGGAACGCTGAGCCCCGCCCCTGTCCACGCCCACCGGCCCGGTCTCCGGCAATACCCTCCGCATCCGCCTCCGGGCCAACCTCACCAGGCCTTCACCCCGGGGGCATTCCCACTCACCCGACCCGCCCCCCCCGGGCCAACTTCAGCCCTTAGCCCGGGCCATTCCAACTCAACCTGACCCGCCCTCGCGCCAACTTCACCTATCCCGACCCCGGCCGCCCCGTCCTGACCCGCCCCCGGCCACTCCCGCCTGGCCCGACCTCGACCATCCTGACCTAGCCTGCCCTCGACCACCCCGTCCCGACCCGCATCCCCTGACCCTACCGGCGGCACCATGCCCTCGATCTGCGCGCGATTTTGTCCCTCACAGGCACAGCCACGCCCGCCTCAGCGCGCGCACGCACGCCAAAAGCCCCCGCTGCATGTGCAAACCGCTGTCGGGCCCGGCACGACCGACGCGCAGATCTCCTCCGCCCCCAGCCCAGATCCCCCACACCTTTCCATTTCCCAAATACGCAAACCCCACGCCCCCACACCGCCCGACCTCTCCGTACCCTGCGCACCCTTCACCACCCGCGCACCGCCACCCTCTCCCCAAGCACCAATCCCCCGCCTTTCCATTTCCCAAATACGCAAAACCCGGCGCGGGCAGGCCCCGGCCTGCCTGCAACATGACCAGCGTGCGGGCCAATGGCCCGCAC
>NZ_JBTLRF010000009.1:0-108462 GCF_054482575.1 Roseivivax sp. CAU 1753 | reverse complement strand
CTACCCCCCCCCCCCCCCCCCCCCACCTCCGGATCGCCCTCGCACCACATTGCCTTTCACCGCCGCGCGGCACATGCTGGCGGGATGCAACTCTACCTTCCCATCGCCGAGGTTTCGGTCAATCTGATCCTGCTTCTGGGCCTCGGCACGCTCGTGGGCATGCTGTCGGGCATGTTCGGGGTCGGCGGCGGGTTCCTGATCACGCCCCTGCTGTTCTTCATGGGCATCCCCCCCGCCGTGGCCGTGGCCACCGGGGCCAACCAGATCGTGGCAAGCTCGGTCTCGGGCGTCATGGCGCATCTCAAGCGCCGCACGGTGGACCTGCGCATGGGGGTGGTGCTGCTGGCTGGTGGGCTCGGGGGCTCGGGCTTCGGCGTCTGGGTATTCAACATCCTCAAGGAACAGGGCCAGGTCGATCTGCTGGTACGCCTTGCCTATGTCATCTTCCTCGGCATCATCGGCGGGCTGATGTTCGTCGAAAGCCTGCGCGCCCTGCGGCGGTCGAAATCCGGCGCGCGGCCCAGGCGTCGCAGTCACGGCTGGGTCCATGGCCTGCCATTCAAGATGCGCTTCCGGGCCTCGGGGCTCTATATCTCGGCGATCCCGCCGCTGGCTGTCGGCGCGGCGGTGGGCGTTCTGGCGGCGATCATGGGGGTCGGCGGCGGCTTCATCATGGTGCCCGCGATGATCTACCTGCTGGGCATGCCCACCAAGGTGGTGATCGGCACATCGCTGTTCCAGATCATCTTCGTGACCGCCTTCACCACGCTTTTGCACGCCACCACCTCGCAGACCGTCGACATCATCCTCGCGCTGGCGCTGATCGTCGGAGGTGTGCTCGGCGCGCAGTTCGGCGCGGTGGTCGGATCAAAGCTGAAGGCCGAGCAGTTGCGCATCCTGCTCGCCGGTCTTGTCCTTGCGGTCTGCTTCAAGCTGGCCCTCGATCTGTTCCTCACCCCGGACGAGCTTTTCGTCATCGCGGAGGGCGGCTGATGCGCCGCAGCCTCGCCCTGCTCGTCTCGCTGTTTCTGCAGACCCAGCCGACGCCGGCCGCCGAAGACGTCGTGCTCGATCTCAGCAGCGACACGGTCTCGATTTCGACCAATTTCGACGGTTCGGAAATCCTGATCTACGGCGCGGTCAAGCGCGAAGACGCGATCCCCCTGGACAGCGACCTCGATGTGGTGATCACCGTCGAAGGCCCCTATGTGCCGCTGACCGTGTACCGCAAGGACCGCGTGCTGGGGGTCTGGGCCAATACCGACGCGGTCGAGGTCGACCTCGCGCCCTCGTTCTACGCCATCGCCACGTCCGGCCCGTTCGGCGCGGTGCTCAGCAATGTCGAGGACCTGCGCCATCACGTCTCGGTCCCGCGCGCGATCCGCTCCGTCGGCGCGCCGGACAGCGTCGAGAATGCCCAGATTTTCACCGACGCCGTGATCCGCATCCGCCGCGAAGCCGGGCAATACCTGCTGCGCGAAGGCGATGTCACCGTGCGCGAACAGACGCTGTTCTCCACCCGCGTGCAACTGCCCGCCAACCTCACCGAGGGCCGCTACCAGACCCGCATCTTCCTGACCCGCAAGGGCCGGGTGGTCAGCCAGATCGCGCGCGACATCGAGGTGCGCAAGATCGGTCTCGGGCGCTGGCTGTTCAACCTGTCGCAGAACCAGCCCCTGATCTACGGTCTGCTCGCCGTGGCGATCGCTCTTGCCGCGGGCTGGACTGCCGCCGCCGCCACCCGCCTGCTGAGGTCCTGATGTCCAGACCGCCTGCCCCGCGCCGCGCCGACTTTGCCGCCTTCGTGCCGATCCAGACGCGCTGGGACGACAACGACGAATACGGCCACATGAACAACGCCACCTACCTCGCGCTGTTCGATACCGCGCTGAGCTATTGGCAGCTCGACAACGGTATCGACATCCGCGGCCCGGATGCCAGGCGCTTCGTGGTGGTCGAGAGCGGCTGCCGCTATTTCCGCGAGCTGGGCTTTCCCGACGCGCTTGCGGCGGGCCTGCGCATTGCCCGCATCGGAGGATCGTCCTGCCGCATCGAGGTGGCGCTGTTTCGCAGCGGCGACGAGACTGCCGCCTGTCTGGGGCACTTCGTCCAGGTGCTGCTCGGTGCCGATGGCCGCCCGATGCCGATCCCGGATCCGCTGCGCGACACGCTGGCGCGGATCTCGGTCTAGGCAGACCTGCGCGGTTCGAGCCGCGATCACCGCCCCGCCCAACCCCGCCCCGGACCCCGATCCGTCCCTCACACCCACCGGAGCACACCTTGAACGCCTGCCCGCGGGATGGCGCAGCAACGCCCGGGCCGGGCGCTTGATCCCCGCCAGATCCTTCGACAGCACAGCCCGCTCACAAACGGCCCCACAGCGCCAGCCCACCGGGGCGGGCAGGCGCTGGCGCGGCGGCTGCAAACAGCCTTGTCCCGCGCCCCTCGCGCCGCCACCCGCGCCCCGGCCCCCGACCGGGGCCCCGTGACACCGGCGCAGGCCAGACCTCAGCCCTTTTCGTGGAAATACCCGTAGATCCGCTCTGCCAACGCCTCCGACACCCCCTCGACGGCCCTCAGATCCGCCAGATTGGCGCGCCCGACCGCCTTGGCCGATCCGAAATGCGCCAGCAGCGCGCGCTTGCGCGATGCCCCCACGCCCGAGATCTCGTCCAGCGGGTTCTTCCCCATCGACTTCGCCCGCTTGGCCCGGTGGGTGCCGATCGCGAACCGGTGCGCCTCGTCGCGCATCCTCTGCACGAAATACAGCACCGGATCGTTGTGCCTCAGCGCGAAGGGCCGCGTCCCCTTGCGATGGAACTCCTCCTTGCCCGCATCGCGGTCGATGCCCTTGGCCACGCCCACCATCGGGATGTCCTCGACGCCGTATTCGGCCATGATCCCATGCACCGCCGAGACCTGCCCGGCACCGCCGTCGATCAGCAACAGATCCGGCCACAAGCCCTTGTCGCGGTCCGGGTCTTCCTTCTGAAGCCGCTTGAACCGGCGCTCCAGCACCTCTTTCATCATGCCGAAATCGTCGCCCGGCACCACATCCTCGCCCTTGATGTTGAACTTGCGGTACTGGCTTTTCAGGAACCCCTCGGGCCCCGCCACGATCATCGCGCCGACGGCGTTGGTGCCCTGGATGTGGCTGTTGTCGTAGACCTCGATCCGCTCGGGCACCGTGTCCAGCCCGAAGGCCTCGGCCAGACCCTTCAGCAGCTTGGTCTGGGTCGCCGTCTCGGACATCTTCCTTGCCAGGCTTTCTCGTGCATTGCGCGCCGCGCCCTCGACCAGCTCTGCCTTCTCACCGCGCTGCGGCACGTTGATCTCGACCTTGCGGCCCAGCTTGTCGCTCAGCAATTGCTGCATCAGATCGGCGTTCTCGATGCCGTGGCTCAGGATCAGCTGGCGCGGCGGCTCCTTGGTGTCGTAGAACTGGCCGATGAAGGCCTCCATCACCTCGGCGGCATCGACGTCGTCGCCGACCCTCGGATAGAAATCGCGATTGCCCCAGTTCTGGTTCGCCCGGATAAAGAAAACCTGCACGCAGGCCTGCCCGTGTTCCATGTGCAGCGCGATGATATCGGCCTCGGACACGCCCTTGGGGTTGATGCCCTGCACCGACTGCACCTGCGTCAGCGCCCGGATCCGATCGCGGAGCGCCGCCGCGCGCTCGAACTCCATGTCCTCGGACGCGGTCTGCATCTGCGCCGCCAGCGTCTCCTGGATTTGCGTCGTCCGCCCCGACAGGAAGCGTTCGGCATCGCGCACCGTCTCGGCATAGTCGGCCTGCGAGATGCGCCCGACGCAGGGCGCGCTGCAGCGCCGGATCTGGTGCAACAGGCAAGGCCGTGTGCGGCTCTCGAACACCGAGTCCGAGCAGTTGCGCAGCAGGAACACCTTCTGCAACTGGTTGAGCGACCGGTTCACCGCGCCCGCACTGGCGAACGGGCCGTAATAGGACCCCTTCTCGCGCTTGGCGCCGCGATGCTTCTTGATCTGCGGGAAATCATGATCGCCGGTCACGAGGATGTTCGGAAACGACTTGTCGTCGCGCAACAACACGTTGAACTTCGGCTTGAGCTGCTTGATCAGGTTCTGTTCAAGCAGCAGCGCCTCGGTCTCAGTGCGCGTGGTCAGGAACATCATCGACGCGGTGTCGGCGATCATCCGTGCGATGCGCCGCGAATGACCCGCGGGCCGCGCGTAGTTCGACACCCGCGCCCTGAGGTTGCGCGCCTTGCCGACATACAGCACGCGGCTCTGCTCATCCAGCATCCGGTAGACGCCGGGCGATGTGTCCAGCGTCCGCAGATAGGCCTGGATGCAGTCATGCCCGCGCAACGGGGCGGTCTGGTCGCTGTCGGATTTGGTCATCGTCGCTCGGTTGGGTGACCCTGACGGGAAGGTCGGGTTCCTGGGTTGATTCTGTTCGGTCGCTGCAATTGTCACAACATTGTTTCAACCTGTTTAACATCCACCGATCCTGTGGATAAACCTTTGGGCAAAATCCACATGTCGTGAAATTATTCTTTGTTTTCGGTGGCCTTGTCGGTTTGCCCAATTTTTAGGCACAAATTCAAGCCCTTGAAATTGAACGAAAGAATTATGCTGCGCCTGCAACATCCTGAATTCTATCGCGTTTCCGTGATCAAGCCGCCGATGCCGCCCGGACCCGTGCATAACTTGACACAACGTCACCTATTCAAGCCCGATCACATCCGGCGTCTGCCAGGCCAGATGCTGTCCGCCGTCGACACACAGAAGCTGACCGGTGATGGCGGGCGAATCGTACAGATAGCCCAGCGCCGCGGTGATATCGTCGGTATTCGCGCCCCGGCCCAGCACCGTGGCGGCGCGCTGTCGGGCAAAATGCGTATCGCTCTGGCGGCCGCCCTGCAGGGTCGGACCGGGACCGATGGCGTTGACCCTGACCCGCGGTGCCAGCGCCTGCGCCGCGGTCTGGGTAAACGCCCAGAGCCCCATCTTTGCAATCGTGTAGGTCATGAATTCCGGTGTCAGCTTGCGCACCCTCTGGTCGATCATGTTGACCACCAGACCGCGCGCCACCGGCTCTGAATTGGCATCGGCCACCGGGGCCGGAACCTGCGCCGCCAGCGCCTGTGTCAGCACGAAGGGCGCGCGCAGGTTGCTTTCCAGGTGCCGGTCCCAACTGGTGCGCGTCGCGCTCTCGATGTTGTCATATTCGAAGATCGAGGCGTTGTTGACCAGATGCGTGATCGGCCCGCCAAGCGCCTCTGCGGCGGCGGGCATCAGCCCCTGCACCGCGTCTTCGTCCAGAAGGTCCGCGGCCACCGTCGCGGCCTTGCGCCCCATGTCCCGGATCTGCGCCGCCAGCGCCTCTGCGGCGACCTCCGAGGTGTTGTAATGCACCGCCACATCGCAGCCACGCCCGGCCAGATACAGCGCCATCGCGCGGCCAAGACGGTGTCCGCCGCCGGTCACGACGGCGCGGGGTTGATCGGTATCGGTCATGCACGCATCCTCTGGGGTCGTCAGCTCAATACGTAACCCACATAGCCCAGATACAGCAGCGACAAGATCACGCCCCAGCTGCGCGTCAGATCGCGCTTCATCAGCACGAAGGGCACCAGCAGCAGCGACGCCCCCAGCATCACCCAGAGGTCGAAGCGCAGGATCTCCGCATCCACTTCAAGCGGCGCGATCAGGCTGGCGATGCCGATGATGGCCAGCAGGTTGAACATGTTCGACCCGATGACGTTGCCCAGCGCCACGTCCGCCTGCTTGCGCAGCGCCGCCGACACCGTCGTGGCCAGTTCCGGCAACGAGGTGCCCAGCGCCACCAGCGTCAGGCCGATCACCGTGTCCGAAACGCCGAAGCGCGACGCGATCTCTCGGGCGCTGTCGACCAGCAGGTCGGCGCCCAGCGGCAGGCCGACAAGGCCCAGCGCCAGAAACAGCAGGATCTTCCACCAGCGCATCTCGGGGTCCGCGCCTTCCAGGTCCTCCTCCTCGTCGGCCTGCGCCGCGATGCCGTTGCGATGTCTGAGGCTGTCGCGGAATGCATCGCCCAGGATCGCCATCAGCGTCGCCACGAGGATCAGCCCCGCGATCCAGTCGAACACGCCGCGAAAGGCCAGCCCGATGAACAGCAGCGTCGCCGCCAGCATGATGAAATAGCTCTTGCGGGTGTCATGCGCCGATGTGTGCATCACCGCCAGCATCGCCGGGATTCCCAGTACCAGCAGCACATTGGCGGTGTTCGATCCGACGACGTTGCCCAGCGCGATGCCCGGCACCCCGTCAAGCGCCGCGTTGACCGAGATCAGAAGCTCGGGCGCGGAGGTGCCGAAGGCCACGATGGTCAGGCTGACGATCAGCGCCGGAACCCCCAGCCGCAGCGCCAGGTTCACCGCACCCTTGACCAGCGCGTCGCCCGCCAGCAGCAGGATCGCCAGGCCCAGAAGGCCGGACAGGTAGACCATCATCCGCGCGTTCCCTTGCCGCAGGGGCATGGCCCCTTGCCGATCCGGAACCGTCCGCAACTCTTGCACTTGCGGTCGGACAACTGCTTGGCGCCGGGCACCCTGAGCTTGCCGAACATGGCCAGCACACCCATGAACACCAGAAACAGAAGGACAATCTTGACGATCACGTCACAGACCAAACCGCGCGAACGACGCGCGTTCTTCGATCTGCTGATAGGCGCTTTCGGCGACATTGGCCCCGAACCGGCTCAGCAGCGACTTGCGTTGACCATAGCGGCGCAGTTTCACATCCTCGCCGAAACGCTTTTTCAACACCTGGTCGAGATGCCCGATACCATCCGCCAGCCCGACCTCGACGGCGCTTGCCCCCAACCAGATCTCGCCTGTGAACAGGTCGGGATCGTCGGTCAACTTGTCGCCGCGCCGGGTCTTCACCTGGCCGATGAAATTTCCGTGCAGTTGCTCCAGAAGCCGGTTCAGCCGTTCGACGTCTTCTTCCTTCTCGGGGCGGAACGGGTCCATCATCGATTTCGATTCGCCCGCCGTGTGCACGCGCCGCTCGATGCCCTGCCGCTGCAGGAAGACATGCGCGCCGAAGCCAGCCGAGATCACCCCGATCGAGCCCAGGATCGAGCTGTCGTCGGCATAGATCTCGTCCGCGGCGCTCGCGATCCAGTAACCGCCCGATGCCGCCACGTCCTCGACAAAGGCAAGCACGGGGACCTTCTTGTCCTCTGACAACCGCCGGATGCGCGCCGCGATCAGCGACGATTGCACCGGCGATCCGCCCGGCGAATTGATCTCGAGCGCGACCGCCTTGGGTTTGCCCCGGCTGAACGCCTTGTCGAGCATATCGGCAACGGACCGGTCGGACAGGCTTGCCCGGCCCATGCCGATCGCGCCCTGCATGCGCACCACCGACACCACGGGTCCGCGTTTCAAATAGGTAAGTGGGTTCTTCATGCCTTGGACTTAGATCGCGCGCGCCCGGTAAACAAGGGGCCGCACCGCCGAGGTTGCAGACCATTGCACCGCCGCCAGTATGCCTTGGCGTCAGGGCCGCCCCGTCGCCTGCCCGTCGCCTGCCGCCCGTGGCGCCCGTGGCGCCGACCCCTCGCCGTCAGCCCGCCCGCGGACGGCAAAAGGCCCCGCCGGGGCAGGGCCTTTCAGACATTCGTGTAGCGAACCGGATCAGTCCTCGGCGCGGGACTTGATCGGCTTCCACAGGCGCTTGTTGGTCAGGTACAGCAACACCGACAGGATCGTCAGGAACACGACGCCCAGAAAACCGGCCTGCTTGCGGGCCATCATCTTGGGCTCCGCGGTCCACATCAGAAAGGCCGCGACGTCCTTGGACTGCTGCTCGATCGTGGTCTCGATCTCGGCGTTGGCATATGCCACGTCATCGCCGTAAAGCGGCGGGGCCATCGAAATCCAGCCGCCCGGAAAGGCGGTGTTCTCGTAGAGGATGGTCCCGGCCTGCTCTTTTTCCTCGCCGGTATACCCGGTCAGCAACGAGGCGATGTATTCCGGACCTCCCATGCCCTTGAAGAACTGGTTGATGCCCAGGCCGTAGGGGCCGTGGAACCCGGCCCGTCCCTTCGCCATCAGCGACAGGTCCGGTGCGCCCACCGCCGTGTTGGCGGGGAAGTTGTCGGTCGGGCGCGCGGGGCGGAAGTCGTCCAGCTCCGGATCGAAGACCTCATAGGTCTGCGACGCGTAGGCCAGCACCTGCTCTTCGGAATAGCCCAGGCCGCTCTCGTCCCCGAGCGACCGCAACGGCACGTAGCGCAGGCCGTGGCAGGCCGAACAGACCTGCGTGTAGACCTGCAGACCGCGCTGCAGCTGGTTCTGGTCGAATGCGCCGAACGGACCCTCGAAGGAGAAGTCGTAGTTTTCGACATGACCCTCTGCACCGGCGGCATAGGCACCGCCGGCAGAAAGGCCCAGAGCCACGAGGGCTGAAAGTGCGAGTTTCTTGAACATCACGTTTTCCGATCCTTTCTTATTCGGCCGGAGAAACCGAGGGGATGGTCTTGGTGCCACCCGTCGCGGATTTGTGGGCTTCGAAGTCGGCCTCGATCGTATCGGGACGCGGCAGCGGCTTCTCCAGCACGCCCAGAAGCGGCAGGATCACCAGGAAGTAGGCGAACCAGTAGGCCGACCCAAGCAGTGCGATGTAGGGATAGATCCCCTCGGCGGGCATGGCGCCTGCCCACATCAGTACGAAGAAGTCGATGACCAGAAGCCAGAACCACCACTTGAACTGCGGACGATAGCGGCCCGACCGGACCGACGACGTGTCCAGCCAGGGGGCCAGCGCCATCACCGCGATCGCGCCGAACATGGCGATCACGCCGAAGAACTTCGCATCGATGATGCCGCCCGAGATCCAGCTTGCCGCGATCACCACCCAGACATCGCCGTCAAAGGCGCGCAGGATGGCGTAGAACGGCAGGAAGTACCATTCGGGGACGATATGCGCGGGCGTCGCCAGCGGGTTCGCCTCGATATAGTTGTCCGGATGCCCCAGGAAGTTCGGCATGAAGCCCACGACGGCAAAGAACACCGCCAGGATCAGCGCCAGCGCAAACAGGTCCTTGATCACGTAGTAGGGCCAGAACGGCACGGTGTCCTTCTGCGCCTCGGCCTTCGATCCGCGGCGCACTTCAACACCCGTGGGGTTGTTGTTGCCGGTGGTGTGGAAGGCCCAGATGTGCACGATCACGAGGCCCAGGATCAGGAAGGGCATCAGGTAATGCAGCGAGAAGAAGCGCGTCAGGGTGTAGTTGCCGACCGCCGGTCCGCCCAGCAGCCAGGTCTGGATCGACTCGCCGATCAACGGGATCGCGCCGAACAGACCGGTGATCACCGTGGCCCCCCAGAACGACATCTGGCCCCAGGGCAGAACGTAGCCCATGAAGGCGGTGCCCATCATCAAGAGGTAGATCAGGATGCCGATGATCCATGTCACTTCGCGCGGTGCCTTGTAGGACCCGTAATACAGCGACCGGAAGATATGCGCGTAGACCGCCACAAAGAACAGCGACGCGCCGTTCATGTGGATATACCGCAGCGCCCAGCCGCCGTTGACGTTGCGCATGATATGCTCGACCGAGGCAAAGGCCATGTCCGCATGCGGCGTGTAATGCATCACCAGCGTGACGCCGGTGGCGATCTGCAACACCAGCGTGAAGGTCAGCACGATGCCCCAGATCCACATCCAGTTGAGGTTCTTGGGGGTCGGGATCATCAGCGTGTCATACAGAATTCCGACGATCGGCAGCCGCTTGTGCAGCCACTTCTCTCCGCCGGTCTTCGGTTCGTAATGGTCGTGCGGGATACCAGCCATGTTTTTCTCCCTTAACCGAGCAGGATCGTGGTTTCGTCGACGAATTCGGCGGTCGGCACGGGCAGGTTCTCCGGTGCGGGACCGCGGCGAATACGCCCCGAGGAATCGTAGTGCGACCCGTGACAGGGGCAGAACCAGCCGTCGTAATCCCCGGCACCGTCGCCCAGCGGCACGCAGCCGAGGTGGGTGCAGACACCCATCATCACCAGCCAGCGGCCCTCTTCGTCGAGGGCGCGGTTTTCGTCCGTCGCCGCGGCCTCACCGGGGATGTTGGCGTTGCGCGCCACCGGATCGGGCAGCGCCGAGACGTCGACGCCGCGCGCCTCGTCGATCTCGGGCTGGGTGCGGTTGCGGATGAACACCGGCTTGCCCAGCCATTTCACCGTGATCTGAGACCCTTCCGAGATGCCGCCGATATCCACCCGGATGGTCGACAGCGCCCGCACGTCGGCGGATGGGTTCATTTGGTTCACGAGGGGCCAGACAGCCGCGCCCGTGGCGACAGCACCGGCACCGGCAGTGGCATAATAGAGGAAGTCCCTCCGGGTGCCTGCGTGATCTTCTGCATTCGACACGAGGTGTTCTCCGTTCTTGCGCCGGATGACCGGCAAGACGTGCGGACCCACAATTTGGTCCATCAGGAATCTAGGGCGCTGAATAACGGCACTGTGCAGAGCCGTCCAGAACACAAAGGCGGGAGATCGCAAAAAGGGGCTTTGTGTCGCGCCAAAGCGATCATACATGCATGCGAGGACCCTTCAAGCTGAACCGGTCGGTTCGGAAACGGGAAAAAACGCATCATTGACCGACATTTCGGTCTCTTCTCTGAATCGGCTTTGTCAGAAAATGGATTTCAGCTGCATACCGGTCAAGACCCCCCTCGCCTGCGCGCTGCTGGCCGCGATGGCCACCCCGGCGATGGCCGAGTTCGAGCTTTCGCTTTACGCGGGCTCGCAGAACGTGGCGCCATCGACGCTCGACGGGACGTATCCCGCCGGCGGCGACTATGACCGCAAGGTCGACTGGCACGGCAAATCCTTCGAGATGCCGCCCTATTACGGCCTGCGCGGCACCTGGTGGCAGACCGACAATCTGGGCTTCGGCGCGGAATTCACCCATATCAAGGCCTATCTCGACAAGGACGACCGCGACGCGCTGGGGTTTTCCCGGTTCGAATTGACCGACGGGCTCAACATCCTCACCGCCAACGCGATGGTTCGCTGGCCCGATGCGCTCGGTACCGCAACGCCCTATGTCGGCGCCGGTCTGGGCGTTGCCCTGCCGCATGTGGATGTCGAAATCGGCGGCTCGGACACCTATGGCTACCAGCTTGCCGGTCCCGCCATGCGCGCGCTGGCCGGGCTCAGCGTCGATGTCACCGACCGCATGGCGCTGTTCACCGAATACCAGTTCACCGCGTCGTGGAACGATCTGGACCTCGAAGGCGGCGGCTCGGGCAGGACCGTGCTCCGCACCAACGCGATCAACTTCGGCCTGTCGATCAGCTTTTGAAGCGACGGCGGCGCAGCGTCACCAGCTTCAAGGCCACCACAATCACGTAGAACACGCACAGGATCACCAGGCTGATCCACGCATAGGTGAACAGAACCGCGCCCGCGATGGCGAAGGCCACGAGGAACAGCTTCACGTTGCGGCGCGGCACGCGGGTGGTCTTGAACGACCATGTCGGCACCTGGCTGACCATCAGCATGCCGATCCCCATGACATAGAGCGCCAGCAGGAAATCCGGCAGCACCGGCCCGTCGGCAAAGGCGAAGGACGCGAACATCGGCAACATCGCCAGCATCGCGCCCGCGGGCGACGGCACACCGATGAAAAAGGCTCCGTCACCGCCCTTGCCGCCCTGCTCTTCCTTGCGCGCCACGTTGAACCGCGCCAGCCGCATGACGCAGCAGATGGCATAGACCAGCACCGCCAGCCAGCCGAGGCCCCGCAGGTCCTGCAGCGCCCAGAGATACAGCAGCAGCCCCGGGGCCACGCCGAAATTCAGGAAATCCGCGAGGCTGTCGAGTTCCGCCCCCATCTTGCTGTCGGACCCCAGCGCCCGGGCCAGCCGCCCGTCCAGCCCGTCCAGCACGGCGGCCAGCAGGATCATCTGCACCGCCAGTTCCCAACGCTCGGACAGCCCGAACCGGATCGAGGTCATGCCCAGCCCGATCGCCGTGATCGTCAGCATGTTCGGCACCAGCTGCACCAGCGTCAGCTTGTCGCCGCGCGGGGTCTCGCTCATTCGGCGTCTCCGTCAAGCCGCGCCAGGATCGTCTCGCCCGCGACCATGGTCTGCCCGATGGCCACGTCCGGGGTCACGCCCTCGGGCAGGTACACATCGAGCCGCGATCCGAACCGGATCAGGCCAAAGCGCTCGCCGCGCGCGATCTCTGCGCCTTCACGGGTGAAACACAGGATGCGCCGCGCCACCAGCCCCGCGATCTGCACCACGCCCAGATCGCGCCCGTCGGCCATGGTGATGACGATGCCGTTGCGCTCGTTGTCCTCGGACGCCTTGTCGAGCGACGCGTTGAGGAACTTGCCGGGCGTGTAGGCCACCCGCTTGACGGTGCCCGCCACCGGCGCGCGGTTGATATGGCAGTTGAACACCGACATGAACACCGACACCCGCAAGAGCGGCACCTCCGACAGGCCCAGCTCGGGCGGCGGCACCGCCTCCTCGATCAGCGACACGACGCCATCGGCCGGCGAGATCACGAGGCCCGGACGGTCCGGCGTCACCCGCTCGGGGTCGCGGAAGAAGTAGTAGCACCAGATCGTCAGACCGACGCCGATCCAGCCCAGCGGTTCCCAGACCAGAAACAGGACCAGCGTGACGACGGCAAAGATGCCGACAAAACGCCGCCCCTCGGGGTGCATCGGTTTGATGAAGGTATCGCGCATCCGCATCGGGCTGCCTTTCGGGTTCGGAATATCGCCTGACCGGGTAACCGGGGGCAGGCGCGGGCGCAAGGGTTTCGCGGCAAAGGCGGCGTGGCGACGGCGCGCGGCCTTGAGGCTGCGACCGACCCCGTGCGCGCAAGGAAGGCTGCGTGATCCTGTCGGTCGGCCTGGAAGCGCCGGTCCGGCGGGTTGGCGCCGCAACGATCAGGCAAGGCGCCTTGTCCCGCCACATCGTCGCCCGAAACGAACCGCGCGCTTGGAACACCAAAGCGCCAAACCGGTGGGGCCGGATCGACGCTGGAGCGCGGCGGCTGCAAGCAGCCTTTGGTCCGCGCCCGGGCGTGCGGTCCGCTCCCGCGCCGGGGCCTCGTCACCGACCAGACGCGCACCACCGCCCTGGCCCCCGCGCCGGGGCCTCGCCGCAAACCCGCCGCAACCACGACGGCCCCGGCCACCGCGCCGCTCAGCCCTCTGGCACCGTCGCCTGCATCGACGGGCGCGCCGAAAAACCCTCGTACCAGTCCGCCAGCGCCGCATGTCCGTCGCGCCAGCCGCGCGCGTCGTGGCGCAGGTCGAGATAGCCCAGCGCGCAGCCCACCGCGATCTGCCCCGCATCGAGCGGCCCGGCAAGGTGGCTCATCCAGCGTGCCTCGACCGCCGCCAGCGCGCGGGCGATCTTGCCCCACTGCGCCTCGATCCAGTCCTCCCAGACCCTGCCTTCGGGGCGGAACCGCAGCTCGTAGGTCATCGCCAGCGCCGCATCCAGCATGCCATCCGCCAGCGCTTCCAGCGTCAGAACGTCCCAGATCCGGCTTTCGGGGTAAAGCTTGCCGCCCGCGCGGGCATCCAGGTAACGGCAGATCACCCGGCTGTCATACAGCGTGCCGCCATCGTCGCGCACCAGCGCCGGGATCTTGCCGATCGGGTTCAGCGCGGTCAGGTCCGGGTCGGGATCGAGCGGCGAGTTCGCCCCCGAAACCAGCGTCACGTCGTCGATCTGGCCGGTTTCGATCAGGGTGACGTGCACCTTGCGCACATAGGGTGACGGGCTGAGCTTGTAGAGTTTCATCATCCGCTGGACCTTTCGGGATAGACGTTTCGCGACAACCCTACAGCCCGCGCCGCGTGCCGCAAGCACCGGCGACGACCGCGCCGGGCGCCGCTTCTTTTCCGGGATTGCCGTGCGGACGGCATTGCCGTGCGGACCCCGCCCCTCAGCCTGCCTTGGGATGCGCGGCGGCGTAGACCTTCATCAGGTGGACCTGGTCGACCGAGGTATAGGCCTGGGTCGTCGACAGCGACGCATGGCCCAGCAACTCCTGGATCGCGCGCAGATCGCCGCCCGCCTGCAACAGGTGTGTGGCAAACGAATGCCGCATCGCGTGCGGCGTCGCGGTGGCGGGCAGACCCAGCTGCATCCTTGCGGCCTCGGTCACCTTCTGCACCAGCCGCGGGTTCAGCGCACCGCCCCGCGCGCCGCGAAAGACCGGCGTGCCGGGCGTGATGTCATAGGGGCACAGGGCCACGTATCTGGTCACCGCCGTGCGGGCCACCGGCAGCACCGGCACGATGCGTTCCTTGCCGCCCTTGCCGAGGATCCGCAGGCTTTCGCCCAGCGGCAGCGCCGCGCCGGTCAGCCCCAGCGCCTCTGATATGCGCAACCCGGACCCGTAAAGCAGCGTCACCACTGCCGCGTCCCGCGCGCCGATCCAGTCCGCGCGGCCCTGATCGCCCACGGTGTCGATCATCGCGCGGGCGGCATCCTCGGTCAGCGGGCGCGGCAGTTTCTTCTGAAAGCGCGGCGCGCGGGCCGACAGCACGGCGGTCGGCTCGTATCCCTCGCGCTCGGCGATGTAGCGGTAGAACGACTTGACCGCCGACAGCTTGCGCGCCATCGACCGCGCGCTGGCCCCGTCACCGCGCAGATGCGCCATCCAGGCGCGCATGTCGCTGGTGGCGATACGCGCCAAGGCGGCCAGCCCCTGGCTGTCGCCGTGATGGCGGGACATGAAGGCAATGAAATCGATGACATCCGCGCGGTAGGCGGTCGCCGTGTTCTCGGCCTGTCCCTTGATCGCGCGCGCGGTATCCAGCCACCCCTCCAGCGCATCGCGCGCCTGGGCTGACAGCGTCAGGCTCATTGCAGCCAGCGTCGCATCGACCGTTCGAACACCCCAGCGAAGAAGGCCAGAAGGTCGGTGCCGTGCTGTGACGTGAACTGATGCGGATCCTCCGCGCCCATGACCAGAAGCCCGGGCAGGCGTCCCGCCCCGAAGTCGAGCTTGAGACACGCCTCCGAGCGCACCCAGTCGCACAGCTCGCCATAGATGCGCGGGTTGCCGTCCTCGATCTGGCGCAGCGTGATCTGCCGCACGGGCGTCGAGCGGCCATTGGCAACGTAGCTGTCGATGAAGCCGGGCTCGGCCACGGTCAGCACGCCGCCAAGCCGCGCGACGGCGGCGTCCTCGGCGCCGGCACCCGCGGATTCCAGCACCAGCTTGACGCAATCGACCCGCAGGATGTCGGCGACATCGCCGCCCAGATCGCGCAGGAACGGCTCGAACTCGGTCGGGTCGAGCATGCGCAGGATGGCGCGGTGCAACTGGTTGGTCCCGGCGAGGTTCTCATAGGCGGCGGCAATGACCGAGCGGTGGGTCTCCTCGAGCCGGTCGAGACGCGCCTCGAGGCGTTCCATGGCGATGCCGCGCAGATCGACGATGTTCGCGCCCATCGCGCGTTCATTCGCCGCCACCAGCGCGCGCATCAGGTCGGCGTCTTCCAGCAGAAGGTCCGGTCGCTCCATCAGCGCATCGCGCAGGGAGGCATCGATCTTGGGTTGGCTCGTCATGTCGCCTCATGTCGGTGTCGCACGTCCCGTGTTGCCCGGGCCTTTGGGGACTTGTCCTCTGTCGAAGGTCTTTGTGTCAACGCCGAAGGGACCGGAAGGTAAACGCGGTGCCTTTGAGGTCACGCGCCGAGATAGCGCGCAAGGCTGGGCGGCGGATCGGCGAACAGCGCCTCGGTGTCCTGCGGCGCATGGGCGATGCCGTCGGCGACAAGAATGGTGCGGGTGCCCCATCGCCGGGCGTCGGCGGGGTCGTGGCTGACCAGCAGGGTCAGCGCGCCAAGCCGGTCCGACAGGGCGCGGACGCGGGTGAGCATGTCGGTCTTGAGCGCCGGGCCGAGGGCCGCGAAAGGTTCATCGAGCAGGATCACGGGGCGGTTCTGCAGCAACAGCCGCGCGAGTCCCGCGCGGCTGGCCTGACCGCCCGACAACGCGGCGGGTTTGCGCGCGCCGAAGCCGTCGAGCCCGACCTCGCGCAGCACCTCGTCCACCCTGCGGCTGTCCTCGGGGGTGATCCGGCCGCCGCCGGGATCGAGGGCAAGGGCCAGGTTGCGCGCAAGGTCGAGATGCGGGAACAGGTTCTGGTCCTGGAACAGGATCGCCACGGGCCGCTTGCCCGGGGCCGCGGCGGTGATGTCGCGGCCCTGCCACAGCACGCGCCCGGCCCCGGGCGTCTGGAACCCCGCGATCACGTCGAGCAGCGTCGACTTGCCCGCCCCCGACGGCCCGATCACCGCGATCCGTTCGCCGGGCGACAGCGTCATATCCGCCGACAAGGTGAAATCGCCCGCCCGCAGGCGGATACCGTCAAGCACCAGCATCGACCCGCCCCCCTTGATCGAAGAGCCAGAACAGCGCGAGGCTGGCCCCCAGCAGCATCAGCGCCGCCCCCTGCGCCGCCGCCATCTGGTAGCTGCCCATCAGCCGGTAGACATGCAAGGGCAGCGTCGTCCGGTCCGGGTCGGCAAACAGCGCGATTACCCCCAGATCGCCCATCGACAGCGCCGCCGTCAGCCCCGCCGCGAAGCCCAGCGGACGGCGCAGGCGCGGCAGGAACACCCAGCGCAGCCATGCCCGCGGCGTCAGGTCCAGCGATTGCGCCAGCCGCGCATACTCGGCGCGGACAGCGTCCGCTTCGGGGCGCAGGATGCGCAGCGCGAAAGGCAGGCTGACCAGCGCATTGACCAGCGCCGTCACCGGCAGCGCAAGCGCGAAGGGGTTGGCAAAGGGCCGCACCAGAAGGAACAGCCCGGTGCCCAGCACCAGAGGCGACAGCGCGATGCCCAGAAGGCCCAGAAGCTCGCCGCGCCGGGTTGCCAGCGGCAGCGCCCAGGCCAGACACAGCCCGGTCGAGACCAGCGCCACCCAAAGCGAGTTTCCCGCCGCGGTCCAGGTTTCGGGGCCGAGCAGCGCCACCCCCGGCAGCCCGCGCGCGACCACCAGCCCAAGCGGCATCAAGAGGAACAGCGCCACCGCGAAGATCGCCGCACCGTCGCCGATCCGCGCCCAGGCCCCCTGCCCGTCCCAGCGCGGCACCACCCGGTCGAGTCCCGCGCCAAAGCCTGTCCCCGCGCCCCCCGCCAGCCGCAGCGCCACCAGCCCCGCCACCAGCGCCAGGCCCAGTTGCACCACCGACAGCGCCGCCGCCCGCCCGAGGTCGAAATCAAAGCGCATCGCCTGGTAGATCGCCAGTTCGACGGTCGTCGCCCGTGGCCCGCCGCCCAGCGTCAGCGCCACCGCGAAGGAGGACAGGCAGATCACGAAGATCACCGCGAAGGCCCCGGGCAGGATCCGCCCCAGCATCGGCACCTCGAGCGTGCGGAACATGGCCCAGGGCGTCAGCCCCAGGGACGCGGCAAGGCGCAGGCGTTCGGCGGGCATCGCCAGCCAGCCCTGCAACACCAGGCGGGTGGCCAGCGGCAGGTTGAAGAACACATGCGCGATGACGACGCCGTGCAGCCCGTAGACGCTGAACCCGGGCAGACCCAGCGCCGCGAGGCCGCGATTGACCAGCCCGTTGCTGCCGAAGGTGGCGATCAGGCCCAGCACGGCCACGATCACCGGCAGGATGAATGGCGCGCCGAGAAGCGCCACCAGGATCCCGCGCCCGGGAAAGTCGCGTCGGGCAAAGGCCCGCGCCACCGGCACCGCGAAGCCCACCGAGAACAGTGCCGACAACAGCGCCTGCCAGAGGGTGAACCGCACCGCCGCAAGGTCGCCGGGCGCGAAGGCGGCAAAGCCCCCGGCCCGGACCAGAACGGCCGCGACCGGCACCAGCGTCAGCGCCAGCACCAGCGCGCCCGCGATTATTGCGAGAGACCGGCGCGCCATGCTTCGACGGCCTGATCGCGCAAGCGCGCGGCCTCGTCCTCGGTGTAAAGCAGGGACGTCCCGGGCAGATCGAGCGCCCGGAAGCCCGCGGGCCACTTGTCCTGGCTCAGCGCGGACGGAAACGACCAGTTGCCGGTGGCGATCATGGTCTGGAAATCCTCGGACAGGATGAAGGCCATGAACTGATCGGCAAGCTCGGGCACATCGGTGCCCGCCACCTTTCCGACCAGCTCGACCATCAGGTAATGGCCCTCGGGGAAGATCGCCGCCTTGATGGTGTCGTCTTCCTCGGCGATCAGGTGATAGGCGGGCGATGTGGTGTAGGACAGCACCATGTCGGCCTCGCCATCGGTGAACAGGCCGTAGCTTTCGGACCAGCCCTTGGTCACCGTCAGGATGCTGTCGGACAGCTTTTCCCAGGCCTCTTGCGCGCCGTCGCCGTAGACCGACTGCACCCAGAGCGCCATCGCCAGACCCGAGATCGAGGTGCGCGGATCCTGGATCACGATCTTCAGCTCGTCCCCCGCCGCGAGAAGCGCCGCGAAGGTTTCGGGCGGCGCGCTCAGCCGGTCGCTGTCATAGACAAAGGCGGTGTGGGAATAGTTGAACGGCAGGAAGGTGTCGTCGGTCCAGTCGATCGGCAGGGTCAGGCCGTCAAGGTCCTGCCCGTGCGGCGCGAACAGGCCCGATTGACGCGCGCGCCGGGTCACGTCGGTGTTCAGACCGAAGACGATGTCGGCCTCGGTGCGGTCGCCCTCCAGCAGAAGCCGGGGCATCAGGTCGCCGGGCTTGAATTGCAGATCGCAGCCGCAGCGGGCCTCGAACAGCGCTTCGATTTTCGGGCCGGGGCCCCATTCCGAGACGACGTAATCGCCCGCATAGACGGTCAGGACATCCTCTTGCGCGGCGACCGAGGTCGCCAGAAGTAGTCCCGCTGCAAACGTGGTGAGGGTTCTCAAGTCCCATCCTCCTCTTTGCGGCGGATGGGTCAGATCGGGGGCATGAGAGGCCCGGCAAACCTTCCCTCCGCCGGTGTTAACCGGTTCAGGTTCAACGGGTTCGAGCAGTTGCGCATCTCAGCCTTGCGGCACCCCGAGGTAGTTCTGACGTAGTGCAGCGCCGCGGGGCTTGCAAGGGTCCCGCCGTTTCGGGTGGCAGGGCCGTCGGGCGACCGGGCGGTCGGGCTCAGTCGTCGCGGCGGTCCGGTCGGGTGATCGTCATCAGCGCGCTGATCTCGGCGTCGGGGATGGCGGCGTCGGCATAGGTGAAGGTGCCGTGGTGCAGCACCTCTTCGGCGGCGCGCTTCACCGCCCCGAGTGCGGCGCGCGCGAAGGACCCGCCGGTGCTGATGCGGGTGACACCCGCGGCGGCCAGATCGTCGACGCTGACCCGCAGGCCCGACAGGCCCATGACCACGTTCACCGGCTTGTCGAGCGCGGAGCACACGGTGCGGATGGTCGCGAGGTCGGGCAGGCCCGGCGCATAGAGCACATCCGCCCCCGCCGCCGAAAAGGCCTGCAGGCGGTGGATCGTGTCGTCGAGATCGGGATTGCCCCAGAGGTAATTCTCGGCCCGGGCGGTCAGCAGGAACGGCAGGTCGCGGGCGGCCTCGGCGGCGGCCTCGATGCGGGCCACGGCGGCGTCCATGGCATAGATCGGGTCGTCGGGATCGCCGGTCGCGTCCTCGATCGAGCCGCCCACGAGGCCAAGGCTCGCGGCCATGCGGATCGTCTCGGCGCAGGTTTCCGGGGCGGGGCCGAAGCCATCCTCGAGGTCGGCGGTGACCGGCAGGTCGGTGGCCGCGACGATGGCGGCAGCGTTCAGAAGCAGCGTCTCGCGCGGGATGGCGGCAAAGCTGTCGCGCTTGCCGCGCGCGAAGGCCAGCCCGGCGCTGGTGGTGGCCAGCGCCTCGAACCCCATCGCGGTCAGAAGCCGCGCGGTGCCCGCGTCCCAGGGGTTGGGCACGACGAAGGCCGCGCCGCGCTGATGCAGCGCCGCAAAGCGCGCGTGTTTGGTCTTCTGGTCGGTCATCGGGGCCTCCTTGGGCAAGGGTTTCAGCCTAGACGGTTTCTGTTGCGTCTGTCCCGCCTCTTGAGGCGATGCGCGCTCTGGCCTAACAGGGGCGGCAGCAGCAAAGGGCACGCCAGCATGAGCTACAACACCTTCGGACACCTGTTCCGCGTCACCACCTGGGGCGAAAGCCACGGGCCCGCGCTGGGTTGCACGGTGGATGGCTGCCCGCCGGGGGTGCCCATCGACGAGGCCGCGATCCAGCACTGGCTGGACCGGCGCAAGCCCGGCCAGAACAAGTACACCACCCAGCGGCGCGAACCCGATCAGGTGCGCATCCTGTCGGGCGTCTACGAGGGGCAGACCACCGGCACGCCGGTGCAGCTGATGATCGAGAATACCGACCAGCGATCCAAGGATTACGGCGACATCGCCGAGACCTTCCGCCCCGGTCACGCCGACATCTCCTACTGGCAGAAATACGGCATCCGCGATCCGCGCGGCGGCGGGCGGTCCTCGGCGCGCGAAACCGCCGCACGGGTGGCGGCGGGCGGCCTTGCGCGGGCGGCGCTGGCCAAGCTGGTGCCGGGGCTCGAGGTGCAGGGCTACATGGTGCAGATGGGGCCGCATCCGCTGGGGCCCGGGCGCGACATGGACCAGATCGAGCAGAACCCGTTCTGGGTGCCCTCGGCGCGCGCGGCAGAGGAATGGGCCGCCTATCTGGACGGGCTGCGCAAGTCGGGCAATTCCTGCGGCGCCGTGGTCGAGGTGGTGGCGCGCGGTGTGCCCGAGGGGCTGGGCGCGCCGGTCTATGGCAAGCTCGACACCGATCTGGCGGCGGCGATGATGTCGATCAACGCGGTCAAGGGCGTGGAGATCGGCGAGGGCATGGCGGCGGCGGCGCTGACCGGAGAGGACAATGCCGACGAGATCTTCCTCGGCAACGACGGCAAGCCGGTTTATTCGTCGAACCATGCGGGCGGCATTCTGGGCGGCATCTCGACCGGGCAGGATGTGGTGGTGCGGTTCGCGGTCAAGCCGACATCGTCGATCCTGAAACCGCGGTCGTCGATCACCAAGTCCGGCAAGCCGACCGAGGTGATCACCAAGGGCCGGCATGACCCTTGCGTCGGGATCCGGGCGGTGCCGGTGGGCGAGGCGATGATGGCCTGCGTGATCCTGGACCACCTGTTGCTGGACCGGGGCCAGACAGGCGGGGTGCGCGGGCCTATCGGGTAGGTGCTGCGCCGACCCCCGCGGCACGCGGGCCGTGGGGGTCGAGAGGTCCGGACGGGCCGCTTACAGGTAGAAGCGGTTGCGGAACGTGCGGCGCACAGCTTGTGCGCGGGTCTCGCCGCGGGCGGCAAGGTCGGCGTCGTTCATTGCGCGCAGCATCGTCAGTTGCTGGAAGCGCGGGTTGTTGCGCGACATGAAGCGCAGGGCACCTTCCATCGCGTCGCTGACGCAGGTGAAAAGGTCGGGGCGGTGATCGGCAAGCGTATGTGCCATGTTGAACTCTCAATGTTTCCGTTGCGGTCCCCAGACAAATGACCATTCCCAGGCAATTCCCAACCACCAAAGGCACATGCCTGACTTGCTTGGCACGCATGGCTCGACGGGGCCGACAGGCGGGTCGGGAAAAGCGCTGAAAACCTTTCGCATGCGAAAGGTAAGGATTTGATAACGTTCGTTAATATTTTCAAACCGGCGCGGCGCCTCAAGGTCGGGCGAATGCGGCCGCCGGGCATGACCAAGCGTCAGCGGTGACGGCGGCAGGCAGAAAGGGCACATGCGACGAGGCGTCGTCCGGGGGGCCGCGGCGTCAGGCCTTGAAGGCCGCGTCGACCGGGCCCCGAATTGTCGGGGCAAATGGCCGCTGCGTCGGCGCAGAGCGTGTCATCTGCCAAAAACGGCAGGGTGATCGGGAGCGGCAGGGTGATCGGGAGTTTCGACCATCGCGCGATGGTGCGGCGTGACGGTGTCGCAAGGATGGTCGCCCTCGTGACGGCCCCGGCGCTGGCCGGGTCGGGCTGACGCCGCCGGGGCAGCATGTCCATGCCCCCGTTCGTCGCGCAGGCATCGCGCCGGTGTCGCGGCGGTTGGATGCAAAGCGGCGGTTCCTGCCCGCGCCGGGATCAGCGCGCGGGCAGGCAGTGTTCAGAGCGCCCGAACGGTCAGACCGGCGTGGCGTGGGTCCGGCGCGGCGGCATCTCGGGCAGGGCCGAGGGCTTGCGCGCGGCTTTGCGGGACTTATCGGCTTCGGCGATCGTGCGCATCACCCGCGGCGAGATCGGGCGCTTTCGCGGCTGTGCGGCGGTCAGCGAGTCGTCGGCGACAACGGTCGGCAGATCGATGCCGAACACCGACTTGCCGTTCTGCTGCGCGGCTTCCGACATGATCTGCGCCATCTTGAGCTGCTGCATCCAGAACGCGTTGGTCCAGGCCATCCAGATCTGTGTGGCAGCCAATGGGTTCATATAGGTCATCGTTCCCTCCTCTGACCAGTTTCGGGGTCTTCCCCCCCCGATCAAGCACGACTGCGGCTGCAGCCACGCGCGTTAGCCACCAAAGCCGAAAGATGCCAGATCTTCGGTTCGACGGGTCGTCAGTCGCGTCAGGCACATCAGAAACACCTGACTTTGCATCGAGCCACCACGTACGGCGAGGCTTTCGGCTTCGCAAGCCTGATCCCGAAACGGGATCCAGGCCCGCTGGGCGTCGCGCAGAATGTCTTCTGCCGGTACGTCCGCAGGGCCGATGGTCTTGTCCCAGCGCCGCACGGTTGCAACCGCCATGCGCCAGACCCGGTTCAACTCGGCGTCGGCGCGCTCGTATTCCAGCCCGGCACAGCCCGTCATCTCGACCTGGGTGGTCGGATCGGCGCAATTCGGCGTCTGGGCGGCGGCCGGCATGGCCGACAGAACCGGCATGCCGACACAGGCACAGGCCCAGAGAGCGAATCGCGACAACATGACTGGCCTGAGCCTCCTTCAGGGGTGAATACCGGGTTTCGCCCGAGGTGTAAGGTGGAAAATGCACGCATACGTTGATCAGGATCAATCTGCCGCCGATGTGAGCAGAGATCAGCCGTCTGCCGCCTTTTCAGGCGCAATCGGGGTGTAGCCGCAGCGCTGCGGCTTGATGTCGAGAAGCGGCGTGCCGTCGATGCAATCGAGCCCGCGAATGTGCAGCACCGCGCCCTCGCGCCCTTCGAGCAGCACGCGCGACAGGCCGATCGGGTTCGGGCGCACCGGCGACCGCAGGGCGAAGGTGCCGCGCAGATCGCCGTCCGAGCGCGGCGTCTGGGTCACCAGGTCGCGGCGCGACCGGTCAAGCCAATAGAGCACGTCGAGCTCTGAAAAGCGGTCGATGCCGTCCAGCGCCGCGGCCCATTCGGGATCGAGCACAAGCTGGCAGGGCGGCCCGTCGAACCGGCCCTGGCGCGGACAATCGGCACGGGTGGCATAGGGCGTGCGGCACCGTCCGATGAAGCGCAGCGCGGCGTCGTCGGCGGGCGGCAGATCAAGCGCGATCTCGCCGGGGCGGAGGTCCTGTGTGGGGTCCATCGGGCGGCTCCTTCTGGCGGGGGTGCAGCAAGGCTAGCGCGGGTCGGCGGGGGACGCACGCAAAAGAGACTTGCAAACCCGCGCGCGGTGGCGGAAAATTTGCTGGGTTTCGGAAATTTTGCAGGTTTGCGCATATGAACGACATGGCAGAGGCGCTGAGAGTCGCGATCTCGCTGGTCCTGTCAGGCGATGCGGACCTGTGGCAAATCGTCCTGCTGTCACTTCGGGTGAGCCTGACCGCCACCGCCGTCGCCTGCCTGATCGGGCTGCCGCTGGGCGCGCTTCTGGCGACGCGGCGCTTTGTCGGGCGCGGCGCGGTCATCGTGCTGGTCAACGCGCTGATGGGCCTGCCGCCGGTGGTGGTCGGCCTGCTGGTCTATCTGATGCTCAGCCGGTCGGGGCCGCTGGGAGTTCTGGGGCTGCTCTACACGCCCGCGGCGATGATCATCGCGCAAACGATCCTGATCACGCCCATCGTCGCCGCGCTGTCGCGGCAGGTTCTCGAGGCGCTGCACCTGGAATATGACGAACAGTTCCGGTCGCTCAGGCTGGGGCCGGTGGCGGTGGTGCGGGCGCTGCTGTGGGACGGGCGATTCGCGCTGCTGACCGTCGGGCTTGCGGGGTTCGGGCGGGCCATCGCCGAGGTCGGCGCGGTGATCGTCGTGGGCGGCAATATCGACCATCTGACGCGGGTCATGACGACGGCGATCGCGCTCGAGACGTCGAAGGGGGACCTGGCGCTGGCGCTGGCTTTGGGCATGATCCTTATGGCGCTGGCGCTGGGCGTGAACGCCGCGGTGCACAGCGTGCGGACAACCGAGGGACGCCTGGCCCATGCGTGATCTCGACCCGAGGGACATCGCAATGGAACCGCGCCTGAGGCTGGACGGACTGGTCGTCAGCCGCGGCGATCGGCGGCTGCTGGACGGCGTCGCGATGACGGTGCAGGCGCAGGGCATCACCATGATCATGGGGCCGAACGGCGCGGGCAAGAGCGTGCTGCTGCGCGCCATTCACGGGCTGATTGCCACCGAAGGCAGGATGCGCTGGGGCGGCGACCGCGTGCCGCGACAGGCGCTGGTGTTCCAGAAGCCGGTGCTGCTGCGCCGGTCGGTGGCGGCGAACATCGATTTCGTTCTCGGACGGGACCCGGCGCGGCGCGACGGCCTGCTCGCGCGGGTCGGGCTTCTGGCCCATGCGGGGCAACCCGCGCGGCGTCTGTCGGGCGGGGAACAACAGCGCCTGGCGCTGGCCCGTGCGCTGGCGACCGACCCCGAGATGCTGCTGCTCGACGAGCCGACGGCCAACCTCGACCCGGCCTCGGCGCTGATGATCGAGGACATCCTGCGCGACGTCGCCGCCCGGGGCACGACGATCCTGATGGTGACGCATGACATCGCCCAGGCCCGCCGACTGGCCGATCACGCAGTCTATCTCGCGCATGGGCGCGTCGCCGAGCAGGGCCCCGCCATCCCGATCCTGTCCACCCCGGACACCCGCATCGCGCGGGATTTCCTTGCCGGTCGCCTGATCCCCTGAGGCCCCGCCCCCCGTTTTCCGCAACGACACCAAAGTGAGACCCCGATGACCGCCTTTCGCCTGTTCCCGCTTGTCCTGACCGCCTGCGCCGGCACCGCCCTGGCCGGGACCGCCCTGGCCGACAGCACCGCGATCCTGGTGCAATCCACCACCTCGACCGCCAATTCCGGGCTCTACGACCATCTGCTGCCGCAATTCACCGCCGAGCACGGGATCGACGTGAACGTGGTCGCCGTCGGCACCGGTCAGGCCATTCGCAACGCGCAGAACTGCGACGCCGACGTGCTGTTCGTGCACGCAAAAGCCGCCGAGGAGGCCTTCGTCGCGGCCGGCTACGGCGTTTCCCGGCACGACGTCATGTACAACGATTTTGTCATCGTCGGCCCGCCCGAGGACCCCGCGGGGGTCTCGGGACTGACCGACGCGAAGGCCGCACTGGCGCGAATCGCGGCGACCGAATCCCTCTTTGCATCGCGCGGAGACGATTCGGGCACCCACAAGAAAGAGCGAAGCCTGTGGTCCGGCACGCAAGTTGACCTAACGGAAGCATCGGGCACCTGGTACCGCGAGACCGGGTCCGGCATGGGCGCGACGCTGAACGCGGCGCTGGGCATGGGCGCCTACGCGATGACCGACCGCGCCACGTGGATCAGCTTTGCGAACAAGGGGGATTTCAAGGTTCTCGTCGAGGGCGATGCGGACCTGTTCAACCAGTACGGCATCATCCTCGTGGCCCCGGATCACTGTCCCGAGGTCAAGTCCGAGGCCGGTCAGGCCTTCATCGACTGGGTTCTCTCGGCACCGGGCCAGACCGCCATCGCCGCTTACGGTATTGACGGAGAGCAATTGTTCTTTCCCAATGCAGTTGATTGACGCGTCAGTCCGTTAACCAGTGTATTGGTCACGAGTGCCCCCCTTCCGTTCGCGGGAGGGGGGTTTTCAGTGCCGTTCGCAAGCGCCATGCGCGCGAGCGGTTCAGGGCCGCCCGGCGCCACCTTGCGCCCTCGGGGCCGCACACGCATGATCGCGGGGCCGCAAGGAACCCTGCCACATGCCCGAGTTTCTGACCGTCAAAGAACTGGCCGCGCTGCTGCGGATCAAGGAACGCAAGGTCTATGACCTCGCCGCGTCCGGTGCCGTGCCCTGCGCCAAGGTGACCGGCAAGCTGCTGTTTCCCGAGGCCGACATCCGCGCATGGATCGCCAGCGGGCAGTCGGGGCCGGATGCCTTGCGCCCGACCCGGCCCGACGTGGTGCTGGGCAGTCACGACCCGCTGCTCGACTGGGCGCTGCGGCAGTCGCGGGCCGGGCTCGCCACCTATTTCGACGGCTCGCAGGATGGGCTGAAACGGTTCGTGGCCGGGGAAGGCATCGCCGCCGGACTGCATCTGATCGGACCGGACGGCGACTGGAACATCGCCGATGTCACCGCCGAGGCATCCGGATGCGACGCGGTGCTGCTGGCCTTTGCCCGCCGCCAGCGCGGACTTCTGATGCGCCCCGAGCTGGCCGACCGGGTGACCGGCTTCGACCGGCTTCCCGGCCTGCGCGTCGCCCCCCGGCCCGAGGCAACCGGAAGCGCGCGGCTGTTTTCGCGGGAACTCGCGGCGGCGGGCCTGTCGAGGGCCGACCTGACGCTGACCGACATCGCCCATAGCGAGGAAGACGCCGCCTTCGCGGTCCGCCAGGGCGGCGCGGACGTGACCTTCGGACTGGCGGCGCTGGCCCGGTCGCATGGGCTGGCGTTCCGCCCGGTCACCGAAGAGCGATTCGATCTGCTGCTCGACCGGCGCGCGGCCTTCGAGCCCCCCTTGCAGGCGCTGCTGGCGTTCCTGCGCGGTGCCGCGTTTCGCGCCCATGCGGCGCAGATCGCGGGTTATGACCTTCGCGACGCCGGACAGGTGCGCTGGAACGCCTGATGCCGTCGCGCGAAACCCCGCAGCGCGGAACCGGTGGCACGGCCAGTGACGCGTATTTGGAAAATGGAAAGGGCAGGCAGCGCCTCCGCCTGCTGTCTTTCCATTTTAAAAATACGCATTTGCGCCGGCGCCGCGCGCGCGACACCGGATCAGACAGCGAGGTGGTCGGCGCGGATGGCGGGCGCGGCGTCAAGGGCGTCTAAGCTGCCGGCAAAGACCACGCGGCCATGATCGATGATCGCCACCCGGTCGGCCACGGCGCGGGCGAAGGGCAGCGTCTGTTCGGACAGCAGGATGGTCAGCCCCTGGCGCTTCAGGCGGCGGATGGCGCGGGCCATTTCGGTCACGATGACCGGGGCGATGCCTTCGGAGGGCTCGTCGAGCAGCAGGCACGCGGGGTTGCCCATCAGCGTGCGGGCGATGGTCAGCATTTGCTGTTCGCCGCCCGACAGTGCGCGGCCCTGTGCCTCGGCCCGTTCGGCGAGGTTGGGGAAGAGTGCAAACAGCGCGTCTTCGGTCCAGGCGGGGGCGCCGTCGCGTGGCGGCTGGCGACCGACTTCCAGGTTTTCGCGGACCGTGAGCTGGGTGAAGATGCGGCGTTCCTCGGGGACATAACCCAGGCCTTCGCGCGCCACGCGAAACGGCGCCAGGCCGGTGATGTCGGTTCCGCCGAGCCGCACTTGTCCGCGTGCCACCGGCAGCATCTGCATGATCGCCTTGAGCGTCGTGGTCTTGCCCGCGCCGTTGCGGCCCAGCAGCGCCACCACCTCGCCGCGCGCCACCGACAGCGAAAGCCCGGCCAGCACCTGCGCCTTGCCGTAGAAGACGTCGATGTCGCGCACCTCAAGCATCGCGCAGCGCCTCCTCGTCGAGCCCGGCCCCGAGATAGACCTGTTGCACGCGCGGATCGGCGCGCACCGCATCGGGCGGACCTTCGGCGATCAGGCGGCCGCGATCGAGGACCATCACCGCCTCGGCATGGGCGAAGACCACATCCATGTCATGTTCGGTGAACAGGATGGTCATGCCGCGGTCGCGGGCGATGTCGGTGACCGTGGTCATCAGCTCGGCGCGTTCGGTCGCGGCCATGCCGGCGGTCGGTTCGTCCATCAAGAGCAGTTTCGGATCATGCGACAGCGCGATGGCCAGTTCCAGCCGCTTGAGGTCGCCGTAGGCCAGGATGTCGGCGGGGCGGTCGGCCTGTTCGGCCATGCCCACGGTCTCGAGCAGCGCGCGGGCGGCCTCGACCTCGAGCCGCCGGGCATAGGGGATCAGCGAGAAGCTGCGGCGCTGGTGCGACAGGAGTGCGGTCTGCACGTTCTCGAGCACGGTCATCGACGGCCAGGTGCCGGTGATCTGGAAGGTGCGCCCGACGCCGCGGCGGAAGATCCGCGGCGGGGTCAGCCCGGTGATCCAGCGGTCTTCGAACAGGACGCGGCCCGAGGTCGGGCGGATCTCGCCCATGAGCATCTTGAACAGGGTCGACTTGCCCGCGCCGTTCGGCCCGATCAGGGCGCGGATGTCGCCGGCCGCGAGGGTGAAGCTGACATCGTCGACGGCGTGCAGCGCGCCGTAGTGGCGCGACAGGTGGTCGACGGCAAGAAGCGGGGTCATTGGCGGCCCCTTTGCCACAAGCGGCGGAGCGATCCGACGATGCCCTCGGGGGCCAGCGTGACGATGAAGAGGATGGTCAGGCCGAGGGCCAGTCGCCAGTATTCGAACCGGGTCAGCCAGTCGGTGCCCGCCTCGAAGACCGCGCCGCCGACCCAACCGCCGGACAGCGTCTTGACGCCGCCGAGGAAGACCACGATCAGGGCGTCGAAAGAGCGGGCGATCTCAAGCTCGTTGGGAAAGACCGAGCCCTTGGCAAAAACAAACAGACCGCCCGCAAGCCCCGCCATCGCACCCGCCAGCGCGAAGGCCGCCCATTGCAGACGCCGTACGTCGAGGCCGGTGGCGGCGGCGCGGCGGGGATTGTCGCGGGCGGCGCGCAGGGCATATCCGAAGGGCGCGTGGGCGATGTGGCGCAGCGCCAGGATCCCCGAGACGGCGAGGGTGAAGGTCAAGAGGTAGAAGGCGGTGTTGCCTTCGGCCCAGGGCGCGGGCCAGATGCCGACCAGCCCGTCCGAGCCTCCGGTAACGTCGGCCCATTGCCAGACCAGCGACCACAGGAGTTGCGCGAAAGCCAGCGTCAGCATGGCGAAATAGACCCCTGTGGCCCGCAGCGACACCCAGCCTATGGCAATCGCGAGGAGCCCCGCGATCAGAGGGGCGAGGAGCAGGGCCAGTTCCATCGGTGCCCCGGCTTGGCGCACCAGAAGGGCCGCCGCGTAGGCGCCGCCGCCATAGAAGGCCGCGTGGCCAAAGCTGACCAGCCCCGCCTGCCCCAGCAGGAAATGCAGCGAGGCGGCGAAGAGGCACAGGATCAGAATGTCGGTGGCCAGCACCAGCAGGAAGTCCGACCCGTATAGCGGCAGCGCGCCGAGCGCCGCCAGCGCCAGGGCGACACCTGCGCGCACGCGTCGGCCCGCGGGCCGGATCGGGTCGTCGGGCAGGCCCGGCTGGCCTGCCTCGCCGGCCACCTCGGCACGCCCCAGAAGCCCGAAAGGCCGCCACATCAGAACCGCCACCATGACCACGAAGGTCAGCGCCAGCGTGGTTTGTGGCAGGTAGGCGACGCCGAAGACACCCAGCACCGAGATCAGCACTGCCGCCAGATACGCCCCCGGCAGCGACCCCATGCCGCCGATCACCACCACCACGAAGACCGAGGTCAGGATGGTGAAGTCCATGAGCAGGTCGGCCCCGCCCTGCGGCAGTTGCAGCGCGCCGCCAAGGCCTGCCAGCGCGCAGCCCAGCGCAAAGGTGCCGGTGAAGAGCCAGCGCTGGTTGACGCCGAGCGCGCCGACCATTTCGCGGTCCTGGGTGGCGGCGCGCACCAGGATGCCGAACCGCGTCCGGGTGATCAGCGCCCAGAGGCCAAGCGCCACCAGGGGCGTGATCGCGATCAGGGCGAGGTCGTATTTCGGCACCGGCTCGCCCAGAATGCGCACCACGCCGCGCAGGCCCGGCGCGCGCGGGCCGAGCAGGTCCTCGGGCCCCCAGATCATCAGCGCCAGGTCCTGAACGATCAGGATGACGCCGAAGGTCGCGACCAGCTGAAAGAGTTCGGGCGCGGCATAGACCCGACGCAGGATCACCATCTCGACCAGCGCGCCGATCACGCCCACCGCGACACCGGCCAGCAGCATCGCGCCCCAGAAGCCGACGGACCCGGGCAGCACCTGCATCAGCGTGTAGCCGATATAGGCCCCCAGCATGTAGAAGGACCCATGCGCGAAATTCACGATGCGGGTGACGCCAAAGATCAGAGACAGGCCCGAGGCGACCATGAAGAGCGCTCCGGCATTGGCCAGCCCGGTCAGGATCTGCGCAAGGAAAAAGCCCATCGCCGTCGCGTCCTTTCGCAGGCTCGGGGGGGCGGCGCGTCTGGCCCGCCCCGGTGGCCCGGTCATGCGCCCGGGTTATGCGCCCCGATCACACGACCCGGGTGTCACTGACCGCGCCGCGCGCGCACGTCGTCATCCGAGGGCAGGTAGTCGGCCCCGTTGCGATAGCCCCAGTCCACCATGACGCCCGCGCCGTCCTGCCGCGCGAGGGTGCCCACGAAGGCCCCCATGGTCGACTGGTTGTCGATCTGGCGATAGGTGATCTTGCCGATGGGTCCGGTCACCTCGAGCCCCTCGAAGGCGGCACGGATGGCGTGGCTGTCGGTGGTGCCCGCCTCGCGCAGGGCGGCGGCCACCGAAAGGCCGGTCATGTAGCCCACCAGGCTGCCGTTCTTCGGGCTCTCGTCGAAGCGCGCGGTGTAATCGGCGACAAAAGCGGCATTGGCGTCGCCCTCGAAGGCATACCAGGGATAGCCGGTGACGACCCAGCCCTCGGGGGCTTCGTCGGCCAGCGGTTCGAGGTATTCCGGCTCGCCCGACAGAAGGCCAAACACCGCGCGCCCGTCAAAGAGGCCCCGGTCGCCGCCCTGGCGCACCAGCTTGGCCAGGTCCGGCCCGAAGGTGACGTTGAAGATCGCGTCGGGCTTGGCCCGCTCCAGCGCCTGCACCTCGGCCCCGGCGTCGATCTGAAAGAGCTGCGGCCATTGCTCGGCGACAAACTCGACCTCGGGCTTCAGCGCGCTCAGCGCGTCCTTGAAAGCCGCGACCGCATCCTTGCCGTAGGCGTAGTTGGGGGCGATGGTGGCATAGCGGACCGCGTCGGTCTTGGCGGCTTCTTCGGCCAGCATGGCGGCCTGCATGTAGGTCGAGGCGCGCAGCCGGAAGGTCCAGTCGTTGCCCTGTTCCCAGACCAGCCCGTCGGCCAGCGGTTCGGAGGCGAGGTAGACCCATTGCTTCTGCGCTGCCACCGACGAGATGGCGAGGCCGACGTTGGACAGGATCGCACCGGTCAGCATCACCGCGCCTTCGCGGGTCATCAGTTCCTCGGCGATGCGGACGGCCTCGCCCGGTTCGCCCTGATCGTCGCGGAAGATCACCTCGATCGGGCGACCGTCGATGCCGCCTGCCGCGTTGACTTCGTCGACGGCCATCTCGTAGCCCTTGCGGTAGGGTTCGGCGAAGGCGGCCATGCGCTTGAAATGGTTGATTTCGCCGATGCGGATCGGCTCTGCGTCCTGCGCGGTCGCGGGCATGGCTAGCAGCGCGAGGCCCGCGGTGAGGGTGAGGAAGGTTCTGCGGATCATCGGGCCGCTCCTTGTGAAAGTCCCTGTCGCGCCCGTCTTTACGCGAGGCGGGGCTGCGAATGTAAGCCCTTTCGGGCGCAAAACCCGCAACACGCCCTTTCCAAGCGGTGGCGGGACTGCTTGGTTGGGGTGTCGGGCAACGGAGGAAAAGGCATGACACAGGGGCGAGGGCGCCGGATCGGGGCGGGCGTGGCGGCCCGGAAGCGCGGGACACGGGGCCGCCCCGGAGCGTTGCGGTGAAGACGCATATCCGCGACACCAAGGACGGCCCGCTGTGGCAGGTGACGCTGGGCGCGGGGGTGCCGGGGTCGGGGTCGGAGGGGCCGGGGTCGGGGTCGGAGGGGCCGGGGTCGGAGGGGTCAGAGACGGAGGGGCCAAGGCCTGGCAGTCCGGGGGCGGGGCGTGTGACCGCGACGGTGACCAATGCCGGGGCGGCGCTGGTCGACTTGCGGCATGCGGGCGTCGCGCGCCCGCTGGTGCTGGGCCATGCCGACCCGGAGCGCTACCTCGAAAACACCGATTTCTTCGGACCGATTGTCGGCAGGGTCGCCAACCGGATCGCGGGTGCGCGTGCCATGGTCGGTTCCCGGTCGTGCCGGTTCGATGCCAACGAGGGCGATCTGACCCTGCATGGCGGGTCGGACGGGGCGTGGCGCAAGCTGTGGACGCTCGACCATGCGGATGCCAGCCGCGCGCGGTTTTCGCTGCGCCTGCCGGACGGGCATATGGGGTTTCCCGGCACCCTCGATGTGACGGCGGAATACCGGGTGTCGGGGGCGGCGCTGCGCCTGACCGTCACCGCCACCAGCGACCGGGAGACCCTGTGCAACTTCGCCAGCCACGCCTATTACGCGCGCGGGCCGGAGACGCGGCTGCAGGTGGCGGCGGACAGCTATCAGCCGGTCGATGCCGCGAATGTGCCGCTGGGCGACCCGGCCCCGGTGGCGGGCACCCGCTTTGACTACCGCGCGGGCAAGCTGCTGGCCGAGCCGATCGACCACAACCTGTGTCTGGCGCGGCACCGGGGGCCGCTGCGCGACGTGGCGCGGCTCGAACATCCCGATTGTCGGCTGGTCTTTGCCACCACCGAGCCGGGCCTGCAGGTCTATGACGGGCGGCACCTCGATGTTGCGGGCGGGCTGGAAGGGCGGCATTATCGCGCCGGTATGGCGGTGGCGCTCGAGCCGCAGGCCTGGGTCGATGCGCCGAACCGCGGCTTTGCGGATCAGGTCGTGCTGCGCCCCGGCGACAGCTACCGGCAAGACACCCAGATCACCGTGGAGACCACATGACCGAAATGCCTGCGCCCGATCTGCCTGTGAAGGACCGCTTTCATCTGCCCGAGGGCGTGATCTACCTTGATGGCAATTCGCTGGGGGTGCTGCCCCGAGGCGCCGCGTCGCGCGCGGCGCGCGTCATCGAGAGCGACTGGGGCGACGAGTTGATCCGGGCCTGGAACAGCCGCGACTGGATGGCGCTGCCCGCGCGGGTCGGCGACCGGGTGGCCGGGCTGATCGGTGCGCCCGAGGGGTCGGTGACCATGGGCGACACGCTGTCGATCAAGGTCTTTCAGGCGCTGTCCGCGGCGCTCGAGATGCGGCCCGACCGGCGGGTGATCCTGTCGGATGCGGGCAATTTCCCGTCCGATCTCTATATGGCCGACGGGCTGGTGCGGCATCTGGCGCGCGGCCACGAGGTGCGCACGCCCGCCCCCGAGGATGTCGCCGGTGCCATCGACGATACCGTGGCCGTGGTCATGCTGACCGAGGTCGACTACCGCACCGGGCGGCGGCATGACGTGGCCGCGATCACCGAGGCGGCGCATGAGGCAGGCGCTGTGATGATCTGGGATCTGGCGCATTCGGCGGGGGCCTTGCCGGTCGACGTGGCGGGCTGTGGCTGCGAATTTGCGGTCGGGTGCAGCTATAAATACCTCAATGGCGGACCGGGTGCCCCGGCATTCATCTACGTGCGCCCCGATATCGCGGACAGCATCGACCCGGTGCTGTCGGGCTGGCTGGGCCATGACGCACCCTTCGCGATGGAGCGCCGTTACCGCCCTGCCCCCGGCGTGGAACGGATGCGGGTGGGCACGCCCCCCATCGTGCAGCTTGCGATCCTCGACGCGGCACTGGACGTCTGGGAGGGGGTCACGCTGGAGGCGCTGCGGGCCGCGTCGGTGACGCTGACCGAGCGGTTCATCGCCGAGGTCGAGGCGCGCTGCCCGGACCTGACGCTGGCGTCGCCGCGCGCCTCCGAAGCGCGCGGCTCGCAGGTGTCCTTCGCGCATCCCGACGGCTACGCCATCATGCAGGCGCTGATCGCGCGCGGCGTGATCGGGGATTTCCGCGCCCCCGACATCCTGCGCTTCGGCTTCACACCGCTTTATGTCGGCGAAGCGGATGTGGTGGGCGCGGCAGAGATCCTGCAGGAGATCATGCAAAGCGGCGTCTGGCGCGAGACGCGGTTCCAGACGCGGGGACGGGTGACCTAGAAGGGCGCGGCTGACCTGGGAACGGAAGCACTTTGTCCCGGCCAAGTCGGCCCAAAGAATGAACAAAGCGCCAGCGGCGCAAAAGCGCCAGCCCGCCACTCCAAAGGCGTGCCAATTCAAGCTGCGCACCAATGGCGCGACGGACGGGCAGGCGCAAGGCGCGGCGGCTGCAAGTGGTCTCGTTCCGCGCCTCGGGGCCTCCCCCTCAGACCTCGACGATCTTGCCGGGGTTCATCAGGTTCAGCGGATCGAGCGCGCGCTTGATGTCGGCCATCACGTCCAGCGCATCGCCGTGTTCGTCGCGCATATAGGCCATCTTGCCGGTGCCGACGCCATGCTCTCCGGTGACCGTGCCGCCAAGATCCAGCGCGATGCGGTTGACCCTGGAGGCCAGCGCGCGGGCGGCGGCGACTTCCGCGGGGACGTCCGGATCGATCAGGATCGACAGGTGGAAATTGCCGTCGCCCACATGCCCGACCAGCGGTGCGACAAGACCCGCCTCGGCGATCTCGTGCTTGCTGCGGGCGATGGCCTCGGCCAGCGCCGAGATCGGCACGCAGCTGTCGGTGACGAGGCCCCGCGCGCCTTGCCGCAGGGCCTGGGCCGCGTAATAGGCGTTGTGGCGCGCTTCCCAAAGGCGGCTGCGGTCCTCGGTCCGGGTGGCCCACCGGAAATGCGACGCGCCGTGGTCTTCGGCAATGTCGCGAAACGCCGCCACCTGTTCGGCGACGCCCGCCTCGGTGCCGTGAAATTCCAGGAACAGATGCGGCTGTTCGGGCAGGCCGAGATCGGGATTGTAAAGCGCCATGCCGCGCATCTGAACCTCGTCCAGAAGCTCGATCCGGGCCAATGGCAGGCCCGACTGGATCGCGAGGATGACAGTATCGACGGCGCTGCCGATATCCCCGAAAGCGCAGGTCGCCGCCGAGATCCTCTCGGGCTGGCCGAAGAGGCGCAGGGTCAGCGCGGTGATGATGCCGAGCGTGCCTTCGGAGCCCACGAAAAGATGCGTCAGGTCATAGCCCGCCGCGGATTTGCGCGCCCGCGTGCCGGTCCGGATCACCCGCCCGTCGGCCAGCACCACCTCGAGCGCCAGAACGTTCTCGCGCATGGTGCCGTAGCGCACGGCGTTGGTGCCCGAGGCGCGCGTCGCGGCCATGCCGCCCAGCGTCGCATTGGCGCCGGGATCGACGGTGAACATCAGCCCCGTCGCGCGCAACTCCTCGTTCAGCGCCTTGCGGGTCACGCCGGGCTGCACGACGACGTCGAGATCGTCCGCATGGACCGCAAGCACCCGGTTCATCCGGCTGGTGTCAATCGAGATGCCGCCATGCAGCGGGATCACGTGGCCCTCCAGCGATGAGCCGATGCCGAAGGGCACCACCGGGCAGCGATGGGCATGGCACAGCGCCATGATCTGCGACACTTCCGCGGTGGTTTCGGGGAAGGCCACGGCGTCGGGCAGATGCGGCGTGGCATAGGCCTCGTCGCGGCTGTGCAGGTCGCGGATCGACGCCCCGGTGGAAAGCCGATCCCCCAGCACTGCGCCAAGCGCCGCGATCACCGCGCCATGCGGTCGGGACTGGTCTGTCATGGGTCTGCTCCTGCCTGTGCGGCCTCAGGCTGCCGCTTGCGCGGAATCAATGCAACAATCTTGCGTTTTTGACACGCCGAAAACCCGCCCCGGCTTGAGAATGGGGCCGTCCATGCGTAAATATCGGGGGCGGGGCACGGCCTTGCGCCTGTCTGGCGGTGCGCGCGGGTCCGTCCCGGGTTGGCGGTGCGGAAAGGCGGCGGACGACCGCAGGAAACGCCGCGGAGGAACGATCCATGTCCAAAGCGGGCGATCCATTCGAGACGGTGCGGGCAGGTGCCGCCTATGCGCGTCCGCGCCTGCGTCCTGAGCTTGTCATCGAGGACCGCGCGGCTGCGACGGGCCTGCGGTCCGGCCCGGCCTATGTGGTGCGCGATCCGGAAAGCGGCAAGTCGCTGGACATGACACAGGCCGAACGCGAGTTGTTGCTGCGCGCCGATGGCAGGGCCGACCTGCGGACGTTGCACGCGGGACAGTCGGCGCTGAAGCCCGAACAGGTTCTGACCTTCTTCCGCCAGTTGCATGTCCGCGGGTTTCTTGCCAGCGCCGACAGCGCCCCGCCGGTCGCCGAGACCGCGTCCACCACATCCGCCGCGACAAGAGGGCGACCCGCGCGCCCGCTGATGCAACGCCGCATGCGCGCGGCAGAGGCGGCGGCGGCCCAGAACCGGAAGACGCGATCCTCCCCTGCTGCCGATGGCACCGCAGAGACCGCGGCGCGCAAGGCCCGGAAAGTGGCCGCTCCGGAAAGGGAGGGGTCGCCTGCGGCCCCCGCGCCGAACGCGAAAGGCCCGGTGGCGGACGCGTCGAAACCAAAGGCCGCGCCATCCGGCACCCGGACGCCGGACGCGACCGGGGCCAGGGCCGAGGCCGAGACCCAGACCGACACGGCCAAGACCCCGAAGACCGAAGCGCCTGTGCAAGCGGCCAAGCCCGACCAGACGTCCGAGACGCCGCAGGGTGCGGGCGGGTCGGGGACCAAGGGCACGGTCGAGACACCGGAGACGACAGGCAAGACCGACACGCCAAGGGACGCGGGCAAACCAGAGGACTTGGGCAAGCCAGAGGACACGGGCAAGCCAGAGGACACCGTCGCACCAAGGGACGCGGGCAAGCCAGAGGACACGGGCAAGACCGATACGCCCGCCACGACGGTCCCCGACGGCGCGCCCGAAGCCGAAGTCCGGACCCAGGATGACACCGCCAGGTCCCTCGCAACCGCGCCGGACAGCGGGGCGAAGGCGGGGCCGAAGGATGCCGCATCGAAGCCGGGTGCCACGCCCCCGACGGCGGTCGCGCCCAAGCCGGTGCCGACGGTCAAGCCTGTGGTGACGTCCCGGGCGGTGACCGACAGGGCGCTGAGGATCGCCGAGAAGGCGGAAAAGTCCGCAACCGCGCGCGAGGCGGCGCGGCAGTCGCGCAGGGCGACACGACGGGCGGGCCCCGCACAGGCCGCGCAACCCGCGCAACCCGCACGGGATCAGGAGGCGCGCCCCGCCGCGCAGGGCCGCCGGGTCGATGCCGCCAGCGCGCGGAAGCCGCCTCAGGATCGGTCGGCGTCGGCCCGGTCAGATGCGGCCCGGGCAGATGCGGGGCGGTCAGATGCGGGGCGGTCCGACAGGGCACGGATCGCGGCTGCGGTGCCGGACCAACCGGCGCGCGGCGGGCGCACGCCCCGAAGTGGCGATGCCTTCGAGGTGATTACCGCCAATTTCCGACCCGAACGCGCCAAGGCCGATCCGATCGACGAGAACGGGTTGTTCGACGATCTGGGTCTGGACGACGATCTGGACGATCTTGGCTTCGGCGGTGCTGCGGGGTTCGGCGGCATGCGCGGCGGCGGCGGTGGCTTTGGCGGCGCCGGTGCGGGCGGCCAGGGCGAACGGTTGCGGGCGCTGCTGACCGCGCGCCAGGGTGGCGGCATGGGTGGTGGCGGCATGGCCGGTGCCATGGGTGGCGGCGGCATGGGCGGTGGCATGGCCGGTGGCGGCATGGCGGCGGCCATGGGCGGTGCGGGTGGCGGTGGCGGTCGGGCGGGCGGCAGAGCCGCGGCGCCGGCCGATCCCGAGGACGGCCCCGCGCGGCTGCCGCTGTTCAACCCGACGGCGCTTCTGAAAACGCTTTATATCGCGGGTTACCCTCTGAAATACTTCCTCTGGATGGTGGTGCCGCTGGTTCTGGTCGCGGGCATGATCTGTATCCAGAACTGGACCGATCTGTCGCGCGACCTGCAGGCGAGCCTGTCGCAAATCTCGCGCATCTGGCTGGTGCTGGTGGCGGCGGGCACGGTCAACCTGATCCTGCGGCTGGCGCAGGGCGTCGCGATCGTCGCCCATGGCGGTCGGGTCAGGCGCATCGGGCTGAAGGTGATGCTGGGGGTGCTGCCACGCTTCTATATCGACCTGTCGGCGGTGCGCGGGCTGGACCGGAGCGGGCAGCTCTGGGCCTATGGCGCGCCGCTGCTGGCGCGGCTCGGGGTGTTCGCGGCGGGCACGATCCTGTGGTCCATCACCCGCGAAAGCGGCACCAACCTCGCGCAGGCAAGCCTGCTGGCGGCCAATATCGGGCTGATCATGTTCGTGATCAGCGCCTTTCCGCTGTTTCCCGCCGAAGGGCAGCGCTGGGTCGCGATCTATGTGAACGAGCCACAGCTTTTGCCGCGCACGCTTCTGGTCCTGCGGCGGACCTTCTTCGGCGGCACGCTGCCGTCGCAGATGGAGGGGGTCGGCACCGGGCCGTACCTGCTGTTCGGACTGGCGGTGGTGATCGCCTCGGCGGCAGGTGTCCTGACGCTCGCGACCTATATCTTCCTAGGGCTGGAGCAGGATCTGGGGGGCACCGGGGTGGTGATCTTCCTGGGGCTCGTCGGGTCCTTCGTGGTCTGGCTGCTGGGGCTCAGGGCGATGGTCGGACGGCGCTTTCGGCAGGCCGGGCTGGCGGGCGGCGGCGGTGGCCGTGGCGCGGGCGGCGGGGCGGCGATGGCGATGGCGGGCGCACCGGCGCAGGCGGAATTGCAGGCGCATCCGCTTGAGCAGGTGGCGGATCCGGGGGCGGCCTCCGCGGCCAGCGGTGTGGCCAAGGTGATCTGGGCGCTGGTGGTGACCGGGCTGCTGGCGGTGGCCTTCCTGCCCTACAACTACGAGGCGGGCGGCCAGGTCGAGATCTTGCCCGCCGCGCGGGCGCAGGCGGTGGCGCGCACCGACGGCGAGGTCATCGAGATGTATGTCGGGGACGGCGATCTGGTGGCCCGAGGCGACGTGCTGGCGCGGCTGTCCAACTGGGAGCAGCTGAACGCCCGCGACGTCACCCGGTCGCGGCTGAGCGCCGCCGAGGCCACGCTGGCCAAGCTCGAAGCCGGGGCCAAGGCCGAGGAGATCGAGGTCGCACGCACCCGTCTGGCCAGCGCCGAGGCGGCGGTCCGGTTCTCGGCGCTCGAGGTCGAGCGCAGCCGCGAACTGGTCAAGCGCGGCACCATCAGCGCGTCGGAACTGGAAAAGGCCGAAAGCGCCTATGAGGCCGATCAAAGCCAGCTGTCGACCGCCAGGGCCAATCTGGCGCTGGTCGAAAGCGGGGCCACCGAGGAAGAGCTGGCCATCGCCCGCGCCGATGTGGAGCAACTGACGCTGGAACTGGCCTACCGCGAGGCGGAGATCGAGCGCACCCGCATCGAGGCGCCGATGGACGGGCGCGTGGTCACGCCCGAGTTGAGCCTGCGGTTGGGCAGTTTCCTGAAGGTCGGTGAGACCCTGCTCGAGATCGAGCGCACCGATCAGGTCAGCGCCGCCATCGCGGTGCCCGAATCGGATATCAACCTTGTCGCGCCCGGGGCCACCGTGCGCATGAAGGTGCGCGGTTACCCCGACGAGACCATCGAGGGCACCGTTTCAAGCATTGCGCCCGCCGCCGAGGATACCGGCTACGGGCGCACTGTTCGGGTTGATGCGGTGTTCGAGAACGCGGACGATTTCCTGCGCTCGGGCACCACCGGCTATTCCAAGATCGAAGCGACGGAAATGCGCGTCTGGGAGGCCTATCTCAGGTCGGTCCGCCGCTTCTTCCAGATCGAGTTCTGGTCCTGGATCCCGTAGCGGTCAGTTCACGAAATTGCCGATGATGCCGCCAAGGCTCTGGCCCAGTTCACGCAGGGCAGAGGTGTTGATGGTATCGACCTGATGCTCGGCGGAATTGAGATAGAGCACTTCGACCGAGGCACCGGCATTGCGCAGGATGCTCAGCGTCTGTTCGGTCGACGGGAAGCCCGAGCCCATCAGACGGTCGCCCTTGCCGCCGCCGGCGATCGGAACCGTTTCGTCACGCCGGCCCTGGATGTGCAGGATGCGCACGCCCGAGGCGCTGGGGCAGCTGGAGGCGACGAAGGGGGCGGCCATGCCGATCACGCCGGTGATGCTGCCCGGCCGCGTGCAGGCGTAGCGATAGGACATCATGCCACCGTTCGAATGCCCGGCAAGGTAGACGCGGCCCGGATCGGCGATGCCCTGTGCCACAAGGGTCGAGATCGCGGCGGAGATATAGCCGATGTCGTCGACGTTCTGTTCCATCGCGGAGCCGCAGCAGGACCCGGCGTTCCAGGTTGCGCGGTCGCCCACACGGAACTGCGGCGTGCCATAGAGGTAAACCGCGTTGATCCCGCGCGCCGCCAGTTCGCTGCCGATGGGCGCCTTGGCCTGCATCTTTGAAACGCTGCTGAGGCCCCCGTGCAGGATGATGACCGTGCTGCGCGGACCCGCGCCGCCCGACAGCAACTGCATCTGTCGCCCGTTGGCCGACAGCATCTGCGAGCCGCCGGTGTAGGATGCCTGGGCGACGGAGGTGGGTGCCGGAGCGGTTGTGGCGGAACTGCTGCCCCGGTCGCCGCGACACGCGGCAAGAACACTCAGGCTTGCGACAAGGCCGCAGGCGATCAAAAGGGATTTGCGCATTTATTCGGGTTCCATTCTGTCGTTGGTGTCAAAAATCGACGCAAGGCCCGATGGTCGGCGGATCACAGGAGATAATCAAGAATTTCCGACGGCGCGTCGGCCTGCTCGGCTTCGGCCAGAACCTGTTCGGACGCCGGGTCCGCCAGATCGACCGACCAGGAATAGAGCATCGAGAACTTGTCGGTGAACGCCAGGTTCACCTGCATGACGATCACCATCTCGTCGTCGAAATACTCGGGCACCTCGAAGCGGACGGGGCCGGGATCGAAGAAGAACGGCACGTCGAGCGTGGCCACGGTGACCCAGGTGTCGCCGTGATCCAGGCTTTCCAGCACGTAAAGCTCGCCGGTTTCGGTATCGTCATAGGTCAGGTAGAGGCGTCCGTCATCCTCGGCGCTGATCTGTACCGAACTGACCGATCCCGCGCTGTCCTCGAACACCAGCGCCTCGCTCCAGCTTCGGGAAAGGGCGTCATATTCGAGCAGGATCAGCGTGAGATCGGGGTCGACGACCGCCACATAGGTCGAATCGCCCACCTCGACGGTGCTGAAATGGGTGGCGTATTTGCCGATCGCGCCGCCGCTGTAGACCTCTTCGTAGCTCCAGCTTGAGGTCGCGGGCGTGTACCCGGCCCAAAAGATGCCGTCGGACGTGGCATAAAGCACCCCGAAGCCCGAGGTGGTCGCAAGCACACGGGCCGCGCCGGCTTCGGCGTCGAGAACGTCGATCTGGGTGTTTGTCCAGGTGTAGCCGCCGTCGTCGGAATAGGCGAAGTTGATCTCGAGCCCGGCATCGGTGGTTTCGGTATAGGCCACCAGCACGAGGCCACGGTCGGACACCGCGATGGTCGGGTGCGAGATGCCCGAGGATTCGACCCCGTTCGCGACGACCTGCTGGGTCCGGGATGTCCAGGTATTGGCCTCGGTGTCGTATTCGAGACGCCAGAACACGATCTCACCGGCGTCGGTCGAAAAGACCACCGCCGCCGTGTCGCCATCAAGGACCATCCGGATATCGGCGCTGCTGCCGATGCCGTGCTGGCCGATCAGCATGGAGCGTTCCCAGGTCACACCGGAATCGGTGCTGGTCATGATCACGGTGCCCTGCCCGAGCCCCATGTTCACCATCAGGTGCAGATCGCCATCGGATGTTTCGATGATATGGTCCTGCATCCGCGACACGATCATCTTCGGGGACATGCCCTTGGTGGTCGGAATCGCACCGAGCTTCGTCACCGGCGCCAGATCGGGCGGTGCGAAGATCAGGGTTTCGGCGGCACCCGAGACATCGAAGAAATGGGTCGCAGGTGCCGAAGCCGCATTGGATGACGCGTTCATGACGCAGGTCCATTTAAAATAGCTTAAATAGACCTTAACTCTTTATTAACGTTGACGCCAAGTCAACGAACTTGGGAGGTCGTCTCAGGCAGGCTTGTGTTCGGCCTGCAGGAAATTCACGACATCCCCGACGGTTACGTCATCGACGTAAGCACCGTCCTGGATGAACAACTTCTCGAAGGGCAGGCCCTTGGTGCCGAGCTTCTGTTCGAGCGCGACGCAGAACTGCACCACGTCAATCGATTCGAATTGCAGCTCTTCGATCAGGGTCGTCTCCGGGCCGATCTCTTCCTCGATCTCGAGGTCCCAATCCTGGGTGGTTTCCTGCAACACCGTGATCACGGCGCTTTGCAGGGCTTCGGTCGCATCGTCTTTCATTCCGTACTCCGTCGTAGCGCGTCTCTTGTCGTCAGGACAGGCGCGTGGCCGCGACCTGCAACCAGTTCCGAGGCACTTCGGTGATATTCAGGTTGCGGAACGCCCGATGAACCCCGTCTTGCATGCATTGGCTGGCGATGTCGACCGGATAGCCGCTCATCAGGACTTCGGCAAGACCGCCATAGCCGCCGATCGCCGCGAGGCCGTCTTCGGTGATCGGCATCACGGTCTGATGCGCGTCGTCGATCCGGAAGCCCGCGTCGCGCGCGGCGTCGCACCATCCGTCCTGGGTCAGCCAGTCGGTCTGGCGAAAGGCCCGCCCGACAGTCCCGCGTTTGCGGGGCACGGGTTTTTCGCCCGCCGCGCGGCGCGCCGCGTTGATCTCGTTCATGGCGATCACGGCTTCCTTCATCATCTCGGTGAACACCGCCTCGGTGCCCTCGACGAAGGTGCCGGTGTAGAAGACCGAGTTGAACACGAAGGTGCCGCCGGGGCGCAGCACCCGCGCCACTTCGGCAAGAAAGGCGGTGCGGTCGGGCATCATGTGGATCGCGTTGCCGATCACCACGAGGTCGACCTCGGCGTCATCAAGCGGCAGTTCCATCGCCGAGGCCACCCGCAGATGCGCCCCGCCCTGCCCCGCGCGGGCGGCGGCGCGCCAGGCGTCGAGTGTGCCGTGCAGGGGCACGTTGTCGGCGGTCAGGCCGCGCGTGGCCAGATCCACCTGCACCGGGTCAAGGTCGATGCCGCAGATCGCAAGGTCGGGCTTGCGACCGATCAGCAGCCGCGACAGCAGACCGGTGCCGCAGGCCAGATCGGCGACGCGCGTCACCGCGTCAAGGTCGATGGCCGCGATCATCTCGCGGTTGACCGCGATGTAATTCTCGTCCTCGGCATAGGTCTCGTATGAGGTGTCGCCCGGCGTCATGGGAATCTCCGTCTGATTATTCTGCGTCAACTGCGGCGCTAAGCCGTTCCGGGTCCACGTACCACAGGACCGTGCGGGCAATGAACTCTTCAAGTGTGCCTGGCAGAAACGGTCTGGGATCGCCATCGAGCAGACGGTGCCCGCCGCCCTCGATGATGACAAGCCAGACATCCGCGCCGTCCGGACCACCGGCCCAGTAATGCACGTTGGCGGACTTGCCGCCGATGCGGAACCGTTGCTGGCGCGGCGCGCCGGAGACGCGGTTGTGTCGCTGCCAGAAGGCGACGGTGTCATCGACCGACAGCAGGCGGCCCTTGACGGTCATGCCGCCGATATCGAGAACCTCGCCGCCCTTCCAGGGGATGATCGGGTCGGCCTCGCCCTGGATCAGCATCACCGGCGTCGGCGCACCGAGGGTCGCGCCGGTCGCCACAGCTTCGGGCAGGGCCGAGGCGACGGCGACGGTGATCACGGGCTTGTCGCGCGCCTCGATGGCGTAGCGCTGCGCGAACATCGCGCCGTTGGATGACCCGATCAGCGCCAGCGGCACTGTGTCGAGGCCCAGCGCCTCGCGGCTGGCGGCATGCAGCGCCTCGACGAAGCTGCGGTCGGCGGGCCAGCCCGGCTCCAGCGGCGGGCGGCCGTCGGACCAGTGCTTGAGGGCCTGCGGAAAGGCGATGTCGTGGCCGAAGGAATGGATCGCGCCGCAAAGGCCCGAGCGTTCGGCAAAGGCCCGCGCGGTGCCGTTGCCGCCATGAAACCCGAGGATCAGCGATGCGGCGGGCGCGCCGACACGGGCCAGCGGCGGCAGGCAGAGGTCGCGCTTGCCGTAGCGCGTCTTGATCCGCACCGCGCGCGGCTTGGGCGTGGCTGATGTGCCGGTGCCACCGGACGATCCGCGCCGGGCCAAGTCAGCCGGTCCCGGCGGGTGCGTTCGGCTGGCCGAGCCAGACCTCGAGCCCGCCACGCGGATTGTCGGCATAGGCCCAGCCGTCGGGCTTGGCGTCATCGCGCACGGCGACGCGCGGACCGAAGACGTTTGCGGTGCCCACGAACAGCCCCGAGGGCGTCGAGACAAGGTTGCGGATCCCCCAGTTATACGGGTTGTCGAAGCCGCGACGGGTCACCGGCATCCAGTTTTCGCCATCGGCGCTGCGCCAGAGGTCGGCCCCGCCCTCGTTCTCGACGATGGTTTCGGCCCCGACCCGGTCCAGCAGGCCGCGCACCATGCGCGGGGCCTGTTCGTAGATCGCCCAGCGCAGGGTGACCGACCAGTCGTAGCTGCCGCAATAAAGCCAGCCGTCATGCACGCCCATCGACCACATGTAGCCGTTGAAGAAATTGCCGAACCCCGCCTTGAGCCCGGAAAGCGGCGCGCGCCCGTCGTCGTCGCGGTCGCCGACGATGACGTCGACGCTGTCGTCGGCATTGATGCGCAGCACCTCGGCGGCGGCGGGGCCGACGTTGTTGACCCGGTCGAGGCCGCCACCCTGGATGCCGGTGCCGACATAGAGCGCGCCGTTGAACGCGGTCATGCAGGCCACCGCCTGGTTGAGCGGCCCGCGCCCCGCGCCCCGGTCGATCACCTTGCGCCAGCGGTAGGGATAGGGCCCGAGGGCGGCGTCGGCGGGGGTGCCGTCGGTGGCCCAGACCTGCAATCCGTCAAGGTTGAGCGTGCCGGCGTAAAGCTGGTCATTGGCCACGGCGAGGCTGAAGATGCCCTTGTTGCCCGGATCGTCGAAGCCGGGCGGATTGACGGTCTGCCAGTCGCCGGCCTCGGGGGTGGCGGAGCCGTAGATCAGCGGCATGTCGGTGGCGTTCTGCTGCCCGCCGGTGGTGCCGCGCTGCGCGGTCGGGGCAAAGTGCATGGCACCGCGAAAGGTGGTCAGGCTGCGGGTCACCGAAAACGGCGGGTCGATGACGCCGTACGGGGTCACCGGATCGAAGCGGGTGCCGTCATAGCTGCGCAGGATCAGCCCGCCCGGCGCGCGCCCCGGGGCCCAGGCCGACACGTAAAGCGCCGGTTCGGGGTCGGTCGGGCCCTGATACACCGCCATGGAGCGGTAACCGATCTCGCGCGGGACGGGCCTGCCGTCGAGCCCGTCGACCATGGGGGCGCGGAAGGTCATGTCCCACTTTCCGGTGACGGGATCGAAGGCCCAGATCTGCGAGCGGCGATCGAGCTTGTAGAGCCCGTCCATCGTATCGGGGCAGTCCACCGGCCAGATCGTCAGCGGCAGTTTCGCAAAGGCCGACTGGAAGCGCAGCATGCACATGTTGGACCGTGTGGTGCCCAGGTAGAGGCGGCCTTTGAACCAGGCCATGGAATGCGCGTAATTGTTGTGACCGTCGCCCAGACCGCCCTCGCCGACGCGGCTGAAATTGCGCAGCGACAGGCCCTTGGGCGGGATCGCGGGGGCGCGGAGGGGGGCGGTCATGCGGGGGGGTTGCCGCGGCGTTTGCGCATCGGGATCGGCGACAGCACGGAGTTGAGAAGGAAGGCGTCGCGCGGCAGGGTCACGAGGTAGTGCACGAAGGCCGCGACCCTTTCGGGCGTCAGCATGTGGCGCGGTTTCAGCGCGGCGGTGCCGGACTGGTCCCAGAGGCCGGTATCGACCGCGTCGGGCAGCACCGTCTGCACCCGCACGCCTTCGCGCTGGACCTCTTCGGCGAGGCTTTCGGACAACCCGACAATGCCGAACTTCGAACTGGCATAAGGCCCGTCGAAGGCGCGGCCCTGCTTGCCCGACACCGACGAGACGTTGACGATATCGCCTTCCTTCTGGGCCAGCATCGCGGCCAGCACCGCGCGGTTCGACAGGAACGTGCCGGTGAGGTTGACGTCGATCACCGTCTTCCATTCGTCGAATGTGGTGTCGGCCACGGGTTTCAGGCTGCCGCCCACGCGCAGGATACCGGCGGCGGCGACAAGGATGTCGATGCGGCCCGTCGGGGCCAGCGCGGCCTCGGCCATGGCGGCCATGTCTGCCTCGGAGGTGATGTCGGCGGCGAAGGCGGTGGCTGTGTCGCCCAGATCGGCGGCCAGTGCCGCGATGCCGTCCGCGTCGCGGTCGACCAGCAGCACATGCGCGCCTTCGCCAGCCAGCTTGCGCGCCACCGCGGCCCCGATGCCGCCCGCGGCGCCGGTCACGATGGCGGATTTCCCTGTCAGGGTGTCGGTCATGCTCATGTCTCCTGTCAGGTCCTGTCCTTGCGCGTCGGCATCGGCAGAAGGTGCGGGTCGGTCACGTCCATCTCGCGGCAAAGCTCGGTCAGGCCGATCAGCGCGGTGGCGAAGCTTTCGGGCGTCATCCTGCCGCCGAACGCGCCATCAAGCAACGTATCGGCGATCAGCGGGGTATCGACCGCGCCCGGAAAGACCGTGCGCAGGCGGATGCCGTCTTCGGCCAGTTCGCGGCCCATCTCGCGGCCCAGCGCGGCGAGCGCGAACTTGGTGGCGCAATAGGCCGGGGCCAGCGGCGTGCCGCGCAGCCCGTGCGGCGTGGTCGAGGAGGACACGTGGATCACGTCGCCATCCCCGGCGGCGCGCATCAGCGGCAGCGCGGCCTGCGTCGCCAGAAACACGCCGTGCAGGTTGACGTCGATGGCCTGCTGCCACTCGGCCAGCGTCAGATCGCGGGTGCGGGGCGGCAAGGCCCCCTGCCCTTCACGGCCCAGCACCGCCGAGGCAACCAGAACGTCGCAGCGCCCGATGGTTTGCAGACGGTCCGCGAGGTCGGCCATGGCGGCGGGGTCGGCCACATCGAGCGCAAGGGCGGCGTGGGCAATGCCCGGGCCCGCGGCGTCGAGATCGGCTTGCAGCGCGCGCAGCTTGTCCGGCGCACGGCCTACGCCCAGCACGCGGTAACCCCGGCGGGCAAATTCCAGCGCCATCGCACGGCCGATGCCGCTGGTGGCCCCGGTGACGACGGCGACGCGGTGCGGATCGCGGGTCATGCGCCCCTCCGCTTCAGGGCGGCGCGCAGACCGGGGCGGCCCAGGCGGCGCGCGGCATCGCGGCGGCGGGCGGCAAGGCCCGGGCTGTCGACGCCGGCCAGAAAGGTCGCCAGCGCGCGGGCAAAGAGACGCGGCTTGACGATGGGAAAGAAATGCCCCGCCCCCGGCACCACGATGCGGCGCGCGCCCGGCAGGCGTTGCAGCAGCGCATCGGAGGTGGGCAGGCAATGCGATTGCGCGCCGTAGATCAACAGCACCGGCAGCGCGAGTTCGGACAGCCGGTCGATGGCGACGGCGCTTTCATCCTCGAGATCATGCGAGACGGTGGTGTGCGAGACCAGTTCCTGCCAGCGCGCCGCGCCCCGAGCGCCCATTTGCCGCGAGCGCAGGTTGATGCCGCGCCTGCGTCCTCCGCCAGCCCCGCCGGGACCCGCCGCACGCGCCGCGCGGGCCCGGGGCCCACGTTCGGCAAGGTTGCCACTGGCCAAGGCCGCGCCGCCGCGCGGACCAAGCGAGGCGAGCAGGCGGAAGTCGATCTCGGACTCTTCGTCGGGGAAGCTGGTCACGCCCTCGGCGGCAAGCTGCTTTTTCCACACCGGCCAATGCGCCCAGTCGCGCAGGCGCATCGCCGGTTGCAATTCGCGCAGCTGGGTGTCGGCGATGGTCAGGCTGGCGAAGCGGTCGGGCTGCTGCTGCGCCATGACGATGGCCACCCGCGCGCCATGGCTGTGACCCACCAGATGCGCACGGTCGATCCCGGCGGCATCCATCACCGCGAACATGTCGCGCGCCATCTGGTCCAGCCCGTAGCCGCGATCCGGCATCGAGCTTGCGCCGTGGCCGCGCAGGTCGGGCAAGAGCAGCGCGCGGTCGCGGCCCAGATAGCGCACCGCGCCGAGAAACCAGAAGGACAGGTTCGCCCCCAGCCCGTGAATCATCACGATCGGGGTCGGAGACGTCGCCGGATCGACCCCGATCAGCTGATAGTTCAGCGCGACATGCGGCAGGGTGAGGGTTGTCATCCGGGCCGCTCGTCAGTCCATGTAGCCGAGCTGCTTCATCTGCCGCAGCAGCGCCTCGCGCTCTTCCGCGCTGGGTTCGGCGCGGTCTTCGCCCGACGCGTCGGCGGTTTTCGTGATGCCGGATTTGGTGCCGGTGATGCCGGGCACCAGCGCCTCGGTCGGCACGCGGCCTTCAAGGTTCTTGGGCACCGGCAGGCCCAGAAGCGTCAGCATCAAGGGCGCGATATCGAGCAGGGACAGCGCATCGACCTGTTCATCCTGCCGGAAAGCGGGGCCGTGGCCGATGAAGATGCCTTCGGGGCGGTGGGTGCCGTCGACCAGATCGCGCGGCTTGACGGTGGCATCCGAGGCGATGATCGACACGAAGCCGCCATCGCGCAGCTTGAGCGTCATGTCGGGGCACGGCTCCACGAAGGGGGTGCCGCGCATCTTGTTCATGTCGAGCCCGGCCAGCACCGGCTTGCCGTCGGCGTCTTTCCAGTCGAGCAGTTCGGCGCGCAGTTTCAGCGCCACATCCATGTAATTGTCCGGCGTCACGCCGGTGCCGTCGCCATTGTCGGGCTTGAGGAAGATCGCGTTCGACGACGGCGTCGGGCAGAAGGCGGTGGTGCGCTTCCAGTCGATCATCGCCTGATGATCCTTGAGCTTGTCGGCGGCCAGTTGCGCGCGCCCGTAGCCATGGCCGCCATCGCGCCAGTGCAGGTAGCCTTTGTCGGCAAGCCACTGGTTGATGTAAACAATCTCGTCGGTGGGTCCGAAGCCGTGATCCGAGGTCAGGATGACGTTGGTATCGGGGCCCGCCGCCTCGACCATGCGGCGGATGTTGTCGTCCATGCGCACGTAGAAGTCGGTGACGAGGCGATGCACCTTGTCGGTGTGTTCGCCCGGCTCGCCGGAATAGCAGTCGGGGTCCATGTAGCGCCAGAACAGGTGCTGCACCTTGTCGGGGCCGTCCAGAACGATGGCGGCAAGGTCGGTCGGGTCCTCGGTCAGGATCTTGCACATGACGTCGGTCCAGGCCTTGTCGCGGACGTTCTGCAACTCGATCCATTCCTCGTGCTCGTCGGCGTCGAGCCCCTGGACGACCTTCTTTTCCTCGCCGATATCCATGCCGAGGTCGCGGTAGTCGAAGTCTTTCGAGGCGCGCAACTCGTCGAAGAACGTCGTCGGGCGGATGCCGCCGCGCAGGTGTTTCCACGGCACGAAACCCGAGGCCACGTAGCCGTCGATCTCGGGCGCGGGATAGAAGCCGAAGAAATTGAGCGCGGTCGCCCGCTTGCCGCCGCGATTGGCCATGGAAAAGACCGTCTCGGCGTGGTTGTCGCGGCGGTCGTTGATCTTGAGGAAGACGCCGCCGTCATCGAGAAAGGCCGGGCGCAGGAAATCGTAGATTCCGTGGGTTTCGGGACTGACGCCCGTGGTCATCGAGGTCCAGGCGGGCGGGGTCAGCGGATTGCGCGTCGACATCAGCTGCGCCACCGTGCCGTTGCGGATCAGGCTGGTGAGAAACGGCAGCTTGCCTGCCTCGGACAAGGGCTTGAGTAGGGTAAAGGTGGCCCCGTCAAGGCCAATCATGAGGACGCTCGAGGACACGGGACGCTCCATTTCGACTTCAAATTCTTGCTGCACAGCAGCAACTCAAATAGACACTCGATGCCCAAGACACCAGACCCCGGGCGTCTGTGGCCCGGAAATATGGCGCACAGCCTTGCATCGGCGACGGCCTCTGCTACGAAAGACCACTAATTTTGCACTGGTATCATGAGCGATTCAGAAAACACAGACGCTGCGATCGCTCTTGGTCAGGATATCGCACAGCTTTTGCGCGAACAGGAAGAGCGCGCCACGCGGTTGCGTCACGTGCAGGAGTTTCTGACCACACCGGCGTTCCTAGATCTGGCGGAGATGGCGGTCGAGGTTTCGGACGATGACGACACCTTGCAGGACCGCAAGCGCGACCTCGACTACAAGATCGAGATGATGCGGTCGATCCTGGCACTGATGGAGGAAGAGCGGGCGCTGCTCGACCGGGTGCGGACCAGCAATGCGCCGCCCCGCGACGAAGCCGACGCCGGGGGGGATCAGGATGACTGAGCGCATGGCCGACCGCCCTGCCGCTGCGCATTGCCGCACAAAAAGCGGTTGCCAGCGTCTTCGCGCGAAGACTATCAACCCGGACAAGTCGCCCATTTCATCGGTTATCGTATTGGAACCATTGAATGCCTGAACCCCTTTTCCTGATCGCGCCGGGGCGCTCCTACACGTCGCTGATCGGCGGCATGATCGGCCAGCACCCGGAAATCTACGGCATGCCCGAGTTGAGCATTTCGCACGTGGATACGGTCGGCGCCGTGTTGCAAAGCCTGAAGGGGCCGCTGGCCTTCGGACTTGCCGGTCTGCTGCGGCTGCTGGCGGAACTGCATGAACAGGAACAGTCCGAAGAGGCGGTGATCCGCGCCCGCAGCTGGCTGATGGAGCACGCCCACTGGACCGTGGCGGAGCTTTTTGCGCATCTGCAGGACCAGGTCGGCGACCGCGCGCTTTTTGACAAGAGCCCGCTGACGGTGATGCGGCCCGAGAACCTGCAGCGGCTGGCGCGGATCTTTCCGCGCGCGTCCTACCTGCACCTGACGCGGCATCCGATCACCACCGGCAAATCGGCGATGTCGCTGCGCAACGACATCCAGTCGGGCAATGTCACCGGCGAGAAGATGCAGACCCGGCGCAAGCTCGACCCCGAGACGTCATGGCTGCGCGGTCATCAGAACATCACCAATTTCACCGCCAAATTGCCGGTGGGCCAGTGCCTGAGGGTCAAGGCCGAGATGCTGCTGAGCGATCCCGAGAAATACCTCGGACAGATCTGCGACTGGCTGGGCATCGCCGCGGATGCCAAGGCCATCGAAGAGATGATGCATCCCGAGAACTCGCCCTTTGCCTGTATCGGGCCGCCTTCGGCACGCTATGGCAACGACCCCAACTTCCTCAAGAACCCGGTCCTCGACATGTCGCGCCTGCAGAACATCCAGGAGCCGGACGTCGAGATGCCCGCCCCCTGGCGCGACGACGGCAGCACCCTGTCGCCCGAGACGATCAAGCTTGCCCGGCAATTCGGATACGGATGACTGACATGACCAAGCCAATGCCGCCGATCTCCTTCAAGACGATTGCCAATCGCGGACTGGGCCACGAGGCCTCGACGCTGGCGCATGCGCTGATCTGGTACAACGACTGGCTGTATCTGGGCGTCACCACGCCGCGCGGCAGCGGCCCCGAGGATTGCGCCCGCATCCTGCGCCACAATCCCGCGACCGGCGAATGGCAGACCGTCTACGAGGCCCCCGCCCGCGACACCGACGCGGTCAGTGTGGCCCGCCACCAGGCGCGGTCGGCCGAGTATGGCATCAAGACCAGCCCCGCGGTCCTTGCGGATTCGTTCGGGGTGCGGTCCTTCGCGATCTACCAGGGCGAAAGCGACCCGCATCCCTGCCTTTACGCCGGGACCATGTCGGTCTTCGGCGGCGGCATTCTGCGGTCGGAAGACGGCATCGACTTCGCGCCGGTGGTCACCGACGGGTTGCACGACGACACCATCCTGTCGTTCCGGGGGCTGACCCCGTTCAAGGGCTGGATGTTCACCGCGCCCGCGGGCATCACCTCGGCCGAGCGGGCGGATCTGAACTTCCCGCCCGAGACCGAAACGATGGTCTATTGCAGCCGCGACCCCAATGCCGGTCCGGACAGCTGGCAGGCGGCCTGCACGCTGGGTTTCGACGACCCGGTCAACGAGGCGATCTTCGCGCTGGGCAAGGCGCACGGATATCTCTACGCGGGCACCGCCTCGGCGAAACGCGGCTTTCAGCTGTGGCGCACCGATGGCGAAGGCGCGCCGCCGTTCAAGTGGGACCGCGTCATGGTCGACGGCGCATGGCGCTTCAACCACAACCACTCGGTCGCGACACTGGCCGAGTTCGACGGCGATCTGTATGTCGGCGGCGGCATTCCCGGCTTGGGCGAGGACCGCGAGAACAATGTCGGCCCCGCCGCGGCGGAACTGCTGCGGGTCTACGAGGACGGCACCTGGGATGTGCTGTTCGGAGAGCCGCGCTGCACCCCCGAAGGGCTGAAGGTGCCGCTGTCGGCGATGGGGCCGGGCTGGGACGATCCGTATAATTCGGTGATCTGGTGCATGGAGGTGCATGAAGGCGCGCTCTACGTCGGCACGCACCACTGGCAGCCCTTCGACTACGCGCTGAACGCCCGCGGCCAGGCGCTGCGCGGCGGCTACCAGCTGTGGCGGACGACCGACGGGACCGAGTGGGAGCGGGTCATCAAGGACGCGCTCGGGCATGTGTCGCAGACCGGGCTCAGATCGCTTGCCACGACACCCGAGGGGCTGTTCATGGGCACCACGGTCCACGCCAAGCTATTGCAGATCCTCAGCCGCAACTCGGACCCGGTCAAGCAGCAGATGGCGACGGAAACCAACGGCTTCACCATCCTGCGCGGGACCTGAGCGGTCTGATCCGGAGCGGTCGGTTTCGGAGCGCGCAGGCGGCGTCGGGCTGGGCGGAGCCCTGTTGCGGCACGCAACCGGCGCGGCCTCAGGCCGGGGCGTGCGCCGCGCGGAGCTGATCCCCGAGGGGGTGAATATCGCCGCGCCCATGTGCGCCGTAGGGTCCGACGGTGGCAAAGGGCGAGCGTTCGGGATGCCGCATGCGCGCCAGTTGCGCCGGGTCGTGGGGCAACGCCAACGCCTTGGCAAGACGGCGCAATTCCGCCTCGGGATCGCGGAGCAGATCGTCGAAATGCACGTGGTGCACCGGGCTGTCGGGCATCGATCCGAGCAGATGCTCCATCCCGTCTTCGGCCATCGACCGCAGGCGCGCCGGATCGGGAAGCGCCGCCCCCGGCTCTGCCGTGTCATAGGCCCCCAGCAAGGTCGCCGCGGCGCCCGCGTGGTCGGACATGACCGCGGCCTCGTGGGATGCGGGGTCGCGGGTTACGATCAGCAGGTCGGCACCGCGATAGATTTCGGCCAGCCGGTTGCGGGCGGTTTCGCTGAACAGACCGGAGGCCACCGGAACGATGGCGCGGCGCGGGGACAGGCGGGCGCAGACCCAGTGCGCCAGCTCGGCGCTCGACAGGTGCAGGCGGCGCATCAGCCAGCGGCGCGCCATGTCAACCGAATGCAGGCTCTGCTCGCCCGAGAGCAGATAGGCCAGCGCCCGCAAGGTGCCGTGCAACTGCGCCGCGCGCACCCCCTGCATCTCGAAGACCATGGCGTAGATGGTGTCTTCCAGCTCGGCGTTGAGCACCGGCAGATCGAAGGCCGCGGCGTTGCGACCCAGCGCCGACGCCACCACCTGCCCGCCGGCACCGGGCGCTGCCAGGACGATAACGGGGGCTGGCTGCGTCATGGCGCTTACAGGCCGTATCCGCGGAAGAAGGACAACATGGCGCTGGTGGCGCTGATTTCACGGCTGACCGTACCGGCCAGGCGGCTGCCTCCGACGCTGGAGTCGGGCCAGGTGTGACCGCCGCCCTCGATCAGGTAGAACCGCAGCGACGCGCCGCTTGCGCATTCGTAGCGGATCAGTTGCAGGCGGGTGTCGTCGTTCACGCGGTCTTCCTGCGGGGTCGAGGTGGGCGCGCCGCAGCTGTTGGCGCCGGCCCAGAAGTCGCGGGTCTGGACGTTGGACAGCACGTTGCCGCCGACGCCGAGCCCCATCAGGCGCGAGGTCGGGATGGCGCCGCCGCCGAAGGGCATCAGGCGATCGTCGGTACCGTTGAAGAAGATCATCGGCTGCGGCTGGCCGGTGCGGCAGCGGCCCGACAGATCAGCGGGCATGTTGGCCGCGACCACCGCATAGGCGCGGAAGAGGTCGGGCGCATCGCAGGCCAGACGCTGCACGAACATGCCGCCATTGGAGATGCCGCTGGCGAAGACGCGGGAGGTATCGGTGCCAAAGCGGGTCCGCAGATCCGAGACCAGCGCACGGGTGTAGCCCACATCGTCGATCCCCGAAGCGGTGGTCGCGCGCCCGTCATTCCACTGTTGCCCGGGCGAGTTCGGGAACACCGCCGTAAAGCCCTGCTGGCGGGCATAGCTGGTCAGGTCGGACACCTGCTGCGCCTTCCGGCCATCGCCTTCGCCGCCATGGAAGACCAGCACCGCGGGCCGCCCGCTGCCCGTCGTGGCGGGATCGACGAAATAGGACCGTTCGCGGCCCTGAAACGAGAACGAGAATTGCTGCAAGCCGTCGACCGACGCGCCCACCGGCTGGTCGCCATTGCGCGCCGCCCGGCGTTCGGCGATCCGTTCGCGCAGGGTCGACGGGGCCTCGCCGGTGGCGAGATCGGCATCGCTGGAGGCGGTGGTGGGCGCGGTGTTGGCGCAGGCGACCGCCGCCAGCAGCGCCACGATCATCACTCCGGTGAGACGAATTGCAAACATGGTCGATCCATTCCTCATTCTGTTCAATGCCCGGCCGGTTGGCTGGTCGGGCTGTATCGGGGCCGGGCTGTGTCGGGTCCGGGCTGTGTCGTTCCGGGCTGTATCGGGCCGGGCTGTGTCGGGGTCTGCGTGCGGCAAGCCCCGGACCGTCCGGGGCCCGAACGGACGAGGCGTTCGCGCAGCGGTTGCGCCAAGGCGTATCAAGCACCGCGAGACCTGTCTACGACACCCGGCCCGGATTAAGCCATATCCTGCCTGCGTTATCCGATAGCAAGCGCCATCACGTTGTCGCCGGACCGGGCCAGGGTCACGCGCACCGGCTCGCCCGAGGGGGGGGTGACCTGCGCGTTGTCGCGGGTCGCGTCGATCTGGCTGAGCACGAAGGCCTTTGGACGGCCGGTCAGCCCCTCGCCCAGCATCTTGGCGGTGGCCTCCTTGGCGCACCAGCCCGACAGCAGCTTCTCGGCGCTGTCCGGCCCGAGGCTGCCGTTGATGCCCAGACGGCTCAACTCCTCGGCGTCGAAGGCACCGTCGGCGAGCAGGTCGGAGGCCACGCTGCCCGCGGTCTCCATGTCGATGCCGATGCGGCGACCGGCGGGCACGGCGGCGGCCAGTGCGGCCCCCCCGGCATGGGACAGGCTGACCTCGGGCATGGGGGCGGCCACGCCCAGCGCCGCCGGACGGTCAGCCAGCACGAAGGGGCGGCCCGCGGCGTCGTTGGCGATTTCGATATCGGCGGGCAGGAGCGCCAGACCCTCGGTCTCCTGGATATGCGCGCGCACCACTTCCTTGAGCGCGATGCGGCCCATCAGCCAGTCGCGGCGACGCTTGCCCACAAGGCCCGCGAAGGTGTCCCGTTCCGCCCGGGACAGGATGGTCGCCGCCAGCACACGGGTCCAGATGCTGCCCGCGTCATCGAGAAATCCGCGCGGGAAGGCCGGAACCGACCAGAGCCGGACATCCGCCGGAGCCTGCGGAAAGAGGGCGGCGGCATCGACGCCGTACCACGCCGCGCGCGGGCGGTAGCGGGCTTCGTAGAAGCTGTGCGGCACGTCGAAGAAGCGGTCGCGCCAGCCGCGCACGGACAGCAGGCGCGCGCCGTCCGGGCCGATGGCATCGAAGTCGCCTTCGAGAAACCGGGCATGGGCGGGGTCCGGGACGGAACGATCCTCGTTGTCGCGAAAGCCCAGCCGACCGCAGATGCGCGCGCCCGAGGTGGCCTCGATGCGGGCATCCGGCAGGTCGATCCGGGCGATGCTGGAGGGGAAGGAACTGAAATCCGTGCCCCAGCCCTGGGCGATCCAGAAGGCGGTGACATGGCCCACCTGGTCAAGCAGCGCGGGGTTGATCAGCAGTCCCTCGGGGGCCTCGCCGTAACCAAAGAAGTCGTCCAGCGGCATGTCGCGCAGGCCCGCATCGAGACCGCCGGCATCCCATGCCTGCAGCGCTTCGACGCCTTGAAACAGCGGCCCGTGGAACATGCCAGTGCCGTAGAGCGCGTCGTTCGACCAGACCGGCGGTTGCGGCTGCACAAGCGGCGGCAGGGGCGGCGGCAGGTCGACGTCGGTCAGCACCGCCTCGGCCTCGAACAGCAGCGCATCGCCACGGCGGATCTGCACCGTGACACGGTCGTCCTGAAGGGTGGCATCGGTGGTCAGCGTCGCGGGGCCGTCGTCGAACGCCACCCAGTCGCGGGCGCGCACATTCTCGAGGCGGGTGGGCACCTGACCGGTCAGGGCGGCGGCGGCTTCGAGCACCATCTCGAGGCTGACCGCCAGCGGCAACACCGGCAGGGATTGCAACTCGGGGTCGCTGTCGGAGACGACATCGGCGTAGAAGGTGTGCTGCGCGATGAACGGGTCGCCGAGCGGGTCGAAATCGCTGGTCGCGCGCAGGTGTGTGCCGTCGGTGTCGACCCGGTGCAGCAAGGGCGGCTGCCAGTCGGAGGGGTCGGGCATTGCGTCGGGCATGGCGTCAGGCATTGCGTCGGGCGCGGACATGGCCCCGGTGCCCGATACCGCGACCGAGGTGACGTTGCCCGCGGTGTCGAGGAACCGCTGCATGATGTCGAAATGGCCCTGCATCACGCCGGGGTCGGCGGACATCGCGGGTGTGGCGCAGGGCTCGGCCCATGGGGTCGGGGCGGGTGCGGCCGCGGGCGCCGGACCGGGCGCTGGCGCGGGTGCTGCGGCGGCGGGCCGGATCATGGCGGCGACATCGGGCGGCACAAAACCGCCGCGCCCGGCCTGATCCGACAACGCGCTTGCGATCTCGGCGGCGACGTCGGTGGGCAAGCGCATCACCGGCAGGGTATTGTCGATATGGCGCGCGCGGCGCTTTGCCGGTTCGGCGGCCAGGTCGAGCGGTTCGAGATCGCGCCCGGCAAACAGCGCCGCCGGATCGAGCGCGCGACCGGTGCACCAGATCCGCCCGAGGGCCTGCAACAGGTGGGACAGCCCGCCGCGCCTGCGGGAATCGAGCGCGACCGCCTGCGCATCGCGGCCCTTGAGCGTATCCTCGACAAACCCCGTGAGGTTGGAGGATGGCCCGATCTCGACGAACAGCCGCACCCCGTCCGCATAAAGTTGCTCTACCGTTTCGGTAAACCGGACGCAGGTCTGCCACTGATGCGCGGCCAGGGCCCGGATCTCGGACGGGGCTTCTGGCATGGGGGCCGCCGTGGCGCAGGAATAAACCGGCAGCCGCGCGGCGCGGAAATCCATGTCGGCATAGACACGGTCGACCTTGGCCGCGACATCGGCGAACAGCGCCGTGTGATAGGGCCGGTCGAAGGGCAGGAAGCCGGTCATGCCGCCTTCGGGGCGCAGCTCTTCGGCGACGGCCTCCATCCGGGCGCGCGGCCCGTAGAGCACCGCCTGATGTTCACAATTGTCGAGGGCCAGGTGAATGTCGGGATCGGCGGCGACCAGCGACAGGATGCGCGCGCGCGGCACGCCGCCCACGGTCAGAAGCGCGCCCGAGGCCATGCCGCCCGAGGCCTCGATTTCCTGGTAGAGCCGGTTCAGCGACCGGATGCGACCGGCAAACTCGGCGCGGTCGGCGGCATCGCCGGTGGGCCCGAAGACCCCCGCCGCGGCCAGCGCCGCGTGTTCGCCCGAGGAGTGCCCGACGACCAGATCGGGGGCCAGACCGACGCGGTCGGCCACCCCCATCAGCGCCTGCGCCGCGATGAACATGGATTCGGACCCGAACTCGAGCCCGAACAGCTTTTCGGCCAGCGCGTCGCGCAGGTTGCCGGACAGAGTCGTGGGCGGCGGGAAGACCGAGGCCGAGGGCGGCGTGTCGCGACCCGGAAACAGCCCGTCCCAGAAATCGAACCAGGACCGCGCCTCGGGGAAGGCGGTCAGCACCTCGGACAACATGCCCTGATATTGCGCGCCCTCGCCCGGGAAGACGAAGGCCATCTTCCCCGCGAGCGGTTTGCTTGACGCGATGACGCCCGAGCGCAGCCGGAACGTGCCCTTGCCCGCCTCGAGCCGGTCGGCGGCCTTGGCCAGCTTGTCGGCCAGATCGGCGCGGCTTTCGGCGACGATGGCCAGGCGATGCGCACCGGTGCCCAGCGTGACCGCCGCATGCCGGGCGATCTGGGCCAGATCCGCACCGGCATGGACCGCCATCCGGTCCGACAGGTGGCGCGCGGCGGTGGCCAGATCGGCGCGGCGGTCGGCGGCCAGCAGCACCAGTTCGTGCCGCCAATGGGTCGGCGTCGCCCCGAAGCGGGCCTCGGCGCGGGGCGCGGCCTCTTGCAGGATGGCGTGCGAATTGACGCCGCCGAAGCCGAAGGCGTTGACCGCGGCGCGGCGCGGCGTGCCGGGGGCAGAAATCCAGGGCCGGGTTTCGGTGTTGACGTAGATCGGCGTCTCGGCCAGCCCGAGCCCGTCGCGCAGCTTGTCCGACAGGGTCGGCGGCAGCGTCTTGTGATAGAGCGCCAGCGCGGTCTTGATCAGGCCCGCCGCCCCCGCCGCCGGGATGCAATGGCCGATCATCGACTTCACCGACCCGATGGCCATGCCGGGCAATCCGTTGGCGGCGCGGTCGCCGAAGATGCCGTGCAGCGCGCCGATCTCGGTCCTGTCGCCCAGGGGGATGCCGGTGCCGTGCGCCTCGATCAGGCCCGGCGGCGTGGCCTCGGTGCCCGCATCGGCGATGGCGCGGCGGATCGCCAGTTGCTCGCCCTCGAGGCGGGGGGCCAGCAGGCCCGAGCCCTTGCCGTCGCTGGATTGGCCCGCGCCCTTGAGGATGGCGTAGATGCGGTCGCCCGCCGCCTCGGCGTCTTCGCGGCGCTTGAGTGCCAGAATGCCCAGCCCCTCGCCCAGAAGCGTGCCGTCGCCGCCTTCGGAAAACGGGCGCACATGGCCGTTCTTCGACAGCGCGCCCAACTGGTTGAACACCATGTAGACCTCGGCCGAGATCGAGGCGTTGACGCCGCCCGCGAGCATCATGTCCGAGCGGCCCGCGCGCAGCTCGATCATCGCCGAGAGCACCGCCAGCAGCGACGACGAACAGGCCGCGTCGAGGATGTAGTTCGGCCCGTTCAGGTTCAGCCGGTTGGCGATCCGGCCCGACATCACGTTGGGCACGAGGCCGGGCGCGATATCGGCGTTGAAGGGCGGCAGGCGTCTGGCCATCTCGGCGCGCACCCGGTCGAGCGTGGCGACATCGGCCCAGGGCATCAGCTGGCCCAGAAGTTCGCGCGTCTGGTCCAGCACGACACCGTGCTGCACGACGGCGGCATTGCCCCGGTGCAGGTAGGTCGAATGGCCGAGGATGACGCCGGTGCGTTCATGGTCGGCATCGAGGTAGCCCGAATCCGCCAGCGCCGCGCGGGCGATCTTGAGGGCAAGGAACTGGTCCGGCTCGGACCCGTCCACCGAGGACGGCATCACCCCCAGCTCGGCGGGATCGGCGGCGAAGCTGTCGCCCAGATAGCCGCCCCGCGCGGTGGGAATATGCGTCGGCCCCTGCCCGTGCAGGTAACGCTCGGCCTCCCATTCGGGGGCCGGCGCGCCGACAAAATCGAGCTTGGCGCAGATATTGGCCCAGAAGCGGTGGATCGTCTCGGCACCGGGGAACATGCCGGCCATGCCGACAATGGCGATGTCCCCGCTGGCCGGTGGGGTCTTGGTCATTCGGCGGCCTCGGCGCGGGGATTTCCGGTCACATCGCGCAGGATGTTGCCCTTGTAGCCGCAGAACCGGGCCAGCGCCGGATCGGAAGTGCATTCCAGCCCTTCGACCAGGAAGACCGGGCGGTCCTGGTCGTCGGCGATCACCGCATCGCACAGTACCTGCGGCGCGGAGGCCTCGGGGCGCATCGCCAGGATCATCCGCGTGGGCGTGCCGGTGCCCATGGGGATCAGCCGCTGGATCGCGTTCGGCAGCGCCGGGGCTTCGCGGGTGGCAAGCGACCAGACCCAAGCCAGTTGCGCCACGGCATCGAGAAGGCCGGGATCGACAAGCCAGCGGTTGCCCGCGCCGAAGGCCCCGGCGGGGCTGGCGTGGATGCGGGCGGTGACGCCGCCCTGATCGAGGCCCTCGATCTCCTTGACGCATTGGTAGGCCGGGCCGTGGAACAGCATTTCGCGATAGGCGCGGCGGGCCGAGACCTGCGACGCGGCGGCGCGGGTCAGCATGACATCGAGGGCAAGGTCTTCGGCCCCGTCAAGCGGCGCGTTGCTGCCTTTGGGGCGCAGGATGGCGGAGGCGCGGTAGTGCCCGCGCTGCGGCGGCTCGGCGGATTTCAGATCGACGCGGGCGGAAAAGCCGGTGGGGTCGCCGTGTTCGGCGGAATTGCCAACGATCAGCACGTCGCGGTCGGCGTCGCCTTCCAGCCGCAGGCCGGACAGGGCGCGCAGGTCCGACAGGCCCGCGACGCGCCAGTCGGGCCAGATCGCCGATGCCGCCTCTGCGCAGAGTTCCGCCGCGCAGGCCAGCGGCAGCACGGGCGTGTCGCCGATGCGATGATCGCCCAGCCAGGGGTCGCCCGCAACGCTGAGCCTTCGCGGAATGGCGGTGCCGCCCTTGGGCGCGGGTTGCGGGCGCGGATCGGGCAACAGCGGCGTGGCGCAATCGGCGGCGGGCACCAGCGACGGGCTGACCACCATATCGCCGCCTGCGCGGTCGGTTTCATGGGTTTCCCACGGGCCCGCGCCCAGGGTCACTTCGGTGACGGTGTCCGGGCCGCGCAGCATTTCGTCGAAGAAGGCGGACGCCCCGCCCTCGGCAGAGACAAGGGTCACGCCCTGGGCCTCGAATTTCAGGCGGACGGCGTCCGACACCATGCCCGCGCCGAATTTGGTGGCGTCCCACGGACCCCAGTTGACGGCGGTGACGCGGGTCGCATCCCAGCGCGCCGCAAGCGCGGCGGCGAGGCGGTTCATCACCTCGTTGGCGGTGGCATAGTCGGTCTGGCCAGAATTGCCGTAGCGCCCGGCGACAGAGCCGAACAGCGCCAGGAAGGCGGGCGGGTTGGCATCGAGCCCGGCGGCCAGGGCGAGCGCGCCGATGACCTTGGTTTCGACCACGCGGTCCCAGCTTTCGGGGGTCTTGTCCTCGATGCGGCGGTCCTCGATGACGCCCGCGCCGTGGATCACGCCGTGGACCGTGCCCAGTTCGACCAGAAGCGCCGCGACGGCGGCGGGGTCGGCCATGTCGCAGACCCGGTAGTCGACCCCGGAGGCACCCTGCGCCCGCAGGTCGGCGAGGTTGGCGCGAATTTCGCGGTCGCGCAGGATCGCCGAGAGCTGACGTTCTATGTCGGCGGGCTTGATCGCCGCGCCCGAGGCTTTCGCCGCCTGCGCCAGGGCGCGGCGCAGATCGCCCGGATCGGTCAGCTGTGCGGTTGCGGGGTCCTCATCGGCGGGCAGCGCCGATCGACCGACCAGCACCAGCCGCGCGCCTGCCCGGGCGAAGGGGCGCAGCACCTCGGCGGTGATGCCACGCGCGCCGCCGGTGGCCAGGATCAGCGCGCCCTGCGGCAGCTCGACGGCGGCAAGGTCGGACACCGTGTCGGCGACGCTGCGGAAGATGTGGCGCACGCCGCCGGGATAGCCGACCTCGATCCGGGCATGCGGCGCGGATAGTTCGGCCATGATGAGCGACGCCATGGTGTCGGGCGACAGCGACGGGTCGAGATCGACGGCGCGGGTCAGGCTTTCGGGCCATTCCTCGCGCAGGGATTTGGCCAGACCGGTGGCCCCGCCCGACAGCATCAGCCCGGCGGCACCGTCGCGTCCGAAGAGACCGCCCATCGCCGAGGCCAGTACCACGCGCCCGGTCCTGAGACCGGCGGCATGGGCGCGCACCAGCGCATAGGCGGACTTTTCGGATTGCGCGAGTGCCGCGCGCCACGCGTCGGGCCCGGCCTCCAGCGTGACCGGCAGCGCATCGAGCGGGGCAAGATGCACCAGCCCCGCCAGCGGCGATGCCTCGGACAGCGCGGCCTCGGCGGGCAAGACCTGCGCCACGGCCCCGGCATCGGTGATGCGTCGGGCCAGAAGACGCGCAACGCCGCGCGCGTCCTCGGTGATCAGGTAGGTGCCTTTCGGCAGGGTCCCCGCGGCCGGGCCCGGCTGGGCTTCGGCGCGCGTGACATACCGGGGCGGTCGGACCGTCGTCTGGTCCGCATTCTCCGCCCCGGTGGGATCAAAAGGGAGCGCTGCGCCCTCTTTTTCCAGATGCTCCACCAGCGTATCGACGATGGCCCCGAGCGTCTTCTGGGCATTCAGCGTCTCGCCCGCCGGAGCGGCAGCAGCGGCCTGGGCCTCGGGCAGGCCCTTGATCAGCGCGCCGACAATCTCGAGGCGCTTGATCGAGTCGATGCCGAGATCGGCCTCGATGCCCTGATCCATGCCGAGCATGTCGGCAGGGTAGCCGGTGCGGTCCTCGACGATTTCAAGCAAGAGCGCGGTGATGGCGTCCCTGTCGAGCCCGGCAGAGGGCGCGGCGGCAGGTGCCGGAGCGGCCGGGGCAGCGGCGGCCGGGGCAGCGGCCTGCGCGGCGGGGGCCGGTGACGGTTGCGGCGGCGGCACGGGGGCCGGTGCCGGGGCGGCGACCGCCTGCGGTGCCGGGGCCGGTGCGATGGCGCGCGGGGCCGGACGCGGCATCGGCCGGACCGGGGCGCGAACGGGGCGCTGCGGGGCCGCGGCAGAGGCGCCGAGGCTGGCCATCATCACCCGTTCCTGGGTCTCGAGGAAGCGCGACATGGTGGCCTGGAAGCCGGCCATGATGCCCTCGCTGTCGGAGGGGTAGGTGGGATGGACCGCCTCGCTCTGAGACAGATCCTGTGGAGAGTGGTCCATTGGGGACTCCTTTCGCGGTCGGGTGGGGGCAGCCGTTCCGGCGGCCTGCCCGGTCGTCATGGTGGCGGGTGCAGGTGCCTGCGCCTGCACGGCGGGGTCGTGCGGTTGCGCCGCAGTGGTGGTGGCGGCGGCGGTGGTGGGGGTGACCAGTTGCCGCGCGGCGATGTCCTCGATGGTCAGGACCGGCAGCGGCGGGCTGCCGACCTGCCGCGCGCCCGAGCCGTTCAGCATCCAGATGTTCTTGCCATGCACCGTCGGGGCCTCGATCGGGCCCTTGAGCGCCACCGGGGTCGTATCGCGGCCCTTGAAGAGCAGCCCCAGATCGAGCGCGGCACCTTCGGACAAGAGCGCGCCCAGCGCGCCCAGCAGGCCCTTGAGGCCGCCCGCTTCGTCGTCGGTGGTGATGGCGACGTGGTCCTGCCCCGCGAGGCACTGGCGCACCATCGCCGCATGGGCGCTTTTCGGGCCGACGCTGAGGAAGACCCGCGCGCCATCGGCATGCATCGCCCGGATCTCGGACAGAAACTCGACCGGCCGTGACAACTGGCGGGCCAGCGTCGTGCGGATGGCCTTGGCCCCCGCGTCATAGGGTTTCGCGGTGGTGTTGGAATAGACCGGGAAGCGCGGGTCCGCGACCGGCATATCGGACAGGAACGCTGCCAGCCGCTTTTCGGCGGGGGCCACGATAGGCGAGTGGAAGGCCGCACCCACAGGCAGGACGGTAAAGGACAGGCCCTCGGCCTCGGCGCGCTTGCCCGCCGCGTCGATGGCGGCGCGGGTGCCCGACAGGATGCTCTGTTCGGGCGCGTTATGGTTGGCGATGACGATATCCGCAACGCCGTCGATCAACGCCTCGATCCGGTCGCGGGGCGCGCGCACGGCGGCCATGGTGCCCAGATCGGCCCCCTCGCCCGCTTCGACCATGAAGCGGCCACGGGCGCGCGAGACGCGGTAGAGGTCGTCCTCGGCGATGGCACCCGCCGCGTGCAGGGCGACAAATTCGCCATAGCTGTGACCGGCGGCCATCTGTGCCTCGACGCCGGCATCGGCCAGGATGTGCCAGAGCCCGGCCTCGACCGCGCCCAGCGCGGGTTGCGCCATGTCTGTGCGGGTCAGCCGCTGGGCGGCCTCGGTCCGGGCGTCGGCGTCGTAAAGGCCTTCGGGCAGGATCGACCGGCTCAGGGTTTCGCCAAGCGCGCGGTCCGCCGCCCCGAGCGCGCGGGACATCTGCGGCATGAGGACGGCCAGATCGGCCATCATGTCGGGATACTGGCTGCCCTGACCGGGGAAGATCAGCGCCAGCTTGCCGCCATCGGCCAGCCGCGGATCGGCGTTCCAGCTTGCCCCCGGCGGCACCGGGCCACCGGTCTCGAGCGCGGTCAGAAGACCGGCGAGCTTGGCCGCAAGTTGCGCGGGATCGGACACCACCAGCGTCGCGGCCAGGCCCTTTTTCGGGGCCGCGTCCCACAAGGACCGGGCAAGATCCGCAAGCGCCGGGTCCCAGCCCTGGCCGAGACGGTCAAGCTGGGTACGGATCTGGTTCGCCACCGCCTTGGCCGAGGTGCCGCGCCAGACCAGCAATTCATGCGGCCAGCGGTCGCGCGCGGCGGGTTCCAGCGCGGGAATAGCGCGCTTGGCGTCGTGTTCCTCAAGCGTGACGTGAAAGTTCGTGCCGCCGAAGCCGAAGGCCGAGACCCCGGCGCGGCGCGGCGTGTCCTGCACGATCCACGGGCGCGGACGGTCGACGAGGTATAGCGGCAGGTCGTCGTCCAGCAGCTTGTCGTTGGGCGCGCCGATCCGGCCATGCGGCGGCAGCACGCCGTGATGACACGCGAGCGAGGCCTTGATCAGCCCGGCAATGCCCGCGGCGGCCTTGGTGTGGCCGATCTGGGTCTTCACCGACCCGATGGCGGCAGAGCGCGGCGCGGCCCCGGCATCGGTCAGAAGGCGGGTCACCGTCTCCATTTCGGCGGTGTCGCCGACGACGGTACCGGTGCCGTGCGCCTCGAACAGGCCGACGGTTTCGGGGCCGTAGCCCGCCATGTCATAGGCCCGGCTGAGCGCGCGGATCTGGCCGTCGGGATGCGGCGCGGTCATCGACTTGGCCTTGCCGTCCGACGAGCCGCCGACGCCCTTGATCACCGCATAGACGCGGTCGCCGTCGCGTTCGGCATCGGCCAGCCGCTTCATCGCGATCATCGCGAGGCCCTCGGAAATGACGATACCGTCGGCGTCCGCCTCGAACGAGGAGCAGCGACCACGCGGGGAAAGCGCGCGGGTCTTGGAGAAGCACAGGTAGCCGAACGGGCCCTGCACGGTGTCGATGCCGCCCGCCAGCACCATGTCGGAACGCCCGGTCTCAAGCTCGAGCACGCCCTGGTAGACCGCGGCGAGCGACGAGGCGCAGGCGGCGTCGATGGTGTAGTTCACGCCGCCGAAATCGAGCCGGTTGGCGGTGCGGCCTGCCGCCACGTTCAACAGGATGCCCGCGAAGCTGTCTTCGGTCCATTCCGGCAGGTAGCCCGCCGCCCGGTCGTCCAGCGCCCCGGTGAAGCGCGGCATTTCCGAGCGCACGGCGTATTGCGCGCCGACATCGCCCGCACCGCCCGACGCGCCGAGGATCACCGAGGTCCTGAGCCGTGGACCCGAGGCCCCGGACGTGTCGGTCAGACCGGCATCGTCAAGACAGCGCCGCGCCACCTCCAGCGTCATCAGTTGCAGCGGATCGAGCGCCTTGATCGCACGCGGCGGCACCCCGTAGCGCATCGGGTCGAAGGGCATGTCCTCGAGGAAGCCGCCCCATTTCGAGTAGATCTTGTCTTTCGCGGTGGGATCTTCGTCGAAATAGATGCGCCAGTCCCAGCGATGGCGCGGAATCTCGGTGATGGCGTTGCGGCCATCGAGCAGGTTTTCCCAATAGGCCTTGAGGTCGTTCGCGCCGGGCAGCAGCGCCGACATGCCGACAATGGCGATATCGGCGGGCTCGGGGGGGCTGACGGTTGCGGGCATGATCTCGGGCGCGTTCGCTTCGGCGGCAATGGATTTGATCAGGGCGGCCCCATCTTCGCAGATCGCCCGGTGCAGCCCCTTGATATCGGTCAAGTCGTCGCGCAGCGCCGCGACCTGACCGATCATGTACATGCCCTCTTCCTTCTGCCGCGCCACGGACACCTCATGCAGGTCGTCGCCCTGCCGTTCGGTCGCCTTCGATGCGATCCGCAGACGCCCGAGGGTCAGGCTTTCCAGCTCTTCGCGCATGTCCTCGGCACCGGTGCCCGCGGCCTCGAGCGCGCGACGCCTGGCGGCGAACTCTGCCGCGAAGGGGGTCAGGGCGGCGCGGCTGGCATGGCCCGCGCCGGTTTCCAGCGTGACGGTTTCGGTGCAGTCCACGAGGGTCTGCTGGAAGGTGTCGGCGATGGCCCCGTCGCGCACCGCTTCTTCGGTAAAGAGGTACGCCGTGCCGATCAGCACGCCGACCTTGATGCCGCGCGCGGCCAATGGAGCTGCGAAGGCCCCGACGATCGCCGCCGAGGTGGCGTCGTGGATGCCGCCCGCGAACAGCACGCTGATCTCGGACGCGGTCCTGGCGTCGGGCACCTCTTCGAGGAGGGTGCGGACCATATTGTCCCAGAGCACCAGCGACGACATCGGGCCGACATGGCCACCGCATTCGCGACCTTCAAAGACAAAGCGGCGCGCGCCCTGTTCAAGAAACATCGACAACAGGCGCGGCGACGGCACGTGCAGATACGAGGGGATGCCATCCGCCTCGAGTGCCACGGCCTGATCCGGCCGCCCGCCCGCGATCAGCGCGAAGGACGGCCCGTGTTTCAGCGCCACGGCGACCTGGTCCTTGACCAGTTGCGAGGGCGCGAAGCCAAGAAGGCCGACGCCCCAGGGCTTGCCCTGGAGCCGTTGGGCGACATCGGCCAGCAGCGTGTCGGCCTGACCGGGACGCATCAGCGCCAGCGCGATCATCGGCAGCGCGCCGCCTTCGGACACCGATTGGGCGAAGGGGGCGACGTCGGACACCCGCGTCATCGGCCCCTGAACGATGGGATAGGTGGTGCCGTGATCGGCGGCGAGCGGGCAATCCGCGCCGAGAATGTCGGTATCGGCGGCGCGGGCCACGGCCTCGGCGCTGTGTTTCAGAAGCGCCGCACAAAGCCGCCCGAGACCGCTGAAGCGGCGCGCGAGATCCGGCGCGAAGGCGGCGGCCTGCCCCATCGGGGCCAGGTGCCCGGCGGCGAGGTCCCAGCCGAAGGCGGCGTCGGCAATGGCACCTTGCGCCTGCGCATCGGCTTGGGCAATGGCGCTGCGCAGGGTCGCGGCGGTGTTCTGGCCGGGCATCTCGACGCCGCGCCAGCGCATGCCGTCCGCGCCCTCGATCAGCACCGTCTCGCCGCCGGTCATCCGCGCCAGCACCGGCGCGAGTGCGTCCGACGCCGCGCTTTCGCGCAGCATCAGGCATTGATCGTCGAGCACGATTCCCGCCGCGCCGCCTGCGCGCACGGCCCCGGCGGAGTGCATCCCGATGCCGCCGCGCACGAAGATCGATGCGACCCCCGCCGCGCGCGCCTTCTGCAACAGGATGAAGGCGGTCGCTTCGCCGACACGGCCCCCGGCCTCGTGGCCCTTGAGGATCACGCCCTCGGCGGCGACGGGGCCCGCAAGGCGGTCGTCCCAGACGATGGCCTCGAGGCGCACGACCAACCCGGCGGCCCGCAGCGCCGCGACCTCGGTCGGGGCGGCGAAGGCCGCGTCCGCAGGCAGGATCACCGCGGCAAGGCCCCGGTCGCGATAGGCCCCGGCCAGTTCGACCGCGCGGGCGGCATCCGGGATCGCGATGCCCCAGCCCGCCGGCGTGTTGGCCGCGAGGTGGTCGAGCCCGGCCTCGAGCGCGCCGTCGGCCAGGGGAAGCTCTGCATTGAACACGCCGAGATGGCCCGCGCGCTGTGCCGCAACCGCGAGGGCCGGATCGCCGGTGCCCGCCGGTGTCAGGACGATGATGCCGAAGGCGTTATCCATTGCAAAGTCTCCAGTTCGTTCAGAGCGCGGTCAGCCCCGCGTTCCGGTACCTGCCCCGGTCAGGTCTTGTTGCCGGACTTTTCCGGCGGCGGCGGAGGGGTATTGGGCGTGTCGATGGTTTCCGCGTCCTCGATGCCGTCGGCGGGCGCTGTATCGAGCGCCTGCAACCGGGCCTGCAGCTTATCGATCCGGTCTTCGAGGATGCCGCGAAGTTTTTCGGGATCGCGGGCCGCGCCCGCCTTGTCGCCGCCGCGCCCGCCGGCAGCAGCGCCACCGAGACCGCCGCCACCGAGACCCGCGCCCTTGCCCGCACCGCCGCGTTGGGCGAGAAGCTTGCGCAGAAGCGGGCGATCCTGTGCGCCACCGGCCCCGGCCCCGGCCCCGCCAGCGCCCGCGCCGCCGCCCAGACCACCGCCCAGACCGCCAGCGCGCCCTCCGAGACCACCGCCACCACCGAGGCCACCACCGGCACCGCCGCCTGCGCCACCGGCACCGCCGCCCGCGCGGGCCTGAAGCAATTGCCGCAGCTTGCCGCCGCCCGCACCGCCAGCGCCTGCCCCGGCACCACCGGCACCGCCCTGCCGACCGGCCAGCAGCTTGCGCAGCCGTTCGCCGCCGCCGCCCGCACCTGCACCACCACCGCCTTGCGGCAGGAGCTGCTGCGGGGCTTCGCCAGACCCGCGACGTTCCCGCAATCGCTGAAGCGCTTCCCGGCGCTTGTCTCCGTCATTGTCAGACATCTTTCATCCCTTTGTCTGTTGCGGCGATCGACACGACACGCGACCGCTGCAAAACCCCCGTCATATCAAGCGTGCCTTCCGGGGCCGTGGCCCTTCCACGAAGGGCACTTCAAAGACCTTTTCGTGCATGATCGGGCCGTGTCCGAAGTACCCCTGCTCTCCGAAGGCTTCGCCGTGGTCCCCCATGATCATGAACCATGTGTTCGAGGGGGCCTTTTCGTACAGCGCCTCCAGCAGCCCGTCGAGATACTCGACGCAGCGGATCTGTTGCTGGTGCAGACCGCGCATCACGTCATCGCTGAAGAACTCCTCGACGCTCATGGCACCGACCCCGCGCCCGCCTGCATCGCCGCCCGCCGCCAGCGTCTTGGCAACCCCATGCAGGCCCGAGATATGCGGCAGCGCGTCGTCCTTGAGCATGTAGGGGTAATGCGTTTCGCCGAGGTTGAAGAAGTGGAAGCTGGGCTGATCGCGCGAGAAGCTGACCTCGTCGACCATGCCCGCGAAATCGTTGTGGTTCGACATCAGCTTGTAGTCGTCGAAGGCGTTCGAGATCACCGTCTGCGGGTTCAGCACCGGCATCGAGACGCGCCCCACCGTGCGGTAGCCGTATTGCCGCAACATGCCGGGCAGGGAAAGCTGCGGCAGGAACGTCTCGAACGCGAGATCGGGGATCTCGAGCCGGTCGGACCACTTGGCGAAATCTTCCTTGTAGACCTCGGAGGCGTAGACATGCGACGGCGACGTGTGCGGCACCAGGCCCATCATGAAGGTGTAATGCGACGGCGCGGTCCAGGAGGCGTAGGAATAGCGTTTCTCGATTTCGCCCAGCTTGCGCAGCGCAGGGGCCTGCGCCGCCATGACCGAATCGAAGCGGCAGCTGTCATAGGTAATCAGGACGAGGTTGCGTGGCATCCAGGGACCCTCAGCTCGCCATCTGCTGACGACGCGCGGCAAAGCGGGCACGCAGACCGCCGCGACCGCCCTCCTGCCCCTCGGCGAGCGCGGACAGGTTTTCGACCAGCTTTCCGCGCAGCAATTCGGCAAAGGCGGGCTTGTCCTCGGGGACCGGGGATTCGGCCAGCTTGACCAGTTCGGGCGCGGCCTCGGCCAGCTTGGTCGTGTTGAGCACCGCGGCGCGATAGCAGTCGATCGCGTCCTCGAACCGCTCCATCCCCATGTAGATGTCGCCCAGCGCCTTTTGCACGAAACCCGACCGGCGCGCCTTGGGGCCCAGCTGCATCACCAGATCGAGCGCTTCCTTGGTACGCCCGGTCTTCGCACGCGCCTGGGCGGCCCGCAGCACCGCGCGCGGGTTGTCGGGCTTGAGCGCCACCGCCCGGTCGAAGGACCGCGCGGCCTGCGCGTGTTCCTCGAGCGCGGCCTGAACCTGGCCCAGCGCCTGGTGCACCGGCACGCGGTCGGGCGCCAGGGTGGCGGCACGGTTGAGCGCATCGCGCGCCGCCTCGTTTTCACCGGCCTTCATGTGCATGCGGCCAAGCTGATAGTGCGGCAGCCACAGGTCGGGCTTGATCTCGGCGATGCGGCGCAGCTCGTGGGCGGCGGCCTCGACCTCTTTGGCACGCCCGAGGGCAGAGGCCAGCGACAGGCGCAGGCGCACGTCCTGAGGATTGTGCAGAACGGCTTCGCGCAACAGCGCCAGAGCCTCGTCCTGACGCCCGTCCTCGGTCAGGATCCGCGACATCCGCAGGTAGGCGGCACTGGCGGACGGATCGAGCGCGACGGCGGTTTCAAGCTCGGCCATGGCCTCGTCGGTTTCGCCGAGCTTTTCCAGCATTTCGGCACCGAAGATCTGCGCCGGAACCATGTCGGGCTTGAGCGCCTGCGCTTCCTGGAAATGCTCGAGCGCGCGCTGCGTTTCGCCCAGCTTGGCCAGGACACGGCCCATGCCGAGATGCGCCACCGCGAGGTCCGGCTGCGCTTCGAGCAGATCGGTGAACAGCTCCTGCGCGGTATCAAAGTCATTCTGCTTGAGGGCCGCCAACCCATCTTTGACACGCTGGCGCAGCAGTGCTTGACTATCGCGGGCGAGGCGTCTTTCGGACATAATGGGCGGCTCCTAAATCGAACGGCGTGAATTCAATGCTTTAGGCGCGCAGAAAAAATCGCGCCGACAGCACTTTGGCCGACCAAGGTATAAACGCCGCCAGTATAGGCGTAAATACCGGTCACGTCTGGTCCGGAATCCCGCACCGACCTATGTCAAGATTACAGCAACGGCGTAACGCACTGATAATGAAGGGATTATCAGACCAGATGCACGGCGGGCAGGAAGCCGTTGCAGCGACTCGCCCTATGCGTGTAGCGCAGAATGTCGCAGTGCAGCATCAAAGCGACCATTGTGGCGCATTTCCGGGCACTTTCCAGTCAAGGGATTCTCTGCCGCGTGGAACGACAGATGCCAGAGGTCCGTCGCGCGGATGGTGACCCAAGGTCAACCGGGCCTGGAAAAGAGCTGAGGCAAGGGGCCGAGGTGCGGGGCGCGATCCGGGTGAATGATGGCCGAAGAGGGGCCTGGCCCGGGCCAGAGCGCCGCGCGCCGGGGGGCAGATCAGGCGGTGCGGAAGGCCCGCGGACGACAGGAGGACGCGGCGAGCGCGGTCCCGACACCGGGGTTTGTGCGGTGCTGTCGGTGCCGATGCCGGTGCCGGTGCCGTGACAGGCCGCTGCGGGCGCGGCGACCGGCAAGGGTCATGCGGGCGGGTGCGGCATCGGGCCGAAGACGTGCTGCGCCGCACCGGATCGCGCGGACGCGGCGGGCTTGGGTATGGCGGTGGTCCGGTCCGGCGGCGCGTCGTACAATGCCGCGCCGCAGGTGGTGACGAAAGCGCCCAGGGCGCGGACGGTATCGCCCGTCACATCGACCAGCACGGCGCGCCCCCGGTCGGACTGGCCATGGCGGTCGAGTTCGGCTGTCAACAAGCGCCAGAGCGGGCGACATTGCCCGAGCCCGACGAAATGGCGCGGCGCGTCCGGCAGCGACATGGCAATGCAGTCATCGAGTTGCCCCGAGCCGAACGGCGCGCCGTGCAGGACGTAAAGCGCGGCAAGGATCGCGCTGGGACTGTCGAGCGCGAGCGTGGGCCGGGGCCCGTCTGCCACCGGCGCAAGGGCCAGATGGCGCAGGTCCGCCCGCAAGGCGGCGAGGCTGCGGTCGAGCGTCAGCGCCTCGAAGGCGCAGGCGGCCCGGCGCCGATCCTCGACCGCCTGATGGAACCAGAGGCAGGCCTGCAGCAGCGCCGCGTATTCGGCGATGCGCAGGTCCGGGGCGGCCAGACGCGCGATCATGGCGTGGGCGTGCAGCGCCGCGTGCAGATCGCGTGTGCAATCGGCCAGCAGGGCGCGCGCGGCGGACGGTTCGGGCGCGCGCTTCATCCGCGCAGCGATCCGGGACGGACCCGGCCAGAGGCCGACCCCAAGGGCAACGCCGCGTCGCGACAGGTGGCGCGCCTGCCGGTGCCATGATCGGCCGAAGCGGGGGGATCGGTGCGTCCGTGGGTGTGCCACAGGAGTTTCGGTGCATTCATCGTTGATTCGCGGTCTTTTCACTGGCTTTCCGCCATCCTGCGCCCACAAACCTTAAGATATGCAAAAACGCCGACGGACCGCCGATCCTGTCCCGCGGGCGGGCGCGTCAGAGAAAGACCGTGGCTGTCCAGGGCAACAGCGCCACAAGCACCAGAACCAGCAGCATGACCCCGATGAACGGCATGGTCGCGGCGAAGATCTGTTCGACCGATACGTCGGGATCGTTCAGCGTGTTGTGCACGGTGAAAACCGAGATCCCGAAAGGCGGCGTCAAGAGCCCGATCTCGACCGCCAGCACGGTGACGATACCGAAATGCGAAAGGTCGATCCCCATGCCCTGCGCGATGGGCGCGGCGATGGGCACCATGATCAGCAGGATCGAGGTGGAATCGAGGATCATCCCCATCAGCAGAATGATGACCGCGTAGAAGAACAGAAAGCCCAAGGGCTCGAACCCGGAATTGGTGACCAGCCCGGCGATGGCGTTGGGCAGACCCGCGATCGACAGCATCCGTGAATAGAACGACGCCGCGATCAGCAGAAGCAGGATCGAGACCGAGATCACGCCGGTCTGCTTCATCACCTGCCAGAGCTTGTGACGGTCGAGGCTGCGGCGCGAGATGGCGACCAGCAGCGCACCGAAAGCGCCGATCCCGCCCGCTTCGGTCGGGGTGAAATACCCGGTATAGAGCCCGCCCAGAACGAGAATGACCAGGAGCACGATGGGGATGAGCTTGGCGATCATGGTGCCCAGCGGCATCGGCACGATCTCGCGGTCGAGGCGGCGTTCGCGGATGGCGTCGGGATCGGCCAGCACGAAGCCCGGAAAGAGCATGGTGATGGCCACGAGCATCGCCACGAAACCGCCGGCCAGAAACAGGCCCGGCAGGATACCGGCAAGGAACATCCCCCCGATCGAGACCTCGGCCAGCACGCCGTAGATGATCAGCAAGAGCGAGGGCGGGATCAGCATGCCCAGCACCGAAGACCCCGCGACGGTGCCCGCCGAGAAGGCCGGGCGGTAGCCGTGGCGTGTCATCTCGGGGACGGCGACGCGGGTGAAGACCGCCGCCGAGGCGATGGAGACGCCAGTGACGGCGGCGAAGATGGTGTTGGCGGCGACGGTGGCGACGCCCAGGCCGCAGATCATCCGGCGCAGCAATTGCTCGGCCACCTCGAAGGTGTCGCGCCCGACATTCGAGACGCTGACCAGCAATCCCATCAGCACGAACAGCGGGATGGTGGCGAACAGGTAATCGGCGATGCCCGAATAGGCGGTCAACTCGAGCATCCGGAAGGCAAGGCCGATGTTTTCGCGGATGATCCAGATGCCGACAAAGGCGACCGAAAACAGCGCGTAAGCGATATGCATGCCCAGAAGAACCAGCACGATCAGCGCGCCGATCAACACAAAACCGATCGCAAGTGTGGTCATGTGGACCTCCGGACATGGCGGATTTCATCCTGCATCCGGTAGAGCGCCGCAAGCGACGCCACCGCGGACCCGAGAACGGTGATGCCGCGGAACGGCCAGGTCGGGATGGTAAAGACGCCCTGGACGCCAAAGAATTCGGACGTGGCCCATGCGCTGCCGAATTTCGGCCAGGAGGCCCAGAGGATCAGCGCGAACACGACCGCGCCGACAAGGCAGAAGACGGCCTCGATCAGGCTGACGCTGCGCGGCGAGGCGCGTTCGATGCGGCGGATCAGGAAATCGGCGCGGGTCAAGCGCTTTTGCAGGATCGCGGCGGCAACCTGAAGAAAGACGATGGCCACGACCGAGCGGCCCGCGATCTCGGAGACGCCGGTGATCGGCGCATCGAGGAAGTTGCGCCCGATCACGTCGGCGACGATCAGCGCCATCAGCGCGCCGATCCACAGCGTGCCGACCGACGACATGATGGCCGCGACCCCGCCGAGAACCGCGCCGAACGGAGCGTCGGAAAAGCGTGGCACATAGGCGTCGCCGTGGTCTTCGACTTCGGTCTCGTCAGTCATCGCTGTCCCTGGCCCCCCGTCGCCATGCCGTCATTCCGTCGTATCAAGACGGGCCCGCCCGGAAGGGTTTCCGGACGGGCGGTTTCGAATACGGTCTGGCGTCAGAGGCCTTCGTCCCAAGCCCGAAGCGGTGTGGCCCCGCGTTCGCGCAGCGCGTCGAAATAGGCCTTGAGCACGACCCTGCCGGCATCGCCCGTCTGTTCGAGCCACGGCTCGATGATGTTGGGCAGCCCGTTCACCCAGGCGGCTTTCTCGGCCTCGGGCAGCTCGTGGATGGTCAGGCCCGCGTCCTGCATCTCGACCAGCGCGCGCGCGGCAAGGTCGGCCACGTAGTCGCCATGCGCCGCCGAGGTCGCCTTGGCGGCTTCGCGGAAAGCGTCCTGCACCGGGGCGGGCAGACCGTCGAAGACGTCCTTGTTGGCCGCGATGCCGCCGAAATACATCGACCCGATGCCGACGCGGGTCAGTTCGGGCGCCACCTCGTAGACGCGGGTGGGCAGGATGCCCGAGGCGAAGGACAGCGTGCCCTCGGTCACACCGGTCTGGATGTTGGTGTAATAGGTGGTCAGCGCGCCATCGACCGGCGTCGCGCCGGTTTCCTGCAGCCAGTTGGCCGAGGTGCCCGGCGCATTCAGCTTGCGGTTCTGCAGGTCGGCCATCGAGGAGACCGGGAAGGTGGCGTAGATGTCGTAGCTGTCGGTGATCAGCGACGACAGGTGCACCATGCCGTTCTCGGCCCAGCTGTCGCGCAGCTCGGGCAGGTTGGCGGACAGGTCGTCGAAGATCTCGATGATCATCTTGTGATCTTCGGTGGCGAAGGGCGTGAAGTAGGTCACGTTCTGGAGCGGCATGTTGGCGCCTTCCCAGACCGTGCCGACCATGCCGACATCGACGATGCCGTCCATCACCGCCTCGCGGGTATCGGTGAACTTGTACAGCGTGCCCGCATAGGATTCGGCCCAGTTGACCTGGTATTCACCCGCCTCGCCGAGGATGCGGTTCACCTCGGGCTGGAAGGTGTTCTTCATCGCATAGACCCAGATATTGGCCTCGGGGTGCGACGAGCCGATGTTGATGGTAATCTGCTGCTGCGCGGCGGCCATGCCCCCGGTCAGAAGCGCCAGTGCGGTTGCCGCACCGAATGTGGTGTATTTCATGTCGTTTCTCCTCCTGTGGGACGCCTCCTCCTGCGTCCCGGTTTCTGTCTGTCGGGTCCGGGCGCGTTCAGTCCCGGATCTTGCCGAGCGCGCGCAGGACGCGTTCGGGCGTGAACGGCATTTCGGTCACCTGCGCATTCAGAGGGCGCAGGGCGTCGTTGATCGCGTTCATGACGGCAGCGGGGGCCCCGGCGGTGCCCGCCTCGCCCGCGCCTTTCGCGCCCAGTTCGCTTTCCTTGGTCGGCGTCTCGACGTGGCCGATGACCATGTCGGGCATCTCGGCGGCCATCGGCACGAGGTAATCGGCCATCGAGCCGTTCAGAAGCTGGCCCTCTTCGTCGTAGTGGATTTCCTCGAACAGCGCGCCGCCGAGGCCTTGCACGATGCCGCCGCGGATCTGTTCGTCGACCAGCTGCGGATTGATGATGCGACCGCAATCCTCGACGCACCAATGCTTGAGCAGGGTGACGACGCCGGTATCGGTATCGACCTCGAGATAGCTGGCCTGCACGCCATTGGTGAAGGCGAAGGGGTATTCCGAGGTGATGTAATGGCGGGTCTGGACCAGTTCGCGCGGCAGGCCCTGCGGCAGGGTATCGCCGCGGAAATAGACGATGCGACCCAGCTCCTCGAGCGGCATGCGGTCGGCGCCGGTGTCGGCATCGACCACCTGCCCGTCGCGAATATCGAGCGTGTCCGCGTCGGCCTGCAACATCGCCGCCGCCACCTCGAGGATGGATGCGCGCAGCGCACGCGCCGATTGCAGCGCCGCCTCGCCGCCGATCCCGGCCCCGCGCGACGCCCAGGTGCCGCCGCCATAGGGCGTCACCTGCGTGTCGCCGGTGATGACGCGGACCTTTGAGGGGCTGACGCCGACGCCTTCCGCGACGATCTGGCTGAGCATCGCCTCGGTGCCCTGGCCCTGTTCGGTCACGCCCGACAGCGCCACGAGCGAGCCGTCGGGATCCATCCGCACGGTGCAGCCGTCCTGCGCCGAGATCCGCGCGCCGCCGATGCCGTACATGAAGGGCGACGGGTTGGTCAGTTCGATGAAGGACGCGATGCCGATGCCGCGATGCACGCCCCGCGCACGGGCCTCGGCCTGGTCGGCGCGCAGCGCGTCGTAATCCATCAGCGCCATGAGCTTGTCCATCGAGGCGTGATGCGACAGTCCCTCGAAGCGCATCTTGGCCGGCGAGGTGACCGGGTAGGCATCGTCGGCATACATGTTGCGACGCCGGATCTCGACCGGGTCCATGTCGAGCGCGGCGGCGGCCATGTCCACCAGCCCTTCGGTGATCGCCACGGCGATGGGGTGGCCCACGGCGCGATACTGGCAGGTCGGCGTCTTGTTCTGGAAGACCACCGTGGTCTGCGCGCGATAATTCGCGAAATCGTAGGGGCCGCCGCAGAGGTTGACGACCTGGTTGCCCTCGATCGCGGAGGTGCGCGGATAGACCGAATAGGCCCCGATGGCGGTCCAGTCGTCCACATCGATGGCCAGGATCTTGCCCTCCGCATCGACGGCGATCTTGGCCTCGATCTCGTGGTCGCGGGCGTGAATGTCGGTGGAAAAGCTTTCCAGCCGGTCGGCGACGAACTTCACCGGGCGGCCCATGATCCTGGCAATCGCGGCGGTGGCCACTTCGTCGGGATAGACATGCACCTTGATCCCGTAGGAGCCGCCGACATCGCCGCAGATCACCCGCACGCGCCCCTCGGGAATGTCGAGATGCTGCGCCAGCACGGTCTGCATCATGTGCGGGGCCTGGGTGGCGTGCCAGGCGGTCAACTGCCCTTCGGCGGGATTCCAGTCGACCAGGATCGAGCGCGGCTCGAGCGTCACGCCGGTGTGGCGCGCGGTGCGGAAATGCGCCGAGACGACCTTGTGCGCCGAGGCGAAGGCGGCATCGGTATCGCCTTCCTCGTGCAGGCGACGAAAGGCCAGGTTGTCGCCCATCTCGGGGTGCAGCACGGGAGTATCGGCATCGAGCGCGGTCATCATGTCGGTGACCACGGGCAGCGGATCGAAGTCGACCTCGACCAGGGCCGCGGCTTCCTCGGCGGCGGCGCGGGTGGTGGCGACGACGGCGGCCACGGGTTCACCGACCCAGGCCGCACGGTCCACCGCGATGGCGTGTTCGGGCGGCGATTTCAGGCCTTTGAGATGCGCCAGCACCGCCACCCAGGGCGTGCAGACCTCGGCGATATCGGCCCCGGTGAAGATGCGCAGAACGCCCCTGACGGCACGGGCCTCGGTCGTCTCGATGGTGCCGATCCGGGCATGGGCGAAGGGCGAGCGGACGAAGACCACATGCACCATGCGCGGCAGCTGGATGTCGTCGACATATTGCCCCCGGCCCTGCACCAGCCGACCCGCGTTGGGGCGCGGCACGGTCTTGCCGATATAGGAATTCGGACGGTCGGGATTGCCGAAAGCGATGGTCATGCCGCCCCCTTTGCGGCGCGCGCCTGCGCCACGGTTTCGACCGCATCCACGATGGCTTCGTAGCCGGTGCAGCGGCAATAGTTGCCCGAAAGGTGTTCGCGGATCTCGGCGCGGCTGGGCACCGGTCCGGCGCGGAGCAGTTCCTCTGCCGCGACCAGCATGCCCGGCGTGCAGAAGCCGCATTGCAGCGCGTTGCGGGTCACGAACTCGGCCTGCAGGTCAGCGATCTCGGCGCTTTCGGACAACCCCTCGATGGTCCAGACCTCGGCCCCGTCGGCCTGCGCGGCCAGCGTCAGGCAACCGCGCACGGCATCGCCGTCGACGCGCAGGGTGCAGGCCCCGCAGACGCCGTGTTCGCAACTTGCATGCGCCCCGGTCAGCCCCAGTTCGAGCCGCAGGAAGTCGATCAGGTGCTGGCCCGCGGGCACGCGCGCCTCGACCGGCTCTCCGTTCACGGTCAGTGCGATGTCGATCTTGTCGCGGAACATCCCGGTCATGCCTCAACTCCTTGGGTTCGCGCCATGGCGCGGCGCAACAGAACGCCGCTCAGGTGGCGGCGGTAGGCGGCACTGGCCTGGGTGTCGGACGGCGGGTCGATCTCGGCCATCAGGGCCTGAGCCGCCGCCTCGACGTCGCCCGCATCGAGCGCCGCCATCGCGCGCGTCGCCAGAACCGGCTTCGCGCCGACCGAAAAGAGCGCCACCCGGTGCCCTGCCGCACGCCGCACAAGACAAAGTCCGGCCAGCGCATAGTCGCCCGACCGGCGCGCGACTTCCTCGATCACATGGGCCTCGTCCGGCGCGGCCTTGGGGATGGATATGGCGGTCAGGATCTCGCCTTCCGCGAGTGCCGTTTCGAACACGTCATGGAAGAAATCGTCGGCGGCGACGTGACGCATGCCATCCGGGCCCTGCATCTCGAGCGTCGCCCCGAGCGCAAGAATGCAGGCGGGAAATTCCGCCGCCGGGTCGGCATGGGCCAGCGCGCCGCCGATGGTGCCGCGATTGCGGATCGCGGCGTGGGCGATGTAGCGGACCGCCTCTGCCAGAAGCGGGACATGCCGGGCGACCAGGGCGTCACTGCCGATTTCTGCATGGCGGGTCAGCGCGCCGATGCGCAGGGTGTCGCCGTCTTCGGAGACGCCGCGCAACTCGGTCAGCCGCGAGATATCGACCAGCATGTCGCCGGTGGTCAGCCGCATGTTCATCGCGGCGACCAGACTTTGCCCGCCTGCGAGAACCCGGCCCATGCCGTCCGCGTGGGCCAGCAGGTCCAGCGCGTGGCCCAGATCCCTGGCCCGGACGTATCCGCCCGCCGATGCTTTCATGGCTGTCCTCCCCAGACGTGCCGCGATACCTGCCTCACGAGATGCGGGCACCGCTTGTTGAGCAAGGGCTCAACTGTGTTGATCATTTGATCTATAAAACGCACCATAATGCAAGTAGATTGTTTTCGGCACAGCCTGCGGAGAGAACCGGACGATGGACAAACGGGTCGACAGCGATGGCGAAAAGGACGGTGCACAGGCCCCGCGTCGGCGGCTTCCCCCCGAGGAACGCCGCCAGCAGATCGTAGATGGCGCGGTGGCGTTCTTTGCCGAGCAAGGACTCGACGGCAAGACCCGCGACCTGGCAAAGCGGCTTGGCATCACGCAGTCGCTTCTTTTCAACTACTTCGCCTCAAAGGGCGACCTGATCGAGGCGGTCTATGAACGGGTCTACCTGGGCCGGCTGTCACCGGACTGGCCAGAGCGCCTGAAGGACCGGTCGGTGCCGCTGCGTGACCGGCTGCGCCACTTCTACGCTGAGTACAGCGCGCTGATCTTCCAGTACGAATGGATGCGCATCTTCATGTTTTCCGGGCTTGCCGGCACCGCGCTGAACCGCCGCTATCTGGAGCATCTGGGTGAAGCGATCCTGCGACCGCTGCTGGTGGAACTCGTCCATGACGCGCAGACCGGCCCGGAGCCGACAATGGAGGACATCTGGAACCTGCATGGCGGCATCGTCTATATCGGCATCCGTCAACACATCTACCGCATGCCCTGCCCCGACGACCCGCAGCCCGCCATCGACGGCGCGATCGACCGGTTCCTGATCGGCTTTGGCCTCTGCGGGGACTGAGGCGAGGGACCGGCACCGGGGGGCCGGGCGACGAAAACCCCGATTGCATCTGCCGGGCATCGCCTAGAATGTGCGCCCCGAAAGAGGCCGCCTTGATCAAGATACTCCATACCGCCGACATCCACCTCGACTCGCCGCTGAAATCGCTTGCGCTGAAGGACGCGGACCTGCGCGACCGGGTGCGCGCCGCCACGCGGGGGGCGTTCACGCGCATTGTCGATGCCGCCCTCGAGGAAGACGTCGCAGCGCTTCTGATCGCGGGCGATCTGTATGACGGGGCGGCCCGCAGCGCGCGCACGGCGGCCTTTCTGACGACGCAGCTTGACCGGTTGCGGGCGGCGGGCATCGCGGTGTTCTACATCAAGGGCAACCACGACGCCGAGAACCCGATCACCGGCGAGGTGCCCCTGCCCGACAACGTGCATGTCTTCGACGGGCGCGGCGGCAGGGTCCAGCTGGGCGATCACGACATCTGGTTGCACGGCGTCAGCTTTCGCGACAGGCATGCGCCGGACAGCCTGCTTTCGAAATTCGCGGCACCGGTGCCGGGGGCCGTCAACATCGCGCTGCTGCACACGTCGCTGGGCGGCTCTGCCGAGCATGACACCTATGCGCCCTGTTCGGTGGCAGAGCTTGTCGGCATGGGCTTTGACTACTGGGCGCTCGGACATGTGCACAAGCGACAGGTGCACAGCGAGGCACCGTGGATCGTGATGCCGGGCATTCCGCAGGGCCGCGATATCGGCGAGGCGGGCGCGCAGAGCGCCACAATGCTGACCATTAAGGACGGGGGCACCGGGACAGGCGCCATCACGGTGTCGCAGATCGCCACGTCGCAGGTCGAGTTCCGCAGGCTGGACGTCGATGCGACCGGCTGCGACGGGGATGACGCCCTGCGCCAGCGGATCCGCGACGCGTTGCGCGCGGAGGCGGGCAGGATCGGGTCGGACGCGGCGATCGTGCGGCTGCGGCTGACCGGGGCCTATGCGCGGGGCTGGCAGGTCGAACGGGACCGCGACTCATGGGAGGCGGTGATCGCCGATCTGGCGCGGGAGACCGGCTGTCTCTGGATCGAGCAGGTCACCGTCGCGCTGTCGGATCCGGCGGGCACCAGGACCGACGGCAGCGCCACCGCCGAGCTTGCGGCGCTGATGGAGGCGATCCGCGCGGAGCCCGGATTTGCCGCCGCGATGGCGACGCTGGTGGCGGACGTTCTGGGCGACGTTCCGACGCATCTGCGCGCCGCCCTGCTGCCGGACGCGGACGCGCAGGGCGCGCTGGCGCAGCGGCTGGCCCGGGACGGCGCGCGCCACGTCACAGCGCTGATGAAGGGATCGGCGGAATGATCCGGCTGCGGCGGCTTGACCTGTCGCTCTTCGGGCAGTTCACCGAGAAGTCCTATGACTTCGGCCCGCGCCCGCGCGGCGGGTCGGATTTCCACATTGTCCACGGCCCCAACGAGGCGGGCAAGACCACGACGATGGAGGGCTTTCTGCGGCTGCTCTACGGGTTTCCGCATATCGACCCCTACGCCTTCCGGCATGAGCGCAGGATGCTGCGGGTTGCGGGCGTGCTGGATCTTGGCGATCACGATCTGGCCCTGACCCGATCGCCGCAGCGGACCGGAAACCTGGTGGATGCGCAGGGGCAGGTGCTGCCCGAACAGGCGCTCGCGGCGCATCTGGGCGGGCTGGCGCTGGACGATTATCGCAACCTTCTGTGCCTCGATGACGAGACGATAGAACGCGGCGGCGAAGAGATCGCCAGCGCCAAGGGGGATATCGGGCGGCTGCTGTTTTCCGCCGCCGCCGGGATCGGCGATCTGACCGGCGTGCTGGACGGCGTGCGCGACCGGGCCGACGCGCTTTACAAGAAGCGCAGCAGCAAGACCCGGATGGCGACGCTGAAACACGAACTGGCCGAGGTCGAGCGCCGCATCCGCGACGAGGACGTCACCGCCAGCGCCTATCGCGGCTTGCGGCAGGCCCGCGACCGGGCGGTCGAGGCCGAGGCGCGCGCGACGGCGGATCGCGCCGCCCATGCCCGCGCCACCGCCACGGCCCGGGCCCGGCGCGACGCCTTGCCGAAACTGGCCGAGATCGACGCCTGCGCAGCGCTCATCGCGGCGCATCCGGGCTTTCCCGAGCGCCTGGACGTCGATGCCGAAACGCTGGTCGAGATGCAGAGCGATGAGCAGCAGGCGCAGTCGGATCTGGCGCGACTGGAGGCGGAAATCAGGCAGATCGAGGACGCGCTGGAGGACATCCCGCGCGACCCCGAAGGGCTGGCGCTTGGGCCACGGCTGGGCGCGCTGGACGAATTGCGCAGCCGGTTCGCGACCGCAGAGATGGACGTGCCGAAGCGCCGGCAACGCGTGACCGACATCCGCGACGACATGCGCCGTGCCGCCCGCGATCTGGGCGCGGCGGCCGATGCCGAACCGGAGGCACTGGTGATCGGCACGGTGCAGCTTGCCACGCTGGAGCAGGCCCGAGAGGGCGCCCGGCAGGCCAATGCCGACACCGAGGCGGAGCGGCGCGAGATCGCGGCGCTCGACACGCGGATCGCGCAGGCAGAGGCCGCGCTGGGCCAGCTTGCGCCCACACCGGGCAGCGGGCTCGATGCGCTGCTGGCGCGGTTCGGTGCGGACCGCCTTGGCATGCGCCATGCCGCGGCCACGCAGGCCGTCGCGGAGGCACAGAGGCAGGCCGACGCGGCGCGCGATGCGCTGGTTCTGAAGGGTCAGGTCTTCGACGTCCTGCCGACCTGCCCGCTGACCCCCGAGGAGGCGCAGGAACTGTCCGAGGCGCTGGCGCGCGCCGATGCGGAGGTGCGCGCGGCGGATCAGGAGGCGGCGGCCCTGGACCGCCAGATCGCCGAGGCCGAGGCAGGGATCGCGGCGCTCGGGGCGACCGAAGGGCTGGTCGGCGACAGCGCGGCGAAGGCGGGGATCGACCGGCGCGACGCGCTGTGGCGGGCCCATCGCGCGGCCCTGACCGAGGCGACCGCCCTGCCCTTCGAGGCGGCGATGCAGGCGGTGGACGTGGCGGCGGCGGCACGTCTGGCGCAGGCCCGCGACCTTGGCCAGATGCGCCAGCTTGAACAGGACGCGGCGCGCTTGCGGGCGCAGAGGGTCTGCCATGCCGAGACGCGTTCGGGTCTGCGCGCAACCCGGGCGGAGATGGCGGCACAGGTGGCCGACGCGGTGGCACGGACCGGCATCGACCATCCGGTGTCGGCGGCGGCGCTGACACGCTGGCTGGCGCTGTTGGCAAAGGCGCGGGACACGGCGCAGCGGCTGGACCGGGTGCGCGCCGAACACGCGGAAACCTTCGCGCAGGCGGCGCGTCTGGCCGAGGCGCTGGCGCCGCATCTGGACCTCGCGGACCCGGACTTCGGGACCCTGATGGATGCGGCGCGCGGCCTTGCCGAAGAGGAACGCGGGCGGCGCGCGGCGATCGCCTCTGCCGAGACGCTGTTGCGCGACCTGACCGGGGACCGCGCCCGTCGGGCTGGCCACCTCAAAACACTTGAGGCGCAGGCCGCGACCCATCAGGCCGCTTGGCAGGATGCGGTGGCAGAGGCGTTCGGTGGCAGGGTGGCCGCGGACGTGCTGACGACGTCCTTCGGCCCCTTGCGGGAACTGCGCGAACTGGAGGCGCAGCGCAGCGGGACCGCCCGGCAGATCGACGCGATGGTGGCGGATCAGCGCGCCTTCGCCAAAGCGGTGACCGAGATCGCGGGCCCCCTGGGCCTTCTGGGCGATGCCGCGCCGCTCGAGGTCTTTGCCGACCTGAGCGCCCGGGCCGAAACCGCGCGCGAAGCCGAGGCGCGGCACAAGGCGCTGAAAGACGCGTTGACGACCGCCACGACGGCCCGCGACGACGCTGCCCGCAGGCTCGCTGAGCTTGCCGACGCCGCGCGCCGGATCGCGCAGGTCTTTCCCGATGCGGTGCCTACAGACAGCCTGAAGGCGTTGCGTCTGGCGGTCGATCAGGCCCAGCGGGTGCGCGATGCGCGCGTCAGGCTGGATGACACGCAGGCGGCGCTGTGCACGATGCTGGACGCGGACGATCTGGGGGCCGTGCGGGCGATGCTCGACCCTGTGACCGCGACCGATCTGGATGCGGACCTGTTGCAGCTTGACGCGGACAGCGCCCGCATCGAGGAGACCTACCGCGACGCCATCGCCGCGCGCAGTGCCGCGGACCGCGATTTGCGCGCCGTGACCGGGGATGCGGATATCGCGGCGCTGACCGAACGGCGCGCGACCCTTGAGCTTGAGATGCGCGCGGTGGCGCTGTCCTATCTGGAGCTGCATCTCGGCCATGAGCTGGCCGAAGAGGCCATCCGGCGCTACCGCGACGCGCATCGCAGCGGCATGATGCGGGCGACCGAAACGGCCTTTGCGGAGTTGACCAACGACGCCTATACGCGGCTTCGCACGATGCCCGAGGGGGACCGCGAAACGCTGGTGGCGCAGGATCCCTCGGGGCGGACAAAGCGCGCGCAGGACATGTCGAAGGGCACGCGTTTCCAGTTGTACCTGGCGCTGCGGGCCGCGGCCTACGAACAGCTTGCGCAGCAGGGGACTGTGCTGCCGTTCTTCTGTGATGACATCTTCGAGACCTTCGACGAGGACCGGACCCGCGCCGCCTGCCGACTGATGGCGCGGATCGGTCGCACCGGGCAGGCCATCTACCTGACCCACCATGCCCATGTGGTCGAGATCGCGCGCGAGGTCTGTGGCGACGATCTGCGGGTGCATGAGCTTGGGGCGGAAAGCTGACCGGCGGAAAGGCGCGCGGAAGATTTCCCGCAGGGCGCAAGGCGTTGCGGGGACTGGCCCCCCGGCGCGGCACACGGTAGTCAGGGCTGGTCCGGCGGCGTCCGTTTTTGCGCGCGACCCCGGCGCGCCCGGATCTCGCCTGCGTGACGAAGCGGCCCGCACCCCGAAACGAAGGAGCCCTGAATGTCGAACCCTCCGAGCACGGCAGACAAGGGGTCGGCGGCAGCCGGTCGCGGCGCGGAGCGCAAGGCGCTGGTGTTCGACGACGACAAGGGATCGGCGCGTTCGGCGTGGATCGCCGCGGGCATTCTGGTGGCCATCGTGGGCTGGATGGCCAGTGGCGTCATCCTGCCCTCCGAGGATGTGACCGCCTCCGACACGGCCCCGCCCGAAGCGGCGGCGGTTTCGGTGGCGGTGCGGACCTCCGTCGCCCGGCCGGTGACGCTGTATTTCCGCGCCGAGGGGCAGGCCCAGCCGGACCGCGACACCGATATGCGCGCCGAAGCCTCGGGCGATGTCGCCGAGGTGTTGGTGCGCAAGGGCGACGATGTCGACCGCGGCACGATCATCGCACGGCTGACCACTGACCGGGTCGACGCCGACCTGCGCCGCGCGCAAGAGGACCTGGACCGGGCACAGCGGGACTACGACAACGCCGTCACCCTGCGCGAGCGCGGCGCGGGCACCATCGACCGGGTCGCCGACACGCGCGCCGCGCTGGCCGCCGCGCGGGCGGCGCTGGCCGCCGCCGAGGAAGCGGTCGACAACACCAATATCGTCGCCCCCTTCGGCGGCCGGATCGAGGCACTGACGCTGGATGCGGGCGAGTTCATCTCGACCGGCAGTACAGTGGGGCGCATCGTCGACAACCGCCCGCTGACCGTGGCCCTGCAAGTGCCGCAGCAATCGCTCAACCGGATCCGCAACGGCCAGACCGCCGAGGTGTCCTTTATCACCGGCGAGAGCCGCGAGGGGCGCGTCAGCTTTGTCGCCACCTCTGCCGCGGTCGAGACCCGCACCTTTCTGGCGGAGATTGAGGTCCCCAACGCCGATGGCGCGATCGCGGCGGGCATCTCGGCGGAAATCCGCATTCCGACCGGCGATGCCACCGCGCATTTCATCTCGCCCTCGGTGGTCGCGCTTAGCCCCGACGGCGAAATCGGGGTCAAGACCGTCGAGGATGACACGGTGGTGTTCTACAGCATCGAGATCGTGCGCGCCGAGGTCGATGGCATCTGGGTGACCGGGCTGCCCGACACCACGCGGATCATCACCATCGGCCAGGGCTTCGTGCGCAACGGCGAGCCGGTGATTGCCCGCCCCGAGGCCCCGTCCGGCGCTGCGGAGGCCGCGGACGAACCGGTGAACGCCGCGCCAGAGGCCGCCGAATGAACGCCCTGATCGACGCTGCGTTCTCGCGCTCGCGGGTGGTGATCATGGCGCTGGCCATGCTGCTCGCGGTGGGCACCTATGCCTATGTCTCGATCCCCAAGGAATCCTCGCCCGAGGTGTCGTTGCCGCTGGTCTACGTGTCGACCGGGCTGAGCGGCATCAGCCCGACCGATGCCGAGCGGCTGCTGCTGGAGCCGATGGAGGCGGAGTTCGGCGCGCTGGAAGGGCTCGAGAAGATGTCGAGCGACGCGACCGAGGGCTTTGCCAGCCTGCAGCTTGAATTTACCGCCGGTGGCGACATCGACGAGGCGCTGGACAAGGTGCGCGAAGCCGCCGACCGGGTCGAGGGCAACCTGCCGGACGACGCCTATGACCTGTCGATCGTCGAGATCAACACCGCGATGTTCCCGATCATCACCGTGGTGCTGTCCGGGCCGGTGCCGGAACGCGCCCTGAACCGGATCGCCGACGCGGTCGAGGAGGCGGTCGAGGGCCTGCCGGGCGTGCTCGAGGTGGATACCGGCGGTCAGCGCACGGAATTCATGGAGGTGCTGGTCGATCCGACCGTGTTTCAGACCTACAACCTCAGCTTCGACGAATTGATCGGCCAGTTGCAGCGCAACAACCGCCTGATCGCCGCCGGGGCCATCGAGACCGGCGGCGGGCGCATCGTGCTGAAGGTGCCCGGCCTGATCGAGGGCGAGCGGGACGTCATGGAGATGCCGATCAAGGTCCGTGGCAACGCGGTGGTGACCTTCGGCGACGTGGCGACGGTGCGGCGCACCTATGACGACCCGACCAGCTTCGCGCGGGTCGATGGCCAGCCCGCGATCTCGCTCGAGGTCAAGAAGCGGTCGGGAGCCAACATCATCGACACGGTCGCCGCGGTGCAGGCGCTGATCGAGGAGTCGCGGCGGGACTGGCCAGATTCGGTGCAGGTGACCTACCTTCAGGACCAGAGCGTGCAGGTCAAAACCTTCCTCTCCGACCTTGAGGCCAACGTCATCGCGGCGGTGATCCTGGTGATGATCGTGATCGTCCTGACCCTCGGCGTCCGCTCGGCGCTGCTGGTCGGGCTGGCCATTCCGGGGGCCTTCCTGACCGGTGTCGCGGCGCTTTGGGGGATGGGCTACACCATGAACGTCGTGGTGCTGTTTTCGCTGATCCTGGTGGTGGGGATGCTGGTCGACGGGGCCATCGTGACCGTCGAGCTGGCGGACCGTCGCCTGCAGGATGGCGCCACGCGCAAGACCGCCTATGCCGATGCGGCCAAGCGCATGGCCTGGCCGATCATCGCTTCGACGGCGACGACCCTGTCGGTGTTCCTGCCGTTGCTGTTCTGGACCGGACTGACCGGCGAGTTCATGAAATTCCTGCCGATCACGGTGATCCTGACGCTGTCGGCATCGCTGGTCATGGCGCTGATCATCATCCCAGTGGTCGGCGGCGTGATCGGGGGGCGCCAGTCGAAAAGCGCGCGCGACAAAGCGGCGCTGCACGCCGCCGAGCTGGGCGATCCGCGCGAGATCGGTGGCGCCACGGGGGCCTATGTGCGGCTGCTGGAATGGGCGATCCTGCGGCCCGGCGCGGTGGTGCTGCTGGCGCTGGCGGTGCTGACCGGGGCATTCGGGCTTTACGGGCAATTCGGGCGCGGGCTGAGCTTTTTCCCGTCGATCGAGCCCGAGTTCATGCAGGTGCAGGTGCGCGCCCGCGACAACTTCTCGATCTGGGAGCGCGACACGCTGGTGCGCGTGGTCGAGGACCGGCTGCTGGAATACGAAGGCGTCGAGACCGTCTATGCGCGCGCCACCATGAGCGCAGGGCGCGGCGACGAGGAAACCATCGGCGTGATCCAGCTGGATCTGGTGGACTGGAGCGCGCGCGCCACCGCCGCCGAGATCGGCGAACGGATCCGCGCCGACATGGCCGACATCGCGGGCATCGACGTGCAGGTCCAGACCGACTCATCGGGGCCGTCGGCGGGCAAGCCGGTCAGCCTCGAGTTGCAGGCGCACGATCCGGCGACGCAGGCGCAGGTGGTCGCGCAGGTCCGCGCCATCATGGACGATATCGGCGGCTTCACCGACGTCACCGACACGCTGCCCCTGCCCGGCGTCGAGGTGTCGATCCTGGTGGATCGCAAGGAGGCCGCGCGCTTCGGGGCCGATGTCAGCCTGCTGGGCCAGGCGGTGCAGCTGCTGACCCAGGGCATTACCGTCGCCGATTACCGCCCCGACGATGCCGATGGCCCGCTCGACATCCGGGTGCGCTTCCCGCGCGAGGACCGGTCCCTGTCGGAGTTGAACAACCTGCGGGTGCCGACAACGGCCGGGCTGGTGCCGATCTCGAATTTCGTGGCCTTCGCGCCGACGGAACGGGTGGGCACGCTGCGGCGCGTGGATGAACGCCGGGTGGTCACCATCGAGGCCAATGTCGGCCCGGGCGTGCTGGTGAACGACCAGATCGCGGCGTTAAGGGCGGCGCTCGATGCGGCAGGCCTGCCGGACGGCGTCAGCTATGCCGTGGCGGGCGAGGCCGAGGACCAGCAGGAGGCGATGATCTTTCTGGCCGGGGCGTTCATCAGCGCGATCTTCCTGATGCTGGTGATCCTGGTGTTGCAGTTCAACAGTTTCTACCAGGCCCTGGTGGTGATGAGCGCCATCGTCTTTTCCATCGCGGGCGTGCTGCTGGGCCTGCTGGCGACCGGGCGTCCGTTCGGCGTGGTCATGGGCGGCATCGGGGTGATCGCGCTGGCGGGCATCGTGGTGAACAACAACATCGTGCTGATCGACACCTACAACGACCTCAGGCGCAGCGGGCAATCGCCGCTCGAGGCGGTGTTGCGGACCGGGGCGCAGCGTCTGCGCCCGGTGGTGCTGACCTCGGTCACCACCGCGCTTGGGCTCATGCCGATGGTGATCGGCGTCAACCTCAACTTCTTCACGCGCAGCGTCGTCTACGGCGCGCCGTCGACACAGTGGTGGACCGAGATGTCCAGCGCCATCGCGGGCGGACTGGTGGTCGCGACCCTGCTGACCCTGGTGGTGACGCCCGCGATGCTGATGCTGGGCGAAAGACGCAACGCGCGGCACCTGCCCGCACCGCCCCGGGCGCAACCGGCCTGAGGGCGTCGCGCCTGCGCCGCGCGGGTGCCGGAGGGGGCAAAGCCCGGAGTGCGCGGGTCAGGCCGTGTCGGCCACCTCGGCGGGCGGGCGGCGACACAGACCTTGCACGCCGACTGTCGGCATCGCAGGCTGCGATAAACCAGACAGAAAGGCTATGCGATGAAGGTCGTCGTCCTGGGTGCGGGTGTCATCGGCGTCACCACGGCCTATTACCTTGCCAAGCAGGGCGCGGAGGTCGTGGTCATCGACCGCCAGACCGGGCCGGGGCTTGAGACCAGCTATGCCAATGCGGGGCAGCTGAGCTATGGCATGAGCTCGCCCTGGGCGGCCCCCGGCATTCCGCTGAAGGCGGTCAAGTGGATGTTCATGAAGCGCCGGCCGCTGTTCATCTGGCCGCTGATCAGCCCGACCATGTGGAAATGGTGTCTGCAGATGGTGCGCAACTGCAACGCCGAAAGCTACCGCGTCAACAAGGGGCGCATGGTGCGCGTCTCGAGCTATTCGCGCGACATCATGCCAGACCTGATCGCCGAGACCGGCATCGCATATGACGGCCGTGCGCAGGGCACCTTGCAGCTGTTCCGCAGCGCCAAGCAGATGAAGGCGTCGCAGACCGACCAGGCGATCCTTGCCGAGTATGGCTCGCCCTATGAGGTGCTTGGCCGCGACGCCTGCATCGCCGCAGAGCCGGCCCTGGCCGAGGTGCGGAACAAGTTCGTGGGCGGCCTGCGCCTGACCGCCGACCGCACCGGCGATTGCCGCATGTTCACCATCGCGCTGACAGAGAAGTGCATCGAGATGGGGGTGGATTTCAAATACGGGCAGACCATCCGGTCGCTTGCCGTCGAAGGTGACAGGATCGCGGGCGTCGACACCGAGATTGCCGGGCGCATCACCGGCGACGCTTATGTCTGCGCATTGGGCAGCTATGCGGTCAACGTGCTCAACCCCGTCGGGATCAAGCTGCCGGTCTATCCGGTCAAGGGCTACTCGGTGACGCTTCCGGTCATCGATGACGCCTATGCGCCGCAATCGACCATCATGGACGAGACCCACAAGGTCGCCATGACCCGGCTTGGGGATCGCATCCGGGTCGCGGGCACCGCCGAGATCGCGGGCTATTCCAACCGCCTTGGCCCGCATGCGACCGACACCGTCAAACACGTGATCGGCGATCTGTTTCCCCGGGGTGGCGACATTTCGCAGGCGGAAGGCTGGACCGGCTTGCGCCCGATGACCCCGGACGGGACGCCGGTGCTGGGTCCATCGCGCTACGACAACCTGTTTCTCAACACCGGGCACGGCACGCTGGGCTGGACCATGGCCTGCGGGTCAGGCCGCGCGGTGGCGGACGTGGTTCTGGGCAAGACGCCCGAGATCTCGTTCGACGGTCTGACGGCGGCGCGCTACGGGCGCTGAGCCGGCCGGCAAAGCCTGCGCGCGCAGACCGGACCGAAGCGAAGGGTCGCCCGGAGACGCCCGCGCTTTCAGGCGGTTGATGGAAATCATGGCGAGGCGGGTGCCGGGGCGATAGACTGGGAAGGCAATTTTCAAGGGAAGAGAATCATGAAGCGTTTTTGCGCAACCCTTGCTCTCGTGGCGTTCGCGGCCCCTGCCGCAGCCGAGGGCGTGACCACCTACCAGACCGATGCCAGCTTCGAGGACGCGACCTTCGCGGTGGAAAGCGCCATCATCGGGCGTGGGCTGGTCATCGACTACACCAGCCATGTCGGCGAGATGCTGGCACGGACCGGGGCCGACGTGGGCAGCGAGGTCGAGTTGTTCAAGGCCGCGGACGTGTTCCTGTTCTGCTCGGCGGTGACGTCGCGCAGCGTGATGGAAGCCGACCTGATGAACATCGCGCATTGTCCCTACGGCATCTTCGTGGCCGATACCGGTGACGAGGTGACGGTGGGTTTCCGCAACATGCCCGAGGGCCCGATGCAGGAGGTCCAGACCCTGCTGGACGAGATCGCGCAGGAAGCCGTCGGCAACTGAGCCACCGCGCGCCCCGGGCCTGACGTCCTGGGGTCGGGTCTGACGGGTCCGTCGAGCCTGGCAGGTCAAGACGACCGGACGCGGCTGCACGCCGGGTCCGGTCTTTGACGTCGGCGCAGGCGGGACGTCACGGTCAGGTCACCATAGGACACCACGAGGCACCACGGGCGGCGGGCGGTTGACCGGGTCTCCGAGTCTTACCAAGTCATACCGGGCCTCACCGGGTCCGACCGGACCTCACCGGGTTTCGGCGTCCTGGGGCCGGTCCTGCGGGTCATGCGTCTGATCGTCGGTCAGTGGCGCGGCCTCGAGGCGCTCGGGCGGGGTCCAGTGCTGCTCGATGTCGGGATTGCGCCGCCGCAACCGCAGCGCAAGGCCCACCGAAACCCCGACCCCGATGGCGACCGTCAGGTCCGCGAGGACGGTCAGAACCAGCGTCAGCACAAGCAGCACCTGATCCGAGACCCGGGTCTGCAGGTAGCCGCGCCACTTGTGCGGCTCGCTCATGTTCCACGCGGTCAGGATCAGCAACCCCGCCAGCGCGGGCATCGCAAGGTAGCCCGCAAGCGGTGCCGCCAGCAGCATGACCAGCAGGATCGTCAGCGCATGCACGATCCCCGCGACCGGTGTCTTGCCCCCGGCGCGCACATTGGTGGCGGTGCGCGCGATGGCCCCGGTTGCCGGCAGGCCGCCGAACAGCGACGAGCCGATATTGGCAAACCCCTGCGCCAGCACCTCGGCGTTCGGGCGATGCCGTCCGCCGATCATCCGGTCGGCAACCATCGCCGACAGCAGCGACTCGATGCTGGCAAGAAACGCGATGACCAGTGCCGAGGGCAACAGATCGGAGATCCGCTGAAGGCTGATCTCGGGCAGCGCGGGCATGGGCAGCGTGCCGGGCAGGGCCCCGAAGCGCGAAAAGATCGTATCGACCGGCAGCGCGGCCAGCGACACCAGCGCCGACGAGAGGCCCACCGCAACGATCAGGCCGGGAAGCCGTGGCGCAAGCCTGCGGAAGGCGACGATCATCGCCATGGTGCCAAGCCCGATGCCGACGGCGGGCAGGCTCAGCGTGTCGCGCGCGCCCCAGAGCGCCGCGATCTTGGGCAGGAACTCTGCCGGGACCTCGGCCATGGACAGCCCCAGCAGGTCCTTGATCTGGCTGGTCGCGATGATGATGCCGATGCCGATGGTGAAGCCGTTGATCACTGGCTCGGGCACATAGGCGACCAGATTGCCCGCGCGCAGGACGCCCGCCGCCAGCATGATGAGCCCGGCCATGAACGTCGCCAGCACGAGCCCGTCATAGCCATGCTCGGCGATCACCGCGAAGACGACGACGATGAAGGCCCCGGTCGGCCCGCCGATCTGCACGCGGCTGCCGCCCAGAAACGAGATCAGGAAGCCCGCGACAATGGCCGTCACAAGGCCCTTTTCCGGCCCCGCGCCCGAGGCGATGGCGATGGCGAGGCTGAGCGGCAGGGCCACCATGGCCACCGTCACACCGGCGACGAGGTCGCTGGTGAATTGCTGACGGTCGTAGGTGGCCATCGTGGTCAGGAGTTTCGGTGTCATGCGGCCAGCTAAGACCCTGGGCCGGGAAAGTGCAATCGGGCAATCGGCATGCTTGCGGCGCGATGCGGGTGGCCGCCTGTCCTGCGTTGCGGGCCAGATGCGGGCCTTTCCCGCGCGGTCGGCCGGTGGAAATCACCGCGCGCGGCACCACAGGCGGCATCTGACCGACCGGGATGGCTTGGCGGCCCGCGCGCGGGGCGTTATCACGGCCTCCCGAGCAGCAGAGAGAGCCCACCATGACCGCCGCCGCAGACCGCATCGCCCGAAACATCGCCACCGATATCGGCGCGCAGGTTGACCAGGTCACCGCGACGATCACGCTGCTGGACGGGGGCGATACGGTGCCCTTCGTCGCGCGCTACCGCAAGGAGGCGACGGGCGGTCTGGACGACACTCAGCTGCGCCGTCTGGCGGAACGGCTGGACTACCTGCGCGATCTGGAAAAGCGGCGCGCCAGCATCCTGGCCGAGATCACCACCCAGGGCAAAATGACCGACGAGCTTGCCCGCGCCATCGCCGCGGCGGACACCAAGGCGGTGCTTGAGGATCTGTACCTGCCGTTCAAGCCCAAGCGGCGCACCAAGGCGATGATCGCGCGTGAAAACGGGCTGGAGCCGCTGTTGCGCGGCATCCTCGCCGATCGCCGCGCCGCGCCCGAGCGGCTGGCCGAAGGCTACCTTTCGGAGGCGGTGCCGACCCCGAAAGACGCGCTGACCGGGGCGCGCGACATCCTTGTCGAGGAACTGGGCGAAAACGCCGCCCTGCTGGGGCGGCTGCGCGACGTGCTGCACAAGGAAGCGCTGATCACCGCAAGGGTGATACCCGGCAAGGAAGAGAGCGGGGCCAAGTTCTCGGACTACTTCGCCCATAGCGAAAAATGGGCGACGATCCCGGCGCACCGGGCGCTGGCCATCCTGCGGGCCTCGAAGGAAGAGGTGGTGACCGTCGATATCGGCCCCGAGCCCGAGGCGGGCGTGCCGCGCATCGTCGGGCTGATCGCCGCCGAGATCGGCATCCGGGGGCAGGACCCGGGCGATCTGTGGCTGCGTGACGCGGCGCAATGGGCGTGGAAGGTCAAGTTGAGCCTGACGATGTTTCTCGATCTGATGGGCGATCTGCGCCGCCGCGCCCACGATGCCGCCATCGATGTCTTCGCGCGCAATCTGCGCGACCTGCTGCTGGCGGCCCCCGCCGGGGCGCGCGCGACGCTGGGCCTTGATCCGGGCATCCGGACCGGCTGCAAGATCGCCGTGGTCGACGAGACAGGCAAGCTGCTCGAGACCGCGACGATCTATCCGTTCCAGCCGAAAAACGACCTGCGCGGGGCCGAGGAGACGCTGCTGCACCTGATCGCCAAGCATGGGGTGGCGCTGGTGGCCATCGGCAACGGCACCGCCAGCCGCGAATCCGAACGGCTGGTGGCGGATGCGCTGAAACGCCTGCCCGCAGGCACCGCGCGCCCGACGCCGGTGATCGTGTCCGAGGCCGGCGCGTCGGTCTATTCGGCGTCGGAACTGGCGTCACAGGAATTTCCCGGCATCGACGTGTCGCTGCGCGGCGCGGTGTCGATCGCACGGCGCTTGCAGGACCCGCTGGCGGAACTGGTCAAGATCGAGCCGCAGGCGATCGGCGTCGGGCAATACCAGCACGATGTCGATCAGCGGCGGTTGGCGCAATCGCTGGCGGCGGTGGTCGAGGACGCGGTGAACGCGGTGGGCGTGAACCTCAACATGGCGTCGGCGTCGCTGCTTGCGCATATCGCGGGGCTGGGGCCGTCGCTGGCGCAGTCGGTCGTCGCGCACCGCGATGCCAATGGCGCGTTCGCCAACCGCAAGGCGCTTTTGAAGGTGCCGGGGCTGGGCCCCAAGGCGTTCCGGCAATGCGCGGGGTTCCTGCGCATCCCCGACGGGACAGAACCGCTGGACGCCTCGTCGGTGCACCCCGAGGCCTACGGCGTCGCGCGCCGGATCGTCAAGGCCTGCGGGCGCGACATCCGCGCGATCATGGGCGACAGCGGTGCGTTGTCGGGGGTGCGGGCCGAGCAGTTCGTCGATGACAGTTTCGGCCTGCCCACGGTGCGCGACATCCTGACAGAGCTGGAAAAGCCGGGCCGCGACCCGCGCCCGACCTTCAAGACCGCGACCTTCGCCGAGGGCATCGACAGTATCACCGACCTGAAACCCGGCATGTCGCTGGAAGGGACGGTGACGAATGTCGCGGCTTTCGGGGCCTTCGTCGATATCGGCGTGCATCAGGACGGGCTGGTGCATGTCAGCCAGCTTGCCGACCGCTTCGTCAAGGACCCGCATGAGGTGGTCAAGGCCGGTGACGTTGTGCGGGTGCGCGTGACCGAGGTCGACGTGCCGCGCAAGCGCATCGGGCTGAGCATGCGCAAGGACGGCGGCGGGGCGTCGTCACCGCGCGGCGAGAGACCCGCAAAGCCGCAGGCACGGCATGCAGCGCAGGCCTCTGCCGGGCCGAAAGCCAGGGGGGACGCGCAGGGCGCGCTGGGCTCGGCGCTGGCGGCGGCGCTGAAGACCGCGCCCGGGACGGACGGTCGAGGGCCGAAGAAACCGCGGCGCTGACCGGGCGGTGGGCGTTGCGCGCACCGGATCGTGCCCCGCTGACGCCCTGCGCTCAGCTGTCGGGGCGCACCCGAGCCGCGCTTTTGTCGGCGAAAGCGGCGAGCCGCGCGCGCGCATCGGGCTGGGTGTTGACGACACCGGCCACCACCGATTCCGCATAGGCCGCATCCATCGCCGACATGTTCTGCATGTGACTGACCGCCGAGCAGATGGCGAAGTTCGACAGCGGCAGGTTCTGCGCGGTCTTCCGGGCCAGCTCCATCGCGGCGTCCAGGCTGGAACCGTCGACGAAATACTGCGCCAGACCCAGGTCCACGGCCTCTTGCCCGTGATAGACGCGGCCCGTCAGCATCATGTCGATCATCCGCGCCTTGCCCACCAGATCGGTCACCCGGATGGTCGCGCCGCCGCCGGTGAACAGACCGCGCTGGCCCTCGGGCAGGGCAAAATAGGCGGTGTCGTCCATGACGCGGATATGCGCCGCGCTGGCCAGTTCCAGCCCGCCCCCGACCACCGCACCATGCAGGGCGGCGATGATCGGCACGCCACCGTATTCCATCTTGTTGAAGGCTTCGTGCCAGCGCAGGCACACATGCATGAAATCGGCGGGGCTGCGATCCGCGTCGTGATGTTCGATCAGGTCGAGCCCGGCGCAGAAATGATCGCCCGCCCCGGCCAGCACCACCGCACGCACCCCGGCGCGGGGGGCGGCGGAGAAGAAGTCGACCAGTTCGTCGATGGTGGCGAGGTCCAGCGCGTTGCGCTTGGCCGGGCGGTTCAGGGTGACGACCCAGACGCCATCCTCGTGAGACTGGATCGCGAGGTTCTGGTAGCGGGACATGTCGATCTGGAGGCTCATTGCGGTATCCTTCTTCGAAAGCGGTCTGGCGTGACCCTGATTGTGCCGGGCGCGCCCGTCCAGAGCGAATTCGCACCTGCGGGGGGCGGGGAGCCTGCGCCGCCTTTGCCAGCGGTCAGGCGCGGGACAGCGATGTCGGGACCGGGGTGCCAGGACAGGGCCGGACGGGTGCCAGAACCGGTCCGGAGATTGGCCGACAGGGCGCGTGGTCGCCCGGCGCTGTCCTGCCGGGCCGCCTTGCCCTGCCCTGCCCTGCCCCGTTCTGTCCTGCGAATGCGGCGACAGGTGCGCGGGACGCGCGGCGGAGGGATGCTAGAGCACGGCCTGTATCAGGATCATGATGACCCCGGCGACGCAGATATATCCGGCGTCGACCGCGATCGCATAGCTGGATTTCCTACAGAAACCGCCGTTCGACGCGACAAAGAGCGCCGCGGCCAGGATGGCGAAGATCGCGGTGGGCAGGGCGTTGGCGGCGGCGGCCGCTCCGACCACGATGCTGAGCGCGAGCAGCGCCAGAAGCTGCGTCACCATGGCCTGAACCGGCATCTTGTCTGCCGTGTTCAGCGTCACGCCCGAGCCTTCCGCCCATTTCCTGCCGAAAAGCATCGGCGAATAGAACAGCCACCCCGCAAGAAAGCCGATGACCGTACCGACGATCACGGCCAGCCAGTTCATCTCTGCAAACGCCATGTCAGCCCCTCCTGCAGGGCGCATGGTACAGCGTTCTGATGAGATGTCAGGGGTTTTCCCGCTTGGCCCCTGAACGCGACGGGGTGCAAAAATGCCGTCAGACGCCCAGCCTGTCGCGCAGCCCGTACCACCACGACCCCACAACCGAATAGGGAACCCGCAGCATCCGCCCGCCGGGGAACGGATACCAGGGCACCTTGGCGAAAACGTCGAAACGGGTCAGATCGCCGGCGATCGCCTCGGAGAGGATGCGCCCGAAGGTGTGCGACCCGGTGACGCCGTGGCCGCTGTAGCCATGCGCGAAATAGGTGTTGTCGCCGATCCGGCCCATCTGCGGGACGCGGCTGAAGGACAGGGCGAAATTGCCGCTCCAGGCGTAGTCGATCCCGACGCCCTTGAGCTGTGGAAACACCTTGTCCATGTTGCGCCGCAGCTTGGCCTTGATGTCGCTGGGATCCGCGCCGCCATAGACGGTGCCGCCACCGAACAGCAGGCGCTTGTCACCGGACAGCCGGTAATAATCGAGGATATAGCGGATGTCCTCGATACAGGTATCGGTCGGCAGGAGTTCGTGCGCCAGCGTCTCGCCCAGAGGTTCGGTCGCCATCACCTGGGTCGAGACCGGCATGACCCGCGCCGCAAGCGTCGGCACCACGTGGCCCAGATAGGCATTGCCGCACAGAACCAGCGTCTTGCAGGTCATCGACCCCTTGGCGGTCCGGACCACGGGCCGCGCCGCTGCGTGGTCGACGTCGATCACCGGCGACATCTCGTGGATCGTGCCGCCGTTCTTTTCGAAGGCCGCCGCTTCGCCAAGCGCGAGGTTGAGCGGGTGCATGTGGCCGCCGGAATGGTCGATCAGGCCGCCGACATAGAGATCCGAATTGACGTGCTTGCGCAGCTGGTCCTTGTCGAGAAGCTCCTGGTTCCTGATGCCGTAGCTGGCCCAGAGCTTCATGCGGTCCTCCAACTCGCCCATATGGGCGCTGGTCAGGCCGGTGAAGATGTTCTTGTCCTTCAGGTCGCACTTGATGTCGTAGGTGCTGACCCGCTCGCGGATGATCTCGCCGCCCTCCTGCACCAGACCGGCGACGAAGGTGGCGGTGTCCTGGCCATAGCGTTTCCGGATCGTCTGCAGGCTGGCGTTCAGCCCGTTGACGATCTGCCCGCCATTGCGCCCCGACGCGCCCCAGCCGACCCGCGCGCCTTCGAGGATGGCAACCTTGTAGCCCTTTTCGGCAAGGTGCAGACCGGTCGAGAGGCCGCTATACCCCGCCCCGACGATGCAGATGTCGATGGCCTGATCGCCGATCAGTTCCGGGCGGTCGGGCGCAGGGTTGGCCGAGGCCGCATAGTAGCTTGCGGTATGGGTTCCGTCGCCCGCATAGGAATGCGCCATCGCGGTCATCAGACGACCTCCAGATAACTGTGGTATTCGAAGCTGGTCACGTGCCGCGCGAATTTGCGCAATTCCTGCATCTTGCCCTCGACCAGCATCGTCTGCAGGCGGCGCGAGAAGATTTCGGGCACGTCGGGCCCCTTGCGGAAGGCGTCGATCGCGGTTGCCCAGTCCAGCGGCAGATTGTCGAGCTTCATCGCATAGGCGTCGCCGGTGATCGGGGCGACCGGCTGCATGTCGTTCTCGATCCCCAGAAGCGCGCCGCCCAGAATGCTTGTCAGTACCAGATAGGGGTTGGCGTCGGCCCCGGCCACGCGATGTTCGATGCGGCGCGCCCTGGCATCGCCGCCGGGAATGCGGATTGCGGCGGTCCGGTTCTCGTAGCCCCAGGCGACATTGGTGGGGGCGTGGGCACCGGGCAGGAGGCGACGATAGGAGTTTTCGTGCGGCGCGAAGGTCAGCGTGTTCTGCTGCATCGTCGCGAGCAGTCCCGCCACCGCGTTCAGCATCAGGGGCGTGCCCTCTTCGCCGCCATTGTCGAACACGTTCACACCGGCCTCGTCGACCAGCGAAAAATGCACGTGAAAGCCGCTGCCAGAGAGGTCGCCATAGGGCTTGGCCATGAAGGTCGCGGCAAAGTCGTGCTTGCGGGCGATGCCGCGCACCAGCCGCTTGAACAGCACCGCATCGTCCGCCGCGCGCAGCGGATCGGCGACGTGCCGCATGTTGATCTCGAACTGGCCAGCGCCGTTTTCGGAAATCGCGGCATCGGCGGGAATACCCTGCAATTCGCAGGCATCGTAGACGTCGTTCAGGAATTCGTCGAAGTGCTGCAATTCGTCCAGCGACAGCGCCCCGTCGCTATCCAGCCGCTTGCCGGTCACCGGAGAGCACGGCGCGCGCGGATGGTCCTCGGACGGATCGACCAGGTAGAATTCAAGCTCGGTCGCCACGACCGGCGTCAGGCCGCGCGCCGCGAACCGGTCGGCGATCCGCGCCAGCGCCCTGCGTGGATCGCCGGGGAACGGCGTGCCGTCCTCTTGCCGCATCCACAGCATCGCCAGCGCTGTCGGACGGCTGGTCCAGTTGATCGGCATCAGCGGGCGGCCGGTGAAATCGCACAGCCCGTCGGAATCGCCGGTCTCGAAGACCAGTTCGCTGTTTTCGACATCCTCGCCCCATATATCCATGCCAACGATCGACAGGGGCATCCGCAAGCCGCCATCGACCACCTTGGAGACCTGATCGACCGGCACGCGCTTGCCGCGCATGGTGCCGTTGAGGTCGCACACGCAGGCGAAGATCGAATCGATCTCGGGGTGCCGGGCGAGCCAGGCTTCGGCCTTGTTGTCAGACATGGAAGACCTTTCGATACCGAAACATTTTTTGTGATATCATTTTCTTGAACGTAATATCGTTTTTTGGTTGTGTCAAACATCCTGTGGACTACACTCGCCCGCGAGGAGACCCCGGGGCAGCGACATGATCGGCAACGCCACTCTCAACATTCCCGACATCCCCGAAATGCCCGGGGCGACGACGCAGGAACACGTATACGAGCGCCTGCGCAACGCCATCATGCTGGGTGCGATCGAGCCGGGCACGTCGCTGACGATGCGCGGATTGGCCGACCATCTGGGCCTCAGCCCGACCCCGGTGCGCGAGGCGGTGCGGCGGCTGAGTTCGGAACATGCGATACAGATCAAGGACAACCGGCGCATGACGGTGCCCCTGATGACGCCCGATCGTTTCGAGGAACTGGTCGCCCTGCGCGTCGTCGCCGAGGTGCATACGGCGAAACGCGCCCTGCCCTACATCTCGGATATCGTCATCGACACGCTGGCCGAGATCGATGCAAGGATGGACCAATCCGCCGCTGACCGGGATCACGACAGGCTGACCCTGCTCAACCAGGAATTCCACCGCACGCTTTACACGGCGAACCCCGCTCAGGTCTCGATGCCGATGATCGAAAGCATCTGGCTGCAGCTGGGGCCGTTTCAGCGACAGGTCATCACGCGGGTGGCGGACTATTACCAGATCGACCGCCACAAGGAGATCCTTGCCGCCCTGACAACGCGCAACGCAGCCGCCCTGCGCGACGCGGTGACCCACGACATCCGCGACGGGGTCCTGAAATCCGGGCGCAACCTGCTGGCGCGGATGTCGGCGATGCCTGCATGACGGGGCATTCGTCGGGCCCCGTGGTCGCGGCGTCCTGACGGGGGCGGGCGCGCCATTGCGGTGATACGGGGGGCGAACGGCCACCATGGCGGGTTGTGGGCAGGTGCGCGCGGATCACAGAGCGCAGAGGGCGGAGGGCGGATATTCCCCGACAGGGACATCGACGCGGCGAAGTGCCGCACTATTTCGCATGTGGAAACGTCATGGAAAACCGGGGGGTCACGATGAAATACCGCATATGGGCCGTTGCCTTGATGCTTGCCGCAGCGCCTGCGCTGGCCGACGTCGAGGTGGGGATCACCAAGACCATGCCGACCGCCCTGGTCCAGACGCCGGATGGCGCGGTCGAGATCGGCCGGATTCAGGACACCGAAAACACGCTTGAGGGCGATTGGGCAAAGACGTCGCGTCCGTGCCCGGACTTCTGCATCCAGCCGTTCACACCCGCCGAGGGGGTGACCACCATCGGCGAGCTGGAGCTGATCGACATGCTGCAGGACAGCGAGGCGGTGGTTGTCGACAGTCGCACCCAGGACTGGTTTCAGGGCGGCACGATCCCCGGCGCGATCAACATTCCCTACACCTATATCCTGGACCAGCTGGGCCAGCTGGGATGCGAGCCGGATTTCGACGGCTGGGCCTGCGACGATGCCAAACGCGTCGCGCTGTTCTGCAACGGTATCTGGTGCGGCCAATCCCCCACCGCGATAGGCAACATGATCGAGGCGGGATACCCTGCCGACCGCATCTTCTACTATCGCGGGGGCATGCAGGTCTGGCGGATGCTGGGCCTGACGGTCACCGGCGCGGACTAGACGCCGCGCAAGGCATGTGGCGCGGGATTCAGTCCGTCACGGTGGACTGGATAGCGGTGCGGACCGCGGTGCAGAAGTCGTGCAGCACCGCGCTTTGGGCCGCCAGTGCGCGCCGCAGCGATCTTGGCAGTTCAAGTTGCACGCCCCCGCCAGAGCGGGTCCGGTTGCAGATGTTGTCCGGGTGACGGCCCGGTAATGTCGCGTTGACGTAGGCCCCGAAGCCCGCATCGCGCAGCGACAGGCCGATGGCATCGCGCAGACCGTCGCCGCGCCCGCCCAGCCAGACGGTATCGGTGCCATCGTTCCGGCGTCCGTGGATCGCAACAGCGGTCAGCGCCCCGCCGACCAGCGCGATGGCTGTGGGTTCATCGAAGCGATGCGAGGTGATGTGTGCGTCGCCATGCGCCCCGGGGTTCAGCGCCTCGAACGCATAGAAAGACAGGTCCGAACCGGCGATTGTCCGGGCGATGCGCGACGTCTCAGGCTCTATGGTGCCGCCATGCGGTGCCAGGATCACCACGGACGAGCCGCGATCCTCGGCGTGGATGCGGTAGTCGACGTCGCGCACCAAGGCGGCGGCAAGCGCGTCGAAACTTCCGAAGCGATCAGCCATCGCCGCCGACCCCGCCATGGCGCCCGTGACCGTAACGCGGCAGGGCGTGGGTATCTGCCCGAGACCGCGCGGTCACAGGGTCAGCTTTCGCACCTGTTTGGCGATGGTTCCGCCCTTGCGTTCCAGCGCGATCAACTCGCCAAATTCGACATTCAACCAGTTGTCGCGATTCTCGGTCAGGGGTTCGGACGCGAAGATCGCCGATGTTGCCTCGCCCTCGGGGCACGCATCGACCTTGTATGATTTTGCATGGTCCGAGAAATTCTTGCCCATCAGCAGGTACATCGGTTCGAGCAGCATGGAGAGCGCATGATCGTCGGTGCCGGGCCCCGGCTTTCGCAGCTCTTTCCAATCGCCCTCGGGGGCCGTTTCGCCGTTGTGGCCAGAGCCGTAATTGACGCCGATGATGCGGTTCGGCGCGACCAGCGCGATCTTGAGCTTGGTCAGTTCGACCAGCCCGAGCTTTTTCTGCGCTTCGAGGATGACCTTCAGCAGTGCCTCGAACCCGGCCTGCACATCGTCGTCGCTGTCGCCCTTCAGCAGTGACAGCAGCAGCACATACAGAAATTCCGTGTCGGTGGTGCCCCGCAACTGCTTGAGATACCTGTCCTCGCAATGGGAGATCAGTTCCCGCTGCAGGATCCGCCAGTGCGGCAGGGCCCCGTTCTGGGCGATGATCCAGGGCGTTCCGTCGTAGGAAAACGGATGGCAGTTTTCGTCCGCCAGCACGGTAAGTGAATTGTAGGCGGCGGCCCGGACATGCGCGAGCAGCGTGTTGCCCTGCAGGCTCGGGATGATGCCCTGCGCGTTGTCGTCGTAAAACGCCCCCATCGGCCTGTGATAGAGTAACGGCGCGTCCGGTTTCAGAAGATGATCGCTCCAGGCGCCGAAGCCCCACCCCGCCAGTTGCAGCAGCGGATGCAGTTCGGGATCGAGGGCCTGGTTGATCAGGCTGTTCTCCGGTTCCAGCAACAGGCTTTCGAGCGGAATTTCAGGACCGATATAGGCAAGGACGCGGCACATGGTTTTCCTAACGTGTCAGGTCGACGCGGGGGGATGGAGCAGGATGAACGCGCGGGACGCTTGAAAGATCCGGGGCGGGCTCTGCCCGGTCGGGACCGGGGAAGGATGCGACCATGCGCGGCGGGACTTCTGCGTCTTCGTCGATCAAGAAGTTAGCGCGGCTGGCCCTGGAGACAACGCCCGCGCGACGATGCGATGCAGGGGGCGGGGCCTGCCAGTGCCCGCCCCGGCACATGGCCGGTGGGCGGGCCCGGCGCGCGGAGCGGGGGCAGCCGCGGTCAGTCCTTGCGCCGGGCCGCAGTCCGTTGGCACCAGGCCAGGATCACCCCGACAAGACCCACCGCGGTGGTCGGCGCGGCGGCGGCAAGCCATTCGGGCGCGCCCAGCCGGATCAGGGCCAGCAGGGCGGCGTTTCCCAAAAGAACGGCGGCGGCGATGAGTGGCCAGAAGCCCCTTGGCAATTTGCGGTCGGTCCGGTTGCGGGTCATGTCTGTCTTTCCCATCATCGGACCTGCCCGGTGCGTCAAGCCCCGGTCGGGCCGACGGCAATTGCGGCGCGGGGGGTCACTTCTTCTCCGGGCGACGATAGCGGGCCGCGGCCTGCCGTGAGAGCGATTTCAGGCTTCTGGTGACGCCCTGCACGGTGTCGATCGCTTCGCGCCCGAAGGACTTGTCGACATGTGTCAGGCGGGCGCGGTTTCGCTGCACGTTGATCCCCTCGAGCATCCGGGCCGAGATCTGCTGGCGCAGGGCCGGAACGTTCCATTCGTGTTTGCCAAGCGCGACGGGCACCGGGGGGCTGATGCCGATCTCTTGCGCGATGGCGGTGACCGCCGCGCCGATGCGGGTCTGGACGTCCTGGGGGATGTTGTGTTCGGGATAGGGCCAGTCGGGACCGGCCAGCTTGTCGCAGAACGTGGCCACCCCGATCAGGGGCGGCACGCGTCGTCCCGGCACGGTGGCGAAATGCGCCTTGATCCGCTCGACCGTGACCCTGTCGATTTCGCGGCCCGGTCGGTTCACCGCCGAAACCCAGACCAGGATATCGCAGCGGTCCGCTTCGCGCAGGGTGACATCCGACGCCTGCACGCTGCCGTCGAGCCCCGGCAAATCGACCATCTTGCAGGGCAGACCGGCGATTTCGCCTTCGTGAACGGTGTCGCGATGGGTTGTCGGCGGCATGTCGGTTTCGGCAAGATCGACGCCGAGAACGGCATTCACCAGGCTCGACTTGCCGGCGCTGATCTGCCCGGCGACGGCGATGCGCAAGGGGGATTCCGGCTCGGCCAGTCGCTGCCGGTCGATCTCGGCCTCCTGCAGGATACTTTCGAGCAGTTCCGCGTCCGACATGCGCAGGCGGCCCGAGTAAAGCTCGGTCGCGGCCCGGGCGATCTCCTCGAAGAGGATGCGTTGCCCGATGACCTGTATCTCGCCGGTCAGCATCTTCGAGTTGCCGCTGGTGACCAGATCGAGAACCTCGCGCGCCACTGCGACGGGAAGGCCCGCCGTCAGCCGGTATACCCGATATGCCCCGTGCCCGAGCCCGTAGAGACGCTTTGCCCGATCCTGATTTTTCCACAGCCACACCAGCGTCCCGACCGAAATGCGGTCGGACATGGAGATGTAGGACCTGAGATCGGCGCGCAGCCGCGAGGACACGCGTTCGACCAGCAAAAGCGCTTCGGGGATCGTGAAATCGAGCTCGGTCTTGCCCTTGTCGCCCGAGGCTTGCGCGACAGCCTTGATCACCTCAAGCGCGACATCCTGAATTTCGTCGACCGCTAGGGCGGTCTTCAGGCGGTTGTCGATCAGTTTCCGGGCCGCCGCGAAGGCATCGCGTTCCTGTTGCGTCCAGTCGGGATCGGCCTCGACGTGATATTCGTCATCGGGGTCGGGACCCGCGTCCTCGCGGCTCCTGCCCAGCCACACGGGCAAGTTGAGCGCCAGGTAGGCGGTCAGCCCGATGCCGAGGCAAACGCTGGTGAAGATCAGAAGGTAGCCGTGTTCGCGCAGCCACAGCAGGCCCAGCAGGACGCAGGCCAGAACCGGGGCGCCGACCGCCCCTGCCCGCACGAGGATGCGCCATCTGAAAAGGAAGGTGCGCGCGCGATCAATGATCATCGGTCTTGCCCGCGCCTTTCAGCGCCTCCCGGAAGGTGGCTTGCATGTCCTCGCGGGTCGGCGTCTCGCCGATGGACAACGCGTAGAGATACCGGCACGCGGTCCGCCCGAGCGCGTAGGTCGCAACGAAGGTGAAAGCACCGGCGGCCACCGCGCCCGCGGTCTGCCCGTAGCCCGGAATGAGCTTGCCGCCCTGGCGAATGGCCACGCTGGCAAGAAAGCGCCCGCCGATCCCGACACCAAGCAGCGACAGGAAATTCCGGGCAAGCGCCAGGGTGACCGGCACGCCGTAATGATCGCCGAGCTTCTTGAGCATGGTGAACTGCAACCCCGTCGACGAGATCAGCCCGAGGATCGGCACCGCGTCCGACCCCCCGGCAACCCCGGAGTAGAACAGAACCGTCTGGCGCACCTCTGCGAAGGCCCGCGATTCCGCATCGGTCACCGCCTCTTCGCGCAGGGCCAGCCCGGCGTTCGGCAATGTCACAACCAGCGCGTCCTTCAGCGCGCCAAGTTCGTCGTCGCGCGGCAGGCCGTCGGGCGGCAGGCTGATCATGACGTTCGGGATTTCCCGACCAGCCGCGGCGTCGATCAGTTTCTGGTTCGCCGCCCGCGCCCGTGACACCATGGACGGATCCGGCACAAGGTCGGCTCCGGTGTGGACCAGCAGGATTTCCATCTTGGGCCGGCGGCGCACGACCTCTCTGAGCGCATCCGCCACTTCGCCCTGGATCGGATCGTCGAGCCGCGCGACCACGATGATCGCATGGCTGTGCCCTTCGCAGGCGGCCAGATCCTCGTCCGGGTCATATCCGGCCTCCCCGAGGCCACGGGTGTCGAGGAAACGCACCAACGGCTGATCGGCGGGAAAGTCGAACCGTTTCGACGTTCGGGTGCATGACGTATAGCCGTTTCCGACCTCGATCTCGTCGAGACCGGTCAGGACGCGGATCAACGAGCTTTTCCCGGCGCCGGTGCGACCAAGCAGCCAGACGATCGGAATGTCACGCCGGAGGGCATCGCCGTCCTGGCCCGCGCCCGCGTTCGCGACATCCGGTGTTTTCTGGCCTATCAGGCGGTCGAAGAGTTTTCGCATCACGGTTCACTATACTCATTTCTGAAACAACACATATCCCCCGGTCGCGGCAAGGCACACCGGATGCCGCAGGTCGGTAACAGGGTAAAAACGCGCCGTGTCAGGGCAGTACGGTCAGCGCCCGCGCCGCGTTTGCGTCGCCGCCAAGCGGGTCATCGCCCGCGGTTCTGTCGTGGTGCCGTGTCGTGCCGTTCGGACAATGCCGGGGTTTGCGTCGAAGCGGCTTCGGGCGCCGGGCGTAGGGCGCCGAAATCCATATTCGGCACGCAAGAGGTCGCGCGTTCCCGACCATTCAGCAGAAGGAGATGACCAGACAAATGCAGACCGATCATCATAGAACCCGTAGCATGCCTTCATTTGGCATTCAGGCTACCGGCGTTGCAGTTGCCCTTGTCGGTCTGTTCCTTCTGTCCGGATGTCTGCAGGAAACAGAAGTCGACGCCGAGGCGTGCGAACGTCATGGGGGTCGGTACGAAACGTTCATCGGTTCCGGCGAATCCTACTGCAACTTGCCGACTTCGGATGCCGGCAAGGTGTGTGCAATATCCGCAGATTGCGAAACTTACTGCCAGGCCGATACGCTGACTTGCATGCCATACAAGGTGCTTGCCTCGGGCTGTCACTCTTGGATCGCGGACAACGGTGACCGCGTCGACATGTGTTTTGAGTGACGCGGAATGCGGCTGTTGCCGCGCCCTGTTGCCGCGACAGGACGCCGTCCGATGCCCGGGCCTGCGCCACACCCTGTGTCAGGGTTCGGGTCGCACCCCGGATGTCAAGGGATGACCCGGAGTGCCCACCGGCTCATGAGACCCATTTGCCGGGGTCTTTTGCGACTGGGACTGGAACATGGCTGGGGTGGTAGGATTTTCTGTTTTATTTCATATACTTGAAAAATATGATGATATGGTGTTATCTGTCAATTAAAGGAAATCGATTTCCGGCAATTTGTGTCAAGTTGCGTGTCACAGCGATTGCCGCAACTTTTAGGCCGAACAGGCAAGTTGGCGTGGTCGTCGCACCCCGCGGATCAGCGCGCAACGCCGAGCGCCAGAATTAAAAAGCGCCTGCGACTCGCAGTGACACAACATCAGGCTCATCAACATTGTGCTGCTCCCTCTGGATCGCCTCCGACCCAGATGGGGCGGTCCCCGCATGAATGTTATTCTCGGAGGTCGCGGCGCTTTCTGCCCCACTGACTGCCGGTTTTTCAGTCCGCTCCCGGCCCAGGGACGAAGCCGCTCGCGCGGCAATGGCGCCCGTGCCTGGCGTTGAAGACTGATCGCCGTCCTGTGCATTTGGGAATGTCGGCACCTACCTGACGATTGAGGTCTCTCAATCGACAGACAGGAGGTTCCCATGGCAGGAGTAACCCCGCTGCGTCAGCGGATGATCGAAGACATCAACATCCGGGGTTTGGCCAAGAAGACCCAGATGACCCAGATGACCATGATCTTCTCCTCGCTCGCAGCATCATGCTGCTGTTGCGCGAAAAACCCACTTTTCCCGGCTGTGCAGATTTCCGGATCCACCTCTATCTGACGCACAGCATCGGCAATTGAGCTTCATTGTCCTTGCAGGACTTCAGCCCACCGCAGCTTCAGTACGATCTCTTCAGGTTTGTCTCGCTTTCCAGTTTTGTCTCGCTTTCCAGCCATCTCTTGGTTCTCCTGACATCAGGACAAAACTACCCCAGTTGGTGGACCACTTCAGTGGCGGCACTCCAAGTGCATGGAGGAAGAGCATTAAGGGACCCGGGAAGCTTGAGATGCGTCTACGAAATTCCGCTCACCGTCGCGATATTTGGCCTACCCTTTGGAAGCGCCGAGAAACGCGCGAAAGTTGGTGATGCCCTGAGGCGCCGCATATCATGGCGGTGTTCAGAAGCCGTCAATTCTCTGCCGAGTATCCGTTATGATCAAGCGGGTTCTTGTGCCCATTTTCGGCCGTCTCTAATCAATGCGTTTGCCAGGACGACGAGCTTCCTCATGACGGCTGTCACCGCGACTTTGCGCGGCTTG
>NZ_JBTLRF010000008.1:0-152808 GCF_054482575.1 Roseivivax sp. CAU 1753 | reverse complement strand
GCGCGGTACCCTTGCCAGAAACTCGCTTGTAGCTACCATCACGAAACTCCCCACAAATCAAAGAAGCCTCTGAATCGCAGATCAGGCGTCATGCCGTAAGTGTGGGAGCGGCGCACCGCTTACGATCGGTTGAAACGCTGTAGATATTTTTGGGATCCATGATCTCTGCATCGGCCCGCAGATCACAGGCAATGTGATACTTCCAACAAACCCGCACCGTCCCAACCCACGAGCGGTGCCAACGTTATGTCGGGTACCCTCAGCTGTAGTGGTTCAGATGTGATCTGACAGTTGGCCGTTTTTCTGGCGGCGTCTGTCAGGCGAAGTTCAGTTCACGAACTTTTCCTTCCAGATTTCTTTGCCCTCAATCATGGTCTGGAACGGCGTTCTGCCGCAACACCTTTTGCCCTGATGAGTCCGTTCGGTGTTGTAGTGATACAGCCATTCGTCGAGATCTGCCTGTAACGTGCCGCCGCGACCCGCATCAGAAAACCTTCACCACAGCAGCCATTGGCTAAATGCGCAGCGAACTTCCGCTCTCCGCTCCCTACAGACTTACCATCCTCGCCCCCCCTACCGAGCGCCCAGCTTTTCCCCATCCGCCCTTTGCAACATCACTTCCATTTCATCCAAGCCATCGACGGCGGAGCGCATCTGCGCCTGATCAACGACGCTCGTAGCTTCAGCATCCGCAACCTGGCTTCCAAAATCCATCTCCATCTGTCGTTGTTCCTGGGCGATAACGGCTTGAACGACAGGCGCGGTTTTCTTTGGAACGCCGTCAGTTTGCTGTGACTGTTGGCCATCTGCAGCCTGAGCTGAGTTTTCCACGACGGCGTCAGACCCACATGGTCCATTCGAAGGCGGAGTCATCGGCATGGCGCGCACACTCAGCGGCAGCATGCCTTGCGCCCCCCCTCCCCCCGGCTCCGGAAAGGGCAACTCGCCCGTCTGCGCCGCGTGGATCGCTTTGAACAGCCGGTCGTCGAAATACTGGATCCGCTTCGCCCGGATCGGCATCTGCGCATCGACGACCATGACAATCTCGTCGAGCGGCAGGCGGCGAGCCTCGTCCTCGGGCAGAAGCGAGGTTTCCTCAGTGCGGACGGACTGGCTGCGCCCTTCGAAGGGATTCTTGCCGATGGACCGCGAGCGCGTGACGACAGTCTTCGTGGTCTTGCCGACGGCTTTGCTGAGCTCTTCGACCGTCTTTTCGTCGGAGGGCGTCAGGTAAAGCTTCACGCCGGCGTTGCCCTGCAAAGCACGGCGGGTGTTCTCGCCGTAGATTTCATCGAGGGCGGGGATGGTCTGAGTGACCACAGCCAGGTGGCCGCGATAGGTGCGCAGGGTTTCAATACTCTCGACCACGATGGGCATTTTGCCCAAACGATTGAACTCATCGAGCATGATCATGACCGGCCAGGGCTCATCCGGTCCGGGGTCTTTTTCCTGCATGGCCGAGAGAAGATCGGAGAAGAACAGCCGAATGAGCGGCGCGAGGGGTTTCACCATGAGAGGCTGGACGACGAGGTAGACGGAGAAGGGCTTCTTTCGGATCGTGCGGAAATCAAAGTCCGACACCGCCGTCGCCTCGTCGATCGCCGGATTCTGCCATTGATCGAGCCCCGAGGTCATCAGGAGCGAGACGTAAGAGGTCAGCGTATCGTTGTTCGTCGAGGCCAGCCGCGTGAAGATCAACTTGGCGGCCCTGTTGTCCACCTCATGGCCTCGCGCGAAGTATTCCTTCTGCTTGTTCCCGCCCGAAGCGGCGATGCGGTAGATCTCGCCCAGGGTGGGGCGCTTGCGTTGAAAGGCCAGCAGGCCTGCCGCCACAAAGAGATCGATCCCGCCTTTGAGGAGGCCCTGCACCCTGTCGTTGTCACTTTGCAGGAAGAGCGTCGCCAGGAGCTGCAATTCCATCTGCTGGCGGGCGGGGTCGGTCAGCTCGAAGATGCGCAGGAGCGGGTTGTAGCGATGCGTGCGCTTGCCCTCCCAGTCGGTCGGCGCGAAGCGATAAACCTTGTCGCCCTGCGCCGCGCGGTGCCGGGCTGTTGCTTCAAAGCATTCTCCCTTCACATCCAGGGTGACAGCAGAACCCTGCCAGGTGAGCAAGTTTGGGATGACAAAGCCCGTGGTCTTGCCACGCCCGGTGGGGGCCACGATCAGCGCGTGGGGGAAGGTCTTCGAGCAGATGTACTTCGCGCGGGATTTCGGGGGGCCCAATTTGCCGAGGATGAAGCCTGTGCCGGGCCGCCCGAAGAACCCGTTGGCCTTCATCTCGCCGCGCTTCTGCCAATGGGTCTGACCGAAGCGCGTGAGCGCGGAACCGGACATGGCGATACTCAGCATCAGCCCGGCCACGGCGCAACCGCCGATGATCAGGTTGATCAGCTGGAAATCATCCGGGCGCCGATCCCGGATCGCGAGATAGTGTTGCGCGATATAGGCGAAGTCGATGTCCGCGCCAAAGCCGAGGTCTTTGAAGGTCAGCACCGCGGAGGCGATGGTATAACCGATGGCAGCGGCCACCAGAGTAACCAGCACCACCCCAATGGCGATACGCGCCTTGCCCATTGACCCGCTCAATGGGTCTGCCCGCGCTCAGACTCGCCATCCACGTCTGTGGCGCGGTGTTTTTCATACTCAGTGTCGGCAAGCTCATCGACCACCTGGCGCAGGGCCTCCGAGTTGGCCGTCGCTGCATCTGACTGGAGATAGACCTTGGCGGCGTAGAGCCGGTCGAGACGATCTTCGAGCACCTTCTCCAGCGCGTCGGCATCGCCAGATGTGACCCGGTCCAATTGCCTCTCGTCGAGGACCCGCGCGATCTCGCTTCGGAAGGCATCACGATCAGCTGACGTCTCGAACGGTCCGGTCAGCTCCCCTGCCCGCTCATGGGCCAGCACGCGCTCTAGTTCAGGTGTCTCGATCAGACGCGCGTCTCGTTCTACCTGACTTGCCTCTTGGACGCGCACATAGGTGTCACCCAGACCCTCGGCCAGTTGCTCGGGCATATCCGGGTAGCGCGCCTGCAGGTCCCGCGTGACGGCCACGGAGATCGGCGTGGAGCTGTGGGCACCCATGCGCGCGGCCTCGACTTCCTGTGTGATGCGGGCGGCAAGATCACGATCGACGATCCGCGCCTGGCCGTCCTCATCCATGCGGATGACGTCGGTCGGGCTTTGCAGAAGCTCCGGGTGATCCCGGAGATAGGCACACTGTTCATCCTCGAGCCGCTCCACCGCGCGGGTCTCGATCACGGCCTCATCCCGTTCGCTTAGCGGCGTCTCCAACCGCACCGCATTGGCGGCGTCCTCGATCCGGTCTTCGGTGAGATGCGCGCGGACTTCGCGGGCCTCTTCAATGACCCCATCCCGGCGCAGCACGTTCTCCCGTTCCAAGAGCGTGCCAAGTTCGACATGTACATCGTTGAGACTGTCGCGCGCCTGTTCCAGATCGGCGCGGCGTTCGAGGTTCAGGTTCCGCGCCTCAGCCACTTTGGAGAGATCATTGGCGATCCATTGATGCTCCAGTGCTGCATTTGAGGCGCGCGTCTCGATCCGGGCCACCACTTCCGATGTGCTGATCCCTGTCCCGCGCAGCGCGATGTCTATGCGCGACCGCAAGTGCGGCTCGGCCAGACGCTCGCGCTGGTTGGTGTCGATGTTCGCCTCGGAATAGATCCCGCCCTCCGAGGGGGTCTCTGACAGCGTGGATGATCGCAGACCCAGAGGCTGCATGTGCTGGACCTGCGTCTGGATCTCGATGAGGCGCTTTTCCAACGCGGGACGTTCCGCGTCGGACTTCTCGGCGATCATGCCCTGCACCCGCGCGAGCTTTTCCGCATAGAGACTTCTCAGATCCTCAAAACTTTGATCCTCGGCCATATACACATCTCCTGTTCGGTCCACCTGCCCGCCATGCGCCAGCACCTCACCCGCGCGGAAGAGCGCCGCCGCAATGTCTTCGCGGGCCCCGCGGACCTCGGAGGTCTCCCGGGAGGCCTCCACGGCAAGCGAATGGTAGACGGTTCTGGTGTTGGCGATCTCTGCCAGCGTACGCGTCAGGTCCTGCCCAACACGTTCGCGCTCGCGGGGCGCGCGCCCCTCTTCTTTCGCCGCATAGACCTCGCTGGTCCGGGCTGGGTAATGTACAGCCCCGCGATCCACCCGCCGTGTGGCCTCCAGCCGCACACCATACTTTTCCGCCTCCTCGACCATGGCGAGGCGGAAGTCGTCATAGTTGAAGCGGTGGTTGCGCCCCAGAAAGAAGAACTCGCCTTCCTGCGAGCGGCGGTTCAGCACCAGATGCGCATGGGGGTGATCGCGGTCCTCATGCACCGCGATGATGTAATCGAAATGCCCCGCGTCCGTTTGGAAGAACCGCTCGGCCACATCCGTCGCGATGTCGCGCACATCCTCGCCCCGCGTGCCGATGGGGAAGGACATGAGCATGTGGGTGGTCTGCCCAAGCTTGGGCTTGAAGCCCGCATCCCACCGCTTGGCAAAGCGCTCGGTCAGGTCCTTGATGTCACCCGCCTCGAGCTTCGCCTTGCCATCCAGGAACCCGCTACTGTCCACGATATGGGTTGACTTGATGGTGAGGTAATCGAGCTGGTTTACGAGCTGCGATTTGGTATGCGTGCCCCCGCCCCGGATCGCCTTGAAGACCGCTGGCCGATGCCCTGCTGCCGCGCGCGTAAGCTGGGTCTGCTTGGCCACGTGCAGACCTTGCATCGAGCCCCGGACGCGGCTCCAGCCATCCCGGAAGACCTCGCCCGTGACGGCATGGACGGCATCATTCAGCCGCATGGGCAAACTCCCTCAGCGCGGCCGTGGCCTGCAGCTGCATTGCGTCCCGACGGCGGCGCAGGAGCAGGTCGATCTCGTCAGCAGAATCCAGGATGAACCGCGCCAGCCCGCGCATCTGCGCAAGGCGCAATTCGGTGAACTCGGCACTCGTCCCTCCACCGGCCCCCTGCCCCATCCGGTTGGCCTGCGTCATCTGCTTGGCGATCTGTGCGACCCCATTGCCGACCTCGTGCAGCGAGGCGCGGTAGCGCGCCATCTCTGCCGCCATCTGCGCGTCCGGAACGAACACCCCGCCTGCGGCCTGAATGAGCCGCCGCAGCCCCTCGGCCCGGCTCTCGATCCCCGCCTTCGCCAGCACCTCGTCGAGCGCCGCCAGCTCCGCAGCCGTGACCTTCACACTGACCGCTGAGACCGGGATCGCGGCATCCGTCTGGCGCTCGGCATCGGCTTTGAGCGTGTACTGAATCGCCCGCACCGACACGCCAAACCGTTCCGCTAGCACTGAAGTGGAAACGCCTTCCGCAGCTTCGCGAACGATCTCCATGCGCTCCGCATCGATGAGGCGTTTTGAGCGAGACATGCGAAGAAAGACCCCCTATTTCCTGCCACCTTCCACCAAGGCTGCCCCTACCTTACGATAATATACCAAGCTGTCAATTATATACTTATGTCGAATTCAGGCTCAGGCAGCCTTGGTGTCCGCTTCACGCCGCGGCCCGCAGGGACGCGGCTCTGCCGCCCTCACCACCGGGCGTCCCACCTGTCCTAGGGGTCCCGTCCACCAGCCCCGCCCGAGGGTCTGGCCGAACACGCATGTGTTCGGACGGAACCGCGGGCGGGCGCAAACCCCACCGACAGGGCGGACAGGCAGGGTCAAGGAGGGCCAGATTTGGGCCCCCAAATCTCTGCCGCAAAAACCGGGAGGCCCTGGCCGATAGGTTTTTGTGGATGGCCCCCTTGAGGCTGACTGGCCGCCCTGTCGCGGCCTGATCATTCCGGGCGGAGTGCGTCCGTTGAACGCGCAGGGTCCGGCATCCCTGGAACAGGGATCGGGCCGCCCCAAGATCGTCCTGGGGCGGCCCATCCTCGTCAGAGGATTTAGTCCTGGGGACCTTTCGCGCTTGGCGGGAACATCACCAGCTCCGAGACCGCGACGGGGAAGTCGAGCTTGAGGCTGAAGAACTCCGATCCGTCCCCGTTGCGGGTGTTGCGGAACATCGCGCCCACGCGCTGAAAACGGGTGCGCTCCTGGCCATCGGTATCGGTGAACTTGACAGGGACGGTGGCGACGTAGTGGTTGGTCATTTGGGTTACTCCTTGTTGCGATGGGGATCACCCGGCACGGGGGTAAGAGGCCCGGTCGCAAGCGCAAATGCGGAGGGTCCGCGGCTAGCCGTGGAAGCCGTATTTGTGCTTGCCGAAGCGTGAGCTGAGGGCACGGACGGGCCGACCCCGTGCGATCCAAATCTATGAGCAAAAAGGAGAGACCCGAATTTGTGCCGCCACTTTGCAGTCGCGATCGCGCCCGTCGATACCGATCTGAGGTGGCTTGGTTCGTTCTGATCCAATGCATCTGGATAATGATCCGTCACGCTCACCACATGGCGGGTCAGCGTTCAGCCGCGAGCGAAGATTCGTTGTCTGTGTCGGATGAGTGCCCCTGCTATCGGCACCAGGGTTGAGGGGGTGGGGGACAGCTGGTGCGTCCACATCGGTATGGCACGGCCAAACCTTCAGCAATGAGCGTACTGCCCACGTCCCGACCGTCAACGAACAACGAGCCACAAAGCCGCCCGAAATTGCATCGATCCGTGCCTTCAGTCCCGGGCCGGCAGGAACAGGCCACGCGCTCAAATTCAATTGACGCCGCACCCCGCACCAATTGACCAAGACGCGCTGTTGCCCGTTCCCCGACCTGGCGCTCTGCAGTGCAGGATGGTCTCCATGTCTCAGGCGCGTTAAACCCGACGAGACGCACGTTCGCTGTCATGCCTCGAATATCAATCGTATCACCATCAATGATCCGTACATCGCTGGCTCGAAGCGACCGGTCTTGCGAGGCGGGTCGCTCTGCAGGTGGCGCGACCGGCGATAGGAAACTGGAAGACATCCAGCCCACTCCCAAGTTAGACCGAATTTGCGTCCATTGCCCTTCATCGCGAAGCATTTCGACGCGAGTCCCTTCGCTCAAGACGCCCATCACAGCGTTCGCGGTAGACGGCTCAGAACGTTGGTTGACACGTGTCCCTGTCACATAGACGTAAGTGGTGTTTGTCGTTTGCGATGTGGGAATTGCTGACGGACTGTACGGCTTGGATCGCGAATTCGACGTCTCAAACAATGATCCAACCAATGCGAAGAACCCGACAGCAATTACCAGCGGCACCATGATTTGGCGTTGAGCCTTGCGCACGGCACGCCGAGGTGCGGTGATTGCGCGGCTCACGGAGATCGGACGAGGTCTCGCCTGAACGGCTCTGGAGCTGCGCTTTGGTGCTGGTTTCGAAGTGCCGTCGTCGGCAGCTGCCCTTGTCTGGGCCGGTTTTTCCCCTTCCAGTTTCAGGACTTTGTGCAGGCTGGCGTACTGAGCTTTGCTCAGGCGCGTCTCCGTCCCGTGACGCTCAAACCGTTCAGCCATGTTTGTGAGAAAAGACACTTCCCAATCGTTTGCCTGCCCGGACCGCAAACGCGCATCAATGCGTGATTGAATCTCTTTGGTGCGTTCCGGAGAAAAAGGCATCGAGGAAAAACCTGTTCGGGTGTTGAGCTGCGCAACAAATGTCTTCTGCCGCACGGCCACATTAAGCTGTGATTGCATCGAGATACCATCCAGCCATTCCCAAAACCACATTGGCCGTGTTGCAGTCATCAAGACTTTTGCTACCCGTTGCTGGAGTTCGCTGCGACACGCCTGAGGTTCGCAAACATTTGAGAAACGACGAAAGGGCCGCCCGAAGGCGACCCTCTCAATTCATGTCTCCGCAGTCTTCTTCGCCGCGTCAGCAACCCGCATGACCGTCAGGCCTTTCGCTTCCGCCTTCTGCCCGAGGTTCAGCGCGACCCCGTTGCCACCGAAGAGTACAACCCCCGTCGCCGCGAACTTGTCGTCCAGCATCTCGTCGTTGCACTTGAACGGTGCCGCCCGCCCGTGCGCGGACCAGCGCGGATCGAAGCGCGCCTGCGCGACGCCGCGTGCCCGGGCCCACCGGGCCGCAATCATCTCCGCCCCGTGCTTGCCACCCTTGTGGCAGAGGAAGATCTCCTGGTTGCGGTTCTGCTTGATCCGTTCGCGAACCTTGTCGAGCGTGTTGAAGATCACATCGACATCGGTCCAGTCGGTGGCGCCTGAGACGATCAGGGGCACCCCCTCGACTTTCGACTTCTCGGCAGTCTCGCGGTCGTGCTGCTCGAGGAGCTGCCGCGCCTCGAAGACCGCCCCGGTCTCCTGCGCCCGGACGCTCGCGCGCGACCCGGCTGCCGGAATGAAGGCGTGACCGGTCTCGATCTCGTAGCATTCCGCCGCTGCCTCGCTCATCACCTCGATGGCGCCGACAATCTCGCGCAGCTGCAGAAAGCGCGCCTGCGCCTCTTCGAGCGCGGTCTCGGCGATCTCCGATCCGTCGTGGGATTTTGCCAGCGCGCCGATCTTGTCGGCGGTGCGGTCGACCTCCTTGCCGAGCGCCACCTTGCGGCGCTGGAGGATCGTCGCGAGCCCATGGGCCAGCGGTTCGATTTCCGCTTCAAGCCCGGTCCCGCGCAGCTGACCGAGCAATGCCTCAAAACTCTCGCGGATGATGCGGTCGGTCAGGATATGATCTTCCGGGATCGGCAGCTGCGCGTCCTTTTCGGTCAGTCCGAAAAGCTCGATGGTCTCGTAGGTGTTCGCATTATCGTAAGCCATGTCTGGTCTCCAGTGTTCGGTTCCAAGGCCACCACGTGAGTGTGGGGGCATGGCCGAATGCCTGGTTTCCGAATCTGCCCGGGTCAGGGACGGCGCAGCCGCCGGCTTGCCGGGCGCAAAAGTTTTCCAGGCGCGACGCCAACATTGTGCATACGCTCAATGACTGGACCGCCCTCCCTAACCGCGCCGCCCTCGCCGAAAAGTTTTGCGATCCTTGACGCGGGCTGATTTGGGGGCCATCCGGAGGATATGCTTCCACGCTCATGTGTGTGTGTTTTGACGGTAGGTTTGCCCGACGCGAGCAGGCAAACGGCCCGACCGGACGCGGGAGACGGATGGAGCGGCGGGATCGTTTTGGCCTCGGGCCAAAACAGACCAGAGCGCAATCCGGCGGAGCGGCCGGGGAGGGACGTGCTCGCGAGGCGGGCAAACCGGGGGCCTGGGTGCAACGCCGCGGTGAGGCCGAATGGCCGAATGCGCGACGGACCCAAGGGCCGTTCTCCCCTGCGACACGCGAAGCCGAGAATGGGAGGCCGCAAGGCTTAAGCCAAGGTTGATGTGCAGGCGACTACGCTGGCGACTATACGAAGTACCTACTCCAGCATGCAACATGAGGGCGGGGGGCAGGCCTTCGCTGCCAGTGCACATCCTTTCCCATCATACAGCGAAAACTGACATTCGAAGCTGGAAATTTGATCCATGTTTGGGCTGTTCATCTCAGATAAATAACGGCCCGATTGGTTTCGTGCAGAAGTGTTGGTTATCCCCCCCTGTTACTTGACTGCGTCCAACAGGTTCTTGGACACGGGCATTGTGGCTAAGCTGATCACGAACGAAGCCCCTTTCTTCATGAAATGGGGAGTTACCTCCGAGCAAGGCCTGCCGATCTGGTTCCCGCGCAAGAATACAACTTGAACTGGCAACCACCCGAGAATTTATTTTGCTTCGCAACTCTCGGCCGAAATGGGCACACACCTTACCGACCTGCGCTGCGCCCCACGCATGCCATTCTGTTGACAACATCGGCCCGCAAGGACAACCATAGGGTCAGTGTCTCGTAGCGTTGGCTATTTAGGACTTTGCAGGCCGCACTACGAACGGTGTCAGCTAATATGCCTTTGGAGAACGGGACAACGATCAGAAATACACGGGGCACGATAATTGACGCAGGCGACTTTAGATTGTTCTTTGCGGGACGCTCAGAATAAACTCAGATCCTTGGATTATATGGTGATGCGGTCCCAGCTTCGAGCCGACGCCTCACCATTCCTCGGACTTGCACTTGTCGCTGAGAAATTGCCGGAGGCCAAGGATGCGCTTTATGCGCTGTCGGACTGGCGGCTTGATGTCTTGATGCAGAAGTTTGGATATGCGGTCAGTTGGGCAATTTGCGCAACACTGTCCGAACACTATGGCGAAGATGGCAATGCCAAGGTTTGGCCTTTGGTTGAGAATATCTTGGGGAGGACATTGAAACTGCCGGAAGAGCGCAAACTGATAAATGAATCTTTTCGGCGGTCGTGCCAAAAACTCGGCCTCGCATCCGATGGATTTGACCGTTCTGTTCAGGCTTTCCAGGTCCACGCGGGCGTATCGCGCTCCCAGTTGCACCATCTGGCGAGAGTTTTCATTGCTCAGGAACGCTCGATCGGATTGCCCGAGCAAGATGACATCGTCTTGCTGAATCGCTGGGAGGATGATGCCCTTCACTTCTTGGATGCAGGCGTACACGTGCTGCAACGTCCCATCTTGATGGATCATTCAGCCTGGATGGCATCGGCCTATGTCGACTGGCGTCGGGATCAAAATGCGCTGCTGGAAACATCAAGCTACCTGAAATACTTTAGCGAACAGTTGCAAAAGGTATTCGACGGCTCCGGCGGCGCAGCGACCCGTATCGCTCCAGTGCCTCGGCTTGTTTGGGAGGATGGGCGTCCACAGTTGTCGATCCCCGGGCAACAGCAGCGTTACAAAATATTTCTTGATGGTCAGTTGCATAGGGTTCGTGCCGGGCGTCTTTGGCCTCTGCCTTTTCCACTTCCCGCCGAAGTCACATGGCAAGGAACTAGACCAGGGTGCATCCGCCTGTTTCAGACGACGGATTTTGTCGTGTTCGACAGCAACACCGGTCGCCAGGTCGAATTGACGTCTCGCGTTGTCGACGAGGAAACCCGGCTCAGCGGCGTGGTTGCGACCGCCATCGTGGTCTCAAAGGAAAACTTCTCTGTAAATGGCGAACCGAGCCGGGAAACGGTGCCTGAACTCTACAGCGCCAACGTCGACCTTCGTTCGGGCAAGATGGTGCTGGCTCGAGGCTCAAAACATTGGACGCTTGGCGGTGTGCGTCGGCCGCAAATCTCGATACATAACCAAAAGATTGCGAAGGGTCTTGGTGGCCCCAACCTTTGGGGACCCGAGGCCGAAGTGGAGCTCGATTTTGGCTCCAGTGAATTGCTTGCTGGACATACTGACGGCAAACGACGTCGCGCCTTTGTCCGTGTCGAGACGCAAGGCGAAGCAAAAGATATGGAAATCGAAGCAGATGGGCGCGGCATCGCGACGGTAAAGGTCGCCGAGGTCGTAGAAGCTGCGGGCTTGCCTCCTCATGCAGACCCGATCGCGCTTTCACTTACGCTGCTCCGCACGAATGCCGAGTCAACAGAACGCGTCCTGACACGCTTCAAGCGGAAACTGATTGTCTGGCCTGGTTTTCGAGGGCTGCAAGGCGTTCTCATCCGGTCTGAGGACCCACCGCGTAACTTCGTTGACGTTGAGGCCAGACATGTCGTGCGCGACGATGCTGGGTTCCTCTGCCTCGAACGCGGTGGCGGTTACGTTGAGGGTCGGCTTGCCTTCAATATTGGCCGAGAGGTGAGCCTATTCAACGTTCGCGCGAAACTCTTGTCGGGCGTTTTGGAACGCATCGATGGGACGGTTACACCCTGGAAACTTGGCGGTGCCATCATCAAAGGCTCGGCGACCAAGAGCGATGCTCTGGTGCTCACATCTCCTGATGAGCGCGCGAGCCTGAAGGTTGGCTCGCGCATTATCGCCGATCCGTTTCGAGATGGACCGACCTACGCGATCCCGATAGCAACCTTGGATGGTGGAGACATCGTTCATGTGTCGGAGGCTGGTGCTCCGACTTTAATCGCGACCGTGGAAAGCGCGTCGATGCCGTCGAATGTTGTCATCCGCACCTGGTCCGGCGGCACCCGTATTTCATTTTCAATGCCGTTCATTGTCGGCGGGATCATGGTGATGCTCCAAACGGAGGATGGTCACCATGATCAGAGTGAAATTAGTTTCGACCATCTTCGTGCTGCCCATCCATGTCAGTTCTGGCTGCTCGACCCTAAGGTGAACGGGAAGAACGTGGAACTTGAACTCAACGGAGCGCCTTTGAATGGCCTGAACTTGATCACCCTCAAGGTGCGTCGCGTCGGAAAGGAAGATTGGACCCAACTCAGCAACGCACGGGATGATTTATACGCCTTCCCACTTATGGCTGGCGCTGCGGCTGAGCCTACTGCATCTGCCCTTTGCAGGCTCGAGGACTGGCTCTCAAGATGCTACGCACCTGATGTCTGGGACGGAGGCCTTGGCAGGGCTCTGCAACACCGCTGGTCGACTCTTGTCCATCAGGTCTCCCTTTTGCCTGGTGGCACCGAGCGACTGCTTCTGCTGTCCCTGCAAGAGGATGAACTTGACTGGTTGCCGATGCTGCACGTTATTCAGGAAACTCCGACACTTTTCGCCGCCGATGCAATCAAATTCCATGGGTTCTCCAGTTCCAATGGCGCGGATCGAATCTTGAGAGTGATCGCCGACGCATCCTCTCGTCGGCTGCGCGATTTGGATCTCAGTCCGATGGCGATGCTCGCGTTTCCGAATGCGAAGCGTGCGGACATGGCTGGAGAAAAGCTCCGCAACTTCCGACCCAGTAGTTTGCCGGTAATCTTCTCAACACTGGCTGAGAAGCCGAGTGAATGGCTGGCCAAGGACGCGCTGGGACCAGACCATGCTTGGACCGGCCTGAGCCTCTTGCGCGATCGTATTGAAACCCACGAGATTCTTGGGGCAGGCGAGGCTGAGGCGCGGATGTCGCTGCGCAGTGCCGATCTGAATCGCGTGTCTGTCGCGTTACAAGATCCGATTTTGTCGGATCGGTGCTTGAGCACGGAAAATGAGAACGATGCTTCTGTCCATCTGATCGAACGGGCTCTTGCATCGTTCGCGGTTCGAAACCGTGAGGGCGCCGAGGCCGTCGAAGCCATGATAGAGAAGGCGTCGATGAAAACGGGAATGAGCAAAGGTAAAGTTCTCGCGTCCGTAGGTGAAATGATCCGATTGGGCAGAGAAATCTTCATTTTCCATCTGATCGCCGCCGAGATGGAAAAAAGGAGCAGGCCGTGAAAGACCATGTAAGCGGAGAAATCAGCGCGGCAGAGTTGGACCCACTCCAATTCCGGAGAACGCTCGAGGCGCGCATTCGAAGCTTTACGACGGCCGCTGCTGCCGTCTCTCCGGTCGTCGCGCCCGCGCTGGGTGAGGCCATCAGCAAGATGATCGAGGGGGAGACTCTCATAAGGGGCCCTTTTGTCGAGAGCTTGCCTGATTTTGAGAAGGGAGACTCGATCGAACAGCTGGTCTCGGAAAAGCTGTTGTCCGAGAAGTGGCAAGGAATGTTCAAAAAAGCGCCTGATCTTTGGAGACGGCCGCTACATCGCCACCAGCAAGCTGCGATTGGCCGTGATGACAATTACATCGTCGCCACGGGAACGGGATCGGGGAAAACGGAATCCTTTCTATTCCCATTGATCAACGACATCATGCGTCACGGTATCGGCAAGCCTGGAATCAAGGCGATCCTCGTTTACCCTCTGAACGCGCTGGCCACCGACCAGATGTTCCGTATCGCGCGTTTGCTTTTCAACGAACTTGACGATCCGAAGATTACGCTCGGGCGCTTCACGGGGCAAACCACCCCCGGTGCAAGCCGTTCGGAGATCGAGCGCGAAATCCTGTCGTCACCCAGCTTTGAGGACGCCTTCCCCGGAGTTCAAAAAGCGCCCTCTGGATGGCTGCTTTCTCGCTCCGAAATGCTTGAGACGCCACCGGACATTCTTATAACGAACTATGCGATGCTTGAGCATGTGTTGCTGTTGCCAAGAAATCGAGCGCTACTGAAAGATGCCGATCTCCGCTGGCTCGTCCTGGACGAATTGCACACCTACGCCGGTGCCCAAGCGATCGAAGTCGCATTTCTAATTCGAAAATTGAAGGCCAATATCGGCATGTCGACCGGGACCCTCAGGTGCGTCGGAACGTCAGCAAGCTTGGACCCAGAGCGAAAGGACGATTTGGCGAAGTTCGCGTCAGATCTCTTCAACGAGCCGTTCGGTGCTGGCGACGCGGCGGTCATCACAGGCGAGCGCGAACTCCATCCGCGCTTGCGCGAAGACCTGACAACATATTCGCTCGCCCCGGAAGACTGGGTTTCGCTCGGCGAAGGGTTGGCGCGTCTGCGTAAAGACGGCGGCCTTTCCCCTGAAGAAGAGCGCTTTCATATTGAAAACTGGAACGAGGAGCTGGGCTCCTGCTTACCACTCGAAGGCGACGATCTCGGCGAAGCGCTGTTAACGGCTCTTTCGACCCTGACCGAGGTCCGTCAGGTTGCCACAGCGCTCCATAACAAGGCGAGCGGCTTGATGCTGCTCGAACGCTTGGCTGGGGTCATATTTGACGGCGTGGAGCAGGAATTGGCCGAACGCGCGCTGATTGCGCTCGTGAATGTCGCGGTTCTCGCGGTGCCACGACATGGGGGCGGGTTCCCCCTTCTTCCAGCCCGTTACCATATTGCCGCAACCACGATTGAGGGAGCATTGGTAGAACTTTCGGCGGATGCGCCGGAAAGATGGAGTCGGGTGCTTGCAGGAAAAGTGGGGCGAGACGCCACCAGTGACGCCCCAGCTGCCTTTCCGTTGCTCGTGTGCAGGACGTGTGGAGAACCTTACGTTGAAGCTTGGGACGATGGCCGCCGATTGGCCGCTCTTCCACCTCGCAACAACAAGGGCGAACGGACCGTGCTCCGTTTGATCGGCACTACGCCAGCAGCTTTGGACGAAGAAGAGGACGAAGACGAAGAAACGGAATTCGTCCACATTGATCCGCGAACCGGCTCGATCGAAGACGATCCGGGAGAGGGGATCATCTCGCTCCAAGTTGCCGAGTGCGTTGATGACGACCATGATCGAAAGAAATACGTGAAAGCCTGCTTGGCGTGCGGGGAGAAGAAGGGTGCCTTTGCCGAACCTCTGACGACTATCTACGCCGGTGACGAGTCCACTTCGGCTATGGCCACGCAAACGCTGCTCGAAGCACTACCCGCCAAACTCGACTCAGACGCGCCGATGCAGGGCCGTTCACTGCTCGCTTTCTCTGACAACCGACAAGACGCCGCATTCTTTGCTCCGTTCCTCGAACGAATTTCAAGGGTCGAGGCGGTCCGCGGGGCTATCATAGATGCTGTTCGTTCCGAAGAAGATCTGTCGATCACCAACCTCTCGGCGGAAGTGAGTGCACGTCTCAAGAAGCATCGATTTCGCGTTTTCGACAGAGGCGATCAATCGGTCCCGCTCTCTGGAACGGAGCTGAAGGACCGGATGACGGCCCTTGTGACAGCGGAAATTACACTCGGTGGACGTGGTCGGGATTCGCTCGAAGCATACGGCCTGCTCTCAGTCGAGCACGATGGCTTGGACAAGATTGAGCGTCGCGTGTCCCGAAGTCTGGAAGACCACGGTAAGCCGCATTTGAGCGGTTACGCCTCCGGTGTGATGCATCTGATTTTGATGATGATGCGACAGAGCCGGGCAATCTCCGATTTGGATGGCCGCCTGGATCTCGGTGATGAAGCGGTTTGGGGACGAGGACTGGGATCGGAGCGTATCTCCTGGGAACTTCGAAAGGAAAGCAACGCCTCGCGAATTCGCCGAGTCCTGCCGACGAGGCCGCGCGATAGGACACGATTGATCTGGGTGTTGTGCGACCGGCTCGGATTGTCCCGAGAAGACGCGGATACCATTGCGGAAGCGTGTTGGGACGAAATGGTTCGACCGCGTGTTGGTGTTCTGAAGAAGGGCAGCTTGGCGATGGTCATCGACCTCGACAAGATCAAGCTCGGCGAGACCTCAGAACGATTTCGTTGCAGCTCTTGTGGTCGGATTGCTTCTTTTGACTTGGGTGGCGTCTGTCTTGCTAACAGATGCGAAGGGTCAGTGTCTAAGCTTCCGGCCCCTGGAGAAGACGCGAACGTGACGCGGAATTTTTACGTGCGACGGTGGCTCACCCAACCGGGTGCCGCGATCTCCCGAGAGCATACTGCGGCAATCGGATCTGCGCTTCGGAACGAGATCGAAGGTAAGTTTAGAACTGGCGATGTAAATGTCCTTAGCTGCACGACAACCATGGAAATGGGCGTCGATTTGGGTGACCTCGAAGCGGTTATTTGTCGGAATGTCCCGCCAGGGATCGCAAACTACCAGCAGCGCGCGGGGCGCGCTGGCCGACGCGCTCAGGTTGCGCCTATTGCGCTCACGATCGCCAGGGGCAGTCGATACGACCAGGCATCTTTTCGTCGATTTGACGACTATCTGAAGGCGTTGCCTAACGTTCCCTATATCAACCTCGAAAACCCGCGTTTCTTCCATCGTCATCAGGTGTCCTGCATTCTCGCTGGGTGGTTTACGCAACGATTGGCTACCAGTTCGCGTTCGGGCTCTCCGAGACTTCGCGACGTGCTGGGGGAGCGACTGGACAGCGCTGCCCACAAAAGTCTGCTGGAAGACTTCACGATCTGGTTGCAGTCGGACGCCGGAGACGTATCTCTGAAGAAGGCGGAAGCCATGGCTGCGGGATTGCCTAATGGCGTCGCTCTCCAGGGCGCGGAGTTGATGAGGCATGTAAAAGATGAGTCCCTGTCGCGATGGCTGGACGATGTTTGTGGCCGCTGGCAAATGATCGACGACCGCTCTCAAAGAGCTGAAGAGCAGGCTGCGTCTGCGGAAAGCGAAGACGAAAAGCAAAAAGCCAACGGACGCGTGTATCGGGCCGGTAGGGAGAAACAGCTCTTCCTCGATCGTCTTTTGACCGAAAGCCTTTCCAGGCTCGGGATAATTCCGACTTACAGTTTCCCGGTGAGCTCGTTGAGTCTGGAGGTCGTCCGAGATCGCGGTCACGGGCGCGGGAGTGATGATATCGAACTTGCGCGAGACGCGTCGCTTGCGATCTCTGAGTTCGCGCCTGGGGCGGAGACGATCGCAGCAGGCAGGGTGTGGACCAGCGCCGGTATCTCCCGACGCAGTTCGCATAGCGCGAATGACGTCTGGATGGACGAAGGCCGTCTCCAGATTTGCAGAGATTGCCGAAACGTAGAGCGCCTTCCTAAAGAAGGAGAAACTCTTCAGGCTTGCCCCTCCTGCAACGGAAGTCTGGAACCTCCGCGGCGTTTCGTGGAACCGGTTGGCTTTTTGACGAACTATAAGGATCGTGCTGGTGGCGAGCCGGGCTCGTCCAGATTGCGACCGCGGGCGGTCGATGAAGCCCGTCTGCTTACAAAGGCACCATCCAGTCTAATGGGCGCGACCGATGTCCGCGACGTGAGCACTTTTTTCGCGTCGGCGATTGGGAGTGTGGATCATCCAGAAGGTCAGATGATCGTCGTTAATCGTGGTCCGAACGGGACAGGCTACATGCGCTGCCCCAGATGCGAACACGCTGAACCAGCGGCCAGGAACTATTTCGGGTTTGGGCCGGTCGCATCCAAGCATCACGATCCCCGGACCGGAGACCAATGCCCGGTCGAAGAACTGAAAGGAGCGACGGATCTCGCTCACACTTATTCGACAGATATCAGGCTGATACGGATAGCCGTCCCGATCGACCCTCCATCGTCATCGGTGGATCAACGTGCCTGGCAAGAAGATGTCCTGCGTGGTGCAGCCGAAGCAATCAGGCTTGCAGCAGCGGATATGCTCGGAACCGATCCCAGGGACCTCCGCGCCACATTCGAACTAGCCCCCGCTGGTGGTTTCGACGTTGTATTGGCAGACGCCACGCCTGGAGGTGCTGGCTACGCTCGGAGGCTTGTCGAAGAGAGTCGCTTTTCTGCTCGCCTTCTACTTCTCGAAGCAATCAACAAACTCGATTGTGAAAAGAACTGTCAAACGACCTGCGTCCACTGTCTGAATGACTATTCCAATCAGATTTGGTGGGATCGCATGGATCGGCATCTCTCGCGCACTTGGCTTGAGCGAGTTGTGGCACGATCGATAGCGCGACCGAAACATGTGCCAGAGAATGCGGTTCCCTGCATGGCACCGCTCGGGATTGCTCTCGGACCTGTTTTGAAGGGCCACAAACAGATGATCGCAGTTGGGTCTTCGATTTGGGGAGCAGAGGAACCCGAAGCGTCCTTAGGCAGTGCCCGAGCCCTGCGCGATTGGCTGGAGGATGATCGCGAACGTCGTGCGTGGCTTGTCATTCCTGAACACGATCAGGACAGCCCAACCGGAACAGATAAGCAGATCGCTGAGATGCTTAGGCCAGCTGAAGACTCCGGCAACCTTGTCATCGTCCGGATGACTCAAAGCAAGCTTACAGAAGCCCCGCGTTTGACGTTGTTCGGCGGCATCACGAATGAAGAGCTCTTTGACGCTGAACCAAGGCAAGGCTTACTGGCTGGCCTCGGGAACGGCATCTGTTTCCGACGACACGGTGTGAACGATTTACAGTCGTTGTGGATCGCCAAACATGTTCAAGCCGTCTTGAAGGCTCCGAAATCGGAGCTGTTTGCAAAGCTTCTTGATCGGCTGGTCGTTCACCGTTTTCAGGCCGGAAAGCCAAGAAATATTGCGGCGGTATTTCAGGAGCTAAGTGGGCAGACAGTTTCTCTTGCCATCCAAGACCCTTGGATCGGCGCACAGCATCGCAACCGTGAAAAACTCGGTGAGTTCCTTCGTGCGCTTCGGCAGACGGGCGTCATAATCGCGTCTCTGAAACTGACTTGGAACCCTCGGAACGGAGACGATCACAGCAAAATACAGAGTGACGGATTGCTAAATGTATCTCAGCCGTGCGTTTCCGGGGAGATTGCGCTTCGACCGTGGGAGCCCTCACGCAGCCAACACTTCCACGATCGGATTGTTCAAATTCAGCAGGAAACCTCAGGGACTTATTGGCGAGTGGATGTCACGTCTGGAATTGACAACCTTATGTCTCACCAAAAGGAGTGTAATTTGTTCATCGAAAAGCTTTAGTTCCGGCAAGTAGCCGTTTGCCGCGCCAAGAGTTAGCAACTGTGTCGATTCGCTGGGCTGAATCTGCCACGCCTTGCCGATCTCTTCGGGCTTCTCTCGTTTCCCAGCCATAGCTGATCCTCCAATTTGAGGGATAATCTGTCCCAGTTGGTGGACGACTTTCAGGGGGCTACTCCACTCGGACCCTGATTTATAACCGAGTATTCACTCGGTTGGCGCTAAGTCAGTTTGCCTACTTCGAGGTTGTGACGCGTCGATTTTGCGAGGTGGTTAGGACATGATGACATCGCGCTTTCGGGCGGGTAGCGCAAATGCGGTACAGCGCTCGATATGGGCGATGAGACTCTCGACCTCGACATCGAAGTTGTCGAACCATGGAACTTTCCCCGAACTTGCCGCCACGCGTCCGCCCTCGATAGTTCAATAATATATTATAGTATCACATTTGCATCAGATCGCAAGCGGGCGGCGTCCTTCCCACAAACGGACATGGAAAAAGGGGAACCGTGTTGCCACGGCTCCCCTTTCTGTGCGGTTTGTCTAACCTCGCGCGCTGATCAGGCAACCAAGGAGAGCCCCACGCCTGCGTCCTGCGGCTGCTCACCACTGTCGATAAACGGGATGATCGAGAAGGTCTGCCCGCCGCGCTGTTCTTCGTTCTGCACGGCGTTGACGCGCAGGTCGCCATCGGGCGTATTGATCAGCAGCGACAGGTAGTCATTGCCCGTGCGGCTGCTTTTCGCCATCCAGGCCGAGCCGACGCGGATCGGTGTGCCCCGGGGCGAGCTGACCTCGATGCGATAATCAGGGTGAGTCTCCTCGGATTTGTAGCCGTTCTCGATCAGCATGAACTCCAGATCGAACATCATGTTGGCGATGTAGCCGGTGAAGGCGTTGTCGGCGTCCATGGCGGTGAGCTCGCCCGAGATCGAGCCGGATTTCATCAGGCCGTTCGAGACCAGCGGGATGATCTCGAATTCGCCGCTCTGGGCCGCGCGCGCCTCTTTCGTCTGCACAGCGTTGACCCGGAACGGACCCAAGCCGACATCGATCTGCATCGAGATGTAGGGGTTGCCGCTGGTATTGCCGGTCTCGTTCCAGGCCGTGCCGATGCGCACCTTGCGGCCTGATTTGTTGACTGCCGTCACGTCAAAATCCGGGCTGCGTTCAGACATCTTGGCCCGCGCCTCCAACTGGATGGCGATGTCAAAGCGCGTCGAGTGGATCATGCCGGTGTACTGAGCGGCTGCGGTCTCGACATTGCGGGTGAGGGTTCCTGCGAACATGGGATGGTTCCTTTTGGATTGGCCGGTGCCTGACGTTCTTGCCAACGCATCCGGGATTGCTTTCTCGACCCCTTGAGGGATCACAAATCAGAAAGCCTGCTTTCCTTTCAGTCTCGCCCACGGGTCAGAGCTGCCGTCCGAGTGGGAATGCACCCACGCTTCCGGGTGCTACGCCCCTCCCCTGCCCGTCTGGTCTTGATTGGCTGCCTGGATTTTCTGCGGCGTCCTTCGATTGCGCGATGAAGAACTCCGTTTCTTTTCCGTTCAACCGTTGCCCGCTCCGGTCTGTCAGGCCGATGCAGCTACCATTCCGCACATAGGTGATCAGGTACTGACCGAGCCTGTCCTTGTGGACAATGTAGCCGGTATTGGCCCAATGCACGGTCTGGCCGGCATCGACGGCCGCCCTGATTTCATCGAGTGTCATGTGATCCTCCTCAAGTAGAATGGTGGGGAAACGACTCTAGAAGCCCGATCTTCCAACCGGGCTTCCGTGCGGCATTCAATTGGCAAAAAGCCGAGTCCTGTCAGGCACTCTGCGCCGCTTGCATCGCGCGCGCCGCCATCCAATCCTTCAGGCCAAGAACCGTTCTTCCGGCTGCGACCTCGGAGGCCCAGGCAACCCTTGGGTCGCCGCAGGGCTCATCGCCGGAATGCCGGTTGATGTGGCCATTGGCCATCCATGGCTCGGGCTGTATCCGTCGCAGCCAGTCCGCCATGCTCGGGATACGGCCCTGACAGTCTTCGCGGACATGCTGCTCGCCGATCCAGCGTACGGGGATGTCGCGACCCGCGCTATTGGTCAGGGTCAGGCCGAAGACACGTTCGGCCTCAAACAGGCCTTGGGCATGGTGGCGCATGGCTCGGTGCGTAAAGAGCGCGAGGTGCTCTTTCGAGGCGTCAATTATCTGGACACTTGCGAATTCACCTCCAAGGCTGAAGTTTTCACCTTTTCCCGAAGGCAGATTATGCAAGTCACCAGAACTCCCGAGGGGGCTGTCCCTCGCTTCTTTGTCCGCGATGATGCAGGCAATTCCGTCAAACCGATTCACGATTTCCTCCGTTATCTCGACGCTCGGGGCTCATCCCCGAACACCATTCGCTCCTACGCCTACGATCTGCGGCGCGTGTGGGAGTTCTTCGAAGCCCGAGAGCTCGAGTGGCAGGGCTTCAACATCGCGATCGCCGTCGATCTGATCGCTTACCTGCATGACCGGATCGACATGCGCCCCGGCCGGTCCGCAACAGCGCCTGGCCCGGATCGGCTGTCACCGGCAACGGTCAATCGAGCGCTGGCAGCAATGTCGTCGTTCTGCGACTGGGCGATCATTGCAGGGAAGCTGACCCCGCCAAATCCGATGCGGGTCAGCAAGAGTATCAACAAGCCTTCGGTCACCGACCGGCACCGGCCGTTCTTTGAAGGCATTTCCCGTCGCTCAGCGAGCGTGCGCGTAATCCGTGTCCGCAGCGTTCACCGCCTGCCTCGTCCGATGAGCGACGACCAAGTCGAACGTCTCTTCGCCGAAGTGACCTGCCTGCGCGATCGCGCTCTTGTGCTCCTGATGCTTCATGGCGGCCTGCGTCCGGGAGAAGCTCTCAGTTTGCATCTCGAGGATATCGCCTATGGGCGGCGGCGCGTGACCGTCCGATGTCGTGATGATCACCCGAAAGGGGCACGCGGAAAGTCTCGCGTTGAACGTGTCGTCGACCTGCATGACGGGCAGGCCCTCGATACCATCAGCGCCTATGTCATGCGTGACCGTCCCCGCGAGACAGACACACCGTTCATCTTTCTGGTCGGCGGAAACGGCACGAGGCGATCTGAGCCCTTGTCCTATGCCGCGTTGGCAAAAGCCTTCGCGCGAGCGGCAGAACGAGCAGGGATCAAATCGCCCGGCGTCACACCGCATGCACTGCGGCATACCCATGCCACCCGCATGTGGGAAGCAGGCATGCGAGAGATGACCCTGCAGCGCCGGCTCGGGCATGCATCACCGGAATCAACACGTATCTACACCCGCGTGTCCGACGCCACGGTACTCGCCGAGTACAGCCGCGCGATGGGGCTGAAGCCATGACGGATCCGTTGCCAAACACCCTGCGAGGCTTTTCGACCGACATCGCGCCGTCGCATTGCGAGGAAGAGGAATACCGCACATTCATCGTCGGCCTCGACATGACCAGTGCAATGAAGAACCGCTATGTCGCTCAACGTCGAGAGTTCGTCGCCGCCTTTCCCGATCTCACTCTTTGGTGCGAACAGCCGCTTGAGGTTCGGCTTGGACGACTTCACGGAACATCTGCTTTCACACCGGAATACCCTGCCTCGTTCTGGGCGCGGCAATACCTCTACTACCTCGCCTTAACGGACCGCCTGCGCCTCGACTATGGGTTCCTCCTGTCGATTTCGCCCATGTATGCCGCCCAACTCGCAAACAACCTGGGTATCGATCTGGGTATTCCGGCTCTCCGCAAGCGCCAGAAAGCGATGGGGTATCACCAGACGACACCACAGGGGTCGACCAACTGGGTGGTTTCCCGCATCGCGCTTCATGCCGGCATACGTTCGCCTGATCTCATCACCTCCGACGACCTTGCAGCGTTGGACGCTGCAATTTCTGCATATGCTGCGTCTTCCCTGATGAAGCGCTTCCTTGGCTACGACCCGCAGAAGGCCAAGACGACCGCCCATTTCTGGCACCGCTATGTCCGCCAGACACAGCTTGTCCTGCACCACCTCGGCAACGGCATCGCGCGACCAGGGCCAGAACCCGGTTCAGAAACCGCTGGATCGGCGGCAACTCCTCGAGCAGCACCCCGTCCTTGTCGATCAGCCGCAGGGCCGTCCAGTCGGTGAAGCTCTCGTAGCTCATCGCCTCAGCGCGCCCGGCGGCAAGATCGGCGAAATACCCACGCAGCGCTGCTCGCGCAATCGGGCTTTCGAGATTGTCCTCCTCGCGGAACATGCCTTGCGAGCCGGTCTCGCGCTGGCCCTTCGTCAAGGCCCCGAGCTGGTCGAGGCGTTTGGCTATAGTTGAGGTGAAGCGTTTCTCGCCATGCACATCGGAGGTGCAGACCCGGAAGAAGGGGGCGCTGACCTGGGCCGAGCGATGCGTGCGGCCCAGCCCCTGGATGGCCGCATCGGCGCGCCAGCCGGGCTCCAACAGGTAGTGCCGGCGCCGTTTCTGGTTCTTCGCCGTTTGCGCCGCGTGATAGGACCGGCCCGTACCGCCTGCATCGGAGAAGATCAGGATATCCTTCTCGCCGTCCATGAAGGCTTCGGTCTCGGATGAATTGCTGCTGGCGGCGCGCTTCTCGATGAAGAGGTGGCCATCGTCCGCCTTCAGAGGTCGGATCGACCTTCCGGTCACTTCGGCCACGGCCTCGTCGCCAAAGGCCCAGAGGATCTGATCCAGCGCCGAAGGGATCGGGGCCAGCGTCATCAACTCCATCATGGCCGCATCGCGCAGGGCAAGCGCTTCGCGGGAGACAACCAGCGCGCCATTGGCGTCGCGCAAGGGTTCAGCCACCATGTTGCCGTCGATCTCGACAAGCTTTTGCGCATGGATCGGGAAGGCCTGTTCGAGATAGCCCAAGACATAGTCGCGCGGCGTCAAGGCACCCTCGACGAGCTCGTCTTCCAGGTCCATCGTTTCAAGCCGACGCTTCAGCAGGCTCTCACCCGTCGAGACCACCTGGATGACGCAAGCCTTGCCCGCCGCCAGATCGTCCTCGATGGCGCGGATAATGCTTGGGGCTTTCATCCCCATCAGGAGATGGTTGAAGAAGCGCTGTTTCGTGCTCTCGAAGCGGGACTTGGCCGAGGCGCGTGCGGCCGAGGCATTGGTCTCGCCAGAGGCGTCGTTGACGCCGGTCGCCGTCAGCGCGGCTTCGAGATTGTGGTGGATGGTGCGAAACGCACCCGCATAGGCGTCGTAGATCTCGATCTGGGCCGGGGTGAGCGCGTGTTCGAGCACGTCATACTCCACGCCGTCGAAGCTGAGGGCGCGGGCCGTGTAGAGCCCGAGCGTCTTGAGATCGCGCGCGACCACCTCCATGGCAGCGACACCGCCGGCTTCCATCGCAGAAACGAAGCTCTCGCGGCTTGGGAAGGGGTATTCGGGGCCCTGCCCCCAGAGCCCCAGCCGCGCGGCATAGGCTAGGTTGTGCACGCTCGTGGCACCCGTGGCCGAGATGTAGAAGACGCGAGCGCGGGGTGCTGCCAGTTGCAGCCGCAGGCCAGCAAGGCCCTGCTGGGAGGGTTTGACCCCCCTGCCCTGCTCGGACCCGGCCGCGTTCTGCATGGCATGGGCCTCATCAAAGGCCAGTACGCCTTCAAAGTCTTCGCCCATCCAGTCGAGGATCTGGCTCAGTCGTGTGGTGCCGCATTTGCCCGCCGAGCGCAGCGTGGCGTAGGTCACGAACAGGATGCCATCACCCATCTGGATCGGTTGGTCCGGTTTCCATTTGGAGAGCGGCTGAATGTCGGCGGGCGAGCCGCCGAGATCGGTCCAGTCGCGGATCGCGTCCTCGATGAGCGTGGCGGATTTGGAGACCCAGATCGCCTTCCTGCGCCCAGCGAGCCAGTTCACCAGGATGAGCCCGGCGCATTCGCGCCCCTTGCCGCAGCCCGTGCCGTCACCGAGGAAGTAGCCAAGGCGATAAGCATTGGCGTCCGGGTCATCATCGGCACGGGTGAGTTTGGTCTGGTCGTCGTCGATGGTGAACCGCCCCGGCAGGTCACGCCCATGGGCATCATTGGCCATGATGATGGTCTCGAGCTGAGCCTCGGAGAGATGCCCATCCTCGATCAGCCTGGCAGGCAGGCGCAATTCCGCACTGGCCGCGCCAGAAGGCACGGGCGGCGCCACGGAAGCCATGGCGATGCTTTCGACCAAGGGCGTGGGATGTTCCTGCGCACCCGCGATCTCGATCCGCTGAGGGCGATAGCGCGCATAGATATCCGAGACGGGCGTGTTGTCGCGCGCGGCCTCAAGGCTTGTGAAAGTGAGCGGTATGGCGGCGTTGGTCTGAGCGTTGGACGCCACAACTCTAGCAACTGGTCGCTTGCGCGTGACAGGTACTGGACCGACCGATCGCGCATGAGGGTTTTTCGCCGCCTGTTGTACGGGGCGCGCCTCGGGCCGGGTTGCGGCCACGGCGTCGGCAAAAGGAAGGGCTTCATCCAAGTCCCTGACGCTGGCGCGGATCATCTCTCCGTCCTCCTGCACCTTGTCGAAGACCATCAGCTGGGTTTCCACAGAGGTGCCGAGCTTGCGGTAAACCTGTCCCGGCATCGTGAGGGCCAAGCGCGGCGTCAGGAGACCGCAAGCGCGGGACCAATGCGCGGCATCGCGTTCGGGCGTGAATCCCGGCGGCATGATCGCCACCAGCCGCCCGCCATGCGCGAGACGCTTTGCAGCCGCAATGAGATGTTTGGCGGCGATGTGCTTGTCGCGGGAGCGATCGACCGAGGAGGCGAACGGCGGGTTCATCACCACGATGTCGGGTAGAACCGGCGTCTGCAGCAGATCGTCGATATGCTCGCCGTCATGGCCCGTCGCCTCGCCGCCGAAGACCGCGCGCAATAGGCTATGGCGAAAGGGGTCGATTTCATTGAGAGAAAGCGTGGCACCGGCCCGGGCAGCAAAACCGGCCAAAGCACCGGTGCCAGCCGAGGGCTCCAGCACGGTCTCGCCCTTGCGAATGGCTGCCGCCCGCACGGCCAAGGCGGCAAATGGCAGTGGCGTGGAAAACTGCTGCAACCGGATCTGCTGCTCGGAGCGGCGGGTTTCCGTCAGCAGCCGTGAGGCAAGCAGCTTTGCAGCGGCGATGTCACCTGCTGCACCGTCCCCACGCAGCACAACCTGGATGGCCGCGGCCTGCATCAGGTCATAGGCCATGCGCCAGTCCCAAGCACCGCCGGCGTCGCTGCCATGAAACGTCTCGCGCATGATGCGCGCGAGCGCTGAACTGCGCAGGGGTTGGTGGTCGATCTCCGCGCAGATCTGCGCCAGCGCAGAGGCGAGGTCAGTATCAGAGATTGGGAAAGCCGGGTTTGCCGGATTGGGCTTGGTCATGGGGATTTTCCTTCGGATCAGGGTCTGAGTTCCAAAGGACAAAAAGCCCGCTCTACACTTTTTGGGGTTTCCGCCGAAAGCTATGACGGAGGTTGGGCAACGAGAGTGAGTGCAGAATTTCAGATTACGAGCGCGACCCGCCCTTGTCCGAATCAAAGGCTAAGTCACGCAGCCGATCGGCAAACACTTTTTTTGACAGAAGAAGCGGCGGCAACCCACCAAAACACCCCGAAACGCACGAAGGTACCAGGTAAGACCAGAACGCACTGTTCAAGACTGTTGGCGGCGCTTCTCATCAATCACCGCCTGCACAAGATTCATTACGTTGGAATGAGGTGTCGCGGCCTGCTGGTCATTCAGCGCCTCCTCCACCTTGGACCGAAACCAGGCATAATGAGATTTCATGTCAGCGGTCACGGAAATGGTCCTCAAGGCCCCTATCCAGCAGCTCGCCTAGGTCTCTAGGCATATCGGCAACACTCAGAGCGACCCGAGATCGGCTGTCGGAGGAATGGACCTTGGACAGATCGACTTTGTCGCAGGCCTGTTTACGATCTGAAGGTTGTTTCAACTCAGAGTCCCCGTTCACGCGACGATCGAACGTTACAGCAAAACTTCCCGGACGATAAGACTCTTGAGATCTCTACATTATGGGGATGACCAAAACATCTGCGCACAGACGCCCTTTCACGCCATTGCCGACGTTAAGGCGGGATGCCGCGAAGGTCTCAAACGAGCCCAGAGTGAGCGATGCTGCGCGCTCCACCAATGTCAGTTTTGGTGGTGATCGGCGAAATTGTGTATTTTTGGAAGCACCGCCAAAAGCTCTACAAAGTGTTCGCGGTGCGCGGTATAACGGGAACCCCGCACGCATGTATGCGATGATTTTCCAGATTTCTTCTTCAGTCAGCGCTTCCCTGAAGGCTGGCATTTCTGTTCCGAAGCGCTGACCGCCCTCAGAAATTGCCCAGAGCAGATACTCGTCTCCCGACATCGGCATCTGAACAAACCATCTAAGGAGAGCCGGAGAAGGCACGAGAGACCGACCGGCCTCACCATCCCCGAGACCCTCGGCTCCATGACAACTTGCGCAGTTCGCTGTGTATAGCGTCTGGCCTTCCGCGATAACTTCAGGCGTCGCGCGAATAGTGCTCCGAGCGCCCCGATAAGCTGCGGGCACGCACTCGTTCATGTAAGTCCAATGTCGTTGCATGCGCTGTTGCTGGCCCGGACCCATGTTGCCGTGTCCCCAGCCAGGCATGCGTTCAGACCACATGTGGTTCGGTCCCATTGGCCCGTGACCCCACCCAATCGCCTCGCTGCTGCTGTGCGAAGGCTACAGTAGCAGAGATCATACACACCGCAACCATACCAAAATAGCGTGATTTATGCTGCTTCATAGTCTTCTCCTTATGGTTTCCGATCAATGAAATTGCCGTCAGGCTGCTTCGTAACTCGTGAACACTTCGGTGTTACCGTCGCGCCGGATCAGAAATACATCGTAGGCTTCACGCTGATCTTCTGGCCCCATTCCGTGTGATCCATAGGGCATGCCGGGAACGGCGAGACCGACTGCGTCTCGGCGTTCGTCCAGAAGGCGACGAATGTCTGCTGCGGGCACATGGCCCTCGATCATATAGCCTTCGATCTCGCCTGTGTGGCACGATATCATCTCTTGGGGGATGCCATTGTCCAACTTGTGTCGGACCAGCAGTGTTCCAAAGCTGCGCTCCTCGGTCACACGGAAGCCTTCAGCCCGAAGAATATCAGCCCAAACCCGGCAACAGCTGCAATTCGGGTCCTTAAGAACGTGGATCGACGGAGCTCCCTGCGCAATCGCGGCGAAGGGTGCAATGCTGGTAAGACCTACAGCGGCTATAATAATTTGACGGCGCGTTACATCAATATCAGTCGTCCTTTAGCTCTGTCCTAGTCTATTTCATCGCTTAGTGGCTGCTTATCTCCCGCGATAGTTGTCGCAGGCCTCAACGCCCCCTGCGACCACATCGAGAAGTGCGTCCACATCGCTCAACAGCGTTGCGATACGTGCGCTACTGATACGGTAGCGGATGAAGCGCCCATCTCGGTCGCTGTTAACTAGCCCGCACTCCAACAAGCATCGCAAGTGGTTGGATACGTTTGGTTGTGATAGTCCCGTACGCTCGACGAGTTCGTGAACAACCAGCGGCTCCCCGCACAGCGCGCCGAGAATAGACAAGCGGCTTGGGTCGGCAAAGCCGCGAAATAGTTTTGCTCGTTGTTCAATGGTACCGACCTTGCGGTCCACAACGATCTGCGTCATATCATTGCTCACTGATATATTATCCTTTGATCCACTTTAGCAGGAGAACTGCGATCATGGCCAACGCAGAAAGCGCGATAGCAGATATCCCATCCTTTCGTTACCGCGTTTCCGGCATGGATTGCGCCAAGGATGCCGCCCAGATCGAGCGGGCGGCGCAATCTGCGGGTATCGCGCCTGACGCCGTGAAAGTGTCTACTGCAACGCACATAATGACTTTGACAGCTCCCGAAGCGCGCTTGCCGGAAATTGAAAAAGCCGTCGAGACAACAGGGTATGGGTTTGACCGCATCGAGAGCGACGAAGATATTCAGCAAGGTACGGCCCATCAGGACCCTGGCTATCGCCGCGCGCTCTGGATCGTTGTGATCCTGAATGTTGGTTATGGCGTTCTTGAAATGATCGGCGGGTTCATTGCCGGGTCACAGGCCGTGAAGGCCGACGCGCTGGATTTTATTGGTGATGGCGCGATCACCTTCCTCGGCCTGCTGGCCATCGGTTGGAGTCTTCTCTGGCGGGCGCGGTCGGCCCTGATCCAGGGCATCTTCCTTGCCCTGCTTGGTCTTGGCGTCTTTGGGACAACCATCATGCGGGCATTCGAGCCGACAACCCCAGACGCCACGCTGATGGGGCTTCTGGGCCTGATTGCTCTTGTGATCAATGTCATCTCCGTGCTGCCGTTGCTGCAGTACCGGAAGGGGGACGCGAACATGCGTGCCGTCTGGCTGTTCTCGCGCAACGACGCCATTGGCAATGCGGCAGTCGTTGTCGCGGCCGGTCTGGTGGTTTGGCTGGGTAGCGCGTGGCCCGACCTCATTGTCGCCTTCGGCATCGCCGGGTTATTCCTGCATTCTTCCTGGTCGATCATCCGCGACGCGCGGGCCGATCTGAAGGCGGCGGCATGAACAACCGCGTTCTGGGTGGGCTCTGTGCGATTGCAGCTTTCGGTCTCGATCAGGGCACCAAGGCGCTTGCCCTGAACACCCCGGCGCTTGAACATGGGGTCGAGGTTCTGCCCTTTCTCAATCTCGTTCGTGTTCTGAACGATGGCGTCAGCTTCGGTATGCTCGGCGGGATCGTACCCTGGTGGGGTCTCATCGCGCTTGCTACCGCGATCATGGCAGGGCTGCTGATCTGGTTGTGGCGCGCGCTAGATAGGCTGACGGCTGCTGCTCTCGGTATGATCATCGGCGGTGCGCTCGGCAACGTCTTCGACCGGCTGCGCTATCAGGCCGTCCCTGACTTTCTCGACTTCCATTACGGGTCATACCACTGGCCGTCCTTCAACTTGGCTGACGTGGCGATCTTTTGTGGGGCGGCACTGCTGTTCTGGGACGGCTTTCGCGCCTCGAAAGTCAGGCCGGAAAATCGGGAACAAGACAATCGCAAGGGAGATGTCACGGGGGGATAACAGCTAACAGGCAAAGAACTTTGGGAGGGAATTCGGCTTGAGATTTTTGGATTGGATTGACCGTGGCATTCGCGGCATCGGCGTCGTGACTGCGTGGCTGACAGTTGTTTCGATTGCTGCTTATGGCGCGCTTCAGATGCTGGATCGCAAGCTACAACTTGGCGTGTCGAGCTATTTGCCGGACCTGTCCACGTCACTGCTGTTCATCCTAATTTTCTTGACCTTTGGGTATACCTATCTGCGCGACGGTCACGTGCGCGTTGATGTTCTTCGCAGACATTGGTCCGCCCGCCGCATTGCTTGGATCGAACTGATTGGCGGCCTTTTTGTCCTTCTGCCGCTCGCCGCCATCCTGACCTACTACGGATGGGACGGCCTGATGCGCACCACAAAATACGCCGAGACCCAAGTGTGGGCACAACGCATAGCGGGGGTCATAGGCCCCATCTTGCTGGCTTTTGCGGGGATGATCGTCGCCCTTCGCAACATCGGCTTTCTGGCAGGGAGACGTGCGCAAGGCGCACCGGACCAAGCAAGCGGCCTGCACAATGGTGAATGAGGTCCTCACGGTTGCCATGCTTGTCGTGATGGCGATTGGGGTTTTCAGTGGCTTTCCGGTGGCGCTGGTGCTCGCGGGGACAGGCTTCTTGGGGTTTGTCGCTGCGGTTTGGGTGGGGATCACTGATTTTCAGCATCTGGGGCTGATCTACCTGCGGGCCCGTGGTGTACTGACCAATGAATCAGTCCAATTCACCAGCGTTCCAATGCTGATTTTTCTTGGCCTGATCCTGAATGCCAGCGGCGTTGCCGAAACCATGTTTCGCTTGCTGGGGCGTCTTCTGACAGGCGTTCCCGGTCGCTACGCCATTGCGACTTTGCTGATCGGCCTCGTTCTTGCGCCCGCCGCCGGGGTGATCGGTGCTTCCGTCATAACTGTGGCGTTGGTGGCCTATGCCCCGATGATGGCGTCGGGCTACGCACCGCGAACCGCAGGAGGCGCTGTCGCAGCTTCTGGAGCATTGGGTGTCGTGTTCCCGCCAGCCGTGATGCTGTTCTTCATCTCGAACGTGTTCTATCTGCGCATCGGATTGATGTATGTGGCCCTCATCGTACCTGTGCTTCTGATGGTCATGGCCTTCGCGGTCTACTTTGCGGTCACCTTGAGAAAAACGGTCGAAATCCCGCTGGACGCACCCAAGACCAATCTTGTGTCAGACCTCTTGTTTGTACTCGCGTCTGTCGCGGTTATCGCATCCATTCCGCTCAGCATCATTCTGGGCTTTGCGACACTAACAGAGGCGGCTGGAGTAGGGGTGTTTGGCGCGCTTTTGGTTGCTCTGGCGCGAAAGCGTCTGTCTTTCTCGTCGTTAAACTCTGTCACGGTGCAGACAAGCACGATGACGTCGATGGTCTTCTTCATCGTACTTGGCGCATCGGTGTTTTCGCTCAGTTTCCACCTCGTTGGTGGACCAAATGTGATCTTCGACTGGATATCCGCATTCGATCTCACCCGGTGGGAACTGTTGGCCATGCTCCTTGGCGTGATCATCATACTTGGGTTTGTTTTTGACTGGATCGAGGTGCTGCTGGTCTTTGTACCCGTACTGATGCCGATTATTTCAGAGCTCGACTTCGCAGATCACGTCGGCTCTGCCTACTTTGCACAAATCTGGATCGCTGGCCTGATAGCCTTGGCGTTGCAGACGTCTTTTCTGACGCCCCCTTTCGGTTATGCCCTGTTCTTTGCCAAGATGGCCGCACCGAAGGGTATCAATCTGTCTGATATCTATCGCGGAGCGGTACCCCTTGTTGCCATTGAGATTGCATTGATCGCGGCGCTGATCTCGTTTCCTCAGCTTATCACTTGGCTGCCCGAAATGGCCCTTGGGGATGCCGATGCGCCGCAATTGATACAGCGGTGAGTGATGTAGCCTGCAGCGGGGGAAAGCATTCCCTTGTGGGTTCTCTAGGTTTAACCGTTTTTTCGGATTGAGCTGAAGCGGCCACTGGCGCAGCCGCAGCGAAATGGTGCTTAGTCCGCATCTTACCAGTTCGTACACGATGCAGCGAACGGCTGGTGTACGGATAGGGAGGGACTTCTGAGAATTTCATCGTACCAGCCATATGACACACCAATGTCGCTTATTTCACTCGGCTCAAGGGTGACGGGAGATTGTAGGGCAGAACGACCTCTTTACGGACAGCCTCAGCGTAGGATTCTGCCCCTTCCAGCATTCGACCCCACTTACCGATCGGGCACCGCTTCAAGGGAAGTTTCGAACCGCTTGCCCGCCGCTGCAGCTTCTTTCAAGAGCGCGTCGAAATTGTCAGGTGGATTGCCATCTTCCAACATCCCTTTGAACGTCGCATAGGCATCCGTCTTGCTGCCGTAGGCGCGCAGGGTCTTGTCGTCGTTCACCCAGGCCACCACGATGACCTTCGCATCGCTGTTGAACCGATAGAACAGCCGATACTGCTGGAAGAATTTCGCCCGGAACCAATGCTTGCGGTGATCGCCGAGTGTGCCGCCTTGCCGGAAGGCGGCGGCACCCGGATCTGCCGGTATGGCCTCGGTGACCAGCTTGAAGATGGCGGCCAGCCGTTTCGTCGGGTTTTTCTTGCGCCAGGTCTTAGGATCGCGTGCCTTACGCGCCTCGACCTCTTCAATCAGCCCTTCGAGCTGATCCAGAAAGAGCGGATGCGCATAAATCGACCATCCGTTTACGACAAGGGGCGCTTGGGCGGGCACGCTATCGCCGCTCATTCATCCTCGAGCGATAGCGGCGCATCGAGATCGACGTCAACGGCTCCGACCAGTGCTGCAAGACGGTCATGCAAAGCCCCATCGAACGCCCGAATGCGGTCCGGATGCGCCTTGATATCGGCCTCGACAAAATCGAGAAAGGCTCCGAGCACGGGATCTTCCTCGTCGCTGCGCACGGGCTCGATATAGACCCTGCCACTCGGCTCGGTGCAGTAACGAATCTGGTCGCCCTTGCCCAGCTTGAGCTGTTTGCGCACACCCGCCGGCACGGTCGTCTGATACCGATCCGTGAGTTTCGAGACATCTTGTGCGAGGGCTGTCATGGCAGTCTCCTGAAGAAAAGGGTCTTTGCTGCCCGCGATAGGTAATGCATTTGCATTGCCTTGTCAAGACAAGCCGCAGCATCTGCTGTCGCCGGGCAGGTCGATGAACCGTCCGGCGCAGGACCTAATTTCGCCCCGCCAGGAACTCCGCCAGCACCGGGCTAGCCGCACCTTTCGCGGAGCTGAGCAGCTCCGAACCCGCAAGCGAGGCCTTCGACAGGCGTACGAGCCCACCAGTTTCCTCGATGCGGTAGCAGCGGCGCTTTTGCCGCCCGCGCCTGTAGTGGGTCGCGGTGACAATCTGGCAGGTACTGCCATCGGTGAGCGTCACAGGTGCTGCGAGCCTGATCTTGTCGCCTTCCTCGTAGTCCGGGATCGCAGCCCAGTCCTGGCAGCGCTGGCGCCAGGCATGAGCATAGCTGTCCGGGTCTTTCAGGTCGGAGAGGAGCTCGATCAGCCCAAGGGGAGCACGAGACTCGTTCGGGCCAGCACTTTCCTCCATGTCCTTGTAGCCCCAGCAGCCGTCATCGTATCGGGTGAGGAAGACAGCACCGAACGTGATGGAGCCATCCGCATCGGTCACATAGGTCGTGTCCTCGACCGGCGAGCCATCGATACTTGTGACCTTTGCCGCCGCGTACCAAGTCGAACCCACCTTGCAGGCTTTGACCAGTTCCGTCTTGCGCCTGTCGCTCTCGAAGGTGCAGAGCCGGGCAATCTCCGCTTTCTCATCCGCGTAGGTCTGGACGCGGCGATCGGTATAGAAGAGCCATCCCATCTCAGAGTCCTTTCTCTCATTGGGGAAATTGTTGTCGTCAATGTCCCGAGAGGGCCGCAGGCCTGGCAGGGTATTGGCGATGCTTGTTTGAGAAAGGGCGCGTTACGCCGCCCTCCGGTCATCGATTTCCATCAGCGCATCGAGCGGCACGCGGTAGGGCTGCATGGCGTCGAAATCCTCGCAATTGCCGCAGTTCTGCACGATCGCGAAGGTATCGCAGGCATCCTTGAGGATGACCCGGAAGGTGCCGCCGAGGCCCGAGGGCACCTCGTAGGTCCCGCCGATGAGATAATCCGAGGCCCGGCGTACGAAGACGCGGATGCTGTGGCCATCGGTGGCGAGCCGGATCGCCCCCCGCCCCCGGTCGATGAGCACCTGCACGTCATCCAGGATGTCGGTGTAGAACTGGCCGGTCAGATCGCGAAACGCCATGCGGCGCTGCGCCATCCAGTCGGTATCCCGAAACGGGTTCATGCCGTCGGCGAAGGCGAAGGAGGGATCTGCCTGTTCGGTGGTGACGATACGGGTGGTCGTGCCATCGATGCCGTTTGAGCGCAGATGCACACCATTGCCGACGATCAGGATCAGGGCGGGCCTGTCCACGGGCCCGTTCCAGTTGGGCAGGAAGGTCTTGCAGGCGCGCGCATGGGCGATCTGTGCCGCAACAGCGGACGCAGAGAACTTGAGAATAGCCATGGGGATGTCTTTCGGTTGGGTGTGGGAGGGTCGACCCGCGCGGGAAATGCCTCGCGCGGGTCGCGTGAGGACTCAGGCCGCTTGCGCGACCTCGCTGTCAGGCTCGGGAGATTCCGAGGCGGGCTCCGCCTCATCACAGACGACACCGGCGGTCTGCATCATCGGCGGGCACCAGGCGGCTACGGCAGCGCGCTGCGCGTCCGTGAGTGTGGCGAACGGCTCTGCAAAGAGCTTGTCGCAGAAGGCGACGATCTCCTTCTTGCTCGACGAGGCCAGCGTCACCGCCTCCTGGGCCAGACCCAGATCCTCGCCGAGGATCTTCAGGAGCCATGCCTTTTTGAAGCGATTGAAGAGCGCCGCGTTCGGCGTCCAATGCGCGCGGATATCGGGCATGATCTCGATCTCGAACGCATGCATCAGGCTGTCGCGCTGGCGGTCCCGCGCGAAGCAGGACTGCGTGGTGCTGGCCGTGGCATAGGCGACGAGCTTGGCCTTCTCCCCTGCTTCGAGCGCGCGAAACGCCGCGAACTGATCGGCGGGCGGGCGGGTATCATCGAGCCACGAGAGGTCCAGCACATCATGCGCCGCGGCCACCTGCGCGAGGGAGGTCTCGTCAATCTCGTCCATCTTGGCGTGGTTGCGGTATTCCTTGCGGGCATCGATCTTGATCGCCTGCGTGACACTCATGCCGCTGGCCAGAACGTCGCTCACCAGCTTGAAGAGCGTCAGATCGAGCGTGGCTTCCGGATGCAGCGCCATCGCGGCGCCAAGGGCCATGGCCCGCTCGGTCTTGAGGTCCTCGGCCAGTGAGGCTGGATAGGTGATTTCGCCGGCGTCCGGGGCCTCTTCCCCGGTCGGGCTAGCCGAAGAGCCGCGCGCGCCCTCCTCTTTCACGGTGTCTTCCGGGCGGACGAGACCAACATGGAGCGTGATCTGCCCACCCTGCCACGACGCGATCACCCCGGACCGCGCGAGGTCCTCGGTGCTGTAAGCCTCCTGCAGATCGCGGGCTTCCTCTTCCAGAGCGTCCACGCGCTCGTAAAGGGCATTGTAGGCACCGTCCTCGAGCCCCTCATCCTCCATCTGGAGCTGCAGTTTATCAAGCTCGGCAGTGATCTCATCGATGCGCTTCTGGGCGGATGCATCCGGCACGATCGGGCCGGGATAGACGCGGCCATAGTCGGCCATGGTCGCGTAATCATAGCGCACCATCGCATCGGCCCAGGCGAAGCCCAGCCTCATACGGGCCTCTTCGGCAGCGGCACCGAGCTTCTCGAGCAAGATGGTCTCGACCAGTGCTGCATCCTCGAGCACGGAATGCTCTTCCAGAAGGTCAGCCGCGACAGCACCGCCGAGGGCCTCGTAGTCCGCGCGCACGAAGGCTCCGATATCGTCGCTGACCTGCACGCCGCGGGATTTGAGCGCTTGCCGGACGGTATAGGCCTGCAGATAGCTGTCTTCCTTGGTGAGCGCCTCGTAGACCTCGCGCTGAACCTCCTGGCTCGGGTGCTCGGCAAAGGCCTTCATCGTGTCGAGCGTGATCGTCTTCGCCCGGGCCGCGGCGCGGATATCGGGGTGGATCAGCCCGTAGCGCAACCGGCCTTTCACGGCGGCAACGGTCGTGCCGAAAGTCATTGCGATGGTCTCAGGCGTCTGGCCATCGACCTCCATCATCCGCGCGAAAGCCTCGAACTCGTCGATTGCGTTCATCGGTGCCTGGGTGATGTTCTCGGCGAGCGACAGCGCCGTGGTGACGTCGCACTTCTCCGGCACAAGGCGGCAGTCGACCTTGGTCTTCGCGGTGAACCCCTTCGCGGCCTTGTCGGCGACCAGCTCCTTCAGGGCTGCATGGCGTCGGCCACCGGCGAGGACAGCGTATTTGCCGTCGAGCTTCTGGACCAGGAGCGGCTGCAGGAGACCCAGAACAGCGATGCTGGCTTTCAGATGGGCGATGTTCTCGGGGTCGTAGGTTTCCGGCGCGTTGCTGCGCACATTGGCGGGGTGGGCAGTCAGATCGCCAATAGCGACGGATACGGGTTTGAAGCTTGTGGTCATGGGATGTCCTTCTCGGTAGTTATGCTGCGGCCGGCGCGTTCAAACGCGTGACCAATCCCCGGCTTCGGAGATCAAAAGGACAAAAGGCCCGCTTTGCCTTTTGAGGGGGCAGCGGGCCTTAGGAGGCTCAGAAATAGGTCTTGAGGCTGCCCCCCGCCTACCAGTCGCGCGCCATCATGATGGTCAGCACACGCATGGTGGTGGCGGGATTGTCTGGGGTCTCAGCCCCGTAGCGAAACTCCGAACCCGCTTCGTACAAATCCAGTTTCCAGAACACGGTCTCACCCCGGATCTCGACCGCCCCGAAATCGTGCCATCCCTCGGGATCATTCTCAGGCTCGAATGTATCGAACGCACCGGTTGCCTTCACCGCCTCGGCCATGAAGCCGTCACCGGCCTCCATAAGCGCGCGGGTGACATGCATGCGGCTCTGGATGGGCCGCGCGGGCGGCACTCCAAGGCACGCAAGCTTGCGAAACGCATCGTTCTGCGCCGCGATCACACTCGGATCTGCACGGTCTGGCTGGGGTTGAACATTCATGGACATAGGGATCTCCTTTGAGAAGTTGAAACACCCTTCCCAAAGCCCGCTTTAACTTTTCAGATTGGTGGAGATGTCAGGGAGCGAAACACCCTCAGCCAAACAGACCTACGGTCGGCAACTGTTGGACTACGTTAATTCGCGTCTGGCTCATCAAATGCCCGCTTCTTACTCAAGCTACTCGAAATCCCGTTAGAAACCAAACCCACAAACCCTGACATTTTGGCCACCGCCAAAATCTTGCCGCATAAGTTTGCTAACGCGGTTTCCGGTAATCCAATGCGCTACGTTTTCCCGTTCATATCACTCCTTTTTCGGAATATGCCGCCACCCTCACCGGGGCGATTGCTTATGCCGGCGGTTCTTGCCGGCATCTGGACCACTCTTAAGGCCGTGGGCCTGCCGGACTCCGAAGCCTTTGTCTGGGCAGCGGTGCTTGCACAGGCAGCACATCTTTGGGCGGTTCTGCCAGTTACTATTCGGCGCCAACGCCACGTATTTGGGCGCGCACGCCAAGCCACCAGTTGGGCGATTGCCGCCAGTTTCGCGGTCCTTTCGGTTCAGGTCTGGTGATCCGAGCCCTGGCTTTGCCAGCGGTTGGTTAGCATTTATTGCGGTTGGTACGCACTGACGATGGCGTTTGGTGTCTGGGGTAACCGGGACGTTCTGAACCACACTGTCCCCGTGTCCGATAAGGCAAGGGTATCCCCAATGCTTCGCCGCCACTTGCTCAAGCTCAACGCTTTGATCGCCATATTGATCATCGCAACCAACGAAACGCTCTTGGCGGTTGAAGCGCCTCTGAACAGCAGCGTGCTAACCCTCTCGCTGTTGCCCGTGGCGTTGCACTATCTTTACCAGATAATCCTCAGGTTAACAGCTCCACCCCTGTACGAGAGCGAATCCTGATGCACACAGTGCTGTCAGATTCGGAGGATGACATCGAGGAGGCCGCAAGCCGCCAAAAGACTCTCCCCCCATGGTTCGCGCGCTTCGTCCCTATTTACCGTCAAGTGCCGTAAACTCGGCGCGGGTGAGAAACGGCGCGTTTTCTGCAAGCTTTCTCAATTCTTCAAGCGATGAATACAATGGCGTTGACGGATCAATCTTCGCTTGAGCACGACTTCTGAAAAATTTCGCGTACTCTTCCACATAGACACGGTCCTTTGGCGGCATGTCCGCGAGATGGTTCGTCAGGAAGATGTCATAGTGGTGAACCGCTTCCGCAAACCTGTCCTGCCGATGCCGCGCCATTGCACGAAAAAGTTCCGCCTTAGCCAAGAAATATGGTTGCGCTTGGAACCCGTCCAGGCGGTCCAGAACGGCCGAGTAATCTCCTGCCTGCATTGACTTCGCCGCCCTGTGAAATTTCCCGGCGGCTCTGATATTGCGAATAAACTTCATAGGTCCGCCCCACCAACTGCGCCCTTTGTCTTGCGGAATCGCACTATTCCCCAAGCTCCCTTACTTCCCGTTGAATCGACCATTCGATCAGTTCGGCCCAAAGCTTGCGTGCGAGGTTCGGATCCAGGCCCTGTTCGAACGCGGTTGAGCTGACCTTGTCGAGCACCTCAGCCACCCGATCCGTTGTGCGCGCCGGCAAGCCTTCGATCTTCTTGAGATCCACGGCGCGGTCGATATAGCGGCTTCTGGTGACCAGCAGGCCAATGAGGTCTACATCGATCGCGTCTATTTGCGCGCGGAGATCGGTCATGGTCTTGCAAGCATTGGGCGCGAGAAGGGTCGTCATGTTTTGAATTCCTTTGGTAGTTTTGAATTTAGCCGAGAAGTTGGCGGAGGAGCCTGACAGCCCGCTCGGACCGCGCCTGACAAAAGGTTTTTGATGGCTGCGGAAGACGGCCGATGACGCGCCTGATCTGCTGGTCGCCTATCAGCAAATCGAGATAAAGCGCCACGGCCTCTCCGGTATCGTCGAAGATGAGCGTCCCTTCATCCCGGGCGCGCAGAAGCACCCGCTCGAGCAGTGGGAAAACCGCCTCCCGCCCGGCCTTTGAAAGGGTCGCGCCCAATTCTCCACTGCTATCCGCCGCCGCTGCACGATTCAGTGCAACGGCCCTGTCGCCGGTGAGCAGGTTCAGCAATTTAGGTCCAAGCGTGCCAAGAATGGAAATCGCGTCGTGATCGGTCTCCAGTTCGGTTTCCAGGTGCATTTTCACCTCTTCCGCATTGCGCGTGACGAGCGCCTGAAACAGGCCCCGCTTGTCACCATACCAGTTGTAGAGCGTCTCGTTCGAGGCCCGCGCCTGTTTCGCGATGCCCAGTATCGACGTGCCTCCGTAGCCCTTTGCTTCCAGCACTGCATAGGCGGCGTCTTCGATCTGCTGTCGCCGCAGCGATCTTTTTTCTTCGCGCATTTTCGTCTCCTGCGTGTTGACAGCAAACGTAACTTCTATTACGGATATGCGCAACCGTAACTTAAATTACGCTTTTGGAGAAAGACATGACCCATCATGACCGTCAGGCCCTGGCCGCGCTCACAACCTTGATCCTGCTGCAATCTATAATGCTATCGGCGCTATATGCCGGTATCAGGCCACACCCGCCTGTGGCGACGCCGCTGTTCGGCATCGCCCCCTTTCTCGGCGCCTCGGTGTCCGTCGCCCTCTCCGCGATGATCGTGCAGCCGCTATCAAGCGCCACCGGGCGCGGGCTGAGCGTGATGGCGGCGCTAATGGCCCTGGTCTCATTCGGGCCGCAGAAATACTTCGATGCGCAGTTTGCCCTGATCTGGCCTGCCGTGATCCTTGGCCAACTCGCGGCGATCGTGATCTTTGCCCGCGTTCTGAGTGCATCCCGTCATGAAGATGGCACGGACAAGACCGCCACACCATGCGACGGACCGGCCTGATGGCCCGACTTCTTGTCCCGATGTCGATGCTCTCGCTTCTGAGCATGGGCGCCATTTTCGGGTTCTTCTATGCCTGGGTCTGCTCGACGATGTGGGGTCTCGATGCCGCCGACCCCCGGGTCGCCATCCCGGCGATGCAGGCGATGAACGCCTCCGTCCGCAACCCCGTCTTCTTTCCGGCGTTCTTCCTGACACCCGTCATTCTGGCTCTGACCGCCGCCATCGCGGCCCGGCAGAACAGGTGCAGGGCAGCCGCCCTGTTTTTGGCAGGTGCAGTGATCTACGTCGCAGGGGCGCTGCTGGTCACTGCCATGGTTAACGTGCCGATGAATGAAGCGCTGGCGCAAGTAACCGTCCCGGCAGACAGCGCCGCGGCTGCCGACATATGGCAGGTCTATTCCACGCCCTGGCAATTCTGGAATACGCTCAGAACCCTTGTCAGTGGCTTTGCCCTGCTTCTGACCGGCCTTGCCATTTTTGCCCTTACCCCGGAGACAGACTGATGGACATCTCGCTTTTGACTTTCGCCTTGCTGGCCGTGGTGGTCGTGGTGACGCCCGGGCCGACGGTTCTTTTGGCCCTGTCCAACGGATCCCGGTTTGGAATTGGCTCCGCAATTTTCGGCATCATGGGCGCCGCCCTTTCCGACGGGGTCCTTATCGCCGCGGCCGGTCTAGGGTTGGGCGCCGTTCTTGCCACATCAGCGGTTCTGTTCAACGTCGTGAAATGGGCAGGCGTCGCCTATCTAGTGTGGCTTGGCGTTCAGATGTTGCGGTCCGCGGGGGAAATGGGGCCGGTTCCCGGGCAAAAGAACGGGCAAGGCAAGGGCGCATCCCCGCGCAGGCTGACGCTGTTTCGCAAGAGTTTTCTGGTCGCCGTGACGAACCCCAAGGGCTACCTGTTTTTCACCGCGTTCCTGCCCCAGTTCCTAAACCCGTCAGAACCATTGTTGATGCAATATGCCCGGCTCGCACTCGTCTTTATCGCCGTCGATGTGGCTGTGATGGCCATTTATGCTGGACTAGGAGCAAAGGCGGTACAATTTCTGAGTAACCGTGGCGCGCTGTGGCTGGACCGGACCTGCGGTGGCCTGCTCATCATCCTCGGATGTGCCCTAGCGCTAGTACGACGCAGCGACGTGTAGCCACAGGCCCCATACAGGGGTTAGGCGCTCCTGCCGAACAGAGCAATCAAGCGGCCCGAGCGCCCTCCCCTACCCTGCCCGCCTCCGATCTGGCGATCAGGTAGTCACAGGCGCGCTGCGCATCGGCGGCGTGGCGGAAGATCGCGCCCTTGTCCGACCGAAGGACGCGCAACCAGTTGTGGAGGTAGGCAGCATTCATCTCGAGCGTATGCGCCGTGAAGCCGAGTGTCTGCCCCAGGAACACCGAGGTCAATTCCGCGACGATCTCCTCGCGCGCATAGGACGTGTTGCCAAACTTCGAGAACCCGAAATCACGGTTCAGTCGATGGGGGGCTTTCGTGGCATGGGCCAGCTCATGGGCCCAGACCCCGTAGAAGTTGCGCGGGTCCTGGAACCGCGTGATGGACGGCATGTAGACCTTGTCCACGGGCGGCAAATAGTACGCTTCTGTTCCTGTGAAGACGGTCGTGATGTCGATGGCATCGAAAAACGCCTGCATGTGCGGGATGGGCTCGGACGGCGGATACTCGGGCGCTGGCTCCGGGTCGGGGTAGAAACTGTCGGGCAAGCCCTCGATCTGGCAGGCGTTGAACACGCGGTAGGATTTCTGGAAGCGGAAGACGCGGGCCTCCTCGGAGCGATCATCCCCGTCGCTGCGGTCATCCTCATCGCCGGCGTCCCTCCGGCTTTGACCGTAGTAAACGACGACAGAGGACTTCTCGCCCTTGCGAACCTTTGCGTCCAACGCATTGGCTTGCGGCAGCGTCATCCAGAAAGGTGAGCTATGGCCCGCCATCACGGTGCGCATAGTCAGCAGGAAGTTGTTCACTCCCTGGTAGGGTTCTCCGCCCACGCGCAGTGGACGAGAGCTGCCACCTGCGGTCCATGGCTTGCGCCACGGCAGGACGCCGCGCTCGATGATGCGGATGATTTCGTTTGTGATGACCTCGGAGGCATCGAATTTGGGCGTGCGGGAACGGGCCATGGCTGGCCTCCTTTCGAGTGTTGGTGAAATAATTGGGGATCAGGTTGAGCGACTGGTGCGTGGATCGCTCGCGATCGTGGCCCCGAGCTTTTCGACCATGTTAATGTAAGTGGTCAGCGAGACGGACCTGCCAGAAACCCATGGCTCAGGATTGACCGATCCTCCCCGTGTTACGCGGGGGAGGTTCGCGAAAGCGATGACATCGGTGACGGGTCGAACGGCGTGCCACGTGCGACCGCAAGAGCGGCCAAGGGAAAGCGCTCGATCGGCGCGAAGGTCGACACTGTGGTCCAACCCAAATGGATGAATGTCCCGCCATCGCCGCAGATCACATGGGCGTTCGGAAATGTCGCCGCCCGCCTGAGATGGACGAGAACGCGCAACACGGTCTCGCGTTCGAGCCGCCGTGCCAGTTTCAGCTGGCCAGTTCGGCGCAGTTCCTTGTGCCGCCACCAGGAGGCGGCGGTCGCGCGCAGCACGCGCAAGACACCTGTTTGCATGGGAATGCCCTTCATCAGGAAAGACAGACCGGAACCCGGCCCGGACCCGTCTGAGGGACCCCAAAGGCCCTCATCCGTCAGTCGCAAAACCCGAAGGGTACTTTCACTTTTCCAGGCCCCACCAGCCCGGGAAAAGAACTTCAGGGGTCGGCACAGCCCCAGTTTTCTTCATTGCACGCAGAAATTCCGGATCGGCAACGAATATCGGTAAGACCACACCTAAAAGTTCTATTTTTACAATTCATATCAATGAATTATAGCAAGCCTCAGATCGGCAATCTTCTCTGGTGACTGTCTGACATATCCTAGCGGTGCTTGTCCTGAGCACCGGATGCGACAAGCCTCGTCACTTCGCTGACAGCGAATAGCTGGTACTACGTCCACCAGCGTCATCTTTCTCAAGTGCTCCCAAGTCGATCAGGTCGAGGACGTCGCGATATGCGGTGTCCTGCGAACACTTCTCTATCTTCGCATATTTCGACGTCGTGAGTTTTCCTTCGAACCCATCGAGGAGGCGGTTAAGCATGTCCCGCTGGCGGTCGTTGATGTTGGCCGTTGCGTATTTCTCCCAGAACCGCGCCTTTTGAAACACAGCCTCCAAAATGATCTCTGCGCCATCAAATGCGCGGTCGAGGCAATTCAGGAACCAAATGAGCCAAGTCGTGACATCAAGCCCGCCCTTCTGCGTCGTCTCGAGCATATCATAATAGGCGCTCCGCTCCTGCCGGATTTGGGTCGACATGCTGTAAAACCGCTGTGAACTGCGTTCGGATCGAGCCAACGCCATATCCGCGATCGCACGCGCAATGCGCCCGTTGCCATCGTCGAAGGGGTGGATCGTGACGAACCACAGATGTGCAATTGCGGCATGAACAACTGGATCCGTGTCAGGGACCTGATTGAACCAGGTCAGAAACCGCCCCATCTCTGTATCAAGCCGTGCTGCTCCCGGCGCCTCAAAATGCACGCGTTCACGACCCATAGGTCCTGAAACAACCTCCATAGGGCCGATCCGCCACTGCCCCACGGTGATCCGGGTCATTCCGCTTCGCCCGGTTGGGAAAAGGGCGGCATGCCAGCCGAACAATCGCTCTGCGTCCAGGGGTTGGTCATACGCTTGCGTCGCGTCCAGCATCATCTCGACGACCCCATCGACATGGCGATCAGACGGGATCAGCCCGCCGATTTCGAGCCCCAGCCGTTTTGCGATAGACGACCGAACCTGATCTTTGTCGAGCGTCTCGCCTTCGATCTCGCTGCTCTTGACGACATCACTGGTGAGAGTTCGCAACATCGCCTCATTGCGAAGATCAAAGCCAAGGCCTTCCATGCGTCCCAAGAGCTTGCCTTGTCGGTGGCGGACAGCGGCAAGTTGTGAAGACAGCTTGGCCTTGTCCCAAGAAAACTGCGGCCAGTCAGTGATTTCGTGAATGTAGGTCATATTTTGCGCATTCCTTGCGGAGATTATACCACATAATCTCGTCAAGACAACAATAACTGCCGCAAAATCTGCGGAGAATACAGGCGGCAATCTCCGCATGCCCCACCTGGAACTCTCAACGTGCAAAAACTGCGTCCCCATCCCATTATGCAGCCTGCCCGCTCAATCGACCATAGAAGCTGCGCTCGAGATGCAGCTCCCCTGCCCCGGCTTTCTCGACCATCCCACGCAGATATCCGCCCGGTGACGCCACTTCGCCGGCGCAATGCTTGTCGAACGTGAGAACCAGCGCCGCAGTCGCGATTTGTGGCCCAAGTCGGTCCTGCGCGAGGTTCCAGGCGTGTTCAGAAACGCCGATCATCGGCCTCAACTGCCCCACAACACGGTGCAGATCGCCCCAATCCTTCAGATATCCGCCCATATTGCGCGCCCACGACGCAAATTCAGGACAGGCTTGCATGACTGTCGGCAGATCAAGAGCTGCCCCGCGCTTCTTGCGCGTTTCGGCCACCCAATCTTCCAACTCCCTATCAACTCGCTCTTCCGGTGGCGCATTTGGCACCACGCTCGCCGCTTCCTCTTTTTCTGAGGAATTACAGGTTACAGGATTAAGTTGATTTGTAATTAGTATATGAGGATCAGAAATGACCTCCCTGGGGTCCATTTCTTGAGTCTTTTGAAGCCCTTGTTCAGTGGTTGCCGGCGTGTTTTCCACAACTTCATCCGCTCGAGCTGCCTTGAGATAGGTCGCATCGACACGCTCCTGGAGCTCCCTGAACCATTCCAGAAGCCGCGCAAGCGTCTCAGAGGCCGTGTTCCGGCGTGGGAGGCGGTCCAAAAGATCCTCAAAGAGGCTTGAGAGCTGTGTCCAGGGGCCTCTCAGAGCGCCGCTGAGGGCCGCTTCGATCCTGGCGCGGATCATTCGGCGCGCAACCGTGATCTGGCGCTTCAGGCGCTGGCAGAGTTCGCGCTCGGCCTGCAGTTCTGCGTGTAGCTGCTCAAACTCTTCGGCTCGAGCCGAGAGCGGCGACAAGTCGAAGCCATAGGCCTCGATGATACGGCCTTCTGCGTCCCTGTTGCCCCAACGCTTGCCATTGGGGCTGTCCTTGAAGGCTATCACGCCGATCTCAGCCAGGCGCCGTGCATGGCGCTTGAGCGCCGAGAGCGAGAAGCCTGTTTGCTCCATCAGGTAAGAGTTGGACGCCCAGACGATCGGACGCTGCCCCTCTTCCCAGTCCTGGGCCCGAGTGAAGGCCCCAAGCGTGTCGAGAAGCAGTACGTCGCCAGCCTTGAGGCCAATATGCGCACCAACGCGTTTCACGGCAACAAAGGCCCGTGTCTTGGGCACGGCTGCTCTTTCACCAGCTTGTGCGTGCTGTTCAGCGACCGCGAGTCCGGCCGTCGCTTTGCGCCACCCCGAGGGTTGGTTGATATTGGACATACCTCCACCGTTCTGAGGCATGACTGTCCCAGTCGCTCCATGCGGAGCATCATTGAATTTTTTCATTTTTTAGCTAGGCACAGAAAACCTGTTCGCCCGAAGACGTTTTTCGTTGTTTAGCGATTCGCGGGCTGCTAGGATTGTGGTGTGAAAACAAATCGCGCCTTGTGCGCAGCAGCCCTCGGGACTTCGGTTTCGAGGGTTTTCTTTTTGGTGCCGTTCTCCTTTTTGCTCGTTGCCTCTGTTTTGGCGGTTAACAGCTGTTAACCGCCGCTATCCTTCGTGGCTCTCTGATTGGAACCGATCGAAGGAATCCTGAATGAGCTGGTCCAGATTCTGATCCAGCCAATTCGCGAATCTCGTGTTTTCCCCTGCCCGCTTGACGGTGACTGAGAGCCCCGATTTACCACTTTTGATCTGCACACCGGGAACGGGCGAGCGCTCCTCGACAGATCGTTCTTGCTTACCTCGCTTGCCAATTTCCTTGAGAACGAGGTCCAGCCGTCCGTCGGAATCGAGATCACCAGATTGACCAAGAACACCCAGAACACCCTCCTCCGAGAGTTGTACTTTCTCAAACGCCGTTGCGAGTGTGGTCCATTTCGGGCGCCCTGCCCCTGGAGCTGCGCCGATGGCTTCACCGACAGCCAAGGGCACTAGCCGATTGATACGCTCAAGCTGCGAAAGAGTGTTCTTGCTGATAGCCAAAGCCTGACACGCCTCCGCACGCGAGTAGCCCTGCTCCAGGATCGCGTGCGCGAACCGGACACGTTCATAGTAGCTCAGCTCCGCGCGGCCGGCATTTTCGAGGCCTTTCGCCATCAATGCATCGGTATCATCGAGCGTCCGTATCAGAGCCCGCACTGGTATCCCCAGATAGCGGCACGCAAGTATTCGTCTCTGGCCGTAGATGATCTCAAAATGCCCGTCACGATCCTTCGAAGGACGTAGAAGCACCGGGACTTGCTGCCCGGCATCAGCGATGCTGGTTGCGAGATCCTTGATCGATTCATTCGGTGCGGCGCTGTTAACAGCTGTTAACTCAATATCCAGTCGGTCTTTCGGACCCCAAGCAAGGATCAAGTTGGCGTCGATTTCCTGAATGCCGCCGAGACCCGCACGAACAGAGCCGATAGTTCCTTTCGGCAATGTTCGATGAGCTCTATCAGAAGCCCCGTCTTTCGACCCCTCAGTCGCCGCAGTTATCGCAGCCATGATGCCGGTTTTGTTTTTACCCATTGCCATGATTACCGCCCCCAAGCCTTTTGAAGCATTCCCGCAATCTCCGAACCAACCGCATCCATGCTGTTCTTTGCGCGATCATAGGTCGACCTTGTCATCTCGGAGCGCGCAACCTCGTAGATCGACATCTTGAGCATCGATGCGTCGCCGATAGCCGTACTACGTAGTCCGGTCGCCCCAACGACACGATCCTGGAACAGAGCGCGCATTAGGCTCACGATCTGCTGACTTGGGATATCGCTCGGATCGTCCCGCGTGATGAGGAAGGAGAAAAAATCATGATCGAGTTTGACGCCCGTGTCCTCGATCACACCAAGATAAGCAGAAGTCATTTCGACAAACTGCTGGGTGGAAGCAAGGTCGAGCATGCTCGGCGTCATCGGCACGATGACCGAGGTCGCAGCGTAGAGGCCGGTCAAAGTCAAGAATCCGAGAGCTGGCGGGCTGTCGATCACCACTACATCGTAGTCGCTCTCAACGGACTGGATCGCCAGACTGAGCTTCTCAAAGAACGCAACACCGCGCCCTGCATTGACCGCTGTTTCAGTCTCAAATTCGCTCAGCACAAGGCGGGCAGGTGCCAAGTGCAATCCAGGGAAATAGGTTTCCACAACAGCTTCCGACATCGGTACTGGATCGTCATAACGAAGTGCGTCGTAAATCGAAGCGCCTTCAAACTCCAGTTCAGTTTGAATCCCGCAAAAGCCAGTGAGGCTCCCTTGTGGGTCCAAGTCAATCGCCAGCACCCGGTAACCACTCAAAGCAAGGTAGTGACACAGATGGATCGCAGAGGTGGACTTTGCAGATCCACCTTTGAAGTTCATCAGCTGAATAACCTGAAGCTTGTCACCCTCGCGACGCCCAGGAAGATACTTACCCGGCTTTCGAGAGCTTGCCTCCAGGAAATGGCGCGCTTGCAGGATCTCTTCCCCGGAATAAAAGCGCCGTCCGTTCTTGATGACTTTCGGCTCAGGCAACGACCCATCGCTATGGCACTTGCGCAAGAATTGACCGGTCACGCCGAGTAGGTCAGAAGTCTCTGTTGCGCTGAATAGTCTCAGATTTTTACGCTGATCGGGCGCATAGGCCTGTTGAAGATGCGTCGTGAGCGCGGTGTGTAGACGCGCGGCCATCTGGCTTGTAAGCTCGGATTGGGACGCCGCTTCGATGGGTGCCGTCTGAAACATAGTTGCAATTTCTCTGCTCGAACGCGCTTATTTGCGCAACTTGACTCTAATGGCCGTGATTCACCCTGTTAAGTCAAGGATTTTATCCACAAATTGTGCTGTTGAACCAAAGCGCTACTAGGGAAGCCACGCACCTTCCCGAGTTAACAGCTGTTAACAGCACTCACAAAATTGTGGTTCACGAGTGCATCTGGCGCAGACTGGGTGTCGCTAGCGCACGGTTTCTCAATGGTGTCTTGACCGAAAATCCGATTAGCGAGAGATACAGCGAACTCAGGCCGGATCGGACAACGCACCGACAGACTTACGGCAAACCCAAGGCCCAATTGGATCGACATTCAAAGCTACATTGATACTTGGGTGCCGGGCCCAAACGATCAGATCAAACGCACTTCATGCGCATGGATGCACAAGGCCCTGTTGTCTGAGGCGTCAATGATCCCCAGCAGGGTAGGGGGCATCGCGGCTTCTCGCGTCGCGGGAACAGTATCCGGCACAAAGCACAGCGTAGACAGGACCAATTCAACCACGCCTCACCTAACCGCGAGACCTATACGATGAGACCAAATCATAGAAGGAGGAGGTGCGATCCGTGACATTCTGGGTTCAAGAGATTGTTCAGGGATCATAAGTTCAGCACTCAAAGAAGCCGATGCGCTCACTCGACGGCTTCGAAGACCACTGGAAAGCAACCGCGGACCACGTTTTTGCTTCAGCACAACCTATGGCTCCCGTCACCGATTCTCTGAGGGCAGATTGCGCCCAGTTTTGTTGTTCAGATGATCCGCGTAGAATGATCGATGGCTGATACTTTCCGAAGATCCAGGTTCAGGAACCGTCGTCGAGAAATACTAGGGCAGGGACCTCGATCATTGTCCCGGTCTTGGCTAAATCGATTGTCAGCTACTGGAGACAAGTCGAAACCGTTGGGAGCGCACCGTACCTTTACTCGACGCCACCACAGGTTCGTGCCCGGTCGAGGGTTTGCAGGTCAAAACGCATTAGGTAGGTTGCGCCCCGGCAGAGACATATCATCTATCTGTCTATAGTACGGCGTTTGTGTCTGGCCCACTGATCGCCGGGTGCCAGCATTTTGGAGCGGGGAAATGCACGACGGATTGCGCGTGGAACATCTGTTGCGCTTCGTGAACCCATTCACCTGCCCGCAAAGTGCGCTGCAACAATGCAATCGTTCCATGGCGTGGAAGATTTACAAGGTTGCGATTAGTGCGCGGACCTCAGCAACCCCAGCTTTTCAGCACGCTCCAGCAGCATCTTCACAGAGGAAGGCTGCCAGCTGGTGCGGCCTCGAGGGGTGCGCTCACGCATCGACTCAAGCCGGTCGCAGATTGCCTGAAGAGTGATGTCGGGGTCCGCGCCCTTAATGCCGGCCACGATGGCAGGCAGGCGATCGTCGGTATCGCGGCGTCCGGCGCGGGCTAGGACCTCAGCAGGCAGAAAACCGTCGCGGACATAGGCTTTCACAGCACGGAGTAGGCGGCTTTGGGTCCAGTGCCGGTCGTGGGGCAGGGGGGCATTGATAATCCGCAGCACGTCTTCCCAGGCCATATCCGGCCGCAAGCGGCGCACGTGGGGCACCCAATCCTGCGCGGTCTCGTTCAAGCGCTCCATGTAGCCGTCCTGTCGCGCCAGCCGCACCTTGCGCAGCGCGGCGGAGTCCTTGGCGCGAAGCCCAGGGTTGCCGCCTACGCGCCCTTTGGCGCGTGCCGAGGCCAGCCCGGCCTTGGTGCGTTCGCGGATCAGCGCACGTTCGAATTCGGCCGCGGCACCCAGAACCTGCAACGTGAACTTGCCTTGCGGCGATGCAGTGTCGATCGGGTCCTGTAGGGACCGGAAGAAGGCACCTTTGGCCTCCAGCCGCTCGATCACCTCCAGCAAGTGCGACAGAGACCGCGCAAGCCGGTCGATCCGCACGACAACCAGTGTGTCGCCGCTCTGGACACGTTCGAGTACGCGCGCAAGCACAGGACGCGCGCGATTGCCGCCTGAGGCGTGCTCTTCGAATATCTCGACGCATCCCGCAGTTTGCAGGGCCTCAGACTGGGGCAGGGGGGTCTGATCCTCAGTGGAAACGCGGGCGTAGCCGATCAGGGACATGAAAACGGACCGTTTGCAATTTTAGGTGTCACTACTAAACGACCGTTTACAAACGAATGCAAGCAAGTGTTTTCTCATTGTGCCGATGCACAATCCCCTGGTTTCCTTGCATTGATCGCGATCTGAAAGGTTCCGTCGGCAGTCGCGCGCACGTAATGTGTAAAGAGCATTGTCGACGGTCACAAAACAGCTTGGGTAATGTGCAAATAATCTGTATTTTGCACATATGATGCCACAATCGACTATTATTCCTGAAGATTTCGACGAACCCCTCGACATCGGAGAGGGGAATGAGGATGCTTCGGAAGAAGTTCTCTGGTACCTGCCGGGCCCGATCGAAGAGGAACCGGATTACCGGCCTCCCGGACCTCGGGCGGGACAGCCGGAAAAGGGCCTCATTGATGACTGGGCAAGGGCCGAAGCGGATCAGGCTGCGCTTCTGGCAAGGGTGGCCGGGCGCTTGGGTGCGCTCGATGACCGATTGGCTCGCGCGCCCAAAGGCTGGCTGCATAGGTTGGCACTGATCGAGGCGGCAGACCTGAGCTGGTTTGCAGGAGATCGCGTAGGCCCGGATCGTCTGGCGCTATGGATTTCTATGCGCCTGTCAGGCGCACAAGATGACCCAAATGCCTTGGCGCGAATTGGATGGGCCGTTCGGCGACTGACAGGCGGTCCTGACCCGATAGTCGATATCGCAGCCTTCCTCGACCGCCGCGATCCTGAAAACATCGATGAAAATGCCGAGCGCTTCGACGATCGCGCGAGCGGTTGGCTGGATTTGATGAAACAGGCCGCCGATCTTCATCCGATCACCCGCGCCTGCATGGGGTTTCATCTCTGGAGTCTTGCGGGCCTTGGGCAGCAGGGCGATCGGGTGGAAGCAGCGGTCACGGCCGCGCGCATCGCGGCTAGCGAGGGAAACGGGGCAATTTTCGCACCGTTGGCAATGGGCGGGGCAGGGGGCCTGCGCGCGAGTGGGCCATCGGCAGAGCGCCTTAAACAATGGCTCGAGGGGATGCAGACAGCTATCCTCATGGCGATGCGGCGCCTCGACGATATCCAATCATGGTCAGCGAAGGCCAAAGCAGAGATGTCAACGCTCTCAGGCAAGACACCGCCGGTCCTGAGCGCCCTGCTGACCGAATGGCCCCTCGTTTCCGCCCCGATGGCCGAAATGTGGATCGGTGCTAGCCGCGCCACCGCTCAACGCAATCTCGCCTGGATGGAAGCGAAGGGTCTAATCCGTGAAGTGACGGGGCAGGGACGGTTTCGGATGTGGAGTATTGCGATTTAGGCCGACCAGCGGCCAGTCGAAATCTGTTCCAGTTTCGAGCGCTCTGATTACAGATTATCCTTTATTGCATCACCCCAAAGTCAGCACCATCTCCTCCGAGAGCGACAAGTCCGGAATATGCAGGTTCTCAGGTGCCGGGCCTTTGCGAATGCGCCCAGCCGCGTCATAATGGGAACCGTGACAGGGGCAGAACCAACCCCCGAAATCCCCCGCCCCATCCCCCAGAGGGACACAGCCCAGATGGGTACAGACACCGATCATGACCAGATATGCCTCGTGACCCGCAATGGCCCGGTTCTCATCGCTTGCCAGCGCATCGTCGGGCAGATTTGGGTTGCGCGCCGAGCTGTCAGGCAGGTCAGAGACCGCCTGTGCCCGAGCCTGAGCCATTTCTGCCTCCGTTCGATGACGGATAAAGACAGGTTTTCCGCGCCAGTTGACGGTCAATTGCGTTCCGGGCGCGAGATCGGAAATATCAACAGTGATCTGTGCCAAGGCGCGGACATCGGCGGAGGGGTTCATCTGGTTCACCAGTGGCCAGAGCGCAGCCCCTGTTGCCACGACCCCTGCCCCGGCCGTTGCGTAATACAGGAAATCCCTGCGGGCGGTATTCTCTGACGCTTCCATCATCGGGCATGTGTCCGTGCCTCCCGCGCTGGAAGGTCAACACGCGAGATGTAACGTTTTGTCAGCGCACCTCTCTACGGATCATCAAACAGGCCTTGTCGGCGCATTAATGGTGCGGGCCCGCGCCTTTTGCCATCATGAGGTGGTGCTCCTGGTGATGCGCCCCGATGGTCATCAGACCAAAGAAACCAAGTCCCTGAATCTGCGCGGCATCGCCATCGACACTGAGCGCCACGCCATCTTCTAAGTCCTCTGTCACAACGTCCCAGCCGGTCTCGGCCGCGAGAAAGGGCGCATGGGCGGGCACCATGGCGCGGATGGCCTCGAGAACACGGGGGGTGCCCCGAATCTCGAACCGGGCCCCTTCCGGCCGCAGGGTGCGGGCGACCACGGCCTCTTGGGTCAGAAGGTCCATATCGACCAGATGGCGGCGCAATCCGTCAATATCGACCCGCTCCCAATCCGTCTCGGGATCGGCCTGCAGGATCGTTACGATTTCCGCCAAGGCGGCAAAGGCCGATTGCCCGGTTTCCTGCGGTCCGCCCATGTCGTGACCAGCCGCGGAATTGGCGTGCTGCGCGGCCACGGGTGCGGCCATCACTATGGCAAGGACGAAGGGAATGAGACGCATGGACAGGTCCTTCAATGGGGTGGTGTCATGTTTACGCTAGCAGGGGCGGATGCATCGTAATATGATTTCAATCATATGTTGCCAAACCCCTATGATCATATCCCGAGCTCAGCCCTGCGCCCAATCTCCGGCGCGGTTGGAGATACCGTATTTCACCAAGGCGACCCCACCCACGGTCTCTATGTCGTGCAAACCGGGCGCGTGCATCTCGAGCGGGTCGGTCCAGATGGCGAGCGGTTCATCATCCACCGTGCCCAAGCCGGAACAAGCTTTGCCGAAGCTTCGGTGTTTTCGGAGGTCTATCATTGCGACGCAGTCATTGTTGAGGCCGGGGCGCTGATCCGGATCGACAAGGCTTCCGTATTGGCCGCTTTTGCCGACCCGGCATTTGCCCGCGCCTATGGCCGTCAGGCGGCTCAACAGATACAGGCGCAGCGACAGATGCTGGAGATCGTCGGCATTCGGCGCGCAGAGGACCGGGTGATGGCAGGGTTGATCGCAGGCTTGCTCGAAGGCTCCATCGTCGAGTTTGCCGCTCGGTTACAATTGAGCCATGAGGCGACCTACAGGGCGCTGCGAAAGCTTGTGCAAGACGGACGGGTCATGAACCCGTCCCGCGGGATCTATCACCTGCACCCATGACCTGATCAGCTGTGGCTCGCGAAGACCGAGGTCGCGCCGTCGGAGCCAACAAGCAAGGTGTCAAAAGCGTCACCGGCCCCGGGACCGCCCATGCCGGGCGAACTCATCGGCATGCGGGGGACAGTCAAACCGCGCGCCATCGGTTGCTCTGCTAGCAGCCGCGTGATGTCCGCGGCAGGCACGTGGCCCTCGATAAAATAGTCGCCCACGACCGCCGTGTGACATCCAGCAAGTTCCGGTGCAATTTGCAGCCGATCTTTGAACGCATAAAGCGCATCCTGATCGACGTCCTGCGCCTCGACCGCGAAGCCCGCTTGCCGGACATGATCGACCCAAGCGGTGCAGCATCCGCAGGTGGGGGTTTTCAGGACTTTAATGACCGGTTCCGTGTTGGCCAGTGCTCGCAGGGGGAGTGTGGCAGCCGCTCCGGCCAGCAAGAACGTACGTCGTTTCATCATGTGTTCCTTTTTGAGTTACCCGAGACCCTAGAACTGTGTTTTCGAGAGTCCAGAGGCTGTTCCTGCTCTGTCGGCGTGAGGGTGGATGTATCCAGGGCGTGTCCGCTTGCTGGCCCGCGAAGGGGCTGGATCAACATCCTGTCGACCCAGAGGTCGCGCGTCGTGCGAAACTGCTCGATACTGATCGTCATTCCCTCGTGGCCCTTCGCGGGCTGGGCTACGTAAGTACCCATGAGGCGGTCCCACCACGGCAGGTTGAAGCCGTAGTTTGAGTTGGTTTCGCGCGGATCGACAGAATGATGCACGCGGTGCATGTCGGGTGTGACGACGATCCATCTGAGCCACCGGTCGACCGGTCTCGGCAGGTTGATGTTGGCATGGTTGAAGAGGGCAGTGGCGTTGAGGATGATCTCGAACAACAAAACCGCGACGGCGGGCGGACCAAGCGCTGCCACCAGGGCGAGCTTGATCGCCATCGAGATGAGGATCTCAATCGGATGGAAGCGTAATCCAGTGGTTGCGTCGAAGTCGAGATCCGCATGGTGCATCCGGTGCAGGCGCCACAGGGCCGGGACGGCGTGGAACATGACATGTTGCAGATAGATCGCCAGATCGAGCAGCAGCATGGACAGGATCACAGCCAACCCGAAAGGAGCCTCGATAATGTTGAACAGGCCCCAGCCCCGCTCCTCGGCCAGGACCGCCAGACCGACGGCCAGGATTGGGAAAGACAACCGGAGGATCGCCGTATCGATCACGACAAGTGCCAGGTTGTTCGACCAACGGATGACACGCGGAATGTCACGCCGCCGACGCGGGGCGGCGAGTTCCCAAAGCGCCATGGCGGCCAGCACACTCAAAAACGCCGTCAGACGAATCTCCGGCTCTGCGGCTAGTATTATGTCCATCACAGTCTACGGCCCTTCTGTGTTAGGGCTTGGGTGCGGATGCGCATCTCGCACATCAGTCTTTTCTTGCGCAGCCTTTGCAGCCGCTATCTGGACTATATCAAGATCCCGCGCGTGGCGCTCGTCGAGACACTCTGTTTCGAGCTGCAGCGTGACCATGTGAAACCCATGCTGTTCCGTCAGCCGCCGATAGGCCCTGTTCAGCAAATCCGCGGCCTCGGCGGGTGACTGATGGCGGATATGGGCGGAAAACGCGTGTTTGCCGCTGGTCAGCGTCCAGGCATGCACATGGTGAACATCCAGAACCCCGTCCTGCCCGTTCAGGTCCGCTGTTACAGCGTCGAGATCCGTTCCCTCGGGCGTGCCTTCCATGAGAATGTGGACCGCTTCCTTGATTACGCCCACAGAGGCCCAGAGGAGAACCACCCCGAACGCCATGCCGAGAATCGGGTCAATCGCCAGAAAGCCGGTGAACTCGATCACAAGGGCGGTGACGATGATCAGGAGGCTGCCGACAAAGGTCTGGATGATGTGCCAGAGCGCGCCACGGGCATTCAGATCGTCCTTGCTCGATTGCCACATCAGCGCCAGAGAGACCACTTCCGTGACCAGGCCCCCGAAGGCGACCCAAAGCATGGGGCCTTTGGCCAGGTGGATCGGGTCTCCGAGCCGCATCGCGCCCATCCAGATCACCAGAAGCGCCATGCCGAGAAGAAAGCCGCCATTCACCAGCGCCCCGATGATTTCGGCGCGGTACCATCCGAAACTGCGCGTCGAATCCGCTGGACGGCGCGCAATCCGCTGCGCGGTGATGGCCACGAGAACGCCGCCAACCGCCGACAGGGTGTGAAACGCATCCGACAGGACGGCAATCGAGCCAGTCCAGAGCCCGACGGCCAGTTCAATCACGAAGTAGACGCCGGTGAGCCAGGCCGAAATCACAAGGGCCTTGCCGGAACTCGGCATGTGCCCGGCGTGAGAATGACTGGCCATATCAGCTCTCCTCCCGTTGTGTACCGGTCTTTCGCGTCGCGGCGAAGAGAACCGACAGGCCGGTAAAGCCACCGAGCGCAAGCGCGGTCCATGTGGCAGTGCGGGCATCTCCGTTCATCGCCTGGCTGCCCATGTGAGCGAGCAAAAAACTCGCTGGAATAATCCCGGCCATCGTGGCCAGCGCGAACCTCCAAAGATGCAGCTTGCTCAGACCTGCGGCGTAACTGATCATATCGAAGGACAGAAACGGCAGCAGGCGACTGCCGAAGACCAAGAAGGTCAGAGTGTTCTGCGATCCGAACAGGCCTGTGTTAATCTTCTGACCGAGATGACGCTCAACGAAGGGACGACCGAGACCGCGGGCCAGACCAAAAGCGGCAAGCGCACCGAGTTCCGCGCCAAGAACGACAAAGAGTGTCCCGAACGTGTGCCCATAAGCCGCTCCGGCGGCGAGTGCGATCGGCGCCGAGGGCAGGGGGCTTGCGACGATAGCGATTGTCATAAGCGCCACGATAACAATTGGTCCGGCAAGACCTGCCGCCTCGATCCAGCGGTCAATTTCCGCGCGATCAGGCAGGCGAATGTCAACGCCAAGGACGTCCGGGAAGGCCAATGCGACGACTCCCATCAGGAACACCGCAATAAGAAGGATGCGCATCATCATGGATCAAAACACGGCATAGAGCAGAACGAAGAACGTCGCTGCCAAAAGGTCAAAGGCCACGCAGAATGGAATATACCAGTTCGGAATCCGGGCGAGACGATAAGAATTGTGGTGTGACATGTCCCAAAGGGCGTGCAGGGCCAAGCCCAAGGGAAGGAAAGCCCAATGCCATATCAGCCCCAAAAAGGCTGCCGAGCCGAACAAAAGGGCGACGGCGAGCTCTGCCCAGAACACGCGCGCTCTGCCGTCCGCGGCGCCAAAGCCGATATAGGCACCGCCAATCAAAGCAAGCGTGATCGAAGCAAGAGCTATCGAGCTCTTTTCATCCAAAAACAGGTGAGCCGGCATTGTGAGCAAGACAAACAACACACCAACCCATACGGGAGATTTCAAGATATCCCCGTGTCGATGGTGCGATACGTGATCGCCTGTCTTTTCGAAAATCTGTGCCATGGCTTTGTACCTAGGGATTCCAGCAACTGGAAGGTCAAGGGCTATTCATCCACGCGCGCAACGCAGCGCTCACTCAACCGTTCCACGGTGAGGTCAAAGGACCGATATCAGGACGTATTTGACGCTGACGCCAAGCTCATGTCCGACGCGCGTGGCGATTTTCAGTCATCTTTCGCCTTCTGCCAGACTTGCTGGCAGGCTGAGTAAAGAAACGTCGCTGACCAGGTCAGCAACATGAAGCCCAAAAGCGATTGCAGCATCAGCAACAGTCGAAAGGGCCCGACCACCTCTATGGACGAATAGCCAAGGGTCGAGAACGAGATGCCCGTAACATAGAGAACATCCTGAAACATCGGCGGGCTGTTGCTGAACGATTGCGGCAGAACGCTTGCCACCACCATCGTGTTGAACACGGCGAGCGTCACAAGTTCCAATACGTGCAGCAACAGCAACGCGGAAAACGTCAGGATGATCCGAAAGCCGGAGCCATCCGACCGCTGCGGGGAAAACTTCAGAATGCCCGACAACGCATAATGATGGACAATTCCCATCACGATCGCCGCGCATATTCCGACAAACATAGCCATCAACTCGGTCATACACCCAAACCCGTCTTCCTGTTCAAACAGGTCAATTTGACCATACATCAGGCTTTTAGCACAACGGGACCAATTGATTCTTCACTGGTCAGGCCAACGCGGGGGGCAACCCGTTCAGGGCGACATCCACCGGAACGGTCGGCAAGTTCGATGCGATCCAGCCAGGCCCTTCGCCTGATCCCAACATCCCTTCCGAGATATCGGCGTAGCCCGAATAACCAGCTTGTCTCAACGCTCGAAGCAGCGATGCGGAGCGTCCGCCAGTGGCGCAGATCAGTCCAACAGTGCGATCACCGCTCAGTTCCTTGGCCCTGAACAATCGGTCCGGAAAACCGGACGCGTGCATGCTTATCGGCCATACACCAGCACCTACGCCGGTTTCTTGCCACTCTTTGTGCGTTCTGACATCGATGATCCGCGCCGTATCCGATAGAAGCGCGTCAAAGGCATTCTCTGCCGACCAGACAGATCGGCTCTGCGCCAACAGCGGTGACGCCGCGACGGTCAGCACCGTCATATGAGCACCCAGAACGAAACGGCGCCGGTTCAAATCAAGAGCCATATTCGAAAACCTCATCCTTTGATCGGTTGCGATCCCAAAGGTCACATAACATACGCGCGACGCTACCCGGGAGCACGACACGGTGCAGGCACAGATTTGTATCCATCTGTAGCAAGGGACTGACCTGATACAAACGGCTACAATTCTGCCCATGAAACAGAATGCAACGATGATCTAGGAAGGACGCCATGGGACCGCCACCTCATATCCTTATCGTGGACGACCACGCTCAGATACGCGAAAGCGTCGCGCGCTTCCTGGAGAAGAACGGAATGCGCACGACCGTCGCCAGGGATGCCGTGGAGATGGATGCCAAGCTGGCCACCGGTCACTTCGACCTCCTCGTGCTCGATGTCATGATGCCGGGCGAGGACGGTTTGTCGGTTTGCCGCAGACTTGCGCCAGAGGGTGATCTTCCGATCATCATGCTGACGGCGCTTGGTGAGGAAACGGATCGGATCGTGGGTCTGGAAATCGGTGCGGACGATTATCTCGCCAAGCCGTTCAATCCACGAGAACTGCTCGCCCGCATCAAGTCGGTTCTTCGGAGAAGCAACCGCGACGAACCTGTGGCCGGAAGCCTCGCTGGGAGGAAAGTCTCTTTTGCGCACTGGATACTGGATACCGACCGGCAGGTGCTGATTGACGAGTCCACCACCGAGACCCCATTGACGACCTCCGAGTTCAAATTGCTGGCGGTCCTGCTGGAACGCGCGAGGATGGTGCTCAGCCGTGACCAGTTGCTTGACCTGACCGCTGGGCGGACGGCAGGCCCGATGGATCGAACCATCGACAATCAGATCAGCCGTCTCCGCCGCAAAATCGAGCCGGATGTACTTAGGCCCAGTGTCATCAAAACGGTGCGGAACGGCGGATACTGTCTGGCTGCCGATGTCGAGGATGCGCCGTGATGCGCCGTGCGATGAGGTCTCTGAGCGGCCAGTTGATCCTGCTTGTGGTCGCGGCACTTGTCGTGGCCCAGGCGATCAGCCTGTTCCTGTTCGCTGACGAGCGCACCCTTGCGATTCGTGCCGCATTGGGGTTCGAGGCCGCCGGTCGCGCAGCAAATGTCGCGCGGTTGATCGAGGAGGCCCCGCCGGAGTTGCAGGACTCGATCCTCCGCGCGGCGAATTCGCCATTGATCCGGTTTGATCTGTCGGACGTTCCGAGCGTGGAACACACCGGTCATTCGGATGGCGGCATCGTGGAAGGACGCATACGCGCGCTTCTGGGCGATAGCTACAGCCGGGATATTCGCGTTGAACTGCACGAGGTCGAGGGCGCGTTGCGGCCCCTTCCCAATCTCTCGGACGAGATGACGGAAATGCATCTCGCGATGATGCGCGGAGAGTTGACGGCGGTTGAGATGAACCTGTCGATCGCCATCAAGGGAGCGCGTTGGCTGAATGTCGGAACGCGGTTCGAGCGTCCGCCAATCCAATGGCCTTTCTATTCGATGCTGACCTTTGGAATTTCCGCCGGACTGCTTCTGGTGGCGATCTTCTGGTTTGTCATGACGCGCCTGACGCGTCCTTTGCGGCACCTCTCCAAGGCCGCGGACCATCTTGGCCGGGGCGAGGATGTGGGTGAATTGACCGTCGCGGGGCCGACCGAGGTCAAGGATCTGACCGTCGCCTTCAACCGCATGCAACGACGGCTGACCCGGTTTGTCAGCGATCGGACACGGATGCTCGCAGCGCTTGGTCACGATTTGCGCTCGCCGTTGACTGCTATGCGTGTCCGCGCGGAGCTGGTTGACGAAGAAGAGACGCGGGACAGCCTCATCGCATCGGTCGAAGAGATGCAGAGCATGGTCGAAGCGACGCTCACCTTTGCACGGGGCCTTACCGGATCCGAAGGTGCCGAAGTGGTCGATCTGCGCAATTTTCTGGACAGCTTGTGCAGCGATATGGCGGCACACTGCACCTTTGCCCCGAGTGATGATGTTGCCGTGCGGCTTCGACCCAACGCGTTCCGAAGGGCGCTGAGGAACCTGCTTGAGAACGCCGTTCGCTACGGTGGTGCCGCAAAAGTCAGCTGGGCGACCCACGGTTCGAACCTCGTACTCAACATCGATGACAATGGGCCCGGCATTCCCGTCGACCAGTTGGAAAAGGTCTTCGATCCCTTCTATCGCCTCGAGCAATCGAGGTCTCTGGAAACGGGCGGTTATGGGCTTGGGCTCTCGATCGCGAGGACAATCGTCCAATCCCATGGCGGCGATATCCAGCTGGTCAACCATAACAGCGCGGGTTTGCGCGCTGTTGTCACCATCCCACTGGATGAAAGCGAACTAATCGAAGGAGAAACAGATGAAACTGAAAACGCTCATTCCAACGTTGCTGGCCAGCTTGCCCGCCAGCATGGCGCGAGCTGATGGTCCAGGCTCCTGGACAGGTCACATGTGGGGCGGAGGCTATGGCTTTATGGGCGGCTTCATGATGCTCGCCTTCTGGGGCGCCGTGATCGCATTGATCGTGTTTCTGGTGCTCAGGCTGCGGGACAATGGCACCCGTCCCCCGGACTCGGACGCGCAGGAAGCGCTCCGGCGCCGCTTTGCGAATGGGGAAATCGACGAAGAAGAGTTCCGTCGCCGCAAAGCAACGCTCGACGAATAGACCCCGCCGCGGACGCCAAAGCCGTCCGACGCGACGCCCACCGACACTGGATAGGAAAGAACGCCATGGTCCCGGAAATTGGTCACTTCGCACTGGCCCTCGCGCTTGCGCTTGCGCTTGTTCAAAGCGTTCTGCCGATTGCAGGTGCGTCGCGTGGAAACGCCGTCTGGATGAAATCCGCCCAGGCGACGGCAATAGGACAAGTGCTGTTTGTGGCCATAGCCTTCGCAGCGCTGATGCAGGCCTTCATCGTCAGCGACTTCACCGTCAGGAACGTCGTCGAGAATTCCCATTCGCTCAAGCCGATGCTCTACAAGGTGGCCGGGACCTGGGGCAGCCATGAGGGTTCGCTGCTGCTCTGGATTCTGATCCTCGCGGTGTTCGGCGCGGGCGTCGCCTGGTTCGGATCGAACATCCCCGCCGAGACCAAGGCGCGCACCTTGTCGGTGCAGGCGTGGATCAGTGTCGGCTTCCTGTCCTTCCTGCTGCTGACGTCGAACCCCTTCGAGCGGGTGTTTCCGCCGCCGCTCGACGGCAATGACCTGAACCCGTTGCTTCAGGACATGGGTCTCGCCATGCACCCGCCGCTCTTGTATTTCGGGTATGTCGGCTTCTCCATCGTGTTTTCCTTCGCCGTTGCGGCTCTTATAGAGGGTCGCGTCGATCCGGCCTGGGCCAGATGGGTCCGGCCATGGACATTGGCCGCCTGGATCAGCCTGACGGCGGGTATCGCCCTCGGGTCTTGGTGGGCCTATTATGAACTGGGCTGGGGCGGCTGGTGGTTCTGGGATCCGGTCGAGAATGTAAGCTTCATGCCTTGGCTTCTGGGCACAGCGCTGTTGCATTCGGCCATCGTCACGGAAAAGCGCGATGCGTTCAAAAGCTGGACCATCCTGCTTGCCATCCTGACTTTCTCGCTTTCACTTCTCGGGACGTTCATCGTCCGGTCAGGCCTGCTTACATCCGTACACGCGTTCGCCGTCGATCCAGAGCGCGGAGTTTACATTCTGGGTTTACTCGCGGTGTCCATCGGTGGGTCGCTGGCGCTCTACGCCTGGCGGGCGCCCGAAATGGAGCCGGGTGGTTTGTTTCGCCCGATCAGCCGCGAAGCCGGGCTGCTCGTGAACAACCTCATTCTGGCCGCCGCTACGGGAACCGTTCTGTTCGGGACGCTTTATCCACTGATCCTGGAGGCTGTCACCGGGGACAAGATCTCGGTCGGTCCACCTTTCTTCAACGCGGCCTTCATTCCGATGATGCTGGCACTGGTCGTGTTCATGGGTCTTGGTCCATTCCTGTCGTGGAAGCGGGCTGATATCGCCGGTTTGCTCGATCGCATCCAATTCGTGGCCGTGCTGGCGGTCATTGCAGCCTTGGCCGCATGGTATCTTCTGAACGATGGGCCGATCATGGCCTATCTTGCCATCCTCGGCGCAGCGTGGCTGCTTTTTGCGACCCTGCGGGAATGGGCGCTACGCATCCGTCTGTTCGAGGTTTCCCTTGCAGAGAGCGCGAGACGCGTGCGCAACCTGCCACGCGCCTCTCACGGTATGACGCTTGCCCATGCCGGCGTCGCTGTGTTGATGATGGGGATGATCGGCTCGACCGGATGGAAGAGTGAGGAGATCGTCTTTGCCGCCCCCGGGACCGAAGTCACGATCGCCGGGTTCGACATCACCTTCGAAGGGGCCGCAAAGGTTCAAGGGCCGAACTACATCGCGGATCGCGGCACCCTTGTGGTGCGTCGGGATGGCGAGCTGGTCACGACACTTTTCCCGGAACGGCGGTATTACCCGGTCGCGGAAAGCCAGACGACGGAGTCGGCCATCCGCTCCACATTGGCGGGTGATCTCTATACGTCGATTGCAACGCCAGCCTCCGATCAAGTGAACAACGCCGGAGCATGGACCCTTCGGATCCTCTATGAACCGCTCGTCAACCTGATCTGGATCGGCTCGATCCTGCTGGTGATCGGTGGCTGTTTGTCCTTGTCGGATCGCCGTTTGAGGGTCGGGGCGCCGCGCCGTGCCAAACAGCCAGCCACCGATGCCGTTCCTGCCGAGTAGGAGAGAAGATGAAACGTCTCATTGCCGGGCTGCCGTTTATTGCGGCGGTCATATTCGGTGGGTTTTTTCTCTGGGGACTCAATCCCGACCGGGATCCCAACGAGATCCCTTCCGTCCTGATCTCGCAACCGGCCCCGGCGTTCGACCTCGATCCCGTGCCGGGGTTGGAGACACCCGGCCTGGCCCGAAGCGATCTTGTCGGCAACGAACGACCGGTCGTGGTCAATGTCTTTGCGTCCTGGTGCGTGCCCTGCCGCGCGGAACATGCCGTGTTGACAAGATTTGTCGAACGAGAAGGCATGCGGTTGTTCGGAATAAACTACAAAGACAAACCTGAGGATGCCGTGAAGTGGCTCAATGACCTCGGCAATCCCTACGAGCGGATCGGGTCCGACCTGTCGGGCCGGACCGGGATCGAATGGGGCCTGTCGGGCGTGCCGGAAACCTTCATCGTCGATAGCGATGGCACCGTTTTGTTTCGCTATGTCGGGCCGGTCGTGGGTCCGGACGCCGTCGAACGGTTCACGCAAGCCCTGAAGCAGGCAGGCGCACTGCCAAATGGAGCAGGTTCATGAGACAGTTGATTTTCGCGTTTTGCATCGGGCTCCTTCCCTTTGCCGCCAATGCGGTGGAACCGGACGAAATGCTGACCGACCCGGTATTGGAACAGCGTGCGCGGGAGATTTCCAAGGATCTACGATGCGTCGTCTGTCAGAACCAGGACATCGACAGTTCGAACGCGGGTGTGGCGCGGGACTTGCGTCTGCTCGTACGCGAGCGCCTGGTCGTTGGAGACAGCGACGCGGAGGTGATCGAATACATACGGGCGCGGTACGGGGATTACGTGCTGCTGAAACCGCCTCTGGAGCCTGCGACCTACGCGCTTTGGTTCGCTCCGATCGCTTTCGTTCTGATCGGGGTTTTCGTTGGTGGCGGGCTACTGATGAGTCGGCGAAAGCAAGAGGCATTTGAAGACTTGGGCTCGGAGGATGAGAACACCGTGTCCGAAATTCTCAGGCAAAACGAAGCGGGGGATGCGTCATGATCTGGGGTATTTTCGTTCTTTTGACGCTGGTCGCAATCGGAATTGTCCTCTACCCGCTGCTGCTGTCCAAATCGAACACTCTCACCAGAGGGGATGCGGTACCGGCGATCCTCGCCGATCAGATGCGGGAAATCCAACGAGACATGGACCGCGGTTTGATTTCTGAACAGGAAGCTCAAGCAGCCAGACTCGAGATCAAGAAACGGATCCTCGCGACGACCCGCAATTCGGAAGAAAAAGCCGGATCATCCCGTAATGGTGGCAGAGTCACTCTCGTTGTCGCGGCGGTCCTCGCGCCGGTTATTGCCGCGGGCTACTATCTGACGATGGGATCGCCGGAGGTTCCTTCAATGGCCTTCGCTGCCCGTGCAGAGGAGCGGGCACAGACTGATGAAGTGACGGCGCTGGCAATACAACTTCGCGAAAGGCTTGTATCCGATCCGACCGGCGGCCCTAGCGAAGGGTGGATGCTGTTGGGCCAGACCTATCAGCGCATGGGCAGAGCAGCCGATGCCGTCGAAGCCTTCGAAGTCGTTGCCGAACGGGAGGATGCCACCTCCGCGACATTCTCCATGCTGGCAGAGGCTGTCGCGGTTGCCAATGACGGCGTTGTTATTCCACGGGCGAAATTGGCCATTGATCGCGCTTTGGACCTTGACCCATCCAATCCTGCGGCAACCTACTTCGAGTCTCTGTATTACCTTCAGCAAGAAGAGACGCGTAAGGCCTACGATCTGCTTGTTTCACGGCTGAATCAGGAAGAGGCTTACGTTCCCTGGATGGAGACCTATGCAGCGCAGATCAACCGGATTGCAGCGGCAGCTGACCTTCCGGTCGTCAATCTACCCAGCGGGCCGACGTCGCAACCAGGCCCGAGTGCCGCAGATGTCGCGGCGGCGTCGGAGATGAATGACGCGGATCGCGCGGAGTTCATCCGATCGATGGTCTCGCGGCTGGCCGAGCGTCTTGAGGATGAACCGGACGATCTGGATGGTTGGATGCGGCTGGCAAATGCCTATACCGTCCTTCAGGAGCCCGATCGCGCCGTTGAGGCCTACCGCAAGGCTGAAGCGCTGTTGGAGCAGCAGCCCGCCAGTGATCCTCGGCGTGCGGCGGTCCGTGCCGCGCTTGAGCGGCTCGGCGGCTGACTACTGCTCGGTGTCCCGGTCGAGCAGGTCACTCCTGTCCGGCAACCTTTGCGGAAACATCCCGACCACTGGCTTGCGCCAAGGCGTTCATCACGTCCTCGGTTTTTAGCAATTCGGACAGCACAATGCCGTTCGGTGCCGATGGTCCGTAGACGGCATTGAAGGGGATGCCGTATCTGCCGAAACTCTCAAGGTAGCGGGAAATGCGCGTGTCCGGGCGTGTCCAATCTGCCTGCATCGCCGTGACTCCAGGCGCTTCAAGCGCGCTCCGGACTGGCTCCCGATCGATGATAAGTGTCTTGTTCGCTTTGCAAGTCAGACACCAGTCAGCGGTCACATCGACAAAAACGACCTCTCCTGCGGACACGCGTTTCGCTATTTCCGAACGATCAAATGCGATCCAAGCCATTGCCAACTGCGGCGTCGAACGCGCAGGTGCTGATTGCTGCAAGAGAGGACCTGCGGCAATGGCCAGGACAAGGCTGGCTATGGCAATAGACCACCTGAATTGGGACTGCACATTCGGGAGAGATAGTATCAGAACGGCGAGACCGGACAACGCCGCGACCGCGATGACAGACGCAAGCCCGGCGACACCGTCGAGCACCCAGAACAGCCACACGGCGGTTGCAAGCAACAAAACCCCCATGACGCTTTTGATGATCAGCATCCATCGACCAGGCTTGGGCATGAATGCGACCAGACGCGGGAACGCGGCGATGACGAGATAGGGCAGGGCGAGGCCGAGCCCGAGGCTCGTAAAGACGATGAGGATGTCCACGCCACGCCCGGCCAAAGCAAAGGCCACCGCGGTGCCGAGGAACGGTGCCGAACAAGGCGTCGCCATGACGGCACCGAACATGCCAGTGAAAAAGTCGGCGGAATACCCGTTGCGTCCTCCGGCCCCTGCAAGCCGCGTCTGCATGCCGTGTGGAAGGGCGAACTCGAACGCTCCGAACAGATTTGCCGAAAAGACGAGCAGGACAGCGATCATCGCCGCAAGAAACAGCGGGCTTTGAAACTGCAAACCCCACCCGACGCTGAGGCCTGCCGTCTGGAGCGCCCAGAGGACGAGCGCCAGACCCCACATGAACGTCATGATGCCGGCGCTGGCAGCGACGAAACCGAACCGGACACGGGTTGTGTCGTGATCGGTGTGTTTGAGCACAGACGACACCTTGATGGACAGCACCGGCAGCACGCAGGGCATCACATTCAGGATCAATCCGCCCAGCAGCGCGATCGCGGCAATCCAGATCAGTTCCATCATGTCCGGTGTCGTGGCGGCCAGTTCAAAGGGTGGTGCTATTCCTTGCGCCACGCGATCCGCGATGATCGTGAAGGCCCGGTTCTCGCCGTCGGTGACGGTAATCGACGGAGCCACTGTCACATCCGTATTCGACGAGAGGATCGGCAAGCGCGCCCAAAGCAAACGATCCTCTTCTCCCAAACGGATATCGGGTTTGCCAAGCGCAACACCCATACCCAGTTCGGGAAACACATCCGGCGACTGGAGTGGTTCATCGACGCGAAGGCTGACGATCAACTCCGTGAGGTCTTCGTCGATGAAGGCATTTGCCTCGCTGACGCCGCTCGTCTCGGCCCCTTCGGGGACGCGCTCGGAAAACGTACCGATCAGCCCAGCCGAAGTGCTGTCGATGACGTTGCCCCGTCCGAGGCGAAGTGACAGGTCAAACTCTTCCGGGACACAGACATTGGAGCACACCAGCAGTTTGACCTGCGCGGAAAGAGTCACAGGTGCGCCGGGATCTTTGAGCGTTATGCGCAGCGGAAAGACGACTTCACCCGCATAACCAAAATTTTCGATGCCGAAGGCGGTGAAGCGCGTCGGGGCGGGCCACATGAATTCGACATCTGCGACGTTTTCGGAACCGCTCCATTCGACGGAAGGCGGTATTCCCACCTCTCCCGGCGACCGCCAATAGGTCTTCCAGTTTTCGTTCAGTTGAAGATGAAGCCCGGCTGACAGGGTCAGTGTGTTCTCGGGAACCCCGTCCTGTGCGCTAATGAGATGCGCCTTCAGCGGAGAGCTTTGATACGCGGCTGATGTCTCAGCCGAGCCACTGCCAGAGGAAAGCGCCAGGATCAGTGCGGGCAAAATCAGAAACCGGCGCAGTGTCGACAGGGTTTTCGCCAAGGATCCGCTTCCTTCCCTTAAAGCCGGCTCGGGTTGAATCTGCACCCGGAACTTTGTCTCAAAGACCGCCGACGGCAAAGCCTTGTCGACCATCAGAACAAACAACACGCGCTACGTCGGCAGAGGACGAGGGTATCAACCGACACCCGTCGGGGAGGATGATCAATGCCTGCTTGGTGGAAACGATGACCTCCCGCTCGGGACAGTCTTCAAGACTTGCGGCGCATCCGCCAAGCGTTGTAATCGTCAGCAACCATGCGCTTGCTCGCATTTTCCCGCGCAAATTATTGCCTGTTGCGTGCAACCGCGGGAATCGTAGAAGGCACGGACACGGGTGTTTCTTCGATACTGCCTTTCTCTTCGTTCGAATGGCACGACTTTCCCATAAATTTGTGCATCACGAGATGCGCACCGACGCAAAGCAGCAGTGGCGCAAAAGCGGCTGCATTGCTCCACATACCCGCGAGTGTGCCGCCAGCAAGAAAAAAACCGGCGACAGGTAAGAGCATCACAATGCAACACGCCATCATTCCGTAATGCATGAGCCTGTCTGCGGTTGGCTTGTTCTTATGGTTCTGGTGGTCCATGTCGCCCTCTTGGCTACTTATCTGCCGCCATTTGCGACCCTCCAGGGGGGCAAGGTCAAGGATACAAATGGATACACTTCTCGCGGCCTTGTCAGGTTGCCAGATGCCGGGTCTCGCGTAAAAGACGTGTGACAAAACCGAGGCTAGGAGTGTGTCATGACGTCTTTGCGGAATAACAAGATTAACCGACGACACCTATTGGGTTTGGCAGCGGTTGCTTTGGCTGCCCCAAGCGTGGTTCGGGCCGAAGTCATTCGCCGCAATATCTCTTCTTTCCGAGTTCACGAGTGGCAAGACCATTTCGATACGCTTGGAAAAGGTATCATTATCTCGGATACGGAAACACGGGCTCTGCAGCATTGGACAGCAGATGGTTCAATGCGGATCTATCCGACATCCGTTCCTCTGACCGATGAACTCACAAAACGGGGTTATACCGAAGTCGTGGAAAAGCGCAAAAACCCCAGCTGGGCGCCGACGCCCTCCATGCGGGAACGCAATCCAGAATGGCCGGCACGTGTCGAGGGAGGCGATCCTGCCAACCCTCTGGGTACCCGCGCATTGTATCTGTCCTGGCAATACTACCGTATTCACGGAACACAGGACACGCGAAAGATCGGCCGTCGGTCGTCAAATGGCTGCATCGGTTTGTTCAACGAACAGGTTGAAGAGCTTTACGAGCGGGTGCCCGTCGGCACTCAAGTCAAACTCATCTGACCCAAGAGACAAGGCGGAAGATACAGGCATGGACAAACTGACTGCGCTGATCGGTGCCGTTTTTGTTATCGGCGGGGGCGTTGCCGCTTGGCAGTTCATTGGTACGCAGGACACAGCAGTAGGCCACTCGATGACCCCACCTGACACGAGTGAGATCGCGCAAGGCGACCCCATCGTCCAGGTCAAGCTGCCTTCCGAGCTCTCACCGCAAGCAGCGATCGGCAAAAACATATTCGAGACCAAGTGTTCTGAGTGTCACGGCGAAAACGCTGCTGGACGCAACGATATTGCGCCGCCTTTGGTGCACAAGATTTACGAACCCGGCCACCATTCCGATATGGCCTTTGTTCTGGCCGCTCAGAACGGCGTGCGTGCGCATCACTGGAAATTCGGTAATATGCCCAAGATCGAGGGGCTGACCCAAGGAGACGTCAAGATGGTGGCTGCCTATGTCCGAGAACTACAGCGGGCCAACGGGATCAACTGATGCGTTGGTCGAAGACGAACAGATGGATCCTGTCGATCGTTTTTGGCCTGTTCCTTGTGGTTCTCGGTGTCCCTGAGGCACCAGCGTTCCATGATAGAGCGTCTTTGGCGCAAGAATCACACAGTCATGAAAATGTGGGGCCATCTACGAGCGAGACCTCTGGTCACTGTCATCCGGGACTCGACTGTTCTGTTCCGGCAGCGTTGTTGTTCCCAGCAACGGTGGTTTACGAGCCTCATTTTATGAACGCCGTCATGCAAGACGGCGCGACCCAACGAACCGAATTGCGCCCCGACAGCGATCCTCCACCCCCACGGAAGTGGGTCTGATTTCACACCCCTCTTAGAGCAGACCCATTAAAGGATCGAAGACATGAAAAAGACGACTATCGCAGCGGCAGTGTTGATTGCAGGAACCGCGGTCGCGGCATTTGCGCATAGCGGTGCCACGGGCATCGTAAAGGAACGCATGGATGCCATGGCCGCCATGGGAAAGGCAGTCAAAACCGTAGCCCCGATGATGCGGGGCGAAACGGCCTATGACGCAGAAATAGTGGGCGATGCAGCGCGCCTGTTCCAGCAGCACGCCGGTGAGAGCATGACAAAGCTGTTCCCAGAGGGCACAGGTGGCATGCCCTCGGAAGCCAAAGACGAAGTGTGGACCGATTGGGACCGCTTCGCAGCACTGGCAAATCAGCTGGAAGAATACTCTGAAGGCCTGAAACGCGCAGCCGACAATGGGCTAGGCGGCATGGGCGGCAATACCTCCACGGATGGCGCCTCGATGATGGGCGGCGGATCCATGATGGGAAGCGATACAACCATGATGGGCGGGAGCACGATGATGGGCAGCGGCGGCATGATGGATGCTGCCGCCATTGCCGAAATGCCCGCCGACGCGGCATTCGCGATGACGACACAGGTCTGTTCCGCATGCCATGAACGCTTCCGGGCGGAAGAAGACTAACCATGCGCCGGTTTTTGAAACTCGTCACCGGGGTCGCCGTGCTGGGCGCGGCCGGCCTCGGCGTGGTGATTGCATGGCCTGTCGGCAGTGCAGTGACTCCGATTGCAACAGAGGGCAATGTCGACCGGGGCGCATATTTGGCGCGCGCCAGTGGGTGCATTGCCTGTCATACCAATTTTGAAGCGGGCGGCGCACCACTTGCCGGAGGGGCGCCGCTCGAAACCCCGTTCGGAACGTTCTATCCGCCCAACCTGACGACCGACCCCGAACATGGCATGGGCGAATGGACGGCAGAACAGTTCGCAAAAGCCGTGCGGCAGGGGATCGGCCCCGATGGAACGCCCTACTATCCATCTTTCCCATATACGTTCTATGCGGATTTTTCTGACCAGGATATCGCTGACCTCTGGGCGGCGTTTCAAACCGTGCCGCCCGTGGACGAACCTGCACCAGAAAACGATGTCAGCTTCCCATTCGATCAACGATGGGGGCTGAAGCTCTGGCGAGCGGCGTTCTTCTACGATCCGGATACCGAACCGGTTGAAGGGCGAAGCGGCGCATGGAATCGCGGACGGGAATTGGTGCGCGGTGCGGCACATTGCGGAGCCTGCCATACGCCGCGCAATCTTGCAGGAGGTCGCGATATCGGTGCTTCCTTTGCAGGCAACGCCCAGCTTCCCGGTGGCAGCAAGGCACCCGCGATACGGCCAAAAGACCTGGCCAAAAATGACTGGACGGTTTCAAACCTCGCTTATGCGCTCCAGACCGGCATCATCCCTTCGGGCGATGCTTTCGGCGGCAGCATGGCGGAAGTGGTTCGCGAGGGAACTCGGTTTCTGACACCTGCCGATCGCGAAGCGATGGCGCTTTTCCTGCTGAACAAGGACACGGTCGAGGCGGAGAACCCCGCGTCGAACTAACACCACGCGGGGGCAACAAGCCCCCGCTTTCTCGAGGATCGAAATGAGACAAACACGTCGGGATTTCTTGCGCCATGCAACACTGGCGGCCTGCGCGGCGGCCATCCCGCGGTCGGCTTTTGCCGCAACCCCGTTCGAGGACGTGGTTGCCAAGGTTGCACGTCAACAGCTTCTTCCGGACACCTACCCGGAAACAGAGATCTGGGGCTATGACGGCCTTGTTCCGGCCCCGGAAATCCGGGTCGCTCAAGGCGATCGGGTGCGCCGCAGGTTCCGCAACGAGGTACCCGATCCCAGTTCGGTTCACTGGCACGGAATCCGGATCGATAACGCGATGGATGGCGTTTCAGGGCTGACCCAAGAGCCCGTGGCACCTGGTGAAACCTTTGACTACGACTTCGTCGTACCGGACGCCGGGACCTATTGGTACCACGCGCATAATCGCTCATACGAGCAGGTCGCGCGTGGTTTGCGCGGTGCTTTGATCGTCGAAGAGGCCAATGGACCGGACATCGACCGCGAGGAAGTCATCGTTCTGGAGGACTGGTTGCTCGATCCCGAAAGCGGGCAGCTTTTCGACAATTTCGAGCAGCCTATGATGATGAGCCACGGTGGACGCATCGGCAACTTTATCACGACCAATGGGCGCTATGACCTGACCTTGTCCGCGAAGCGCAACGAACGCATTCGCTTGCGGATCATCAACGCAGCAAGCGCGCGGATTTTCCCGCTGACGCTCTCGGGGTTGAGTGGCTGGAGGGTGGCCGTCGATGGAATGCCAATCGGCCAACCCCAGCAGATTGACGGCGAGTTGATCCTCGGCCCGGCACAGCGCGTCGACTTAATTGTCGATGTGACCGAAGACGAAGGCGGCGTGGCCCATTTGCTGCGCATCGGCGATGACGATCAACCGACCCCGCTCGTGAGTTTTCCGATCGACGGCACAGCCAGTTCAGTACCAAGAGGCAAGCCACTGCCGTTGCCGCCGAACCCCGCAGCAAACGCCCCGGACCTTGCCGATGCGCGAGATTTGCGACTGGTCATGTCCGGCGGTGCAATGGGGCGGATGCAGTCCGCGTTGCTCGGTGGGGAACGTCTTGGATTCCGTCAGCTTGCCCAAGCGGGCAAATTCTGGGCCCTGAATGATGTCGCCGATATGACCGACACGCCACTGGCCGATCTATCCCTGAACGAGCCGGTGCGCTTGAAGATCGAGAACCAGACCGTGTTCCCACATGCGATGCACCTGCACGGGATGCATTTCCGTGAGCTGCGCCCCGACGGCGCGTTCGGGCCGATGCGGGACACGATCCTGTTGGCCGGCAACGAGTCCCGGGAGATCGCCTTTACGGCAGACAATCCCGGCAAGTGGCTGTTCCATTGCCACATGCTCAGCCACGCCGCGTCCGGCATGACAACCTGGATACGGGTCACATGAGGTATCTCGTTTGGTCCGTTCCGATCACTGTCGCAGCAGCCGCCTTCACGTATTGGCTCTCGACCAGTGCATCCTCGGATGTCGGCAGCGCGTCCAAGGCGGAGAGCTACGACATCGAAGAAGGCGCGTTGCTCTACGCAGAAAACTGCGCGTCTTGTCATGGCGCGGATCTGGAAGGCCAGCCGGAATGGCGAACGCCGGGCGCGGATGGGCGCCTGCCAGCACCACCGCATGATGAGACGGGTCACACCTGGCATCATCCTGACAGCCTGCTCTTCGATTACACAAAACTGGGGGGTGCAACGCTTCTGGCGCGTCAGGGCGTCGAATTCGACAGTGGCATGCCCGGTTTCGCAGACGTGCTGACCGACCAGCGAATTCACAACATCCTGGCCTTCATCCGGTCCACCTGGCCAGATCGCATCCGCGAAGTCCAGGCCGCGCGGACAGAAGCCGACGAACAACGGGGAGAGAACTAAAATGCGTTTCAGACAAGCCTTCACGACGGTCGCGATAGCTGCCTTGCTTCCGCTACCGGCACTCGCCGACGAACTGTCAGAGTCCCGGGTCAAGGAACTTGTGCTGGAAGCAATCCGCGAGAACCCGGAGATTGTCATGGAGGCCGTCGCCATCCTTGAACAAAGGCAGGCGCAAGCGCAGGAGCTCAGTCAGGCCCAAGTTCTGAATGACCAGCGCGATCTGATCGAGAACGATCCGAATGCGCCGGTTCTCGGCAACGCGGAAGGGGACGTCACCGTTGTGGAATTTTTCGACTACAACTGTCCTTATTGTCGGCGGGTCAAACCCGAGGTGCGGGCTTTGATCGAAGACGATCCAAACATTCGCCTCGTCTATCGTGAATGGCCCATTCTCGGAGACGGATCGGTGTTCGCCGCGAAAGCGGCCTTGGCAGCGCGCAAGCAGGACAAATACGAAGAGTTTCACTGGGCGATGATGGGGCTGGAAGGCCGCGCGGAAGAGGCCTCCGTGCTGCGCGTTGCCGAGGAGATCGGCCTGGATATCGCACAGTTGCGCAAGGACATGGAGGCCCCCGAGGTCGAAGAGCACATTGCGACATCCATGCAACTGACCCAAGCTCTGGGCTTTAACGGCACGCCGTCTTTCGTGATCGGTGACGCGCTGGTCCCGGGCTTCGTCGAAAAGGCGCAGCTTGTCGACTTGGTCGAGGAAGCCCGCAAAGTCGAAGACTGAAATTCTGTGCCCGGACCGCCCTTGGGTGGTCCAGGCACTGCATCAAGCGGCCGCAGGTTCCACGTTGTAGCCCGCATCCCGAATGATCGCTAGGACTTGATCGGCTGGTAACACGCTGGCGACACGCACATGTCGGGCAGAAAGGTCACATTCTACGCCTGCATTCGGATCTGCGCTCTTCACCGCGCTTTCGATTGCTGCGGTGCAATGTCCACAGCTCATGTCCGGAACGCTGAACTTCATCGGAACCACTCCTTGATCTGATTTCTGTCGGTGACATGGGGCTTCCCCCCGCTGGAAGGTCAAGTGAAGAAATTTATTTGGCGCCCTCCCATTGACCCTCCAGTAACTGGAAGCCTCATATTCCACTTCGAATGGAAAAACAGGTGACACATATGCCCGAACCCAAACAGATCAGCCTGCCGATCGAAGGCATGTCATGTGCGTCCTGCGTTGGCAGGGTCGACCGCGCATTGAATGCAATCGACGGCGTAGAGGATGTGTCGGTGAATCTTGCATCCGAAACCGCGCGTATGAGCGTGGACGCGCTCAAGCGCGTTCCGGAAATCATCGAAACCCTTCGCGAGCTGGGCTACCCCGCGCGGACGGCCAAGGCCGAACTCACGATTGCAGCCATGTCCTGTGCCTCTTGCGTCGGGCGGGTCGACAAGGCGCTTTCCGCGGTGCCTGGAGTGGTCGAGGTGAACGTCAACCTCGCCTCCGAGACGGCGACGGTGGTTTACGTCGAAGGTCTTGTCACGACATCCGATCTGGTAAATGCAAGCGGCGCGGCAGGGTATCCAGCAACCGTGGCAACGGCCCAAGCCGGTGACGACAGGGTTGCGCGCAAGGAGGAAGAGGCTCAGGCGCTTGCCAAACGGGTCACCTTTGCAGCCATCCTCGCCTTGCCGGTCTTTTTGATCGAGATGGGTGGCCACGTCATTCCGGCCGTTCATATGCTTATCGAGACCACGATTGGTCAGCAGACGAGTTGGCTTCTTCAATTCGTTCTCACGACAATCGTTCTCTTCGGCCCGGGCCGGACGTTTTACACCAAGGGTTTCCCGGCCCTATTCCGGGGCGCGCCCGACATGAACAGCCTCGTCGCGGTCGGCACCGGGGCGGCTTACTTCTATTCCGTAGTTGCGACATTCATACCATCGGCCTTGCCTGACACGCTGCGCTCTGTCTACTTCGAGGCGGCAGCGGTCATCGTCGTCCTCATCTTGCTGGGGCGTTTTCTTGAAGCGCGCGCTAAGGGGAGAACGGGCGCGGCCATCCAGAAGCTGCTGGGGCTTCAGGCGCGGACCGCGCGTGTGGTGCGGGACGGTGAAAACGTCGAGATCGAGATCGATGCGCTGGTTCAGGGTGACATCGTCATCGTGCGTCCCGGCGAACGCATCGCGGTCGATGGTGAGGTCATCGAGGGGACCAGCCGCGTCGACGAAAGCATGCTGACAGGCGAGCCGATCCCCGCTGAAAAGAGTGCCGGAGATCCGGTGACCGGCGGGACGGTCAACGGCGCTGGAAGTCTGCAATTCCGCGCCACAAGGGTCGGCGCCGACACAACCCTGGCGCAGATCATTCGCATGGTCGAAGAGGCCCAGGGCGCCAAGCTGCCGATCCAGGGATTGGTCGACCGGATCACCTTGTGGTTCGTACCTGCCGTCATGGCGATCGCGGCGGCGACCGTGCTGGTCTGGCTGGTTTTCGGGCCTGATCCGGCCCTGACAATGGCGCTGATCGCCGGTGTGTCGGTGCTGATCATCGCGTGCCCCTGCGCGATGGGGCTTGCGACGCCGACCTCGATCATGGTCGGGACGGGACGTGCTGCGGAAATGGGTGTCCTGTTCCGCAAGGGCGACGCCTTGCAGCTACTTGATTCCGTTGATGTGGTCGCCCTCGACAAGACAGGCACGGTGACCGAGGGGCGACCCGCACTGACTGACCTTGTGCTGGCGGAAGGGTTCGATCGTTCAACAACGCTCTCGAAGATCGCCGCCGTGGAGTCGCTCTCCGAGCATCCTGTCGCGGACGCCATCGTCCGCGCCGCCCGGGCCGACGGCGCCCCGCTTGTGGGGGCCGAAGGTTTCCAGTCGGTCACCGGTTACGGCGTGCGCGCCTTGGTCGAAGGCGCGGAGGTGTTGGTTGGGGCCGACCGCTACATGACGCGGGAAGGCATTGACATCTCGGCATTGGCACCAGAGGAAACGAAGATCGCGAGCAAGGGTCGGACGGCGCTTTACGCTGCCATAGATGGACGTATCGCCGCCGTGATCGGCGTCGCCGATCCGGTCAAACCGGCAAGCCGCGCAGCCATCGCAGCGCTGCACGAAAAGGGTCTTGCGGTTGCGATGATCACCGGGGACAAACGCGAAACCGCCGAAGCCATCGCCCGCGAAACCGGCATCGACCATGTCGTCGCCGGCGTTCTGCCAGACGGCAAGGTCGCGGCGCTCAACAGTTTGCGCGAGGGCGGCAAGCGCATCGCCTTTGTCGGCGACGGGATCAATGACGCCCCGGCACTGGCGCATGCGGATGTGGGCATCGCCATTGGAACGGGCACCGATGTAGCCATCGAATCCGCGGATGTCGTCCTGATGTCAGGTGATCTGCGGGGCGTTGTAAATGCTTTCGAGGTGTCCCGCCGGACCATGCGAAACATCAGGCAGAACTTGTTTTGGGCCTTCGCATACAACGTGGCACTTATTCCCGTCGCCGCCGGGGTGCTTTACCCCGCCTTTGGGTTGCTCCTGTCACCAATCCTTGCGGCGGGTGCGATGGCTTTGTCCTCGGTGTTTGTCCTGACCAATGCCTTGCGGCTGCGGCGCATCGTGCCCGCGATGGACGAGCAACGCGCCATCCCGGCAGAGCTGGCAGCCGCCACGGCTGCTCCAGCCGAATAACGGAGGTTACAAATGAATATCGGAAAAGTTTCCCGACAATCGGGTGTGCCCCCAAAGACGATACGCTACTACGAGGAAATCGGGCTGATCCGTCCGAACCGTAGCGAGAACGGCTATCGCGCATTTACCGAAAACCATGTGCACAAACTGGCGTTTCTCGGCCGCGCACGGGCCTTGGGGTTCACTATTGAAGATTGCAGAACGCTTCTCTCGCTATATGAGGACGAAAACCGCGAAAGCATGCAAGTGAAGTCGGTCGCGGAAGAACACCTTCGCCAGATTGAGGAAAAGATCGAAAAACTGCAGTCGATGAGGGCAACGCTCTCGGAATTGATCGACAGATGCGCCGGAGATCATCGGCCCGATTGTCCGATCCTCGCGGACTTATCACCTTACAGTCAGCCTTCAACGGAGTAGCGAAAGAGGACCAGCCAAGAAGCCGCGCACCGGGAAAGTCGGGTGCGCGGCTCTTTTTTACTTCTGCAGCTCGGTGACGGTCAACTTTCCGTTCACCCGCTCTGCAAGAAAGCTAATCTGGATTCCTTCCGAAAGCCCCTCGAGCATTCCCGCATCGGCGAGTTCAAAGACCATTTTCATGGCCGGCATGTCGAGGTTTTCGAGCGGGCCGTGGTCGATCGTGATCTTGTTCCATTTGGTGTCGATCTTGGTTACCGTGCCGTTCGACATCAGGTGGTCGCCCTCGGCGATGGCTGCCCCTGTCACAAGCATAAGGGCGGCAGTCAGAGAGAAAATTTTGTTCATTATAGGTGTCCAGTCTTTATTTCGAGGGTTAAAAGGTCAGTCAACGATCAGGCTGCCGTACATCCCGCCTTCGTAGTGGCCGGGCAGAAGGCAAGCGAACTCGAACGTTCCAGATTTGTTGAATGTCCAGACAATTTCAGCCTTCTCGCCCGGATCAAGGCGCACGGCGTTTGGATCGTCGTGTTCCATCTCGGGAAACTTGGCCATGAGCTCGCGATGTTCGACATTATCGTCGATGGTATCCATGACGAACTCGTGGGTTTCATCCCCTTCGTTCGAGATGAGCAGGCGAACGGTTTCATCTTTGGAGAATGTCAGGTCCGAGGGTTCAAATACGAAAGGCCTGTCGCTATCGTAATCCTCTCGGAGAATTACGTTGATGGTCCGGGTCGGTTTTTGACCGTGCATGGCGGGCATGCCAACAGCCATTTGGCCGTTCTCGTGCCCAGGGCTGGCCGACAATAACACCGGGGCAATAGACGTCGCCAAGGTCAATCCCATGGCCAGAAGTGCAGTTTTCTTCATGAGCGCGTTTCTCCTGTGCTCGTTGCATCAGCCCCACCGCACGCCGCCGCGCGGCGTGATTACGGTCTGTGGACTGGTGTTGCTTGCGTGTTCGGGCAGCTCGCCCGTCCACTCATAGGCTTGCGTTCCCGGCGGGTTCTGATACCAGCCGGGATCGTTGTAATCGTCGGGCGCAATACCCTCGCGGACCTTTACGACGCTGAACATGCCACCCATTTCCAGCGGACCGAAGGGTCCCCAGCCGGTCATCATGGGGACAGTGTTGTCTGGGATCTCCATGGACATCTCGCCCATATCAGCCATGCCGGCCGTTCCCATGGGCATGTACCCGGGTTGGTGGCGCCCGATCATCTGCGAAAGTCGCCTTTTGTCCGCTCCGATAAAGGTCGGGATCTCGTGACCCATCGCGTTCATGGTGTGATGCGACTTGTGGCAGTGAATGGCCCAATCGCCTTCATGTACGGCGTCGAATTCGTAGGCCCGCATCGCGCCGACAGGGATGTCGATACTGACCTCGGGCCAGCGCGCTTCCGGTCTGACCCAGCCGCCGTCCGTACAGGTCACCTCGAAATCATACCCATGCATGTGGATCGGGTGGTTGGTCATAGTCAGGTTGCCGCAGCGCACGCGCACGCGATCTCCCTTGTTTGCGACGAGAGGATCAATGTCCGGAAAGATCCGGCTGTTCCACGTCCACATGTTGAAGTTGGTCATTTCGGCAACGCGCGGAATGTAACTGCCCGGATCGATGTCGTAGGCCGCGAGCAGAAAGGCAAAGTCTCGATCGACGGGCATGAAAGCCGGGTCGCGGGGATGGACGATGAATAGACCCATCATCCCCATGGCCATCTGCACCATCTCATCGGCATGGGGATGGTACATGAAAGTGCCGGATTTCACCAGATTGAACTCGTAAACGAAGGTCTTTCCTGAAGGAATGGCAGGGTGAGACAGGCCGCCGACTCCGTCCATACCGGACGGCAGGATCAATCCGTGCCAATGAACGGACGTATGTTCTGGCAGGCGGTTGGTGACGTAGATGCGCACGCGCTCGCCTTCGACCGCCTCGATCGTGGGGCCCGTCGACTGGCCGTTGTAGCCCCAAAGCCGAGCGATCATACCATCCGCCATGATCCGTTCGACAGGTTCTGCGACTAGGTGAAATTCCTTGACGTCTCCATTCATCCGGTAGGGCAGGGACCAGCCATTTAGAGTCACCACCGGGTTATAGTCGAAACGGTCGGTCGGCCTTGGAGGGACCTGTGTCCGCGGATCTTCGTTAAAGGCCGCCTCGGGCAGATCGCGAAACCTGGTCTGTGCCGCTCCCGCAGTTGCGAGCACTGCGCCGGCTCCTGCAGTCAAACCCGCTCCGAGAACTTGTCTACGATTGATCATTCCTTGTCCTCCTCATTGCCACTGGCACCTGCTCCGCCAGCGCCGCCCCAGATCGCAGCGGTCACCTCTGTTTCAGCCAGCCAGTAGTCACGTTTGGCCTCTGCCGCTCCAATCTGCGCCTCGAGACCGTCACGTGCGTCCTCGAGTAATTCGAAGGTCGAGGTGATCATCCCACTGTAAGATTTGAGCGATTCTTCATCGATGGTTCTCCGAAGCGGCAGAACCACATCGCGCCAGTGCCGCGCCACGGCATGTCGCCCGGTTACGGATTTGTAAGCCATCCGCGCCTCGGCGCGCGCGTTGATTGCCCGCTGTGCCACGCTATTCGCAGCTCGCAGATAATTCATCTGGCCGCGTTTTGATGACAGTCGCCCGGTGTCATAGAGTGGAATTTCAAAATCTACCTCCAACGCCGGATTTACCTCTGTACTCCCGTCGCTGCCTTCCGCTTCGAGGCCGGCTGCCAAAGAGATATCCGAAATCATGCGTGTCTTGCCCGTCAGTCGATACTCGCGCGCCACGGCTTCGAGCTCCAGCTTTCCGACAGCAAGATCAACACGGTTCGCCAAAGCCAAGCGTTCGATATCAGCGGAAGCGCGCGGTCGACTTGGCAAGCTCGGGAGGGCGTCAGGGACAAAAACCTCGGTCGGACTCCCAAAAAGTCCCATGAGCCTGATCAAACGCTCTTTTGCAAGTTGCGCTTCCAGACGCGCTTCCGAACGTTCCGCGGCTAAGACTGCAGTGAGCGCGTGTTCGCGTGCCTGGTCGGCTTTACTCATGAATCCAGTACGACCAAGCTGTGAGGCAAGTTCGGACGCAGAGTCGGCAGTGTTCTGCGCTTCTGCAATCAAGGCAGCCTTCTCGAATGCGCCAACTGCCTCAATCCATGCACGGCGGGTTTCGATAGCAAGTGCAATCGTTTCGGATAGAGCCTCTAGTTGCGCCTGTTGGAAGCGGATTTGCGCTATTTCCGTCCGCGGCCTTTGGTTTGCCGCATCCAGAACGGATTTCATGACCAGCGCTTCAAGTGCCCTTGTTACGTCACCAGCAAGTCCGGAAACAGATACACTGACTGAGGGTATCGGTCCCATGGCCACTTCCCAAAGGTCCGTCGAAGACAAGCCCAAGTCGGCGAAACTCGCCTGCAATCCGCGATTGTTCATTATCGCGACCTGTACCGCAGTATCGGCATTGATCGTTTTTTTGTGAACCAAGCCATGAACCCGTCTGTCGAGCGCCTCAATCTCACCAGCGGAGAGGGCCCATTCCGGCGACGCGCCGACAGCGCGGCTTGCCCCGGCCTGAACCGTATCGAACCCCGCCCGTTCCTTGCTCGCCATCTGAACGACTGAGGTTTGCGCGCAGGCCGACAGCAGAAGCGCTGTGCCGATAATTACAACCGCTTTCATCGGTTGCCTCCGCTTTGAGCGTCATTGAGACCGCGCCAATCAGCAGGATCCTCAATCCGGTATTGCGTGTACTCGATGCCGGTAGCTGGGCGCGCTTCTGCCACAACAGCCGGGTTTGCGGCCACGGTGAACGCGGGCGCATCGTTTAGCTCGGCCACGGATGCACATCCGGAAGCGAGCAGCGGCAGCATTGCCGCAGTCAGTTTTTTCACTAGTTGTCCTCGTCGAATGAAATGCTAACGATCAGCCGCAAAAGCGCTGACAAACGTTCGCATTACGCACGTGGTGGTCGACGAAGCCCGTCAGGAGCGGATATGCTCACAAGCGATGTTGCGTCCCACGAACCGACAACACGCTCTACACAGCAAGCGGAAGCCTCTTGCATCACGAGATTGAACAAGCCGGTCGTACAAACATGGCTTTGACAATGCAAATTTTCGTGGTCGTTCTTTTCCATCGAAGGAGCGTGAACATGATCGTGATCGACCGCCCCGATGTAAACAGTAACTCCCTGCTCTTTGCTCAGATCTAAACAGTCGATCATCGCAGCAGCATTCGAGGGCGCCAAAAGCATAGCGAACAGCGCCGACAGCGCGATCATTTGAAGGAAAAAGGTGCGAATCACACTCATGATGGGAAAGCAATACTTTCGGTCGCGATTTCCCGCAACACACAAAAATGTGGTGGCTCATCGTGATGCGTAACACTGTTTAACTGCCTGGAGAGGGGGCAGAAACCCACCATTGAGCCTCAAGCCTTGTGTTAAAGCCAGATCGCCCGGATCGGCATCCACAAACCCATGAAGATCATCATTAGGTTCTCTGTGAGGGAGATGAAACCCAGCGGAACCGAGCTATCCCCGCCGACGCAGGCGCATTTCAACTCTCTTTTGTCGACATACACCGCCTTGAACACGCTGATCGCGCCGACCGTTCCGATGAACAGGGCGACGGGTGCGGAAATCCACAACAGCGCGCCAGCGGTCATGAGCACGCCAGCCACGGCTTCGCCGAACGGATAGATCTTGCCATACCGCACCCATCTGCGCGCCAGCAGGTCATAATTCAGGAACATTGTCGAAAACCCTTCGACATCCTGCAACTTCTGGATCGCGAGAATGGCCATCGACAGCGAGATGAACCATTCAAATGCGCGAAGGGTAAGAAGAGACCCATACTGGTGCCAGGAAAGGCCCAGAGCCAATAGCGCCGCAACGGAAAAGATCGCGATGACAGGTTGGTAGGTTGTGTCGCTTTGTTCGTCCTTGGGCGGATCGAGTTCGAAAAACACCCTGAGTTCTTCATACCCGCCGATCCGTTCGCCGCCGATAAACGTTTGCGGTGTTGTTTCGACACCGTGCTTTTTCATGAAAGCATCGGTTTCTTCGCGGGATTCAAGCGGATGATCTTCCACCTGAAAGCCCTGCCGCTCCAGCAGGTCCTTCGATTTCAAACCAAACGGGCAAAGATGGTCGGGCATGACCATCCGGTATAGCTCTGCCGTCTTGCTGTCAGTGTCACGGGGCATGAGTGTTCTCCTTTATCCGGCGCAAGTGTAGCTGCCACGGAATCCGGCCTCGTAACTGGGTCCGGCGCTGACGATGAGGTCGGTGAGGTCTTCGTCGGTTCGTGCGATTTCTGCGGATAGCGGACCTTGAGCGAAGGCGTTTTCGCCCTGCGCTGTGAGGCGCACCAAGTCACCGCTTATCTTCATAGCGGCCACAGCCCCTTCATCGGTTTCACCGGTTACAAAGACGGCCGGGCCGTCCGAAGTATACGCAAAGCGACAATCTCCTCCATTTGGAAAAACCGCTGCAATCTTGTCTTCCGTCAAGAACTCTGGATCGACCTTCGACACTACCTCGGTTTCGAGCGCCTGTTGTGCGTCCACAATCTGGGCTTGCGTCTCACTTGGCGCGCGTGTCGCTTCGCCGTTCGCGCTGATGTCGGCGATAAGGTACCGCATTTCAGCGATTTCCTTGTCCTGCGCGTAAATGATGTCATCTGCCAAGCCGCGCACGCGCGGATCGGTGATTTCGGCGCGGGTCGACGTCATGATGGCGATCGAATGGTGCGGGATCATGGCGCGCATATACGACCGGTCCTGAACGGTGAACTGGCCGCGCACCAACCAGAGGCTTGCTGCGAAAACCAGAATTGAGCCAACGAAGATGGCGATATTGGCCTTGGTGTTCTGATACATGGACAACATGTACGCCAACATGATCACGGCCATGGTCGCCCCCATCAGGATGGCCATGTAAAGACGGGTCTCCGAAAAGAAGAGATGCCCCCAAAGATAGGTGTTCAGGTACATCAGACCGAACATGACCACGGTCGACGTTCCGATCATCATGAAAAATCTTGAGTAGTGCATTGTTCATTCCTCTAGCTACCAATTTGAAAATTAACGAGAGTCCAGCGCTGGAGGGTTCCATCGACTGTGTTTTTCGTAGCGGTAAAGCAACAATTCAGCTTAATTGCCGCTCCTCACGACTTCTTTTCTTTGCCCTCCGGACGGGCTGATTTCCCATGGGAGCGAGGAGACCGAGCAATGCAAAATCTCACAAGACGAGAGCTGATTTTCGCAACGACCATGGGGGTGTTGCTGCCAACGGCAACATCAGCTCACCAAAGGAAATTGCCGGACCGGTTTGAACCACAACTGGTCAACACCCGTCGCAAACACTGGATGAGCGGAGACATCCATGTCGTTCCCGACAGTTTCTTCCTTTATTTCATGCTCGAGAAAGGCATGGCGATCCGCTACGGGGTCGGGGTAGGGCGCAAAGGCTTGTACGAACCCGGCGAGTTCACGGTGGCCCGCAAGGCCGAATGGCCATGGTGGCGACCAACAAACGCCATGATCCGGCGCGAGCCCGAAAAATACGCGAAGTACAAGGACGGGATGAAAGGCGGCCCAACTAACCCACTCGGTGCCCGGGCGCTGTATCTCTATGATGATGAGGGACGCGATACCTATCTTCGTATTCATGGAACCAACGCTCCGGAAACCATTGGATCGGCCGTGTCGAATGGATGCGCGCGATTGACGAATGAGCATGTGAAGGATCTGTACGATCGCGTTGAAATCGGCGCTCGCGTCTTTCTGTATCCCAAAGTGACAACGGCGTGAGGGGTGCTCTGTCGCCTTGAAGTTCCTCCACCGGAAATGGCACAAGCACAGCAGTTGGCGGAAGCCAGTCCATCATTCATGAGGTGACGGAATTGTCTTTGAGCCGGAGGTCTTTCCTTGGCGGTATGACCGTTGCGCTGGCTGGTACCCGCTTGCCGGCGGCGACATCCGAGTTGATCCTCGCACCCCAATCGATCAAGACGCACCTTGCTGGATACAACGTGTCGATGTTGGGCTTCAACGGTGGTCTGCCGGGCCCTGAAATCAGAATGCGACAAGGACAAACCGCTCGCATTACCCTCGACAACCGATTGGAGGAGGGCGCTCTTGTTCACTGGCATGGGTTGCGGGTTCCAAATCGGATGGATGGTGTCAACGTTCTCACTCAGGATGTGGTCATTCCGGGCGACTCATATCGTTATCAATTTGGCGTCCCGGATGCCGGCACGTTTTGGTATCACTCGCATTACCTGTCTTACGATCAGGTCAGCCGCGGCCTTTTCGGCGCCTTCATCGTCGAAGAGCAAAATGCGCCGGCTGTCGACCATGACATTGTTGTTCAGTTCTTCGATGTCTTGCTGGATCAGTCCGGACAGTACGACGAAGCGTTCAACCCGGCTCAATTCGCGACCGAGGGCCGTATCGGCAATACGGTCACGGCGCTTGTTTCCAATGGAACCGGCAGGAATGTGAAACGAGGCGACCGTCTGCGACTGCGTCTCATAAATCCCTCTATCGACAGGGTGTACCGTGTCGGCCTGGATGGTTTGACAGGCAAGATCGTTGCACTGGATGGCATGCCTCTGGCGCATCCACGGACGCTCGAACCGATCCTCCTCGCTCCGGGCCAAAGATGCGATGTGATCGGTGATGCAAACGGGCCGATCCGGTTCGACGAGAGCTTTGGAGAGCGGACGTTGAGCCTTGGCGAAATCGCTGTTTCCGGTTCCCGTGAGCCCGCGAAAGCGCCCATCACAGCGTTACCCGCCAACCGAATGCCCGCCCCGCAAAACCCCGGCCAAACCGCGGAGCTGGTGCTCCAGGGAGGTGCGGGAAGCGCGTCCCACAGCGGCACAGGGACATGGGCGCTCAATGACGTATCCGGCCTGCCTCGAACCCCTTTCCTATCTGTCGCGCAGGGGACGACCGCGCGCATTTCGATCCGCAACGAAACCGGATTTCCACACGTCATGCATCTGCATGGCCACCATTTCTGGGAACTCGATGCGGCGGGTGAAGCCGGTCCATACCGGGACTCGACCTATCTGGATACCGGCGAGACGCGGGATATTCTCGTCGTCCTGGACAATCCGGGATCGTGGATGCTGCATTGCCACATGTTGAGCCACCAGGCCGACGGTATGGCAACGTGGATCAGAGTCGGCTGAGGGTCGCGACGGATACATACCGTTACAAATCTCTGAATGATAACAGCCCTTCTGCCGTTTACGTAACCTGACAAGCGAGAAACAGGTCCATCGATTGCCAACGGGAGCGTTCATTGACCCTGACACCAAAATCTCTCGGCATGACTGCGGCGGCAGGATCAGCCGCCTTGCTGTTAGGGGCCTTCGTTTTCCAGGCTCTTGGCTACGCGCCTTGCGCAATGTGCATCTGGCAACGCTACCCACACGCAATCGCCATTGGAATGGGCGCTATGTTGCTCTTTGCTCTGCCGATCCTCCCAATCCTGATAATCGGTGCCCTGTCGGCACTCAGCACATCCGCGTTGGGAGTGTTTCATACCGGGGTCGAGCGCGGCTGGTGGGAGGGACCGACTTCTTGCACAGGATCCGGCCTCGATGTCTCTCAAATGTCGGTATCGGAATTGCTGCCCTCTGCCAGTTCAAGTGCTTCGACTCTTGTTCTGTGCGATGAGGTTGTCTGGGAATTACTGACGTTGTCCATGGCCAGTTGGAACGCGATCCTGAGCGGTGTCCTTACTTGCCTCTGGTTAGTCGCGATCGCAAAGAGCCTTAAGGTTCGGTGGCGTGGGGCAGCGGACGTTTCTTGAATCGTCCCGCATTCATCGAAAACAAACAAAGGGCTTCGTTTCATGGTTACAAGACGACACTTTCTTGCACTCTCCGGCTCGCTGTTTTCAGCGTCTCTGAGTTCACCAGCATTCGCTAAGACCTGGCCGACAACAGCCGAAAAAGCAGCTTGGGATGCGCAGGTCACGCCCGCCAACTATGACGCGGCAACAACCAACCCATGGGGGCTGCATCCCAGGCTGCTGCCGCAACGCGTGTTGGCAAATGACGGTTTGCGCCCGGGTGACATTCACGTCGATGCGATCGCGCGCTATCTGTACCATATCGAGGAAGGTGGCACCGCGATGCGCTACGGGGTCGCGATTGCCAAGGGCAATCTCTACGAGCCCGGCACCTACACGATTCGTCGCAAGGTCGAATGGCCACACTGGACGCCGACGCAGTCGATGATTGAGCGAGACCCAGATGCATTCGCTCAGTTTGCCGATGGAATGGAGCCCGGCCCGGAAAATGCCTTGGGGAGCAGGGCTTTGTATCTATTCGTCGGAGATCGGGATACGTACCTTCGTATCCATGGGACACCCAGCCCACGCAGCATTGGCGGCCGGGCCAGTTCGGGATGCGTGCGCATGGTGATGGCCCACATCAATGATCTCTATCCGAATGTCGCTGTCGGATCGACGGCGTTCCTTTACTCGGCCGAGGACAGCGTTACCGCTCGAAGCTGATCAATTCGTCGGACAGCGCATCTTGGGCTCACGCGCTGAGGACAGCGTCATGCAGGAAAATCTTGCAACGAATTGTTGGACGAACACTCACGGCTGTGTCGCAAGTGAATTTTCGAACTGTGCGATCGCTACGGATTTATCGTCCTCATCGTTCTCGAACAGCTTTCTGGTTCGCACACCCGGCAACTTGCCAAAATCCGCCATCAGGCGCTTTGGAAAAAATGTGCGTCCAATGGATTCAAATCCTGGTAATTGTCTGAGTACCGCGGAGGTACTGGCACTACAAAAACCGGAAGCGGCTGGGCCGCTGGCAATTGCAAGCTGTAAGGCCTGCTCCGCGACTTCGGGAGACACATCGATCTCTTGTATGACGACATGGTAGGTCTCCCGAGCATGAGCCCGCGCATAAAAATCGGCCACTTGTGGAGTAATGCCATAAAGCACATCTCCCCGTTCCGGTACCGCGCTCAGCCGGACCGTTCCTGCCGGATCGAAGATAACACGCTGCGACCCATTAATCATGACGCTGGTATGCGCACCCGCCCCGGACCTGTTATTGATCATGGTGTACAGCGTCAGCGCGGCCGGTCCGTCGTGACGGTAGGATGCACTACTGATGACTTCGGCTGAAGCATCAGGGCGCATGTCGTTTCCTGCACCGCACCCCGCCAAAATTACCAAGGTTAGAACTGAGAAAATGCGGTTCAAAAAGAGCACCCTGCAGCCTCCTGCCATGGGTTGAATAATTGAATTTTCGGGATATTCAGGTCCTCTACCACTCTCGACACCAACTCTTCCGGATTTCACGTCCACCGAAACACGGGTTCGGTGTCGGTTGGTACGCGACTCCTCGACAGGTTTTTCTCTGGATATCGCAAGTCTCAGATTAAGAGGAGCGTTCGCCCCGAATTGATTTGTCGCAATTTGTAACAGACCCCGCCTTTGTGACCTCGCGATACAAAACACCGGCTCGCGTGGCATTCCGCATCTGCAGGTGCATCCCATATGGTGGCTATCGTAACACTGACACGAGGTGATCGACATGAAACGCAATACTCTACTCGCTGCAATGACTCTGGCTGCAACCGCCTTTGGTGGCGTCGCCTTGGCGGATGCCAACCATGGGCACAGTGGTCAACCTGGTGCCCAAAGTGGGGCAGGCATGATGCAGAACGGTGGTCCGGGCATGATGGGGAACATGGGCGGAATGATGGACATGATGCAGCGCATGCACGGAAACATGATGGGCGCAGGCATGGGCAGTGGTATGATGGGCGCAGGCATGGCTGGCGGCATGATGCAAATGTTCGACACCGATGGAGACGGCACAACGACGCCGGAAGAAATGCGCACGCAGCTGCAGGCCAAGCTTTCCGAGTTTGACAGCGACGGGGATGGAAACCTCTCGATTACCGAGTTTGAAGCTCTCCACAGCGCGATGATCCGCGAAATGATGGTGGATCGTTTTCAACACCTCGATGCCGATGGCGACGGCGCGGTGACGCCGGAAGAGATGGCCGCTCCGGCCGATAGGATGGAGCGGATGCAGATGATGCGGTCGAACATGGCAGATGCGCCTGCGCGGCCGGGCAACGGTCAGGGCATGGGCAACGGCTCCATGATGCAGGACAACTGAGCCAACGGGTGCCGGTTTTTTCCGGCACCCGTCCTCAAAACGCCAAAACCGTTCTCGGCCGGGACATTGAACCGAACCGCGACCTGAACCGTTTAGCCTCGTTATGCCAAAAAATAGAGACACGGAAAGGAAAATTCCCATGGCCTATACCTATGATCGCGTCCTGAAAGACACCAATATCGATGACGCAGAGATGCGTGTTCGGGATGCTTTGGCAGACAAGGGCTTCGGCGTTCTGACTGAGATTGACGTCAAAGCGACGATGAAAAAGAAACTTGATGCGGACATGCCGCCTTACCGCATTCTCGGGGCCTGTAATCCGGGCATGGCGCACAAAGCCATCGAGATCGAGCCTCGCATCGGTGCGATGCTTCCCTGCAATGTCATCCTGCGGCAAGTGGACGGCGACACCGAGGTCAGCGCGGTCGATCCTGTCGCTTCGATGCAGGCGGTGCAGAACCAAGACCTGGACGCGGTCGCCGGCGAAGTCCGCGATCTACTCCGGGACGCCCTCGACGCCGCGTGATGGCGGGATGGGCGTTGGATGCCCTGTCGCAGATCGAGCGCCTTTAGCGGTGCTCGATCAATGCCATCTAATCCCCACGTAAATTCCTGATGAGGAACTCACCCAGTGCTGCCAGCGGGATTGCCATTTCCGGATATTGGAACCGACCTCATCTCCTTCGACATCGGGGGGGTCACATTCGCACTCCGCTGGTACGCGCTAGCCTATATCTTCGGTATCCTGATTGGCTGGCGCATTTGTTTGAGTGCGATAAGCCGTCCCGCGCTCTGGACATCAGTTGGACCGCCGCTTGACCGGACGCAGATCGAAGATCTTCTGACGTGGATCATCATCGGCGTGATTGCTGGTGGTCGCCTAGGCTTTGTACTGTTCTACCAGCCTGCATATTATCTCGCAAATCCCTTGGAAATTCTGATGGTCTGGCAAGGCGGCATGTCCTTCCACGGGGGGTTCGCGGGCGTTGTCATCGCTGCCTTGCTGTTCTGCCTTCGACAGAACGCGTCTTTGCTCAGCACTGGCGACTTGCTGGCTTTGGCGGCACCGCCAGGCTTGTTTCTTGGGAGGCTGGCGAACTTCACCAACAATGAGTTGTGGGGGCGGCCGACGGACGTTCCCTGGGCGGTGATCTTTCCCGGCGAAGTCGCGCAGGCCTGCCCAGGGATTAGTGGCCTCTGCGCCCGACACCCGTCCCAGCTGTACGAGGCGCTATTGGAGGGGCTCATTCTTGGAATGCTGCTCATTTATCTCGCTTGGGGCCGGGGCTGGCTGAAAATGCCCGGTGCCTTGGCTGGCGTGTTTCTGACCGGCTATGGTCTTGCCCGAAGTTTCGTCGAGATGTTCCGGCAACCGGACCAACAATTTGTGACGGCGGACAACCCGATCGGCCATGCGCTTCATTTTGGTGAGTGGGGTTTGACCATGGGCCAGTTGCTCTCCATGCCAATGGCGCTGGTCGGGCTGGCGTTGATCGTGTTCGCCCGGCGGGAACGGGGCCGGACAGCGCCACCCCGCAGAGCCGCAATGTAATCGCCGTACTGATCTCTCTTGACCCTCCCGCGGATGGAAGCCCTAGGCAAGAGAAGCATTCTCGGAAAGGACCGCAAAATGAGCACTCCCGACAGTTCTGAAACCACAGCAGCTTCTTCGGTATTCGTTTGCCCCATGCACCCTGAGGTGCGGCAGGACGAGCCCGGCAATTGTCCGAAATGCGGGATGCATCTCGGGCCGGAATCGGAGCTGGAGGTCCATTCAGCACATGATCATCACGACCACCACGCGGGTGCCGCGCCGGCGGATGGCCGATATGATCTGGTTCCTAGAGGGCATGATGGTCCCATTTACACCTGCCCGATGCACCCTCAGGTGCGGCAGCCTGATCCGGGCGCGTGTCCGATCTGTGGTATGGGATTGGAACTGGAATCCGGTGTGCCGGGCGATGAAGGTCCAAATCCCGAACTGGTGGATTTCACACGGCGGTTCTGGGTCGGCACAGTCCTGACGATCCCGCTCCTTGTCCTCACGATGGGGCCTTTCGTCGGTTTCCCCGCAGTCCGGACGTTTTTTGGCGAAAGCACTACACAATGGATCGAATTGATCCTGGCAACGCCAGTGGTCTTGTGGTGCGGCTGGCCGTTTCTGGAACGCGGATGGATTTCCTTCCGCACATTGAACCTCAACATGTTTTCCCTGATCGGCATGGGCGTTCTAGCCGCCTGGCTCTTCAGCGTCGTTGCCGTTCTCGCACCGGACATATTCCCTGATGGGTTCCGAGACTCCGAAGGCCATGTCGGCGTCTACTTCGAGGCGGCGGCTGTGATCGTGACGCTCGTGTTGCTCGGTCAGGTGATGGAATTGCGCGCACGTGAAGGAACCGGCAAGGCGATCCGCGCGCTTCTCGACATGGCGGCCAAGACCGCGCGGGTCATGCGGGACGATGGCTCCGAGGAGGAGATCCCGCTGGAGGACGTACAGGTCGGCGACCGGCTGCGCGTACGGCCCGGTGACAAGGTGCCTGTCGATGGCGTGGTTCTGGACGGCCGGTCCTCGATCGACGAAAGCATGATCTCCGGTGAACCTGTGCCCGTCGAGAAGACCGAAGGCGACCCGGTAACTGGAGCGACGATCAACGGCACTGGCAGCCTGGTGATGGAGGCGACGCGTGTCGGGTCCGACACGATGCTTGCGCAGATCGTCGAGATGGTGTCGAACGCGCAGCGATCGCGCGCGCCGATCCAGAAATACGCCGACAAGGTGGCGGGATACTTCGTTCCGGCCGTCATCGGTATCGCGGTCCTGTCCTTCATCGCCTGGGCGATCTGGGGGCCCGCGCCTGCGCTTTCCTACGCATTGATTTCGGCGGTGGCGGTTCTGATCATCGCCTGTCCCTGTGCGCTTGGCCTGGCGACACCGATGTCGATCATGACGGCAACGGGGCGGGGCGCTCAGGCCGGCGTGTTGATAAAGAACGCCGAGGCACTGGAGCGGTTCGAGAAAGTCGATACCCTGATCGTCGACAAGACCGGCACGTTGACGATGGGCAAGCCGCGGCTTGTCGACGTACTCCCGCAACCCGGCCACGACGAAGCCGAGGTTTTGCGTCTCGCCGCATCGCTTGAGCGCGGATCGGAGCACCCCTTGGCCGAAGCGATCGTCAGGGGTGCGGAGGAGCGAGATGTCAAAATGGACGAGGCACGGGACTTCGAGGCGGTCACTGGCAAGGGCGTCAAGGGTGTTGTGGACGGCAAAGCGGTGGCGCTCGGCAATCTGGCGATGATCCGTGAATTGGGGCTCGAGGCGGGCGACCTGACCGCCAAGGCCAATGCCCGCCGCGACGAGGGTGAGACAGTGATGTTCGTGGTGCTGGACGGCGACATTGCCGGTCTTGTCGCTGTCGCCGACCCGGTGAAGGAGACCACGCCCGCCGCGATCAAGGACCTGCATGAACTGGGGTTCCGCGTCATCATGGCGACCGGCGACAACGAGCGCACAGCCAAGGCGATCGGCGCGCGGCTCGGCATCGACGAGATCCGGGCCGACGTGCTGCCCGAGGACAAGGCGCGGATCATCAAGGAATTGCAAGCCGAAGGTCGCAAGGTCGCCATGGCCGGGGACGGCGTCAACGACGCCCCAGCGCTCGCGCAGGCCGATGTCGGCATCGCCATGGGCACTGGCGCCGATGTGGCCATCGAAAGTGCGGGCATCACCCTCGTCAAGGGCAACCTCGATGGAATCGTGCGCGCGCGGCGGTTGGCTCGGGCCACCATGCGCAACATCCGTCAAAACCTGTTCTTCGCGCTGATCTACAATGCCTCCGGCGTGCCGGTCGCGGCAGGAGTTCTGTTTCCCTTCTTTGGCATCCTCATCAGTCCGATGTTTGCTGCCTTCGCCATGAGCGCGTCGTCAATCTCGGTGGTGCTCAATTCGCTGCGTCTTCGCGGCGTTCGCATCTAGAAGCGCGCAACATCGTTCGGACGAACCGAAAGCAAAAGAGAGACCATTTATGCAGAGCAAACAAGACACGTACCGCGAAGGCTCTATCAGTCTGGGCGGCGCCATCGCGATGGGAACAGGCGTGATGATCGGCGCCGGAATCTTTGCGTTAACGGGGCAAGTCGCACAGCTCGCCGGCCCTCTGTTCCCTCTTGCATTCATCGCCGGCGCGGTCGTCACAAGCTTCAGCGCCTACAGCTACATCAGGATGTCGAACAAATGGCCGTCCTCGGGTGGCATCGCCATGATCCTGCAGAAGTGCTATGGTCCCGGAGCCATCGCAGGCGGGGCCGCGTTGCTGATGGCGCTCAGCATGGTGATCGCGGAAAGCCTCGTCGCGCGAACCTTCGCCACCTATGTCCTGCGCCCTTTCGATATCGAAGGTGGCCCATTGGTCCCCGCTCTGGCTGTGGCCGTGATCGTTTTCGCCTTTTTGGTGAACATCGCCGGAAACCGCTCGGTCGGGCTGTTCTCGTTGATCATGGCCGCGATCAAGATCGGAGGCATAGCTCTGTTTGGCATCGCGGCCCTGTGGTCCAGTGGTTTTGCGTTCGCCGCGGCGTCCGAGACCTCACAATCCTACGGGCTCACGGGGTTCATCGCCTCTACGGCGCTGGCCATCCTTGCGTTCAAGGGATTCACCACGATCACCAACAGCGGAGCCGAGATCACTGAACCAAATCGCAATGTTGGCCGAGCGATCATGTTCTCTATCGGAATCTGCGTCGTCGTCTACCTGTTGGTCGCCTACGGGGTCGGTTCGAGTCTCACGATCGAGGAGATCATCTCAGCGCGTGACTATTCGCTGGCACAAGCGGCGCAGCCCGCCCTTGGACAAACCGGCTTCATACTCACGGTGATCCTGGCCGCTGTCGCAACGGCGTCCGGCGTTCTGGCCAGCGTCTTCGCGGTGTCGCGTATGCTGGCGATGCTGACCGACATGGAAATGATCCCGCACAGCCACTTCGGTATGCCAGGTCCCATCCAACGCCACACCCTGGTCTATACTGTCGTCATCGCCGCGACGTTGGCCGTGCTCTTTGATTTAGGCCGGATCGCATCCCTCGGTGCTTTCTTTTACCTCGTCATGGACATGATCATACATTGGGGCGTGTTCCGCTATCGTCGAGCAGACGTCGGCGCCTTCGGTATCGTGCTTTTGACTGCCCTGGCGCTCGATGCGATAGTACTGGCAGCTTTCACCGTGATGAAGCTTCAAAGCGACCCGATGATCGTTCTCTACGCCGCTGTCGGGATGATCGCTGTGTTCGCCTTCGAGCGCGTTTACTTGTCGCAATGGGTGGCACCGCAAGTCGCCCCCGCCCACGCCCACGCCCACGGTGATTAGCCTGCCATCACCTGGCCTGAAGAGATGCGATGCCTTGTGCGCCGATCGTGATCAGCCCGACCGACAAGGCAAACGCAGCCAGGGCAAGCAGCATCACGCCCGTGTTCATGGGCAAGCGACGTACAACCGGTCCAAGAAATTCCGACCGCCCGAAAGCCGAGACGTAGAGCGGCAACGCGCTTATCATAGTCGCATAGAGGTAAACGCCGGAGATGTTCTCGAAAAACGCCGAACGCGCAAGAGTCGGGGATACAACCGCCAAAGCGGTTGAACGATTGCCGCCGAATGACCCGAACCAGTCGGCAGATAGAACGTATATAAGCACGTGGAGACCTGGAAAGAGAAGGGCTCTGAGCAAGACATCGACCAGCACGAAAAACACCGTGTCTCTTGAGCCCGCCTTTGGTTGCTTTGTCATGGCGAAAAGGAAAAAACTGACGTAGTTGACGGCAAAAACCACGGGCAAACCGTTGGTCGCAACCTGCCTTAGAAAGCGCATGAGTGCCGGTCCGCCGGCAGCAAGAGCCGGAGCAAAGCCCGGAGCCAGTAAGACATAGAACAACAGGACCGGCAGTAATGCAGCGAAGCTGAACAGCAGGACATTTCTAACAAACTGAGCCGCGGGCATACTGATAGAGAAAAATCTATCCATTGAAATAGCCTGCCATGTGGGCACCACTAGGTCGATGATACGTTATCGATCCCTACCAAGTGGACGGAAGCGACAAGCCGGTTGCGGGCATTCCCAGAGATCGCCTACTCGGCCCGTTTGACGCAAATTGGGTTTCCCTCGATCGTCCTGAGCGGCAATCGCGTTGTTTCAACCGGACTCGCGTGCATGTACCAGTAGCAGTTGTCCTCGGGCCGCAGATAGGCGGTCGCGAGGTCTTGGTTCGGTGCGGCCAGTTCCAGGATATTTTCCGGTAATGGCGGGCGTGACGACGCGTTTTCTGAATTCGAGAAAGACTCCGAGCAAGCCCCCAAGGCCAAGACGGTTGTGAGAAGAAGTGCGCTTCGTATGTACATCAATTGATGATCCTTCTGGTTGGTTTGTTTTGGCCGCTCTGGTATCGGCTTCCCTCTTTCACAGGTTTGCGAACCATCTTGATTAGGCAGTCCCTCCGTCAAATCGCCAACGCTCAGAAATGTGTGGCCCAGCGAGGGTGGCTTTCGTCGATCACCAGAGCATGGCTGTGCCTGCGATGCCCCTTCAAGTGGGGATGATCAAGTGGCAGGTTGTCGTGCGTGTGTTCAAGCTCCACGGGATCGCTCGCTGGCCAGAGTTTCAGAGCAGCGAGCATGCCAGTGGCCGCGAGAAGCGCCAGACCGATCAGCGCAGGAACGACACCGTAGACCGTCAGCAGCCAGCCCGACAGCGGATAGGTCACCAGCCAGCAAGCGTGCGACAGCGCGAATTGCGCCGCGAACAGAGCGGGGCGATCCCCGGCATGGGCGGACCGGCGTAGTAACCGGCCAGACGGGGTGAGAACGGCGGAATATCCCAGACCTACCAGCAGCCAGGCCCCCAAAAGGATGAACCAACCAAGGCCGGCGGTCAGCACTGTTACCCCCAGTCCCAGCAATGTCGCCACCATCAGGGCAGCACCGCCGAACATTACGGGCCGGTCTGGCAGCGCATCCACTACGCGCGGAAGGAGCAGTGCGGCCGTCATGGAGCCAGCGCCGAAGGCGAACATCGTCCAGGCCAGCGCGCTTTCCGACAGGCCGAGCGATCCGCGCACCAAAATGACGGTATTGACCAGCACCATTGCCCCGGCCGCCGCTGCCGCAAGGTTCAGCGCCAGCAACCCGCGCAGGCGGGGCGTGGCCAGATAGATGCGGATGCCGCGTGTGGTCCGGTCATAGATGCCGCGTGGTTTGGAGGGCTTAGGATTGGGCAGTAGCACCGAAACGACCAGAAGGGCCGAGGCGGTAAACCCTACTACTGTGCCGAGGAAAAGCGAATTGTAGGACATCATCGCAACCAAAAGTGCCGCCAGCGTTGGACTGACGATGTTTTCCAGATCGTAGGCCAGCCGCGACAAAGACAACGCGCGGGTATAGCGTTCCTCTTCGGGCAGAACGTCCGGGATCGTCGCCTGAAAGGTCGGCGTGAAGGCAGCGGAGGCCGATTGCAACAGGAAGATCAGTACGTAGACCTGCCAGACCTCAGTCACAAAAGGCAGGGCCAGCGCCACGCCCGCGCGCACAAGATCAAGCGTCACAAGAAACGCGCGACGCGGCACCCGGTCGGCGAACGCCCCTGCAATCGGCGCAATGCCCACGTAGGCTACCATCTTGATGGTAAAAACTGTGCCGAGCACAATCGCCGCCCCGTCGCCCGCGAGGTCGAATGCCAAAAGCCCAAGCGCGACCGTTGCGAGTCCAGTTCCCAAAAGCGCCACGACCTGCGCCAGAAACAGATGGCGGTAGGTGCGGTCAGAGAGGATATCGAGCATGGCGGGCCTCAGAGATATCGGGTGATCGCCCGCAATTCGGCACGATCGGCTTCGGAGCTTTCAGCGTCTAGGCAATGGTCCATATGGTCGTGGATCAACGCCCGCTTGGCATTGGTGATCGCTTTCTCAACCGCCTGCATCTGTTGGGCGATCTCAAGGCATGGCTTGCCCGCCTCGATCATCTCGATCACAGCACACAGGTGACCGTCAGCGCGTTTCAGCCGTGCGATGAGGGCGGGATGACTTGCATGGACAGGGGGATTTGTCATATCAACGACTTATCCTCCCTGGGGGGATTGAACAAGATGGTGCCACGACGCATCACGCCAAAGACGAGCGGGCAGGCAAAGCTGATGACAACTTTACAGACAATCGGAAAGACCGCGTTCGCGACACTTCTATGCGCGGCCGTGCTCGTCTGGTCGGTCATGCCCACAACCTCACATGCGCCCGCAATCATTGATGTGCTTCAGGAGCACGCTGAGATGATTGCCGAGCACGGGCATTCGCACGGTCTGGAAGAAGACCTGGCTTGGGCCATGCACGGACACAGCCACGACAGTGTTGATCACGATCACAGTCAGGCGGTTGTGCCTGGCCCCGATCTGTCGCCGCTGCCCATGGAAATTTACAAGACCGCATGGCGGCTGAATGCAGCCGCCGCCAACCCCCGACGCTTATTCCTGATCGAACGACCTCCGCGCGTCTGATTGGTCGCGCGCCACTCGCGCGTTTCAACCAACCATCAGACAAGAATACGGAGTTCAATCCATGACTATAGTCCATCGGGGCTGGACCGATCCCGGCATGGGCCGGATCGTAATCCTGTCCTTAATCACGCTGTCGTCACTCATTCTGAGTGCGGGCAATGCGCTTGCTCACAATGTCACCGAAGGCGACGCGGGTTACATCCAGGAAATCTGGGGGGTGAACATCATCCCCTTCATGTATCTCGGTGCCAAACACATGGTGACGGGCTACGATCACATCCTGTTCCTGCTCGGCGTCGTCTTCTTTCTCTACAAGATGAAGGACGTCGGCATCTATGTCAGCCTCTTCGCCATCGGGCACTCGACCACGATGCTGGCAGGAGTCTGGTTCGGCTGGGGCATCAACGCCTATATCATCGACGCGATCATCGGCCTCTCGGTCGTTTACAAGGCGCTCGACAATCTGGGTGCCTACCAGCGCTGGTTCGGGGTGCAGCCGAACACTAAGGCCGCGACGCTGATCTTCGGCTTTTTCCACGGCACGGGTCTGGCCACCAAGATACTCGACTACGAGATCGCGTCGGATGGGCTGCTGGCCAATCTCCTGGCGTTCAATGTAGGCGTGGAGCTGGGCCAGTTGATGGCACTTGCCGTGATCCTCATTGTCATGGGTTACTGGCGGAAATCCCCGAATTTCTTCCGGCAGGCCTACGCCGCCAACGTCGTCATGATGTCCATGGGATTCATCCTCATGGGCCTGCAAATCACTGGCTACTTCGTAGCCGCCTGAGAATTTAGGAGACCCAAATGTTCAACGCAGAAAAACCGAGCCTCGATGAGCTGCCAAGTTCCGCGCAGCTCATCCGTTCCACCGTTATCGCTGCGGCCAGCGCCGTTGCGATCCTCGTGACTGTCGTGCTTCCCGCCGAATACAACATCGACCCGACCGGGATTGGCGGCGTACTCGGTCTGGCAGAGATGGGTGAAATCAAGACCCAACTCTCCGAAGAGGCGGAGGCCGACCGATTGCTGGAACTGGAGGCCACTGGCGGCGACCAGTCCAGCTTCCTAGACGGCATGTTCGGCCTGTTCGTCGGGGCGGCCCACGCTCAGGAAGCGGAGGTCTGGCGCGACGAGACCACCTTCACCCTGGCTCCCGGAGACTCCGCCGAGTGGAAGCTCGTTATGACCGAGGGCCAGACCGCAGAATACCGGATGCTGGTCGAGGGCGGGCGCGTCAACTTCGACCTGCACGGCCATGGTGGGGGTAATTCGGTGACCTACGAAAAGGGTCGCGGATCGATGGGCGACGAAGGCGAGATCGTCGCTGCATTCGACGGCGAACACGGCTGGTTCTGGCGCAATCGCGACAGCGAGACCGCCACCGTGACCGTTCAAGTACGCGGCGAATACGCCGAGTTCAAAGACGCCAGTTGACAACTTGATAACGGAGCCCTTTGAGGGCTCCGTTATCTTCACTTCAACCAGAGAAGGACCCTAAAATGATTAGAAAACTGGCACTTGCGGCGGCCACGTAGGCGCCTCCTAGCCGCCGCTGGAAACGCCACAGGCCATCTTACCCACACGCCGTAACCCTTGTGGAAAAAAATTACATAAACTTCATTATGCGACTAATATACTTAGCGTTGCGTTAGTATATTATTGTATGTATTCTGGGAGTCCCCTGCCAAGGAACCCTAGCATGAGTGTCTTACTTGGAATCCGACTTTTACCCTTGGTCTTGGCCCTCGCTTTCACGGGCATTTCGCTGCCCTCTAGCTCAAGGGCTCAAACGTATCCCATCGATTGCGCGATTCTGCTGTGCCTGTCTGGCGGTTGGCCAGCTTCCGTTCCATGTACGCGTGCGCGCGCCGAATTCATCCGGCGGATCACACCCTGGCCCGTGGAACCGCCGCTGCAGATTTGGCGCTGTCCCATGGGCGCGTCCTACGAGATCGAACGTCAGCCGAACGAAACAGACCAAATCTACCACGCCTTGTTCCGAACAGAAGATATTCGCCCACACCAGTCATTCCCCACGACCCATCATGCACCTGAAGCAATGACAGAAACGGCCGTTTTGAGCATTGGTGAAACCTCAAACGAGCTCGTCCCCGTGGATCTTGCCCTGCGCCGCGTCCAGGATCGTGCAGATATCGACATCAGCGGACCGGAGTTCAATTTCGTGCGGTCCATCCGCGTCTTTGATGTTCGTTATGCACGGCAGCACGAATCCGGGCGAGATGGCGACTGCAACCGCAGTGCGGTGGTCGTCCTTGGCACCTACGGGACCCAAGGTGACTTCTCCTGGCAGAGATCTTCCACCGCCGCCCTCCCCTCGGCCCATGTGGGGCTTGAACGCTGGGGAGATCATTGCCCAAGCATCTATCATCGGTCGGTATTCGTGGATTGGCGAGACTTTGAGGGTAACTATGGGTTTGAGCAGGTGAACTACTAGTTCAGCGCGGAGTAATCTACTGCCCTTATGACGCCGGAGCGACGCGCAGGTCGTAAGAACCCCAATTGGCTCGATAAGTCAGAACCGTCGCGCGAGACAGAAAGAAAAAACCGGATCCGCCTCTGAGTGAACTGCTGGTTCGCCGTCAATCGGCGCATAGCCCCCCGCGCCCCTGTCCATCCGAGACGGTCGCGCAATTCAGGCCTAAGGCGACAGACGTTGAGGCTAAACAAAAGATTCTACGACACAATCCCGATTTTTCAGAATTGCTTCAATGTCTTCAATCCCGCCCCGGTATCGGTCATGTCACAGGAAGAGCCATCCGGGCCTATTTGGCGATCAGATCGCGGCCACAGCTGCGGCCAACAAGTTGCGGACCCGTCCGGCGACGGCCTTCAGTTCGCTATTGTCGATCGCCGTCATCGAGGCGACGGGGTCAATGGCCGAGACCTCCACCCCGTCGTCGGTTTCGCGCAGAATGACGTTGCATGGCAGCATTGCGCCCACCCGCGGCTCGATGCCGATTGCCTGATGCGCCATCTTCGGATTACAGGCACCGAGGATGTGGTAGCCAGACATGTCTACATCCAACTTCTTCTTCATGGTCGCCTTGACGTCGATCTCGGTCAGAACACCGAAACCGGCATCGGCCAGCGCCTTGCGGGTGCGTTCGTCAATTTCGGCCATGCTGGCGGCGGGAAAGCTGCGATTTATGGTATAGTTCATGATTTGCCCTCCAGGTCATTTGCGCAGGTATTTGATCAAGCCGGCGATCGCCAACCCAGTCAAAACCAGTATCAGGATCATCCAGAGCCAGCCGAATCCCATGCCAAAGCCTATTCCAAATCCGTTCATCATCGTCGCATCTCCTTATGGTGTCCCGGACAGAGCCCTTGCGGACCCGGCCCGGGAATTGACATCGTCAGTTGTTGTCCGTCATGTCGTTGTCGTCGCCATCCATCATCGGCATGCGCTGTTGGCTGCCGGCTTCGCGGCGATCCATCATGCGCTGCATCCGATCGGCGGGCGCGGCGATCTCCTCGGCGGTGACTTGCCCGTCGCCGTCAGCGTCGAGCGCCTGAAAGCGGTCGACTGTCATTTCGCGGATATGCGCCGCGTGCAGGGTCTCGAATTCGTCGAGCGAGAGCGTGCCGTTGCCATCGGCATCATAGGTCTTCAGCGCGTCAACCATTCCGGTGCGAAGTTCTTCGGGCGTCACCGTGCCGTCCTTGTTGGCGTCAAAGATGGTCTGCAGGTGATCCCCTCCCCCCATCATCGGTCCGGCAATACCCATCATGCCGGATCCCATTATGCCAGCCTGGCCGCGGGGCATCATCTGCATCATGCGCATCATCTGACCCATGTCACCGCCCATCATTGAGCCGGGATGCATTTGCCCCATGCTGCCGGCCCGGTCGCCTTGGCGACCTTCACGATTGCCATGATTGCCATCGGCCAGAACCGGGATTGCGCTGCCGATCACGGCGACGGCTGCGGTTGCGATTACAAGACGTTTCATTGTTTGATCCTCCAAGGAATTCATTTCGATGATCAGGATTTGGGAGCCACCTGTCGCAGAAGTTTGTCAGCCGGGCATGAAAAGTGTCGCAAACTGTGTCAGACCGGGTAATTGCCGGAGTTTCCGAAGTTTTTTGGGGCATTCCGACTTAGATATCAGCTAGAAATGAAGTTAGGAGAGCCCCGGACGGATTATGGCAGAGAGCCCGCACATCCTCGTCGTCGACGATCACCGCGACATCCGTGACGCGCTTGCCCGATATCTCGAAAAGAACGGGATGCGGGCGACGGTGGCTGCGGACGCGCAAGCGATGGATGCAGCCATGAAGGTCGGGCGGTTTGATCTGATCGTGCTGGACGTGATGATGCCGGGCGAGGACGGATTGTCAGTCTGTCGCAGGCTCCGGGCCGAAGGCGATGTCCCGATCCTGATGCTAACCGCTCTGGGAGAAGAAACCGACCGCATCGTCGGGCTGGAAATGGGCGCCGACGACTATCTGGCCAAGCCGTTCAGCCCTCGCGAGCTTTTGGCACGGGTAAAAGCGATCCTGCGCCGCAGCCACGCTGCTGTGAAAGAGGGCGGTGCGCTGGCTGGTCACAAGCTCGTATTCGACCGTTGGGTACTGGACACGGACCGGCGGGTTCTGATTGCCGACGACGGCGCGGAGGTCGCTCTGACAACGGCAGAATTCCGACTACTAACCGTGTTTCTGGAACGCCCGCGTCATGTTCTGAGCCGAGCGCAGCTCCTGGATCTGACCAGCGGACGACAGGCGCAGGTCTTTGATCGAGCCATCGACAACCAAATCAGCCGGTTGCGGCGCAAGATAGAGCGCGACCCTTCGCATCCGGAACTGATCGCCACAGTCTGGGGCGGTGGCTATTCGCTGTCGGCCGACGTGAGGGAAGCGTCATGATCCGGCGGCTCTGGCCCCAGTCGGTCGGCGCGCAGCTGCTGGTCATGTTGCTGCTGGCGCTCGGCATCAGCCAAGGCCTTAGCCTCCTGGTCTTCAGCGACGAGCGTGACCGTGCGGTTCGGGCTGCTTTGGGATACGAGGCCGCCGGTCGGGCGGCGAATGTTGCGCAGTTGCTAGATCAAGCGCCGGAAGGGTTGCGCTCGCAGATCGTCCTGGCGGCGAATTCGCCCTTGGTCCGGTTCTGGATCGACGATAGTCCGGCCGTCGATCATGACAGTCACGATGCCCAGGGCATAGCAGATCGGTTGCGCCGCACCTTGGGCGATCCGCCCCGCGAAGTTCTGGTGGAAATCCACGACAGAACAGACGCGGTGCCGGGCGTCGAAGATGTTCCGCATTCGATGCGCCAGATGCATGCCGCGATGCTGGCCGAGCGGACCGGCCCGCTGGAATTGGCGATGTCTATCCAGCTTGCCTCGGGTGACTGGCTCAATGTCCGGTCGATGTTTCACCGTCCTGTTGCGCAATGGCTGGTTTCAGATATCGCGGCACTGGCCATCGCCGCCATTCTGGTCACGTTCGTCGCCGTGGTGACGGCCGTCCGCATCGTGCGCCCGATGCGGAAACTTGCCAATGCGTCCGATCGGGCCGGAAAGGGCGAGCAGCTGGCCGCCCTGCCGGAATCCGGTCCACGGGAACTCCGTGATACCGTGCGTGCTTTCAACCGGATGCAAGCTCGGATCAGGAGGTTCGTTTCCGGCAGAACGCGCATGCTGGCAGCCTTGGGGCATGACCTGCGCTCGCCTCTGACGGCGATGCGCCTGCGCCTTGAACTGATCGATGAGAGTGAGGATCGGGACCGCCTTGAGGCTTTGGTCGATGAAATGCAGACGATGGTCGAGGCGACGCTCGCATTTGCCCGGGGCGAGGCTGAAACCGAAGAGACGGTCGCTGTGGACCTGCGCGACCTTCTGCAAAAGCTTGTCGCAGAGACCAAAGGGGTACGAATTGACGGACTTGGCGAAGCAGCGGCGGTTGTCGCGCGCGTACGTCCTGTGGCCTTGAAACGCGCGTTGAGAAATCTCATCGACAACGCGGTCCGCTATGGCGAGAACGCGGAAGTCGGCCTTTTGCGTGACCGAGATGCCGCTATCATTTCCATCTCGGACAATGGCCCGGGCTTGCCCGAAGATCAGCTCGAAGCGGTATTCGAGCCATTCCGGAGGCTCGAGACATCTCGCAGCCGGGATACCGGCGGGACCGGGCTTGGCCTGGCCATTGCCCGTACGGTCATCCGCGCGCACGGAGGCGAGGTTACCCTGCAAAATCGGAAGGCCGGCGGCCTCAAGGCGACGGTGGAGCTACCGCTCTAGCGTTTTGGCGCAATGCGGTTGTAGTCGCCGAAGATACCACAAGACGACAAGGGGGATGATGACCCACTGAGCAAGCGGTGCCAGTCCGGTTCCCAGAACCGGCAGACGCAGCATGTCCGGACCGTAGGTCCAACGGCCCAGTACCTCTGTGTTGAGGTATTCAAGCGCGATGGTCGCGATGAGACCGACGGCAAGAAACACAACAACGCCGCGCCCAAGTGCGGATTTGTTCCACGCCGGTCCGGCCAGGGCGCGCGCGGCAAAAAAGGCGGCGATCATGATAAGAACATCGCCAAGCGTCGCCCACGCGCATTCCACAATACCGGCGAAATGGCTTGCGCCGTCGAGGCTGGAGAACAGAGGCGCTTGCAGTATCTCCCAAGTGAAATGCAAAATCCCCGACAGGACCACGAGATCGAGCACGATCCAGACCGCGGATGCATTGTCGTCCACCTTCATCACATTCCTCGTCGCCGGTCCGTCACCGGCGCTTGAGTGCGACACGGACCCTGCAGCCGTCAAGCGATAGCGCCTCAACCGATGCTGACTAGGGTATCGGATTTGAATTCGTAAGATGGCAAATCGAGATTGCGCGGTGCCGGTCCTTTGCGGATGCGCCCGGCTGTGTCGTAGTGAGAGCCGTGACACGGGCAAAACCAGCCGCCCCAGTCTCCGAGCGGATCAGCACCGCGCTGCCCTAGCGGGATGCAGCCAAGATGTGTGCAGACCCCGATCACCACCAGCCATTCCGGCCTGACCGCACGATCGGCATCGTGGGCCTGATCCGGCAGCGTCGCCGTATCGTCGGCACGCGCCTTGGCAATCCGCTCTTCAGTCCGGTGATCGATGAAGACCGGTTTGCCGTTCCACTTGACCGTAATCCGCGTACCCGGCGCGACACCGTCCAAGTCTACCTCGACGACGGACAATGCTATCACGTCTGCACTTGGGTTCATGCTGTTAATCAACGGCCAGACGGCAGCGCCAGTTGCCACAGTCCCTGCGCTTGCAGTTGCGAAATAGATAAAATCACGTCGTGATTTTGCGTCATGTGGATTTGCGATTTCCGACATTTGCAGTCCTCCGTCTCAGGGGCCACCGATAGCAGGTGGCCCATTGGTCAAGATGCGGTTAGCCGTGGTCGTCCTCCTCGCCCTCCTCGTGGTGATCATCTTCACCTTCATGGTGCATCATCTCCTCGATCTCATGCGGGATATCCGCCTTGGAGAAATTCCGTTGCTCCGCTGCGTCGTGCACGAAAGCGATGATGTCGGCCAGTTCCTGGCCGCTCAGGTCTATCTGACCGCCCAGTTCGTCTTCCTGCAACGCGACCATGGCCCCCGCGCCGCGCCACATCCTGGCCGCGAATTCGAAGGGATTCATGACCTCGTCCATGGTATCGGCGTCCAGCATCGGAGCGTCTTCGCCACCGACGCCGTTGACGGAATGGCAAACGACGCAGCCCTTCTCTGCGAAAAGCACCCGCCCACGTTCGGCGTCCATGTTCGGCATCAACAATCCCGGCGACATCATTTTGTCGTTCATTGCATGTGTACCGCCATCAGATGCGTGGCTCTGAGTCGCGGCCATTGCTGCCGTTAATACGATTGCTTTCATCAGGTGTTTCATTGATCTACTCCTTTTGTTTCAGAAAGCGGCCCGAGTTGGCCGCCCGTAGATAAGCCAGCCGTAAAGCAAGCCGCCGAAAATCGCTGGGACAACGCCGGACGCCACGAACAAAAGGCTGTTCTCGGCTCCGCCGAAATATTCGAAGCGCGCGTCAACCCGGCTGCAGAGCCAGGCGCAATAGGCACCCACGAGCGCGACGGTCAACGCGGCGACCCAAAACGCCGTTGCAGTGCCGCGCCTCGGTTCCGCAACCATCAGAGTGAATGCACCCATGACGGCGCCCATCGCCAAGCCGCATGTGAGGGTCCAAACCGTTTTTCCAAGCCAGCTTCCCATTGGAAACAGCCACATGCCCCAGACTACGAGATAGATGATCTCGGCCGCGGTCGTCATCAGGATCGCCAAACCCAAAACATAAGCCACGCGACGGTTCACAGTCCGGTTGATCTTGCCCGGCGGTTCAATAGTCCTCGCCATATCCTCCTCCTTCAGCGGTTTTCACGCCTGCCAAATGGTTCACTTCATCATGATGTTGCTTCCTCTGGCCCAGACCATGTCGACCCGCCTGACCGCGCCAACACATATCGCAGACGCTATCGCCATGACTCAGCGTGTGCGGGCGTTCGTAATGCCCACGTTTCCCGTCGCCTGCGATCAGATCTGCCCCCGGCCAGTCATAGCGGCACCAGCTTTGCCTGAATGCTTCCAGATCATTTCTGTCATCGCGGTCGATCAGCTTCCGTATGAAGGTCTGGGGCGGGCAGTGCGTAAAATGGGTTGTAATACCGGCGTCATCGGATCGCGCGAGGACGGCGTAGCCAGGTGCGCCCGGGGCATGAAACGGGAACCACAACAAAGCCCGAATCGTCCGTCGCAATCGAGTGGCCGGATCACGGCTCGATAGCCGGAACGGCAAGGAACTAAGCCGTAACATCCGCGAATAAACGATCCACCCGGCATCTGCGACGGCAGAGCGCGCATGGTCTGGCTGGAATCCGGCATCAAGCAGAACGCGGTGTGCCGCCGCCGTGAATACCGAAAGCTCGACCATCAGACGATTGCCGAAGCTCGGCAATTCGGCAAGCGATGCATGAATACGGAGCTGCTGTGCCATCGGCTCGATCGCATAAAAGAGCCGATCGATCTGGCCCGCCAAAAGGCGTTGCGGACCATTGGATCCTGCGATTTCGCGCGAGGAAAGCACTGCAAAGAATGCGGGGCGCAAGAAGACAAGGATGCAGGTCCGCACCAAACGCCATCTAATTCTTCTCTCTGGCCTGGTTGCCCGAAAGATCCGGATCAACCGCTGACTTGCCAGCACCGACAGCAGCAGCGCGGCAAGAACAATTACCAACAACGGGACCCAAATTGGTGCTTTCGCGACGACAACCAATACTGCGCCCAATCCCAATGCAGCCGCGACTGCGAGGAATATTGAATTTGCGCGTTCTGTTGGCATGTTTCCCTCTCCTTACATCTCCGGAGCCTGTTCCCGGGTCCAAGAGCCCAGAAACAACCTTTCGTAGGCGAAGACCGCCAGAATGCCTGCCGCGGCGTAGATCACGATCATCGGGTCGGATTGCCATTTCAGTGTCCCGAACGCGGCCAACACGACCGCGTCAAGCGCAAGCGCCGTCATCAGAACCCATCCGCGTGCACCGACCTCATGACGCAGGCTGCGCCAGACGCCCCAATGAACCGCCATGTCCATCACCAAGTAGAAGAATGCGCCCAGTGAAGCGATGCGCGACAGGTCGAACAAAACGGCAAGCGCGCCCGCAATCACGACCGTGTAGACAAGCATGTGCGAGCGGATAGAGCCCGACATCCCAAAATGGCTGTGCGGGATCATTTTCATGTCGGTCAGCATCGTCAGCATCCGCGACACGGCAAAGACACTAGCAATCAAACCTGATGCTGTGGCGACCATCGCCAAAGCGACGGTCAGATAGAAACCGGTGCGACCCAGAACCGGCTCTGCGGCTTCGGCCAAGGCGTAGTCACGCGCGTTCGCGATTTGAAACGGCGAAAGGCTTGATCCGACCGCCAGGGCAACGAGCAGGTAAGTTACGGCGCATATCGCGATCGAGATCATGATGGTCCGTCCGACATTGCGGTGTGGATCAGTGATTTCGCCGCCTGAGTTCGTGATCGTGGTGAATCCCTTGAAAGCCAGGATCGACAGCGCGACCGATCCGACAAATCCGAGCGGTGCAAAGCCTTCGCCCGATATTGCCGGACCCGGGTTCAGACCGCCCCCGGCCCAAAGTGCGGCAATCGCGAACACCAGGATGCCAACGATCTTTAGCGCCGACATCAGGATCGACAGAAACCCCACCGACCGGTTGCCCGACGCATTCACCAGATAGGCGAATAGGATGAGACCCACAGCGATGATCGGCACCAACGGTCCGCCCTCAATGTCGAAGGGTCGCAGCGCATATGTGGCAAAGGTGCGCGCCACCAGGCTTTCGTTGATGACCATCGACAACGCCATCAGGAGTGACGCAGCCGCTGCGACTGCCCCGGGACCATATGCCTTAGTCAGGATCATCGCGATTCCGCCAGAGGACGGCCAGCGGTTCGACATGGCGATGTAGGAATAGGCACTGAACGCGGTCACCACTGCCCCTGCGATGAACGAGAGAGGAAACCATGGTCCCGCAAGTCCGGCGATCTGGCCAGTCAGCGCAAAGATGCCTGCACCGATCATAACGCCCGTTCCCATGGCCACGGCGCTGGTCAGGCTTATCGATCCTGCGCCTGCCGCCGAGTGGTTTTTGTGAGCGTGACTAGTCATTGCTTGGCACCGCAGGATCCTTGCGAACTGCATCTGACCCTTTCTCGCGCGCGTTGGCGTCGCCACGTTCCTACCGTTGCAGCGCTCTGGATGAGGATTACAGTCAACACCAATCCCACAAACGGCAATTGCGCCCAGTTCGGAGCTGGAATCGCACGGTGGAAATCGAGAAAATGGACGAATAGAAAGTAGCCGGTGTGAATAATAACCAGCCACCACAGCACGTAGGCACCTTGCTGTAAAAACTTCCATACGCTGGCACCCAGCACACGCTGGCTCAGGTCGTTCGAGGTGCCTGCCAGCACGAAACCGTATAGCAACGCCACAACGCCCAACGCGTTGGCAAGTGCAAACCCATGGCGGACCATGACGTATTGTTGCAACTCCGGGTGGAACTCGAACCCGAACAGGCGCCAAATATCCAGTTCCACCCACCCGATTAGGATGATCACTGTGTGGATAAAGGCGGCGACTACGGACCAAATCCCGAGCTCGCGCCTATAGAGAAGGAGTCTGCGGACCCATTTCCAGTTGGTCAATCGCAATACGGGTCCAATTGCCATTGCCATGGAAAGGAGGATTAGTGAGACGTCGCCGACGGCCCGGTTATAGCGGTGCATCTCTGACCATTCCGAGCGCGACAACAAAAGCGCGTAACCCAGGAGAATTGCCAGCGCGAGAACGATTACATGCCTGGAGAGGGTCGGTTGCGAAGTCACCATTCAGTACCTCCGGAAGTTGCTTTTATGCTGGTCTGGAATGCGTCCGTCGGAGACAGGCCGTCGAGCGGGCGGATCGCGTGATCGAGTCGGCGCGCTTCGTTGTAACCACTTGCCGCATCCCGCGTCGGCGTCATGCCGTAGGCCGCGCGATAACGGTCGGCGAAATTGCCCTGTTGCCAGACCGGGTCGGGCGGTAATGTGCCGGGCCGTACGATTGGGACCCCCGGCGGAAGCATCGCGTGTTGCACCGGTTCGTCGCCGAAGATCACGACGACATCGGGACGCTGCGAGGGATTTCCGGAAAGCCCGGTCAACCCGGCACTGGACCCATGGGGAAGGGGCAGAATCTGCACGTCCACGCCCCCGAGATGACCATCCGAAGTCTCGTTGGCATGGCCGTCGCGTTCATCAGCCGCCAGCAGAAATCCGTTCACCACTTCGGTCAGGCGGGGCACAGCGTCCGATCCGGTGACGAGCAAACCCGCCGTGAACTCGTGCGCTGCGGCCGAGGAGGCGAGCCCTGCGAAAATGGCTCCTGAGAGAAAGCATTTGAAACTCATATCGGCGTTCTCCTGAATGGCAGCGAATTCACAATTCCTTGTCCTGCCGAGTTGCAGTTGGATTGCGGTTTGAGTCGAGTACCGGGTTCTGGATGCTCGTCGTTTGGAAACGAGTGGCACGGTGATTTTTGCGCGGGAAGAAAGCGGGTACTTGCGCCGCATACGAGGCCCATGTGTCGCGGAAACGCGAGGCGCTGTCAGCTTCCTCACTCCGGGCGAGGCGCACATACATCCAGACGAGCACCGGGAACATCGCGAGTGTGAGCAACGTCGGCCACTGCACGAGGAACCCGGCCATGATGAGAACGAAGCCGGCATATTGCGGATGCCGGATCCAGGCGTAGGGTCCCGTCATCGCCAGGCGTCCCTGCCGCTGCGCTGCCCAGAGATGGTGCCAGGCCAGCGAGATCAGCCAGAAGCCAGCACCGATCAGGGCGAAGCTGAGAAAATGGAACGGCCCGAAATGCGGATTTGACCGCCAACCCAGGATCATTTCCGGCAGGTGCCCGCTATCATGGGCGAACCAGTCGATCCCTGGCCAATTTGACTGCAACCACCCGGAAAGAAAAAAGATTGTCAGTGGGAAGCCATACATTTCAGCGAAGAGTGCAACGATAAAGGCACTGAAGGCGCCGAAGCTACGCCAATCGCGCGATGTCTGCGGCTTGAAGAAGCTGAAGGCGAAGACAATGAAGACAGCCGAATTGATAAAGACCAACAGCCACAATCCATAGGAAGTTTCGGGATCGGTCATGATTTTTTGCCTCCGGATCCGTGCCCACCATGGCCTCCATGCATGAAAAAATGCATTCCGACGCAAATCAGAAGTGGCAGCCAGAGGATCCAGTTACTGGCGAATATGTGCACGCGGTGTTCGTAACCCAAAAGCAGCCCCGCCAGAACCAGCGCGACGATCAAATAGATCCCGGCGCGCGATTTCCAGAATGACGGTGTCTGCGTGGCTTGGGGGTTTGCAGTCTGGGTTTCTTGATCTGTCTTGTGTTGCATTGTCATAGGTATTCCTTTCAAATTTTTGCGCGGCGCGGTCGCAGCGATTTCAGCACCACCGAAATCGACGAGGCGCTCATCGCTAAGGCGGTGAACTTCGGGCTGATTAGGTTTCCGAAGACCGGGAACAGGAGCCCCCTCAGGAAGACGGCCACCGGTTCGACATGGCGATGTAGGTATGCACCGAACGCCGTGACAATTGCGCCTGCAATGAACGACAGCGGAAACCGCGGCTTTGCAAGCCCGGCGATCTGGCCCGTCAGCGCGAAAATCCCCGCGCCGGTCATCACGCCAGTTCCCATGGCCACGGCGCTGGTTAGATTTATCTTGTCGCGATCAGAAGTGATATCGTGCGTATGAGTCATGACCCAAACTCCTGTTCGCGCCTGCTAAATGCCTGGGCAGTTGGATCGGCAGCTGGTACCGCCCCGGCAGACAGAACAGTCCCCCGACACGCCTGGCGAATGGCGTTGACGACTGCCTCCAAACCCACCCAATCCGCGATCGTCGTGATGCGCTGCATCGGTTCATCGCTCGATCGTCGTGCGACCGCGGCGATCACCGCGGCTGTGGCGCGGCTCTGCTCACCTGTGGCGAGACGCAAAAACCCGGTAGTCTGGCCCGCCGCATCGGTCCCCCGCGCGACGATCCGGGTTGTCGCACTGCCGAATGTGGGACCGGCTAGCGCGAGCTTGGTCAACATGTGCGCGTTTTGGGCCAGCATCCCGCCAAACCCCAGTCTCAACCCGAAAAGGAGTAGCTGCGTAACCCAAGACGGTGACAGCGCCAGATAGGTTTCGACAGTTTCGACTTGTGGCGACAGCTCCTCGGCCAGAATTTCCCGTTCAACGAAGGGAAAGTTCAGGGCAAGTCGTTTCGGTTGTCTGGCGTCGAAGGACACCTTCCAGATCTTCTGGCCAGTCTTGAACGATTGCGACGACGTCGATTTGCCGTTTGTCTCAAGGCTCTTGAAGAACCACTGGGTTGCCGCGGGACCGGCATGCTCGCCCAAACCCAGCTCACCCGCAATTCTCAAGTGCCTGGTGCCAGGTTGATCCTGAACGACCCGATGCGCCATAAGGTTGGTCAGACCCGGCGCCATGCCAACGCAGCCTATGAATTGCCCTGACCCCTCCGTGTCGCTTGCCGCACCGCGCAGTGACTTCACATAGCCGATCGCGGCCGAGGTTTCGATGAAGATGGCGCCGCGTTTGATCGCTGCGGCAACGACGCGCGGGCTTGTCGCCTCGGTCAGATTGACGATGCGGTCGCCGGACCTGAACGCCGGCAGTGTCAGTGGCCGCGAAAGGTCCATTTGAACATGCTCTCGTGCGCGGCCCGCGGTGGCTGGATGACGGGAGATTGTGATGATCTCACCCGCATCCGGCGTTAAAAGTCCGATCAGCTCGGTGGCAACTTTGCCGGTTCCGCCTAAAATCCACACACGCCCCATCATATCTTGGCACTTCTCAGCCGTAGCGAATTCAGCACCACCGAAATTGACGATGCACTCATGGCGAAGGCGGCGAACATCGGGCTGATGAGAATGCCAAAGAAGGGAAACAATACACCGGCGGCCACTGGCACGCCCGAAGCGTTGTAGATCAGCGCAAAGAACAGGTTCTGGCGGATGTTACGCATAGTGGCGCGGGCCAGACGCCGGGCGCGAACGATCCCGTCGAGGTTGCCCTTGACCAGCGTGATCCCGGCGCTTTCGATAGCCACGTCGGCCCCGGTGCCCATGGCGATGCCCACATCAGCCTGGGCCAGCGCCGGAGCATCGTTGACGCCATCACCGGCCATTGCAACCTTGGCGCCATTGGCCTGAAGTTCCTTGATGATCGTCACCTTGTCCTCAGGCAGAACGTCGGCGCGGATTTCGTCGATGCCCAGGCGTGCGGCGACCGCTTTGGCAGTCCGCTCGTTGTCCCCAGTGGCCATGATGATGCGGAACCCCAACTCGTGCAGGGCCTTCAGTGCGGCAGGCGTGGTTTCCTTGACCGGGTCAGAGACAGAGACCAGCCCGGCCAGCGCATTTTCCACCACGACGAACATCACCGTCTCGCCTTCGTCCCGGCGCGCGTTGGCCACCTCGGTTAGCGGGCCGGGGCGCAATCCCAGATCCTCGATCAATTTGCGATTGCCTAACGCCACCGACTTGCCGTCGACGGTGCCCTTGACACCCTTTCCGGTCACCGCCTCGAAGTCGCTTGCCTTGCCCATGGCTACGCCGCGTTCCTCAGCGCCCTCGACGATGGCTTCAGCCAGTGGGTGCTCGGAGCCTTTTTCGAGCGTCGCTGCAAGACCTAGGACTTCGGCCTCGTCATGCCCTTCTTCGGGCAATACCGCTACCAGCCGAGGCTGACCCATGGTCAGGGTACCGGTCTTGTCAACGATCAGCGTGTCGATCTTTTCAAACCGCTCCAGTGCCTCGGCGTTTTTAATCAGCACACCCGCTTGTGCACCGCGTCCGGTGGCCGTCATGATCGACATCGGTGTAGCAAGGCCAAGCGCACAGGGGCAGGCGATGATCAGAACCGCGACGGCCGCGATCAGTGCGTAGCTGAGCGCAGGGGCCGGCCCCCACATCGCCCATCCGATGAAGGCCAATACCGCAATGGCGATCACTGCCGGAACAAAATATCCGGCGACCTGATCGGCGTATTTCTGGATCGGCGCGCGCGAACGCTGGGCGTTCGACACCATCTCGACGATCTGCGCCAGCATGGTGTCGGCGCCAACACGAGTGGCCTCGATCACCAGCGAACCCGTACCGTTGATCGTAGCGCCGGTCACGGCATCGCCCGCGACCTTTTCCACCGGGATCGGTTCGCCGGAGATCATGCTTTCGTCGATCGACGATCGGCCCTCGGTCACGACGCCGTCCACCGGCACCTTGTCGCCGGGCCGCACCCGCAGGCGATCTCCGACCTGGACATCTTCAAGCAGGATTTCATCTTCGCTGCCGTCCTCACGGAGAATTCGCGCGGTCTTGGCCGCCATGTCCAGAAGCGCCCGGATCGCTTTGCCGGTGCCTTCACGCGCGCGCAGCTCCATCACCTGACCCAGCAAGACCAGCGTGACAATCACCGCCGCCGCTTCGAAATAGACACCGACGTGACCCTCGGCGTCGCGGAACCCGTCGGGGAAGATGTCAGGCTTCAGAACGGCTACGACACTGAACAACCAAGCGGCCAGAACTCCCATGGAAATCAGCGAGAACATGTTCAGGTTTCGGGTCCGGAACGATTTCCAGCCGCGCACCATGAAGGGCCAGCCGCACCACCAGACCACCGGGGTTCCAAGCACCAGTTCGATCCAAAGCGTGGCGCGTTCGCCAAAGATCTCGCGCACGCCCGGAAAACCGACAAAGGGCCCCATGGTGAAGACCAGAAGCGGAATGGTCAGAACCGTGCCGACCCAGAAGCGGCGCGTGAAATCCACCAGTTCGGGGTTGGGGCCTTCCTCTGCCATGGCCGCGCTTTCCAGCTCCAGCCCCATGCCGCAGATGGGGCAGGATCCGGGATGCGTCTGGCGCACCTGCGCATGCATCGGGCAGGTGTAGACAGCACCTTCATATCCGGCTGGCACCACATCGTATTCACCATCAACGCTCTCGTCATGGCCATGATGCTCGTGGGTATGGTGATCGTGATGCGCGTGCGCTTCAGCTTCCGCCGCCGCCACCAGATGCATCCCGCATTTCGGGCATTCACCCGGCCCATCCTGACGCACTTCAGAGTGCATTGGGCAAACATAGAACGTGTCTTCGGTCTCGGCATTGGTGTGATGATCGTGATTTTTCATTTTTGTGCTTCCATTGGTGTTTCGGAAATCCGGCTTTTGTCTCGCGCGGCCCGCGCGGCCGATTGCACGGCCGGAGCCAGCAAAGGGGCCAGCCCGATGGCGTTGCTGGCATGCGGTATGCTGTCGGTCGTAATGACCCGCTCTGCACCTGCGGCAAGGATATCATGGTAGGCGTTGCCAGCAAAAACGGCGTGTATGATGATGCAGACCGGCGGCTTGGTTCCGGCGGCGTGAAGGAGTTCAATGGCCCGCGTCATCGTCCGCCCGGCCGACGCGATATCATCAAGGACAACGGGCGTGCCCTGCATCAAAGCCGTGCTTTCCGGCACACTGATTTCGACCGTCCGGTCGCCCGAGCGGACCTTGGTCAGCACTTCATACGGCTTATCGGCCAAAGCGGCGACGTCGGCCACCCATTGCTGGCTTTCGCTGTCGGGGCCCAGGATCACTGCATCAGGCACGTTCGCCGCGATCCACTCCGCAATCAGCGGGGCTGAGGCGACCCTGAGTGCCGGGAAATGGAATACCTCCTCCAGCGCAGAAATGCGGTGCAGATGCGGATCGACCGTAACGAGCCAGTCAAAGGATTGTTCAAAAAATCGGGCAAAAATCGGCGCGCTGATCGCCTGACCGGGTGCAAATCGCCGGTCCTGCCGCATGTAGCTCAGATAAGGCGCAATCAGGCCGACGCTGGCCGCCCCCAATTCGCGGGCGGTTTCGGCGGCAAAGCGCAGCGGCAGGGCCAGCCGGTCAGGATCGCGCAGGCTGGCCACGACACTGACCGCCCTCCCGTCGACGCCCTGCGGAAGAGTGACCAGCGTTTCGCCATCGGGAAACTGGTGGAGTACGACCGGATGCGTCTCGCCATCCATCAGATCGGCGATGCGGTGCGACTGGGGCTCCATGCCGGGAAATGCCAGAAAAAGTGGGGTCATCGGGGATCCTCGATTCCAAACGGGTTCTCACCGCTGTCGGCATAGTCCCTAGACCATGCCAGTTCGCCCGGGGTTTCGGCGTGGATTTCATAAAGCGGCTGGTTCCGCTCGACCGCATCCCCGACACGTGCCAGCAGCACAACGCCGGACGTCTTGCGCCCCGGTGCGCCGGCCAGTTTGGCAATCTTGGCGATGCGGCGGTTATCGATAGCTGCGATCACACCTGCGCGGGCGGCGGCAACCACTTGCCGCTGCGGCGCTTGACCGGGTTCGGTGAACCCACCCTGTGCGGCGCAAATCGCCATGAAGGTCGCCTCGGCCGCACCGCTGTCCAATATCTCTTTTGCCCGTTGTCGTCCGTCGTCTCCAGCAAGATCAAGCAGGGCGCCGGCAACATCCAACGCCCTTTCGCGCAGGTCAGCAGGCGCGTCCGGCGCGCGCCGAAGAACTGCCAAAACGTCATGTGCCTCCAGCGCCGGTCCAATGCCCCGGCCCACCGGGGTCGACCCGTCGCTGAGATGAATGGCGATCTCTTGACCCAAAGCGTCAGCCACGACCCGTAACCGGTCTGTGAGCATCTGCGCGGCGTCAACCGAGCGCACCTTGGCGGTCGGTCCCACGGGCATGTCGATCAGCACGTGGTTGGACCCGGCAGCCGCCTTTTTGGACAGGATACTGGCCACCATCTGCCCCTCGCTGTCAAAGTCGAGCGGGCGCTCGATACGGATCAGCATGTCGTCGGCCGGGCTGAGATCCAGCCCACCGCCCCAGACGATGCAGCCGCCCTCGGTTTCGACCACGCGGCGCAAGGCAGCGATGTCCAGCGCGACCGGTGCCATAACTTCCATCGTGTCAGCGGTTCCGGCGGGTGAAGTGATGGCGCGGCTGGATGTCTTGGGGATCAGGTGCCCGGCTGCGGCCACGATCGCCACCACGATCGGCGTTGTCCGATTGCCCGGTAGGCCGCCGACGCAATGCTTGTCCAGCACAGGCCCCGCGCCCCAGTCCATCCGCTTTCCGGCATCGCGCATCGCCACTGTCAGCGCGATGGTTTCAGCCTCGTCCATTCTGTCACCCGCGCAGGCCGTCACGAATGCAGCGAGATCTAGGTCGGACAGTCGGCGGTCCATCGTATCGGCGATGATGGCACGACAGGCGTCGCCGTCCAGCCGACCACCATAAACCTTGGTGCGGATAGCCGAGGCCGATGCAGGAGGTTCGGGGTGCGAAAACCGGCCTATTGCCCCTGTCTCTGGCCCCAGAGCATCCCAGGCCGCGTTGCTGAGAGCGGCGATATGCGGCGGCAGCCAATCGCCGCCTGTGACGACGTTGAGCGTTGCGATGATCCGTTTGCCCGCTACCTCCACCTCGATGCGGGTATGGGTGGCAAAACCCTCCGAGCGGCACAGGTGGCAGTCCTCTCGCATGTAGACCACCGGCTGGCGGTAAGTATCGATCCCGGCGGGCATCAGGGCCAAAGTATTGTGTTCGTCATTCATTTCGGCGCGTCCAGACGGATGGTTTCCAGATGTTCGGGCACGCGGGCATTGCGCCCCAGCTCATGCGCAACCCGGCGGCGCAACGTGTCCGCGGCCTCTGGCTCGCCGTGGGTTAGATATGTCATCTTCGGCGGCCGCCCGGCATCCATCCAGGTCAGGATTTCGTCTGCATCCGCATGGCCCGAAAATGTCTCGAGTTGTACGACCTCGGCGTCGATCCGATGCTCACGTCCGAAAATGCGCAGTTTTCGCTGCCCGTTTGCCAACGTTGCACCGCGCGTTCCACCGGCCTGAAATCCCGACAAGATGATCGCATTCCTCCGATCTCCGCCGAAACTGATCAAATGGTGCAGGATACGCCCGCCCGTTAGCATCCCGCTCGCCGAAATGATAATCATGGGGCCCTGCCGGGTATTGAGCGCCTTCGACTGCTTGACCGTGTTTACCCGCTTGGCCACGCGGAACATGTTCACGCAGTCTTCCCAACTGACATGGTGCTCGTCGTGGTGCCGGTGGTAGATCTCGGTCGCATCCACAGCCATCGGACTGTTGAGGAAGACCGGGACATACGGAATCTCGTCACGCTTCATCAGGCGGGCGATGTGGTACATCAGTCCTTGCGCCCGCCCGACGGCAAACGACGGGATCAGCACGGTACCGCCGCGCGCGAACACGCGCTTCAGCACCGGCACAAGCTCTGCCTCCGGATAAATATCGGAGTGCTTGCGGTTACCATAGGTGGATTCGCACACCAGCACGTCCGCCCCACCAAACGGCACTGGTCCCGCATCAGTGGGTCCTTGTCATGGCCCAAATCGCCACTGAAGTGCACGGTGGTGCCGTTGAGCGTCAGCCTGATCTGCGCCGCACCTAGTAAATGTCCGGCCGGAATGAACTCTGCGTAGATGCCGTCACCCAGATCGATGCGTTGCTCGAAGTCGACGGTGGCAAGCTGCTCCAGCGCCGCTTTGGCATCGTTTAACGTGTAGAGCGGCTTCGGTTTCTTGTGGTCTGAGTACTTTTTACGGCGCGCGTATTTTGCCTCCTCTTCCTGAAGGTGTCCGCTGTCGGGCAGGATCAGGCCGCACAGCTCCTTCGTGGCCGGGGTACACAGAACCCGGCCACGAAACCCCGCGCGGATCAGCGCCGGAAGGTAACCGGAGTGATCCAGATGCGCGTGGGTCAGAAGGACCGTGTCAATCGTACTTGGACGCGCCGGAAAAGGTTTCCGGTTGCGGCGCCGCAATTGCTTGAAACCCTGGAACAATCCGCAATCCAACAGAATCCTCCGGCGACCCCACTCGACCAGATAGCGCGAGCCGGTCACGGTGCCGGCTGCGCCGAGAAACCGAAGCGTTGGTTGACCGTGAAAGCTCATCGTTACCTCCTTTCGCAGGGAATAGTGCGGCGGATCACTCGTTCCCCATCGCCACCATCTGATGCCCTTCACCCTCGATCGGGAATTCCTTCGTGGCTTTCAGCGTGTCGGCATCGACAATCCATACCTTGGGCTCGTCACGGCTGGAGACGAACACCGTCCCGGTCCCGGGAATCGTCGTCAGGTGATAGGGGGCGGGGGACAGCGCGCGGCTGATAATTTTGCCGGAGTCGAGGTCGATCGATACAAGTCGATCGGTTTCCTTCGCGGCGACAATGAGGTGGGTTTGGTCCTCGGAAAGATCCAATCCGTGAATCTCGCCGCCGATCTCAAAGGTGCGCGATTCCCTGCCGGTTGCGAGCTCTATCTCGACGACCCGCCCGATGTCAGCGTCAGCGACAAACATAGAGCCTTTGTCCGGACTTATGGCCAGATGCTCGGGCGCCTCGCCCGCGATCATGTTTCGGCGAACAATGCCGATCTCGAGATCAACCTCGCTGACCGTACCGTTGCCGGCATTCGACACATAAGCGACGCTCGGATCGGTGCCAAAGCCGACGTAGTTCGGCATTGCGCCCGTGGGGACCCAGGCGGACAGCTCGAAGGTTTCGAGATCCACAACAGAAATGCCGTCGCCATTGGGGTGGGTCGATACAGCGAACCGCCCGTCCGGCGAAATCGCGACGTGATGCACGGCACCGGGGACCTCGATCTTTCGGAGTAGTTTGCCGCTGGCCGCGTCGATGACCGACAACAGGCTCACGCCCGCATCTGCCGGCCCAAGGACCTCTTTCGGTTTGGCGTGATGGGCGACATGTTCGTCTTCGCTGACATCCGAGGGCGTTGCCATGTCGGCGAGAGCTTCGCGGTCAGATTCCATGTAGCTGCCGGCTATCAGATATGGAGAATTTCGGTGGCCGGCGAGCCCATGAACGGCCTGGATGTCGTCTATGCGCCCAAGAACCGCTCCTGATGTGGCATCGACTATCCTGACTGCATCCGCGCTTCCTTCGGGAATAAAGACGCGATCCGTCCCTGCCAGGGTTGTTGTGGCCGAGAAAGCCGTTGCCGCGACGATTATCGTAAATACAGAATTGCATTTCATGGTGTGGAGCCTTTTTCGATTTGGTTTTCGATTGTGGGTTCATCTTCCGATGAACTGTTTGACTCGCCTTGTCGGAACCGCGAACCACCACAGGTTCGGCACCGCGTCAGGGCGGCGACGCGCAGCAATCGGTAAAGTGTAATGGAAGTGCGTTTTTCCCGAAGTTGCGCGTCAGGCGCGCTCGCGAAGCGGCGGAGGGATCTCGACGTCTGTAGAACGCCCAGTCAACGAGATTCCTGAGTCAGGTCGCACGGTGCCAGAAAGCAAATGCCTAACTTTCACGCGAAAGGACGTGCTCTGCAGAACTGGTTGCGAATGGCACAAAAACCCGTCCGGGCAATAGGAATAGTCTGAATCTTCCGACTCCAAGACTTCATCCAATGCGAACGCGGTCTGTGTGGTAACAACCGAAACTGGGTCGAGCCCAATACTTTCCATTTCGAGCTGGTGGGACGCGGAGTTCGCGGTTGTTATTGCAATTGAAAGCAACAGAATTGCCGTACCGACATACCGGGTCAATTTCTTCCAATATACCGATGCATTAGCCACGTTGAACTCCAAGATTGGTGACTTCCCATAGCATTTGTCGCATTTTTCACCATGACGCAGATCAAGATGTGCCAAGTTTTGGGTAAGCGCTGTCACCAATAGATAGGGTATCCAGTAACTGTAAGGTCAAGGCGCGCTGACACGGGATCCCAGTAAAATTTCTGTGAGTTTCGAATTTGGGCAAGGCCATTGCATCGTACCTTTGAAACCACTCAGAGCATTTGGGGCTGCCATGCATGCTAAAACGAAGACTGGGTGCCGTTTTACTGCCTATCCCCCGCCAATTCGCACCCGCAGCGAACGGCCTCGCCCATTCTATCGGTTGGTTCACCGTGCAGCATCCGACACTTTGGGCAAGTTCGAGGCCTTCGCCACAAACGTTCTCGAGGTCCAGTTTCTTCCGGGTACTGTTTCTCAACTGCCATCCGCATTGAGCTTCGACGTTGCTACGGCCGATCTTTCCCGCTGCCGCGTCTTCGAATTCTCTTCAAGCCATCGAAGTCAATTTCACCCTTCTCCGCATCACCGAGGTCCGGCTGAATGCTTGAAACCCGCTGCGGACCGCTGACGTTCCACCGCACTGCGAGCGCGCCGGTATTCCAGCGATACACCCAACCGACAACACTACACTCGTCCGTCCCGATCAAATTCGCAATCGCGACGCCTTCGACCTCATCTTCGTTCACTGTTTACTGACTTCCTGCACTGTGGCGCTGCGAATTGCGGCATGGGGTTGCAGAGCGTTCACTACGACCGCGCGCCGGACTTCGTTGATTTTGGTTAGTTGGGCTTCCTTGAGGGAGCGATACTCACACCGCGAAAAATACGCTTTGCTGTCTTTGAAATATCATTCTGTTCAAATCCTGTGGTCGGACTCCGTGGCGGCTTCGACAATCGACAAAACCTCATCTTTCTCGAACCCGATGATCCGTGCCAAGACGGTGAATTCGACGACATCGATGCGCCGTTCGCCGCTTTCAAGACGCGCAACAAACGACTGGTGCCGCTTGAGTTTGGCGGCCAGTTGTTGTTGGCTGAGTCCCGCTTTAATCCGGGCGTCGACCAACGCCTGGCACAAAGCCTCTTGTCCTTTGCTTCTGATCGTTTTCGCCACGCGTCACATACCTTTTGTGACGTCGCTAGCGGATGAAATCTGTTATCTAAAAAGTAGATATTTGAGGGTGTTATCGGCGTCGGGTTTCCATGGGCTACAAGTCTGATCTTCCCTGGATAGCCCATCAATCCCCTACCAATTGCAAGAATCGTCCATAGTCCTCGCTGACCTCCCGCGCTTCCTCGAACGCACGGGCGCGTTCGTCGTCCAGGCAACGAAAATAGCTTTGGATATCTTGGATGTAGCTCTCGAAATCGGCGCGGATGAGGTCGGTGTAGTCACGGGCCGCTTGCGAATCGCTTGGCAGGAAGGGACGGGGCGGTGGAAGACAGGATTCCGCGGAACTTGCGCCAGGGAGGAGGATGACCATGGCTATGGCTTGCAGAGCAAGCAGGCTCCGCAACCACAGGTTTCTAGAACCTCTTATTTCCTTGATAGACGCCAATGGCCGTGCCTAGAGTTTGAGTAACCGAGATACAGCCGTATCTGTCGCAATATATCTTGCGGTCATTAATATACTATCGTAACTCTGGGCTTCAAGTAGGAATGCCCAGGCGTTGCGTTTTTGGAGAAAGCGTGGGCCGGGCCATGAACTGGGACATCGAAGCACCAAATGTGGTTACGGAAGCGCGTTTCCGCGAACTCGTGGAAAGCGGCTATAGCGCTGAAATCCTGTGCCAGGAATCGGCACACAAGAAGGGCCCGAGCTATTACGGGGTCTGGATCATGCGTGCCGTCTCTGACGAGGGCGTGGAAAAGCTCCTGGTCACCGCCCGCACTCGCACCACGTATAACGATATCAAGATCCGCGAGTTCAAGACGATCACCGGCGTGGTCTCCTTCCTCATTGGCATCGGGTTTTCCAATGCCGATGTGCCACTTGAGGAAGGCCAGCGGACCGCGCATAAGCTCACGGCAACCGACAAAGGCGGTAGCAAGTAGCCTTTTTCTCTTCTGGTTTCTGACCACTCCAGCTTCTGCGCAGATGGTGTTGGTCATGGAGAGCGATGGCTCCCTGACCCCATCTCGCTCCCAAAGCAGTTTTGCCCGCAACTACAATGACGGCATTGGTCAAGGGTCTGCGGCTGATGGGCTGGCGATCCTCGGTGAGACTGACGTTGGGCCAGACGAAATCCAGATGGTAGCCCTCTCGCGGCCTGCTCCCCTACCCCGTGCGGATGTTCTTACTGCCATTGAAGCCACCGCCCTGCGCTATGCTGGCCATCCCGGTCTTCGCCGCGCGGGGCTGTCCGTCACGGAGTGGCTGACCCTTTACCGCGCCAATATCGAGGTAGAGAGCGCATATCGGCAGGATGCAATCTCCAGCGCGGGGGCCATCGGTCTTGGCCAGCTGATGCCCGCCACGGCACGCGATCTCGGCGTCGACCCGCGTGATCCGCAGCAAAACCTCGACGGATCGGCCCGCTACCTCGCGATGATGCTGGAGAGCTTCGGCGATCCGCGCCTCGCCCTTGCTGCCTACAACGCCGGACCCGACGCCGTGCGCCAATATGGCGGCATTCCCCCATACAGAGAAACCCAGAACCACGTGGCCCGCGTGATGGCCGTCGTGACCCGATTGGAAGGATCAAATTCATGAGACAGGTTTCAACGCTCTTCATTGCCAGCTTGGCGCTATTCCTGCTGATTGCCGAACCCGCCCTTGCACAGAGCATCGATCTCTCCCCGATCCAAAGCTTGTTGCAAGGCATTGTCGATGCGCTGACCGGCCCGCTCGGCGTCGTCATCGCGACGCTCGCGGTCCTCGGCGTTTTCTTGAGCTGGTTTTTCAATATCATCGATCTGCGCCAGGCGCTCTGGGTCCTCGTCGGGATCGCCGGTGTTGCCGCCGCCCCCACCATCGTTGCCGCGGTCTTTGCCGGTGGCTGAGCGTTCGCCTCTCTTTCTGGGCCTCGTACGCCCGCCCAAGCTTCTGGGCCTGCCCATCATGTACGCGATGGTCTGGCTCTTCGGTTCGGTGCTCTTTTTCGTCTGGGTCCAGCACATCGCGGTGCTTGGTGTCGCCGCCCTACTCTATCCGGTGCTCTGGAAGGCCGCCGATTGGGATCCGCGCTTTATCGACGTGATGATGACCGCGCTGCAGGAAACGCCGCCCACCCGGAACCGAAGCAGACACGGCGGGGACAGCTATGCGCCCTAATAAAGCCCAGGACGAAACGCTTGATCCCCGCACCCTGACGCCGGACTGGTATGCGCGAGAGACGCGGCTCGCGCATATGCTTCCCTATGTCAGCCTGGTCGATGACCAGACAGTCCGGACGCGGGTGAACGAGCTTTTCCAGTGCATCCGGCTCGACGGGGTCAACAGCTATACGACGGATGACGCTTATCTCGACAAGGTGACGGCGCTCTTTGCCCGGATCATCGCGCAGCTGGGACCGGAGTTCAGCTATTATGTCCACAAGGTTTCCAAGGCGATTGCGCCAGGACTGGAGCCGGTGCGCGAGGACAGCTTCGCAGGCGAGGTCGACCGGCTCTGGCACAAGAAGCTTGAGACGAGTGGGCTCAGGGACAAGACGCTTACCCTCACGGTGATCCACCGCCCTCCCCCGAAGAGTTTCCTGCCGTTCCTCAGCCGCAGCGCGCCGGATCGCTTCAAGGAAGAAACCCAGAAACGCCTGCGCCGCCTGGGCGAGGCCGTGAATGTCTTCCTCTCGGGCCTGACGGAGCTGAACCCGCATGTCCTTTCCGCGAAGAGCGGCGAGCTCATCGGCTTTCTCGGGGCGCTCAACACGGGGCGCGAGCTGCCGCTCTATCCCGCCAATACATACGGCTTCCTGTCCTTCAACGTCGCTAACACCCGCGTGATCTTCCTCGACGATCACTTCGAACTTTCCGAAGGCGTCGTGGGGCATCGCTACGGCAAGAGCTTCACCATCGGGGAATACTCCGAGGCCACCTCCTGCACCATGTTCGACATGCTGAACCTGCCGGTCGACATGATCGTCACGCATTCCTTCACCCCGATCAATTCGAGCCTCATGGCGGGCCGGATCAAACGACAGAAGCGCCAGATGCAGGCCTCGCAGGATGCGGCCCTCTCGCTGATGGAAGCGCTCGATATCGCGGCCGATGATCTCGAGGCCAAGCGTCAGAGCTTTGGCGAACACCACATGGTCGTGACGATCTACTGCGACACGCTGGACGAGCTGCAGACCCTGAGCGCCGAGATCGTCAACGCCGCCGCGGCCGAAGGCGTAAAGATGATTGGCGAGCGGGTGGCGGCCAAGGCCCATTACCTCAGCCAGCATCCCGGCAACCAGCCCAAGCGCGTGCGCGCCAGCGCCATCACCAATCGCAATTTCGCGGATTTTGCCGCCTTCCACCGGACGCAGCTTGGCAAACCCGCCAGCAAACTGCCCTGGGGCAAAGTCATCACCCTGTTTCCCACGCCGGAGCAAAGCGCCTATCGGTTTTCCTATCACGAGCAGGGCAGCCCCGACAAAGAACCCACCAGCGGGCACACCTTGATCATGGGCAGGCCGGGCTCTGGCAAGTCAGTTCTCTCCGCCTTTCTCATGACGCAGGCCCGTCGAGCGGGGGCACGGATCTTCGTCTTCGACTACCGTCTCGGTATGGAGATGGCGGTCCGAGCCAATGGCGGGCGCTATGCGTCCTTGAAAGCCGGGCAAGCCACCGGGCTCAATCCGCTCTGGACCGAAACCGATGCACGCGGCACCGCTTGGCTCTCGGACTGGCTCGCAACCCTGCTCTACCGCGCTGACAAGCCCCTGACGCCCGCACAGACCAACCGCATCCAGGAAGTCGTCCGCCAGAACGCACAGGCCTCCAATCCGGCCCTGCGGAACTGGCGGGATTTCGCATCGCTTTTTGTGTCCACCGATGATGGCGGCGATCTGCACCAGCGCCTGCTCGAGTGGACCGAAGACGGCCGCTATGGCTGGATCTTCGGGCAGAGCCTCGAGGACACCTTCTCGCTCAAAGGCGATGTGGTGGGCTTCGATCTGACCGGTATTCTCGACAGCGAGGCCGACAAGGAGCGGATGGCGGTCCTCTCCTATCTTTTCCGCCGGGTCGAACGCGAGATCGAGGATCGCCGCCCCACCATCATCGTGATCGACGAGGCCTGGAAGGCCCTCGATAACGCGTATTTCGCCGAGCGGCTGTCGAACTGGCTGGTGACCGCGCGCAAGCAGAACACCGTCGCGGTGATGATGACGCAATACGCGAGCCAGCTCGAGCGCACCCGGACCGGCAAGACCATCATCGAGGCGGTGCCGACGCAGATCCTGCTCCCCAATATCCGCGCCAATGCGTCCGATTACGCCATGCTGAACCTCACGGCGAAGGAGCTCGACGTCCTTCTCAACACGGGCAGCAACAGCCGTTTGGCGCTGATCCGCGATGACCAAGGCTCCATCGTCGTCGATGCCGATCTGAGCGCCCTTGGGCCCAATCTCACCATCCTCGGCGGCATGGAGAAAGGCGAAGCGCTTGTTGGCGCAGATTACCGCGACCGCCCAGACTTCTGGAGGCTTTCATGATCCGTATTCTTATCGCTTTGGCTGCGCTCGGCGCGCTGGCCTCCTGCACCCAGTATCGGGAGCCGCAGGCCAATTGCTTTTCCTTTCTCGCCTCGACGGCAGCGACAGCCCAGGATTGCCACTTCGCACCGCTCGGCACCCCGGATCGCGACATTGAAGTCTAGCCTGCCTCATATCCTGGCCCTTTGCCTGCTGCCTGGCGCCGCCTTATCCCAAGGTGTGCCGACCAATGACAGTGGGCTGACCGCGCGTGATATCGTCGAAACAGGCGATCGCGAGGCCGACTTGGCCCTGCAGGCCGATAAGCTCGCCGTACGCGAGCTCATTGCCGAGATCGAACGCGAGCAACTGGAAACCCTGCAACGCATCCTCGATGCCCAGACCAGCTTTGGCGGCCAGGGCTTACCAGCCATGGTCTCGGGGCTGGAGAGCGGCAGCGGCGATCCGGACCGTTCCGTGGAAGCCGTCTATGGCACGGGCGAGATCGATCCCAATCCCGGCGGTGCGCAGATGTTCGGGGATGCCGCCGAGAACATCGAGCAGCTCATCATCCGCGTGGCCCAGGAGACCAGCGGCTTTGCAGGTGTTGGCCGCGCAGGGCTCTCGCCCGTCCAGTGGCGCGCGTTGCTGCAAGCGCTGATCTGGCAGGAAAGCCGGTTTACGATTGGGGCACGGTCTCCCGTCGGCGCCTATGGTCTCACCCAGATCATGCCGGGCACCGCCAGCGATCTCGGCATCAACCCGGAATACTATGACAGCCCCTATCTGCAGGTGCATGGCGGCGCGCGTTATCTCGCGACCCAGCTCAACACATTCGATGGCAACATCATCAACGCCCTCGCGGCCTATAACGCCGGACCCGGCCGGGTTTTCGAGTATGGCGGCGTGCCACCCTTCCGCGAGACCCAGCACTACGTCCAGGTCATCCCGGAGCGCTACAATCTCTATCTGAGCCGTATCGGCGGGATCGATGCGCTTGGCACGATCGACCCGGCGCTTCTCGCCAATGCCAACCTCTCGCTCACGGGTCATGGGGCGGCCTTTTATGGCAGCAACTCACCCGCCGCGATCCGCCAAGCCGCCCTGCGCATTTCCGACATCGTCACGCGGATTTCCGAAACCGAGGATGTGCAGGAGAGCGTCGCGCTCAACACCTATGCCCGCGCCGAACTGGTGCGCCTCGTGGCTGCCCGCATCCGGCTTCAGGCCGCCCGCACCCGCGTCCTCTCTGCCGAAGAATTGGCCTGGGCCAGCGCTCGCATGGCCGAAGGCGTGTTTATGGATTTTACGATCAGGGAGATTGAATGATGGGACATCTGCTCTTGAGGACAGTTTTGGCCACGACACTTGGGGTTGGCTTGCATCTCGGCGCCCTACCCCCTGCCGCAGCACAAGGCGTGCCCGTCGTCGACACCCAGAACATCGCTCAAAACATCCAGCAGCTCCGGCAGATGATCGAAGACGAGATCCTGCAAAACGAGCAGCTGACGCAGCTCCGCGAACAGCTTGCCACACTCACGGATCAACTCGCGGAGTTGCAGCGCACCTACGAGGCGCTGACCCGCCTTGCCGAGCTTCCAGATATCATCAGGACGGAAATGGAAGACGAGCTGAACGGTCTGCTCGACCAAGAGTTCGGGGACATCCTCGCCACGATTGAGGCGATCAAGACTGGGGATTTCTCGGGCCTCTCGGGCTCCGGCGCAGGCGAAATCGAAACCCAGATGGATCGGGTGCTGGCCGATCTCGGATTTGACGATGACACCCTCTCGGAAATGGCCACGAGCGGCAATCCCGGGGCCAACCGCGTGGCGACGCAGGCCACCACCGGTGCCCTTGTCTCAGCGGCGGCCCAGAACAGCTATGAGGATGCCGGCCAATCGCTCGAGCGGGTCGACCGCCTTGTCGGACTCATCGACGACATGGACGAACTCAAGGAAAGCATCGATCTCAACACGCGCGTGACCGCGGAGCTCGCCATTGCGCTGGTCGCCATGTGGCAACTCGAAGCCATCCAGACCGTGGGCGATGGCACCGGCGGCGTGATCGATGCCGCCACCATCGCCGAAGAACAGCGCTTCATGGACTTCACCCTGCCGGACCTCCGGGCAGACTAAGGCATTTCGAAATTGATCCCCAAAAACAAATATCGGTTTTCGCGTTCGAGCGCAGCGAGAGGCAGCGAAGAACCGATTCAACTCATTTCGAAACGCCGAGCGGGGGCATGACTGGTGGCGACTGAACAAGAAATCATCGAGGAAGAACTGGTCTATGGTGCCCTGCGCCGCGAACGGCTCTGGCAACGCCTTGGCCTGATGGGCCTTGTCTTCGGTATCATCGGCTGTCTGAGTGCCGCGGCTGTCTCGATCCTCGATGTCGACCCGCCCCCCGTCGTTGTCCCCTATGATCCCGCCACCGGCTTTGCACTCCCCGAAGCCTCGGTGGGCGCCTCCTCGGTGACCGCCAACCAGGCGATCATCGAGGCGGAGGTGTTCCGCTACGTGGCCGACCGGGAGGTCTATAACCAGATCGACAACGATCTGCGCATCCGCAGCGTCCTGCGCCGCTCGGACGGAGCTGCCGAGAGCGGACTGCGCCAGATCTGGAACAGCGCCAACGAGAATTACCCGCCGACGGTCTATGGCCCCAATGCTCGGCTCGACGTGGAAATCCTCAGCATCAACCGGATCGGAACCAACCGCGCCACCGTGCGCTTGCGCAAGCGGCTGACCTCCATCAACGGCACCCAGACCGGCCTCTTCACTGCGACGCTTCTCTTCGAGTTCCGCCCGGAGACCCGCCGCTCCATCGATGAGGTCTGGACGAACCCCTTCGGCTTCACCGTTCTCGAATATTCCATCCGCTCCGACAGATTGGAGAATTGACGTTGTTGTTTATGAGATCGCTTGTTTTTGTCATTGCCCTGTTGCCCGGCCTCGCCTTCGCGGAAGCCATCCCGCGCGGCGGTCCCAATGACAACCGCGTGCGGCTGGCCACCTACCAGGAAGGTCAGGTCTACCGCCTCAGCGTGTCGCTCACCCATGTGACCACGGTCGAGTTCGGGGAAGGCGAGAGCATCCGCTCGATCATCGCAGGGGACACAGAGGGCTTCGAGATCGACGGCGTGCCCGGTGGTCAGGCATTTGCAATCAAGCCCGTCGCGCGCGGGGTGCATACCAATGTGACGGTCTACACGAACAGGCGCAGCTACTATTTCAACGTCCAGGAGGTCCGCAGCCCGACCTTCTACGTGGTGCAGTTCCGCTATCCTGATGACGATGCGCGCCCGACCCGGGCCATCGCCGCCCAAGCACCAAACTACAATTACGGTGCCAGCGCGCGGACCGAGTTCACGCCAACCCGCATCTGGGATGACGGGACGTTCACGTATTTCGCGTTTCCGCGGAACGCACCTGTGCCAGCGATCTTCCGCTACGCGGGCGGCCGCGAGCGCACGGTCAACACGCAAACCCCTGAAGACGGCGTGATCCGCGTCAGCGGCGTAAACCGCCAATGGGTCCTGCGACTTGGCGAAGAGGTGGTCTGCATCGAAGCGATCCCGCCCGCGGAGGCCACCTCATGAGCGATACCGGGAACACCGAGCTGGAAAAACGCCTCGCCGCCCTTGAGAAAGGCAGTGCCCGCGCGCCCATAGCGGCGCAGCGCCGGTCGCCCTTTCTCGCGCTGATCGTGGTCCTCGTCATCGGCGCAGGTGGTGCCCTGCTCTATCTCCTCTCACAGCCCGACGAAGAGGAAGCCTTGCCGACGGCCACCCCGGACGTCTTCCAAAACGAGGGGGACGGCTTTGGCGCCATCGAGACCTTGCCCCCGCCCGAGCCCGAGGTTGTATTCGTCGGACCAGACCCCGTCGAGCCCAACGCGGAGCTTCTGGCGCAGATCACCGCGCTGCAGGCTCAGATCGAGGAATTGCGCAACACCCCCGAACCGGTCGTCGAGGAAGACACCGCCGCCGCAGAGGCGATCGACGCGCTGACCGCTCAGATCGCTGCGCTACAAGCCGCCTCGGAAGCCGCACAGCAACGATTCCAGGACGAACTGACAGCGCGGGATCGCAGCCTTGAGCAATTACGCATGGATCTGGAACTGGCCCAACTCGAGGCCAGCCGACCCCAACCCGCGCCAGTGGGCCCCACGGAAGATGAGCTGCGCGCACGCGAGCAAGAGCGACTGCGCCGCGAGGAAGAAGCCCGGCGCATGGCCGAGCTGGAGCGCCGCGCCGCGGAGGAACGCGCCTTCCTGGAGCGGCGCATCGCCTCGCCCACCATCGCGTTTGGCGGCACGTCCGGAGCGAATGAAACGGCTCTGACCGAACGCACCTTCGGCGAGGTGACGGATTTCGTGCTGAACGGGGCGCTGCCCTCGACGGTGACGCAGGCCGAGGTGATCGCCAATCCCTCCAACACGATTCTACAGGGCACCATGATCCAGGCAGTCATGGAAACTGCCCTCGACAGCTCTCTGCCCGGCCAGACCCGTGCCGTGGTTTCCGAGGATGTCTACAGCGTCGATGGCACGCGGCTCCTGATCCCCCGCGGATCCCGTCTCATCGGGCGCTACCGCGCCGGCGTCGATATCGCGCAGCGCCGCGTCACCATCGCCTGGGACCGGATCATCCTGCCCGCGGGCCAGACCGTCCAGATCAGCTCTTTCGGGGGCGATGAACTGGGTCGCTCCGGCGTAACTGGTTTCGTGGACACGCGTTTTGCCGAGCGTTTCGGGTCGGCCGCCCTGATCTCGCTGATTTCCGCGGCACCAAGTGCCGCCGCCTCCGAGGTCCAGGATGAGACTGCCGCCGACGTTCTCGAAGACGTTGGCGATGATCTGGCAGATGCCACGGACAGCGTCATTGGCGATTACCTCTCCATCGGACCCGTCATCTATGTCGACCAGGGGGCCCGCGTGACAGTGATGGTCGACCGCGATCTGGAGATATTCTGAGCCCATGTCGCTGAGCTATCTCGAAACCTCGCTCGACCGGATCGACGCCGCCGCTCGCGACGATGTCATCGAGATCTGCATCAACCCTGATGGCACCTGCTGGGGCGAATTCCAGGGCGATCACTTCATGCGCCCGCTGGACCAGAGGCTGACGGGCGTTCAGGTCAGGGACCTCGGCAACCAGATCGCCTCCTCGGCCAATACCACGATGAGCAAGGACCGCCCCATCGTTTCAGTATCGATCGCCTATAAGGGTCGCCCGATCCGCGCACAGGTCATCACCCCGCCCGCCGTGCTCTCGGCCATGTCGATCAGCCTGCGGTTCTTCTCAAGCCTGCCACTCGAAGGCATTGCGCTCGATTTTCTCTATGGCAAAGAACGCAAGCTCGAAGACCTGCGCGTGGAAAAGAAGCGCGCCTTGCGCGCCGTGGTGGCCGCGGGTTTGATCGATGATGCGCTCGCCTTCTGCGTCGCGAACAAACTCAACATGATCGTCTCGGGCGGCACCTCCACCGGCAAGACCGTCGCCGCGCGCAAGATCCTCTCTCACGTACCGGCCGAGGAACGCATCGTCACCATCGAGGAAGCGGCCGAGCTTCTGCCGACCCAGCCTAATGCCGTGACCCTCATCGCCAATCGCGACGCAGAGTTCCAGACCGCCGATGTGCTTCTCACCGCCACGCTGCGCATGCGCCCCGACCGGATCATCCTGGGCGAGGTGCGCGGCAAGGAGGCCATGACCTTTCTGGAAGCCATCAACACCGGACACGGCGGGTCCATGACCACGCTGCATGCCGAAACTCCGCAATTGGCCGTGCAGCGGCTTGCGATCGCCGCGCTCAAGACCGAGATCCCGATGACCTATGCCGACATGATCCAGTACATCGAGAACTCCATCGATGTGATCATCCAGGCCGGCCGCCATGACGGCAAACGCGGCATCACCGAATTCTACCTGCCCGGCGCAACTGAGATTGGAATTTCCCCATGAAGACCTTTGAATACGATATCCTGTCCTTTCCCATGACTCGTAAGACCAGCCTTGCCGACATGCAGGCCAGCCTGAATGCCAAAGGTGCGAAAGGGTGGGAGGTGGTGTCGATCAGCACTTCGGAATTCGCCAATATCGGGCACACCGTTTTCCTGAAGCGTGAGACCACACCCGCTGGAGTCACGACATGAGGCGGGCGCGTTGCCTCGCCTTGGCCGCGCTGGCCCTAAGCTTGACGCCGACCCTCGCCGTTGCCGAGCGCAACCTAGTGCCAACCCTCGATCGCAGCTTTGACGTCTGTCCGGATCGGCCCGCCGAGCCCGTCTGGATGCAGGAGATCCCCCTGCGCCAAGCCTATCAGCGGGTTCTGGTTCAGGACATCTATCGCGCCCTGAATCTCGAGCGGGTCGTCGAGATCGGCAACTGCGACTGCGCGACCCGGTTCCCCTCTTGGGACGCGGCCGAGGCAGTGTTTCGGGAGAGCTACGCGAACAACGAACGATGGGAACTGCTGCAAGTCTCGGACGCCTACAACCGCCGCGCCAACGCCGCCCGCCCGGAAGCCCAGGCCATCTGCGACGCCGCGGGCAATTGGTAAGGCAGCCCCACGATGAGCGTCGTCACCTATTTCGTTGAAACCTCCCAGGCCTATCTCGACACCGCCGCTGAGACCCAGTTTGGTGCGGTTGCGGCAACGGTCGGCACGCTCCTGGTTTTGGGGACAACGCTGGTGGTGCTGCTCGTCTGCATCAACATGATCTATCAATACCGGGCCATGGATGGGCACACGGCCTTCTGGCTCGCGGTCAAGATCGGGCTCATCGGGATATTCGCGACCAATTGGATGCAGTTCAACGCGTTCTCGTCTGCCATTCTCTATGGGATCGACAGTATCGCGGGCGCGCTTGTAGCTTCCGTCGGCGGCGGCAGCCCGGGCCCTTCAGGCACATTTGCGGAGGAATTCGACCGGCTGATCGCGGAATTGGGCGACTATCTGAACGCTGCCGGGTCCGAGCTGAACTGGATGGCCGGCGCCATGCTCGACATCGTAGGTGTGCTTCTGCTCTCGATCCTCGGCGGACTGGCCGCCTTCATCCTTGTGGCCTCCCGACTGATGATCGCGCTCCTGATCGGGATCGCTCCGGTGATGATCTTCTTGACCCTTTTTGAGGTGACCAAGGATTATTTCGCGCGCTGGTTGTCCGCGCTTATCTCCTTCGCGATCTACCCTATCGTGATCGCAGGGGTCTTCGCGACCATTACCGGGGTGGCCTCAGCTCTCATCGGCGAGCTTGGCGACCCCGAAGGCGCCTCCAACATTGGTGCCCTCCTCCCCTTCTTCATGATGGTGCTCATGGCGAAGGGCTTCATTATCGCCACGCCCTTCATCGTTCGTGCGATCTCCGGCAACATAATGATGCCGGCGCTCTCCGGGGGTCTCGGCGGCGGCTATAGCTTCGCCCGCGCCGCCATGGGCAGCCAGCAGGCCTACAACCGCTACCTGATCGGAGGGGCAAGCAGCGCAGAATACGCGGCTCTCAGGGCTCGGCAGTTGTTCGGGGTACAACAGATGCCAGTAAGGCAAGGCATGGGGCAGACGGGTTCCGCAGGCGGCACAGGGTCCGCCGACTCGGGGTCAAAAATGCTGGCGCAGCTGGCAAGACTGGGACGGCTTGGGCGACGGTGACGGCCCAGAGCGGTTGTTGACGATGTCCTCAAGCGCTGCGGTGCAACTTCACCGGAGCGGCCATTTGCCTAGTCTAGCCAATTCAAAAAAGCCGGTGTTTCCATTAGCTACACTCTATGTGCTGGCCGATACCTTTCAAGACGTCACCGAAATTATCATCCCCGGAGTCATCAGCACAATCAGTCCGCGCTCAGAACCAGTCATTTCGAGATACGCCTGTACCTGTGTTCGGTAGTGTTCGCGCATTTCAGTATCCGGCGCCGCGTCGCTCTTCCAGTCCACCACGACGGCAGGACGGCCCTCGGGCGTGAGCGTCAAGGCATCTACGACGCCGACCGTCACCATCTCAGCCCCATCGCTCGCCTGCGCGGCATAGACAGGAAACTCCGCCAAGAGACCTGGTCGCAAGGCCGCGATTTCGGGCAGCGCAAAGGTCCGGACGACAGCTCCCGTCAGTTCCTGGGTCGACAACCCCTTGGCCGGATCGGCAACAGGGGATTTACCGAGTGCGTGAATGAGTTGAGCAGCCCTTTTGGCGATGGCGGCCTCAGTCTCATCTATTTCACCAGTCAGAACCTCTTCCATGAGCTTGTGAAGGATGAGGCCACGCTCGCGTCCCCCTTGGACCGGAGGCTCAGCTTCCATCTTTGTCGCCAGATCGCCAGCAGTGCCTTTCCAGAGCTTAGCCTCTTCCTCACGCAGCACCTTCCCGGTTGCGCTTTCGTCCCGGCTGGGCGCAAGCCACGTAAGTCGTGTTTGTATTCCAGCGATGGCTTCGGCTTCGGCTGCGAATACAGCGGGGGTCTGGATATTACCAACTTCACCACCCGTTTTAGGCACCTCAGCAGGCAAATTGGAGACGTCCAGTTCAGGGAGCTCGGAAAGCGACAGATCGACGATACCGGCCCAGGCGGACCTGGAGGGCTTCGTGTCGAGCCGGGGCAGGACAAGCATTTCACGGGCGCGAGTGGCAGCGACATACCAGAGCCGGACGCGCTCGCGGTCCAGTTCGTCCTTTTCGGCCTGGTGCACCGCTTCATATCCGGCGGGATGAACGCCCATAACAGAGCAATAGAACGTCTCTGTCTCCCGGTCGATGACTGCGCTGTCCGGCGCCTTTGCTGCCGTCATTGTATTGACCGGAATTACAATCGGCCATTCGAGGCCTTTGGCAGAATGCATTGTGACGAGTGAGATGGCTTCCTCTTGGGCATCGGGCCGTCCCTCGACGGCCCGCGCCTCGTCAGTCCATGCCGCTGTCATCGCTTCGGCGAATGCTCGCAGACCGCGCACTGCATAAGGAGTCGACAGGCTGAGAAAAAGATCCACGTTTGCAAGTGCGCGTTCGGCTTGGCCCCGGTGACGGTTGAGGAGAACCGGACGGACCCTCAATACGTCGACAGCCTGCGAAAGCAGTTCATGCGGTGTCGTCGTGTTTCCACGCCGGTAGAGTGACTTCAGTTTCTCGAAGACCTCGCTCAAAAGTGGATGATTGATGAAGGCGGGGTCAATGCCGAGGTGGAGGCGCGGAATTCGATCAGGGTTTTCTTCGGAGCGGGGTAGTCCCCAAACTACATCAAGGAGCTCTTCTTCAGTCAGTCCGATCAGAGGCCCACGTAGCAGTGCTCCGAGTGCCAGCGTGTCGCGGCGATCGGCGAGGACTCGAGTTAGTGCGATCAGATCCTGGATTTCTTGCCGTCGGAAAAGGCCTTTTCCGGCCTGGGTCGCCACCGGGATGCCGCGGCGCTCCAACGCTTCTTCATAGCGCCAGAGCTCTGTGCCTGTCGGTGCCAGCAGGGCAATGTCTCCCGGCTGGCAGGGGCGCTCTGCCCCACTGCGGCGGTCGACAATGGGTTTATCTCCGATTAGGCGCGCGCACAAATCGGCGATCGCATCTGCCTCGGCATCACGCTGCTCCTCTGCGCTTGCCTTACCGTTTTCGTCGGCCACAGCGATGTCAATGGCAGCCACACACAGGTCGCCATTGCGATTTTCATGAAACGGATCAAGGGCGGTGAATCCGGGTTGTCCATTGGACGAGAGAACAGCCTCGAAACGCTCGTTCACGAAGGTAAGAATTGAAGCAGAGGACCTGAAGTTAGTGGCGATGGACAAGAGGCTGTCTGGGTTCTGGACATGAAAGGCATTACGAGCCTGCAAGTAAGCGCCGACGTCGGCGCCACGGAATCGGTAGATCGCTTGCTTGGGATCGCCCACCAGGAATAGCGCTCCAGGACGGATCTCGGTTTGGGTCCAGTCCTTGTTGGCGTCGACCGGATCGCCGCATAGCCGCCAGAAGATCTCGGTTTGCAGGGGATCAGTGTCTTGGAACTCATCAACAAGGATATGCGCGAAGCGCTTCCCGAGAGCGCGGCGGACGTCGTCATGGTCGCGCAGAAGATCGCGCGCAGAGAAGATCAGATCATCAAAGTCGAGCTGGGCGCTCACTCGTTTATGATCGCGATAGCGATGCAGAATAGGACGCACCTCATCGATCAGCCTCGACAGAACCTGACTGGATGTCGCCTGAACGGCTGAAGTCCAAGCATCGCAGCAGGCAACGTAAAGAGCGTCAGCTGCGTCGTTGAGCCGATCACCATCAGCTTTGGACATGCCAGCTTGCTTTGCCGCGGCAGCCCATTTTCCCTTCTTACGGTACGCGAGAAAGGACCCGGCTCTGGTGGATAGATCCGGGTGTGGACGCGAGGTCAGGATGTGGATTAGGCCGGCAGGAGTCTCGGGATCAGGCCCGGCCGCAAGCGCGGCAGCCATCTCTACCAGCCGCTCTGCGATCACCACCGTTTCGGGCTCCGTCACCTGCTCCCTCCGTAGGAAAGCCGCGAAATCCGCGGTCACCGTCTGGAACGCGGCCAGATGACCATCCAGCGGAGTGACTGACGGCGACGCGAGAGTGCGGCGACGCCGCTGGTTTTCGGCTATTTTCTGGACGAGCCCGACGGCTTCGCGTGGGCTGTGCAAAACCATTTCGGCCAGCACACCGTCCTGATCACCGGACAGGTGTTCACGCAGCCAGCTGTCAACGATCTCGAAAAAGATCAGATCGGCCTGATTGCGATCCATCACGGTGGCGCCGGGATCGATGTCAGCCTCGGCCGGATAGGGCTTGATTAGGCGCTGACAGAAGCCATGGATGGTCGAGCAGGTGATTTCGTCGATCGCGGCGCTTGCGAAGGCAAGATTCTCGTGCTGCACCTTTGACAGCCCGTTGGGCAGCGCTGCTTGCAGTTCGACCGGGATCTTGCCGTCTGAGAGGTCAGTGACAAACTCACGGACACGAGAAAGCAGCTCGCTTGCGGCAAGTTCAGTAAAGGTCACGGCAGCGATCGAGCGTGGTGGAATCCCTTCAGCCAGCATGGCGGCAATGCGTCCAGCCATGATGGCAGTCTTGCCCGAGCCCGCGCCAGCCTCGACAAGGATTGACCTGTCATGGAGGACAATAGCTTGGCGACGGGCCTCATCGTCCTTCAGAATCTTGGGCATATTGGTCATAATTCTGCCTCCCAAATCCGAGCTGCTTCGCCCAGCCGTTCCGTTGCTGCGGTTAGCTTGCGTTTGCTGTAGGTGGCACCAGCGTTAGCCGGCAGAGCGAAGGCAAGGTCATCAAACGCCCCCCCTGTGTCGGGGCCTGGAAGCGCTGCGCCACTTGCAAGGCTTGCCCTTGCCGCTCGAAGAGAGCCCGTGATCTCAGTGAGCGCGGCTTCCGGGTCGCTGAGTTGGAGGTCGATCGGCTCGCGAGGGTAGAGAAGCGAAGCGCCGATCTCGACATCTTCGCCCAGAAGCGCCCTGACCGCGAACGCATAGAGGCAGCGCTGAAGCTCGCGCCCCCCATCCAACCCTTTGTCATCTCGTGGCGTACGACCGGTCTTATAGTCGCGGACAAGCGCGCGCTTGCCATCGCCTGAAAGATCCAGTCGATCGATGTAGCCGGCGATCTTGAACCCTGTATCGGGAATTGTGACGGGCGCGCTTGGATCCCATGGCAACGCCACTTCGGACTTCGGCTCAGAGCCACCGAAGGGAACTTCGCCGAAAGAGCGAGCATCCGGAAGAAAATCGTCGCCGTATGTCAGAGCGCTGGCGGCGAGCAAGCATGCGTCATCCAGAGTTCGTCCCCAGATGATTGGCGGCGGCACAGCGCGATCGCTTTCCCAATGCCCTGCGACTGCTTGTGTCGCCAGATCCACAGCAGATTGAATCGTTCCCGCGTCGGCAGATGCAAGCCCCCCCGCGGCCTCCAGGTCGCGCAGTGCGCGATCGAGGATCATGTGAACCAGGTCGCCCACGCCGAGGGCATCGAGCACCAGTGGCTCGGTGCTGCTTTGAGGTTCTCGCCATCCGAAAGCGTAGACCCATACGAAACCAAGCGGGTTGCGCAGCAGGCGTCGAAGCGAACTAGCCGACTGAGTGCGGTCTAGGATCGCCTGAATGAGGGGATGATCCGCTCGAATGAGTCCGTCGTGCGCTGTGAGTTCCGGGCTGTGCCAGTCGCGCCAGCATGCTCGAGCGCTGACAGTTTGCGGGTCGGACGCGAACTCCTGCGGCCGAGCCATTAAACGGTCGGTTTCACTGAAGGAATGCTCCGGCACTGAGTTGCGGCGGAGGTAGATTTCCTCGCCGTGCCCATCGAGCAGCGGGCTGCGACCCAGCAGTCGTCCGTCGCTGTCGCGTCGGGCGCGCGAAAGGCAGACCTCGCCGTCGGTTGTCGTGAGAATCGTCTCGAAATCCCGCCGGTCGGCAAGGTTCACGGAAAGTGGATCAAGCACATCGGTAGGGATGATGTGCTCAGGGATCAGTCGATCTTCCTCGATACCACGCGGCCAGCGCGAGGAGTTCAGCCCAAGCAAACGAACGAAGCGGCGAGGCGACGCCGCGAGCGCGCTTGCTGGCATCCAGGCCACGGAGACGCAGGCTTCCAGTCCATCATCCTGCTTCAAGGTCTCGATCGTTGCATCAATCGTTGCAGCCGATCCCGCAAGCAGCGACTTGCGCCAGATCGCGAGCGCTCGCCCCTTGAGAAAGGCCTCGCCGATCTGCTCCGCAGCATCGGACCCTTTCATAAGTAACTCGACCGCGACGCGGAGTTCCGGTGCGTGATCCGTGTCATCAGACCATTGTTCCGGCATCATCTTCTTCAATAGACGATCCCAGGCAACTGGCGTTGAGAGGGGCGCATCTGTTGGCAGGATGCTCAGCCAGCCTTTGGGCAAGGCTTCGAGGAGACCGGAGTCCTGGCAAAGGGTGGCAAGGCGCCGGAGACGTGACTGCGAAAGTCCGCGCACGACAATGTCGGCAAGTGCCGCAGCCGCCTGACCGTCACGCGTTGTGATCGCCCTGACGCCGTGGACGAAGTGCAGGTCGATATTGGAGTCCGCGCGCAGGGCCATAAAGTGGTCGTCATAATTAGCGGGCGAAGCGGTGGCGATGGCGATCTCCGATGGCAAGACGCCTGAAGCGAGAAGCGACCGCACCCAACGCATGGCCTCGACCGTTTCATGGTAGGCTGTCGCTGCACTCACGGCACTGATGCCTGGCACATCCGCAGGCGCCCGCGAGATGTTGACGCCAGTAGCCTCCAACCACGCAGGAACGCTCCGCGGTCCTGCCGTCCATTGCACTGGCACGTGTGCCGCCAGCGCACCAAGCAGCGGCCGCCAACAGGGCGACAGTTCGGTGAGACCGACGATCTCAATTGGGCCGAGGACGGCGGGCGAATGCTTGATGCGGTCGGTCGCGGCCGCGACAATGTCGACAGGGCGCATCATTCCGGGCGGAAGCTCACGGAGGACGGCTTCTTCAAGGCTTGCAATGGCGTCAATGCGCAGATGTTCAGCCGCACGCGCCGCGGGTTCGATGCCGGCGCGCCAGGCCTTATGGAGCGTGTCGGCAGCGGCGTCGATCATGCCCGGGAGGTCCTTTATGCTCTCCAGCTCGCCCAAAGTGGTCACCGGCAAAGCAGCCTGGACGGCGGCTCGAAGACTTTCTTCATCGATGTGCTGAATGAAGCCGCCCGCTAGCCGGACGGCTAATTGCTCAAAAGACATAACCTGAAGACCGTGGCGGCTCGCGCGGGCCGCTGCAAGGTGGGCTTGCCTCATGGCGTGACGGCCGTGGACAACCAGGGTGGAACGGGGTTGCACTGTCATCTTGATGTCACCTCCTGCCAGAGCCGCTCAGAAAAACGGTTCAGCGCCGTCACTTTGTATGCCGGCACGTTGGCGTCCCGGCCGTACACCTCTGACCGGAGCCATTCGATCTCAGCCGAGGGATCAGCGGTGATCGTCCACCAAACCTTGCCATGCGGGAGTTCCGCCGGACGCCAGCGATAACCGCGTTCTTTCAGTTTCAACCGTTCATCGTAGGGTGCATCTACTGCCCGAATAAGAAATTCGTCCTGCAAAGCCGCGTCCCGGACAGCAGACATCACGCGCTGGCCCGATTGAGGTAGTTCCTGCGCAAGCAGCGCAAGGCAGGCCTCGCAATCGGCCAGGGCCCGGTGTCCATCGTAGAACCAGCCAAACTGCATGCCCAGGTAATCGAGTTTGCCCGCGGAGAAGCCCTCACGCAGCCAGTCGACACTCGTAAGCGTGCACCCCCACGGTTTCTCCGCAAAGCAGGGCCAGTGCTTCTCGACCATGACCCGGTCGAAACTGGCATTGTGCGCAATTATCAGATCAGCATCAGCGACTAGGGCTTCCACGACGGACCCGTTGATCGTCCGACCTGCGACCATTTCAGTGGTCAGCCCGGTGATGAGACTGGCTTCGTCTGAGATCGGGACGCTTGGCTCACGAAGGCCCTCGAAGGCTCGATCATGGTCGATCTCGAGAATGCGCCCGGTGTCGAGCTCATAGGTGAACGGCAGCATGGCGAGCTGAATAACTTCATCCGCATCATGCGAGAGACCGGTGGTTTCGACATCTAGGACGAGGGCGTGCTTCACGGGGCCGCCGCGGGAATCGTTCAGCTTTACTGGCAATGCCAGCCGTCGAAGCAGGCGCCAGTCGTTGGTGCGTGCTTGGACGTCCGACTGCACCACATCTTCGGCAGCAATAGAAAAGTGACTGAAATCATTCATGAAAATACCTCGATACATTTGCCGTGCCCATGCACCGACGGAGCATCCTCGCCAATCGCTCCATTTCCGCGCAGTAACGCTTGAGCGCACCGATGGGTGGTTTGAAGGAGTAAGCGCATCACTTGTTATCCTCAAACATGCGGGCCAGCCGGCCATAACTTTCTTCTGGCAAAAGCTTGAGGATCTTGATCAGCTGGTCATCGCCGCTGCTGAGGACGCCCTTCCGGAACACATCCCGGATGGCCTCGCCTTCCTGGACTTCCTCCTCATCGAGATCCATGCCACGGATGATCGCCCCCACGCGCAGCGCATCATTGAGAGAGATTTCGAAGTCGTGTCCAAACCCCTCACCACATGACTGGCAATCTTCTGCGCTTAGGGGATTAAGAGCCCCACATTCACCGCACGTTTTCATGCGCGACGGGCGAACCGGAAACTCTGAATCGCACACATGGCAAGATGTGGCGTCCTTCGGGCATTCCGCGCCGCAGTCCGGGCACACCTTGGTGTCTGGTGTGTCTGAGGGGCGCTGTTTTGCCGGCGACATCTCTGCCTCAACCCGACGGGCGTATTCCTCGAAGACTCGATGCGTCGGCATGACAACGTAGGCGCGGGAATCGTCTTGCGGTCCAAAGTTCCGAACAACGCGCCCCATGGCCTGGCGGAAAGAGAGCTCCGTTTGAGCGTTTGGAAGATAGGCCATAATGCGAAGCCGCTGAATATCGACCCCTTCTGAGACCATAGCGACCGACACCAACCAACGTTTCTTGCTGTTGCGAAACGCTGCAATCTTGCCATCCGGGTTTGCGACCCGGTTGTGAACTACCACAGGCTTTTCGCCATCGAGCAGTTCGAGAAGCTCAGCCATGTACTCCGCGACCAGAATATTCGGGGCGATGACGAGACCGCCGGCCTCTGGCATCCGCAGCCGGAGATCGTTCAACTTTTCGATGCACCACTGTAGCAGGTTCGCCTGGTACGAAACCGGATCTGCTACGCCTGATGGCAGGTACTTGGGCGTACAGGCAAGTTTGTAATAATCCAGCGCTTGCTGGAGACCCTTGATGCGCTTCAGACCGTCGGAGAATTGCGTCTCCTCTGTTCCTGAAACACTGATGTTTTCGCCATCCTCCAGCGTAACGGAAAACTTTCCCTCATGGCGGTGGAACGTGATTGGCCGACAGTATCCAAGGTCAACCGCCTCACCATAGGTGAGCGTGTAAGATCCACCTTCCGGATGATCGATTTGTCCCTGATCGTCATAGGCCAGCCAGACAGACTCCTTGCCGTCCGAGCGGATCGGTGTTCCCGTCAGGATCAGAGCGAACGTCGCATCGGCAAACGCCCCGTTTGCGCCATCGCCCCAGGCTGCCTCAACGGCGGCATGGTGATGCTCGTCACAGATGACGAGCGTCCGGTCTTTGCGACAAACTGCCTGCAGGCCATCCAGCGAGCCCTGCACAGCAGACCATGTTGCGCACAGATCAGCACCGTATTCTTCCGGCTCCTCATCGGCACCAGTGATTTTGAGCATAGAGCGCCCTGTTACAAACTTAAATTCGTCACCCCACTGGTTCACAACGGTTTTTCGTGGCGCGATAACGATGACTCGGTCGATCATATCCGCATCGAGAAGACGCTGGGCAATGACAGACGCGCATATGGTCTTGCCCGCTCCGGGCGCAGCATTGATAAGGAAATGGCGGTCATCGCCGGCTTGAAGCCAATCCATGGCTTTGTTGGCGCAGGCAGCCTGCCAGGGTCTCAGATTAATAGTCGTCATTGCTTGCGCCTTTCTTCAAATTGCACGTCGCACAGAGCGCCTGCCCGTTTTCCAATGTCGTCGGTCCACCCCTCGAATGCGCGCGCACGTGATCCGCGTGGAAGCCCGCATCCAGCACCGCTCCGCAGTTCTTGCAGAGGCTGCCGGCGAGCATCCGCAGGATGCGCCTTTGTCGAGGTGTGAACGCCCGTCTCATTTCTTGATCCAGTACTCGGTCAGCTGGATCTCCTTGTATGGGAGATCTTCGGGTACCTTGCAGACCGCGTATTCGTTGATCCGACGAATAACGTTCGCCATTGGCACTTCTCGTGACTCAATCAAAAACCGATCTTTCTTTATGCGTGTGAATTCCGCATTCGGATTTCGCACACCAAAGAGCAGAATGGCCTCCAAAAGTGTGACAGGGTTGCCCTCGAGCATATGCTCTCGCAGGGCGGATGCTGCTTTGTACTCAGCCATAAACTTCCTCCAAAATCATATCTTCCTGACTGCCAAGTAGCAGTTCGTTCAAACCATTTCTTCCACCACGGCCCGCAAGCGGATCTTCCATCAAGCCAGTTTCTGTTTCGAGTATCCGGCCTTGGAATTTATCGAACGCTGTACAGAGATCGTAAGAATAGTATCCCTGATGGCGCCGTTGGTCGGGATGCCCGTCAGTCACGTACTCCCGCTTCGACAACTCGATCAGCTTCTGGGCTGCCCCGAGCAGCTCTTCGGTCGACACAACACCCTCAGGCAGCTGCTGCGACAGCTCACCAAAGATCGCCGAAAGAAGGGACACGCCCCGAAGCTTTTGCTTGGCCTTCATATCTCTTCTCCCTTATTGTCGATCCACGTCAAACCCGCTCAATGAACGGTTGCGCCGAGCGGCACACACGCCGGCCCTTCGCCCTCTTCTTCGGCGCTACCTTCAAAACGCAGGCGCGCTTGCTCAGAGATCGCGCCGAGCAGCACCGGGAAGACCCGCATGGGGTCGCCACAAACCTGCAGCCCCATGTCGGCTGCCACAGAGGTCAGCGCGAAGGCGATCATCGAGGGATCGATACCCTCGTCGAGAAGCGCCTTTGTGAGCGCACTCACTTTGGCGGTGACCCCCTCCAGTTCATCTTTTTCTCGCTGCGCCATCTTCTGACATCCCAAAAATTTGCGGCCATCGCCGCTGCTGACCCTGAGATAAGAAAGCTTGCGCATCATTACAAGATATTTTTTGTGATTTGCCACAAATTTTTTTATGTACCCGAACAGAACATCGCGCGGAGATAATCATAAATACCTGTTTTTGTGTATTTTAATGCCCATAATGGCGTGCAAAACCCTCCACCAAGAAAAACACAAAAGGTCTTGCGTGAACGTAAGATTCCTTCTATTTGGGTCTTCATGAAGATTCTGATGGCATGGATAGGCACGCAGGACCTCGACGCCCCCACCCACCCTGAGGGGCAAACGGGCCCGATCTGCAGTGCGGTAGAAGCGCGGCGCTTTGATCGCCTGGTTCTTATTGCGAACCAGGACAGCGCGAAGGTTGCGGCTTACACGGACTGGCTCCACCAGCGGGCTTCGGCGGAAGTCTTCGTCGAGAGCGTCCAGCTAAAAGACCCAACCGATATCGACGCGATCCACGGGATTGCAGTAGATGTCGTGGAGGGCTGCCGGCGGGCCGCCGCCCCTGACATTCCTGAACTCACTTTTCATTTGAGCCCGGGAACCTGGGCCATGGCGCTTGTTTGGGCCATATTGGGGGCAACGCGCTTTCCGGCTGAGTTGCTGCAGTCGTCCAGGGAAGGCGGCGTCCAAACGATAGAGATTCCGTTTGATGTCTCTGCCGAGCTCCTCCCAAAGATCATGGAGTCGGCGGATGCCAAGCTCACCAGGCTCAGCGGCGGTCTGGATGTCAAAACGTTCGGCGATCTGATCTTCAGGAGCCCCGCCATGGAGCGCATGGCAAGCAAGGCGACAAAAGCCGCCATGCGCAACGTGCCCATTCTGATTGAGGGAGAAGCCGGCACCGAGAAAGAGGTTTTGGCGCGCGCCATCCATGGATATGGCCCGCGTCGCGAACAGCCTTTCGTTTCGTTGAACTGCGGTGCCCTCAAGCCCGAACAGATCGACGCCCAGATATTTGGCTCAGGCGACCCGGGCTCCAACGGCACCGGCGCGCTCGCACAGGCGGCAGGTGGCACCCTCTATCTCGATGAGGTCGAGCTTCTTCCGCCTCAAGCACAGGTCCGCTTGCAGGTTCTTCTCGATGAGATGGTCGGCGACGATATCACGACTTCCAAAAACGGAAATGCGGATGTGCGGATCATTGCTGCAACAAGAAAGCAGCTGATTAACGCTGTGGCCGCCGGCGACTTTCGCGAGGAACTCTTCTTCGGTCTGGCTGTGCTGGTTCTGAAGATCCCTCCTCTTCGAGAACGCATGGGAGATCTGGGTCCGCTCATCGAGATGCTTCTCGAACGCATCAATGAGCAAAGCGTAGACGAGCCCGGCTTTGTGAAGAAGACGCTTTCTCCTGGGGCAAAAAATGTGCTTCTTCAGCGCCCTTGGCCCGGCAATCTCCGTGAGCTTGAAAACTCACTGCGGCGGGCCGCGATCTGGAGCGAGGGCTCCCAGATCACAGAAAACGATGTCTGGGATGCCGTCTTTACCGCGCCAATGCCGGCCGCGCCACAGAACAGCATTCTCGATAAGCCAATCGACGAGGGTGTAAATCTCCAGGAAATCCTGGCTGAAGTTGCCCGACACTACATTACGCGCGCAATCGCGCAGGCCGAGGGGAACAAGACAAACGCTGCAAAATTGATTGGGCTACCGAGCTATCAGACGCTGACAAACTGGATGACGAAATATGGCGTATCCTAGGTTTGTAGATACATCAGCCGACCACGGCCGCCTGAGGCTCGCCTCGGCACGACCCTTTAATTCCGATAGGGGGCGACCATGAAGTCGCGCAACTTCGAATTCCTCCGCCCGGAGTGGCAGGAGCTGGCGGAACTCGGCGCACTCGCCGAGGCTTACGCCTATGCTGACCCCGCAAGTGCGCTGGTGAAGCTCAGGCTCTTTGCAGAAAACCTCACCAAAGACATTTATCGCGACCTGCGCCTTCCCAAGCCGGATCAGGCAACGTTCATAGACCTGCTTCGAAACGAGTCTTTTTCAGCGATAGTGCCGAAGGTGGTGCTCGATAAGCTGCATGCGCTTCGCATTCACGGAAACAAGGCGGCACATGGTGACCCGGCGAGTACAAAGAACGCTCTTTGGCTGATCAAAGAAGCATTCGATCTCTCTCGCTGGATTTTCGTCCAGGCGCGCAAGGGCACGTCGGATGAGCTGCCCAAGTTTTCTGAGATCCCGCAGTCGGCCGGAGACGACACGAAAGGCAAGCTGAAGCGCGAAAAGCGCGAGCTGCTCGAAAAGCTGGCGGGCCAGGAAGCTCAAATGGAGAAGCTTCTTCAGGAGCTTGAGGAAGCCCGTCAAACGGCTACTGCCGCTCAGAAGAAAGCTTCTGAGATCGCGGCCCTAGCGTCGTCCGCTGCGGAAACGGCAAACCTGCTGAAGTTCGACGAAGCAACCACGCGGGCCCGCATTATCGATAGCCTGATCGCATCAGCTGGCTGGAATGTCGCCAATGGAGAGGTCAGCACAAGCGAAGTCGGCAAAGAGGTCCAAGCACCGTCCCAGCCGACGGCGACCGGCATAGGATATGCCGACTATGTGCTTTGGGATGATGACGGCAGCCCGCTGGCGGTTGTTGAAGCGAAGAAGACATCGGTTGATCCTGAAACGGGTCGGCAGCAGGCAAAATTGTATGCGGATGGCCTGGAGAAGGTTCATGGACAACGTCCTGTGATCTTCTACACGAATGGTTACGACATCTGGATGTGGGACGACGCCGGAGGCTACCCACCCAGGAAGGTCTACGGATACTATTCCAAGGACAGTCTTCAGTATCTCGTGAAGTTCCAGCGCAAGAGCCGGAAGGCACTCGATACGATCGAGCCGCGCTCAGACATCGTCAATCGCCTCTACCAGATTGAAGCAATCAAGCGCGTTTCAGAGCGGTTCACCGGGAACCACCGCAAATCGCTTGTCGTGCAGGCCACTGGCACCGGGAAAACGCGTGTTGCCATCGCCCTGACCGAACTCCTGATCCGGGCGGGATGGGTTAAACGCGTACTTTTCCTTTGCGACCGCCGAGAGCTCAGGAAGCAAGCAAAGAACGCCTTCGGGGATTTCCTTGCCTCTGAGCCAATCAGGGTTGTCAGTGGGCGTATCGACAGCACCGCAAAGGAACGCATCTTCATCGGAACCTACCCGGCGATGAAGAAGGTGTTTCAGTCGTTTGATGTGGGATACTTCGATCTCATCATTGCCGATGAATCTCATCGAAGCATTTACAACGTCTACGGCGACATCTTCACGTACTTCGACAGCCTTCAGATAGGCCTGACTGCAACCCCGGTTGATTTCGTGACGCGGAGCACCTTCGATCTGTTCCAATGCGAAGGGCAACTCCCGACCGCAAACTACGATCTTGAAGAAGCTGTGCGCGATGGGTTTCTGACGCCCTTTGAAGTGTTCGAGCACACGACCCAGTTCATGCGCGAAGGGATCACGCTCGACACGCTGACGGCCGAGCAGATCAAGGAGCTCGAAGATCAGGGTGAAGATCCGTCCCAGTATGATTTCGCTGCCGCCCAGATCGACAACGTCATTTACAATAAGGACACCAACCGGGCGATCCTGCGGAACCTTATGGAAAACGGGTTGAGGGATGCGACGGGACAGACCCCTGGGAAGAGCATCATCTTCGCCCGCAATCATCAACATGCGGTCCTTCTCCGTCAGCTCTTCGACGAGATGTACCCGCAATATGGCGGCCGCTTCTGCCAGGTCATCGACAACTATGATCCTCGTGCCGAGCAGTTGATTGATGACTTCAAGGGCAACGATGACGGCAAGAACGACGAGCTCACGATCGCGATCTCCGTCGACATGCTCGATACAGGGATCGATATCCCCGAGATTCTCAATCTTGTGTTTGCAAAACCCGTCAAGTCGCCAGTCAAATTCTGGCAGATGATCGGGCGCGGCACGCGGCTCTGCGAAGACCTGTTTGGGCCCGGGGAACACAAGAGCGTGTTCCGGATCTTTGACCATTGGGGGAACTTCGAACGCTTTGAGACGGGCTATCGTCCAGCGGAACCAACTCAGTCCAAGTCGCTAATGCAGCTCGTCTTTGAAGAACGGATCAACCTTGCTGAACTGGCGCTTCAGAAAAGCGAAATTGCCGCCTTCGAAGCGATCATTGGATTGATCGGCAAGGACATCAACGACCTGCCGGAAGAGTCTGTCGCTGTCCGCGAGAAGTGGCGCGAGAAGCGATCACTGGGGGCACCAGAAACGCTGAAGGCCTTTGCGCCGGCGACGGTCGTTGCCTTGCGTCAGGTGATCGCGCCGCTCATGCAGTGGCGGAACATCCGTGGGCACGGCGACGCCTATGCGCTCGACCTCCTCCTCGCCCGAATCCAAATTGCCGTTCTGCGCCAATCAAACACTGTCGGTGATCTGAAAATCGACATGCTTGAACGACTCGGTGCGCTTCAGATGCATCTGAACCCCGTCCGGGAGAAGGCCGACGTCATCAAGACAGTCAAATCGGATGCCTTCTGGGACGATATCACCGTCGAGAAACTCGAGGGGGTCAGAGTGCCACTTCGCGAAATCATGCGGTATCGGGAACGCACGACGGGCCCCGCAGTGCCGCCAAAGATCATCGATGTCACTGAAACCAAGTCCGAGGTCCAATCGGCCCGCCGCAAGGTCAGTCTCGATGCGGTCAACATGAAGGCCTACCGTCACGTCGTTGAAGAAGAGCTGCGTAAGCATTTTGGCGAGAATCCGACGCTTCAGAAGATCAGCAGGGGCGAGCCCGTAGCTGAGGCGGATATCGAGAAGCTTGTCTCGCTGATCCTGGCCCAGACCCCTGGCGTCAATCGGGAAATTCTGGAGGAGTTCTTCTCTGAGACAGCAGCTCCGCTGGATTTCGTGATCCGGTCGATCATCGGTCTTGATCCCGAAGCCGTCGAAGCGAAGTTCGCGGATTTCGCACGAACCCACCCGAGCCTGAAAGCCAAGCAGACGCGGTTCCTCGGCCTCCTGAAAAACCACATCGCACGCTATGGCTCTATTACCCGTGCGAAGCTTTATGAAGACCCATTTACGGTTGTCGATGCCGACGGGCCCGATGGGGTGTTCGAAAATGAAAAAGACGTCGACGAACTCATGGAGATCATCGACCAGTTTGCGCCGCCAGCGACAGTGAGCGGCGACGAACAAGAAGCCTCTGAAAGGACGAAAGACCAATGATTACAGGCGCCCTCAAACGCGATATCGACGCGCTCTGGACGGAATTCTGGCAGGGCGGGATCACGAACCCGTTGACGGTGATCGAGCAGGTCACGTTTCTGATGTTCGCACGGCTTCTCGATATCAACGAGACTCGTGATGAAAACCGACTGAAGCGAGCAGGTAAACGGGACAATCCTCCGCGTTTCAAAGAGGACGACCAGCATTTGCGCTGGTCTCACTTCCGGCACCTCGGCGCTGATGAAATGCTTCCGCTGATACGTGACGAGGTCTTCCCGCACTTCAGAAAGTCCTCCACCAGTGGCTCGGCCTTTGCAGAGTTCATGAAAGACGCCCAGCTGATGATCCAGAAGCCAAGCCTTCTGGTGAAAGCGGTCAATATGATCGACAAGCTGCCGCTGACCGAGGGTGACACCAAGGGCGACCTTTACGAATACCTGCTCAGCAAACTTACCACTGCTGGCATCAACGGGCAGTTCCGCACCCCGCGCCATATCATCAAGTTGATGATCGAACTGCTCGCCCCACAGCCGAACGAGATTATCGGTGACCCTTCTGCCGGCACGGGCGGCTTTCTCGTCGAGACAATGCAATACCTGATGAAAGAGCACACGTCAGAGGAAGGCATCGACGAGGTCACAGACCCTGAAACCGGCAAAACCGAAAAGATCTACACGGGCGATCTGTTGGAAGATCACCGCGAGCACATCCGCAGCAAGATGTTCCACGGGTTTGATTTTGACGCGACCATGCTGCGGATCGCGGCAATGAACCTGATGCTGCACGGCGTGGATGACCCGGACATCCACTACCAGGACACGCTCAGCACCAGCTTCAGCGACAAGTATCCTCAATCCGCAAGCGATGGCTTTGATGTCATTCTGGCCAATCCTCCATTCAAGGGCACCCTCGATTTCGAGGATGTGCATCCGGGACTGCTTAGAAAAGTAAAAACCAAGAAGACAGAGCTTCTCTTCCTCGTCCTCATCTTACGGATGCTCAAAGACAACTCCGGACGGTCAGCCACCATTGTGCCGGATGGGGTTTTGTTCGGATCATCGACGGCTCATGTTGCTCTGCGGCGCCTGTTGATCGATGATAATCAGCTTGAGGCCGTGATCTCGCTGCCCAGCGGGGTGTTCAAGCCCTATGCCGGTGTCTCGACGGGGATCCTCGTGTTCCGCAAAGGCGGCCGAACGGATGATGTCTTCTTTTTTGATGTGGAGCATGATGGCTTCACACTCGACGACAAAAGAGACCCGAGCCCTGACAAAGATGATCTGCCGGGCTGCGTAGAGGCCTGGAAGAACCGCGACGCGCAGCAACTTACGGATCGCACACAAAAGGCCTTCTTTGTGCCTGCTGAGGAAATCCGGCAGTCGAACTATGACCTTTCGCTGAGTCGATACAAGGAGCAAACTTACGAAGCAGAGGTTTATGATCCGCCAGTGGATATTCTGGTCCGCATGAAGGAACTAAACGCAGCGATTGCGACTGATATTGCCGAGCTTGAGGAGATCCTCGGATGACTTGGAACTCGGCAAGGCTCTCTGACATTGCCAAAATTGATCGTTCTCAAGTTGATCCTGGGAAAATTACATCTGGCACAAAATACCTCGGCCTTGAACACATTGAGGCCGGTGGAAGAATACTTGGCGCTCAGTCAGTTCAACGAGGCGAATTGAAAAGCTCAAAGTTTCAGTTCAGCAAAGAGCACGTACTATATGGAAAACTTCGTCCTTATCTTGCCAAGATTTCCCTTCCTGATTTTGAGGGGATTTGCAGCACAGATATCTTACCGGTCCGCCCAGGCCCAGATTTGGATCGCAAGTTTCTCGCGTACTACCTTAGACAGCCGTCTGTAGTTCAGGAAGCTAACGGTCGTTCGACGGGGGCGAACCTTCCACGCCTCAGCCCGAAGGCGTTGGCGGAGATGGATATTCCTTGTCCACCGATTGACGAGCAACGCCGGATCGCGGAGATCCTCGACAAGGCCGACGCCATCCGCCGCAAAGGCGAGCAGGCTCTCGACCTGGCGGATGAGTTTCTGAAGTCGGTGTTTCTGAAGATGTTCGATGTTACATTCAGAGGAATAGAACAAAACAATAAAGTGAGTCTCGCTGAGTTGGTCGAGCGAGTTACTGTTGGCCATGTTGGGCCGTCAACAAAAGGTCTTTCATCAAGCGGCGTTCCGTTTTTGCGTACCCAGAATATTGGCTCAAACGGCATATCATACGACGGACTCCTACATATCACCGAGGAATTTGCTTCACGCCTGAAAAAATCTGAACTCCGAGAAGGCGACATTATCATTTCTCGACACATCACTGATAGGATTAGGTCGGCGATAATTCCTCATGAGCTAGATGGCGCAAACTGCGCCAACATCGTGGTCGTTCGCCCGGGACCTGACGTGCCTTCAAGCTTCATTCACATGCTGTTGCAAACAGGGACCGCTCAATCTGCATTGCTGGGCAGGCAAACCGGTTCGGCACAACGAGTTATCAATACAAAGGCGTTTCAAGCATGGGAAATAAGCGAACCAAGTCTGGGCGCATTGGGGGATTTCGACAAAATTTTTCAAGGGTCTAGTAACGCACGAAATCGTTTGCAGAATGCTGTTGCTAACTCTGAGAACTTATTTTCAGCTCTTTCCCAACGCGCTTTCCGTGGCGACTTGTAGGATTTCCAAATGCGACTAAGCCACATCGAAATCGAGAACTTCAAAGGCATCGGCACGAAGCAGAGCATCGACCTCGCGCCGATTACGCTGCTCTTTGGCCCGAACAGCGCCGGCAAGAGCACGATCCTGCAGGCACTGCACTACCTGCGCGAGATCCTCGAGCGCAACAACCCCGACCCCGACCAGACCATCGCCGGCGGCCTGACCGACCTCGGCGGCTTCGCCACGCTTGTCCATAACCACGACCTCTCCCGCCCGATCCGCATCAAAGTCAGGATCGACTTGTCCGAGGATCAAGGCAGCGAACGTCTCCCCTTGAATTCGGGAGGAAGCCTGCGAGACGACCGGTTCAACGAACTTGGCATCCGTTATCTGGTTGGTGAGAACACCGAATTGCGCGACTACGCGGTTGTCCAGGAGGTTGGCATCGGGATCGAAGTGCGCTGGAGTGATCTGATCAACGCCCCTTATGTGTCCTGTCTTGACGTCGAAATGGACGAGGAGGCTCTGTGCTCAGTGGTGTCGCCGGCGCAAGTCGGTCGGGCGATGGCAACAGATTTCAACTTCGAACACTCACTTCTTCAGCCGATTAGGTACCCATATGATTATCCGGAAGAAGACGAGACGCTCGGTTTCCTAAATGTTTTGAGCGAGGATGGCGAGGTCCACAAAGAACGGGCGCTTTCAACCGACTTGCTGGAAGCCATATGGCACAATTCGCGTGAAATGAGCTCGGTCATGGAGGAAATGAACGAGCAAGAGCTCGAAGACGCGGCTGACAGCTCTGCATGGGATACAGATGTCCGAGTTGGCATTAAAACCGAGCTCGGCGCGCTCCCAGAAATCGATAAGCCACTCACCTCGGACTTCGTGGACCCAGATCGCGATCTTTCGATGCGCGCGTTTATGGCGGGCGAATCCGCCGCCGATAAGATAATGGACAGAACATTTGGCCGTTCCTCGCGAATGACGCGTGACGAAAACGAAGCGTACGAAAATGCTTTGAAACACTATAAGCAGCAGCTCGATACAGTCGCGGGCCTTTCCGCGATCATGGATGAGCTGATCCTCGGACCTGTACGCATAGTGCGGGACTATTTGCAGGCTGTCACTTACATCGGCCCGCTTCGGGAGATCCCGAGCAGAGGCTACCGCCCCCGCCTTTCGCCAGATGAATCCAGGTGGGCTCAAGGTCTTGCCGCGTGGGATGTACTTTACACCCAATCTGGGGAGGAGCTGCTAGACAGTGTCAATGATTGGATGTCGTCGGAAGAGCGGCTTCGAACTGGCTATGTTTTGGTTAAATCTAGCTACAAGCAGATATCGACGGCCGAAGGCCTTCATCAATTGTTCAAGCGTGGAATTAACGAAGACGACCTAGGCGACTTGCAGGAGCTCTATGAAGCCATTCCAACCAAATCTGAAATCGGCTTAATGGATTTGGCGCGAGGTATTCCTGTCGCCCCTAGCGACGTGGGTGTCGGAATTTCTCAGATGGTACCGGTCGTGGTTGCCTGCTTGATGGAACCCGACGGGCTTGTAGCGATCGAGCAGCCTGAACTTCACATCCATCCTGCAATCCAAGTCGGAGTAGGCGACCTATTTATTTCGGCGACAAGTACATACCGGCCGGCCACGGGCCCCGAGCGTTCGATCCTAGTGGAAACGCATAGCGAGCACATAATGCTGCGTCTTCTCAGAAGAGTTAGAGAGCAGAGTGAAAATGAATTGCCACCGGGCATACTGGGGTTAACACCCAATGATCTGTCAGTCGTCTATGTTGAGGCGACAGAACAAGGACCGGTTTTCAAAAAACTTAGGGTAAGCGAGGACGGAGATTTCGTCGATAACTGGCCTAAGGGCTTTTTCGAAGAGCGCGCCGAGGAGCTCTTCTAATGCACTATGAATATGCGGTTGAACCTCAAGCCATTGGCTCGAGCTGGGAGAGTTTTAGGTATCTCATTGAAAAATTTGGCTTCGACAAGGGCCGTCTAATCTCACAATTTCCTAAGAGCTGGTTTCGTGAAGTGTACGAAGCAGCCGACACACTATCTCCAATGCAAAGGAAGAGGGTCGAGGAAGCGCTCAACCATGCAAAGAAAAACAAAGTTGTTCGAAGCGGCCGATCATACGACCCAACAATCGGATCGTGGCTGGAAAACGCTCTTGCCGAACATAAGCGGCAACCTTTCCATGCAATTATCGCCAGCGAAGCTCCGAAAGGTGAAGCTTCTGCTCTCTCTATGGATACTCTGGATGAGAGCGCACCACTGATGAAGGTTCCTCATGAAGAGAACATTGTCCGGGATATTGGGTCCATGGCCACCGCGCTGAGAGGACTGCTTCATTTTGGGTCTAGACTGGTTTTCGTTGACGCGTATTTCGATCCCTTCAACACTCGGCAGAAGAAACTATTTCGCGAGCTATTTCGGATTGTAGGTGAGCTTAATCCACGTGCCATTTGTGAGATACATTACCGAAACGACACGAAGAAGGGCCTTTCAAACGATATTCTCAAACGCGAAGCAGCCGTCCTTTCGAAGGATATTATCCCTCCTGGTATGAGGATTACTTTCTTTTGTTGGTGCGAAAAAGATGCCGGCGAAGATTTTCATGCAAGGTACCTGCTTACAGAAAAAGGTGGCATCCGAGTTGATGCAGGTTTTGAACCCATCGGCAGCCATGAAACATCAGATTTTTCGCTTATGGATTACGAACTGGTTCACCGGCGTTTGGCGGCGATTTCGCGAGACAGCGATGTTTACAAGTTGGTTGGCCCGGTAATTTGCATCAGTTCTGATGGATCGGTTGTAAGCGGTGCGCCGTTCACACTGGATTGACGTAGTTCCAAGGCAGCAGCAGATTGATATCGGTTTGTTTGTGCCCGCCTGCGATGGCTTTCAGGACACCGGACAGATAGCCATGGGGCTCGA
>NZ_JBTLRF010000007.1:164101-166940 GCF_054482575.1 Roseivivax sp. CAU 1753 | reverse complement strand
AACGCGTGCCCAGCCCGGCAACGGGGAAGATGGCCTTCGAGACTTTATTTTTCATGACTGCTCCTCGTCTTTTGCGGAAGTCTAACTTTTGCCATGCGGGAATACATTACCCAAAGACGGGTTGGGTGAAGGATTTTCGATGCGGGCCGTGGTGCAACGGTGCCGCGTGGCGCTTCGTCGGCCCTCGTTTGAAATCCTCCCAAGGTGGAAGCCGCGGTGGCCAGGCGCTGTCTATGGAGAAAGTGAGCTGAGGTTTCCTGCGACGGTGGAGCGAAACTGACGGCTCGAAGGAAATCGATGGCCTCCAAGGGCATCCTGATCTGTGCTGGTGATGAAATCGGCCTCGTGCGGCGCATTTGATCGGCGGTTCGCGGGCTGCATGCGACTCGGGGCAAGCCCGGAGCCATCCGGGACGGGTAACCGATCCAGAGTTGTGTTTGTGACATTGACGGGCGGTTCGTCATGCGGCCTGCTCCCGTGGTGATGCACGCGACATCGGTTTCTGGCCTGGGCGGAATACCTCGACGATGCGCATCGGGACGTTGAGCCGCTCACGGATCCTGTTGATATTGGCCTTGCGGGTCGCTCCGGCCAGTAGGCCTTAGTGCCGGATGCGGTGGAACCCATCTGGGAGGACGTACATCAGGAATCGGCGGATGAATTCGGGAGTGGCCAGGCGCATGACCGTTTGCCGATCACCGCGTTTGATGCGGTAGTTCTTCCATCGAAATGCAACAGTCACGGCGTCCGCGCTGACCAGGCGATGGTTCGAGATCGCCACGCGGTGGGTGTATCGGCTCAAGTAGGCCAGCACGGCTTCAGGCCTGCCAAAGGGCGGTTTGGCGTAGACGTCCCATTCGGATCTGCGGAACGGTGTGAGCCAGGCGGCAAAGGCATTCGCCTGTTTCAGCCGTTCGAGTTTGCCGTAGAAGGTCAATTCACCGGCGCTATGCAGCGCCAGTAGCCCGTCGAGGAACAAGCGCCGGAACAGGCGCTACAGCACTCGCACATGTAGGAAGAACCCGGGCTTGCAGGCGACCCACCGGGTGCCGTCCGGTGCAAGGCCACCGCCCGGCACGATCGTGTGGATGTGTGGGTGGTGGGGTCACGCCAAAGGCGTGCTTGCAGCACGACGCCGACCCCCAAGTGTACAGAACACTGGTCATCCCGATCCGTGCCCCAAGCCGCTTGGGGTCGGCCGCAATGGTCATCACCGCTTCGGCGGTGGCCCTGAACAGCAGGCCATAGACGGCCTTTTTGTTCCAGAAGGCAATCTGCGCGATCTCCGCCGGGATGGTGAAGACCACGTGGAAATACTCGACGGGCAGAAGGTCCTCGGCGCGCGCGGCCATCCAGTCGCGCGCCGCCGACCCCTGGCACTTCGGGCAATGCCGGTTCTTGCAAGAATTGTAGGCGATGTGATGGTGGCCGCACTTGGCGCACCCGGCCACATGCCCACCGAGCGCCTCGGTCCGGCAGGTCTCTATAGCCGAATTAGCCCTGAGCTGGGTCAGGCTGACATGCCCTGCATTAGCCTGCTGCCACGCAGGACCATTGGCGCGAAAGATGTCAGCGATCTCCAGCTTCGGCCGGGGCACCCCGGTGCCCGCTCACTCGAGACTTCGCTTCACGGTCTGGTCCTGCAGCTTGGCCAGCATCTCATAGGGGCTGACCGTATCGCGGATCGTTTTGGTCGCGACATGGGTGTATTGCGCCGTCGTCGTCAGCTTGGCATGGCCGAACAGGACCTGGATCACACGCACATCCGTGTTGGCCTCGAGCAGGTGCGGCGCAAAGCTGTGCCTGAGTGTGTGCAGCGTCGTCGGCTTGCTGATCCCGGCCATGTGCTTGGCCGAGGTAAAGGCCCGGTTCAGCTGCCGAGGTGAGATCGGATTGATCTTCGGCTTGCCCGGGAACAACCAGCCCTCGGGCCGAGCCTCGCGCCACCAGTCACGCAGCAGGTTCAGCAAGCCAGGGGACAGCATCACCTTGCGGTCCTTCCGTCCCTTGCCTTGCTCGACATGGATCAGCATCCGGTCGCTGTCGATGTCGCCGATCTTCAGGTTGCAAACCTCGGACGCCCGCAGCCCCGCACCGTATGAGATGCTGAGCGCCGCGCGACACTTCAGGCCGGGTCCGGGCGCCGCCATCAGGATGTCGGACACCTCCTCGACGCTGAACACCAGGGGCAACTTCCGCGGCTGCGTGCGGAACTGCATGTAACGCTTCATGTTCTCGCACCCGCAGGCCATCCCGAAGAAGAACCGCAGCGCCACGATCCGCACATTGAACGTGCTGGCCGTGACCCCGGTGTCGGTCATGTGCAGTTGGCAGGCGCGCAATTCCTCCGGAGTGGCGGTATCCGGCGAATGCCCAAGGAACTGGGCGAAATCCTTGACGGCCCGGATATGAGCCTTCTCGCCCATCCCCCGGATGCGCATGTCTTCGATCATCCGCGCCCGCAGCGGCGAAATCCTCTCTTGGGTCATAGGAACCTCCTGTCTGTCGATTGAGAGGTCTCAATCGACAGACAGCTGCCCACATTCCCAAATGCACAGGATGGCGATCAATTCCGAACACCGGCCACGGGCGCCATTGCCGCGCGAGCGGCTTCGTCCTGGGGCCGAAAAGCATGCAATTATTTTGCTCAGAGGTTGCAAAACGGGCGCAGGCGCGCCGTCTCCTGCCCGATCCTTTGAAAGACAAACAAGACGGCCGCGCGCCCCTGCCCCGCAATTGACACATGCGACCCCCTGCCCCATGCAGGCCTGCAACGGATTTACGACGAACAGGATGGGCTTTCATGAAAATCGCGATGATCGGTACCGGTTATGTGGGC
>NZ_JBTLRF010000007.1:0-164001 GCF_054482575.1 Roseivivax sp. CAU 1753 | reverse complement strand
CGGGGTGAGCTGGGAAAGCGACCCCTACAGCGCCGCGAAGGATGCCGACCTGCTGGTCATCCTGACCGAGTGGAACGAGTTTCGCGCGCTCGATCTCAAGGCGCTGGCGGCGGGCATGGCGACACCCCGGCTGGGCGATCTGCGCAACATCTATTCGGCCGAGGATGCGCAGGCCGCGGGGTTCGAGGCCTATGCGGCGATCGGTCGGGCGGGCTATCCCGACTAGGTGCGAGCCCGCGCGGGACAGGTGCGGGGCCCGCCCGATTTGTCTCGAATCCCGAGCAATTCCGAAACGCCGTCTTAAGCGGGCGCTGCCATGATCGACGCTTCGTGGTAGGAGTGTTTTTGCAATGGCCGTCTATCTGCCCGCGCCGGAGGTCACGCCAAGCGTGGCCGAGCAGTATTACCTGTGTCTGATCAATCGCGACCGTGCCGATCCGGCGGGGGCTTATGACCGGCTCATGGCCGAGGCCACGCCCGGCACCGAAGCCGCGCTGGTCTATTTCGGCGTGTCGCTGTCGATGCTCGAGGACCAGCTTGCCGAATATGCCCCGGTGGCGCCGCTTGCCTGGAACAGCGCGCTGGCCACCTCGGCCGAGGCCCATTCGGTGCTGATCGTCGAACATGACGAACAGTCCCACAACCTGCCCGGTGAACCGGGTCTGTATCAGCGCATCCTCGATGCGGGCTATGACGACATGCGCGCCATCGCCGAAAACGTCTATGCCTATTCCGACGGGCCGCTGCACGGGCATGCGGGTTTCGTGATCGACTGGGGTTACGGGCCGGGCGGCATGCAGACGCCGGCGGGCCACCGCACCGCCATCTTCAGCGCGACCTATACCGAGATCGGCATCGGCATCGTCACCGATACCAGCTCCGCGACCGAGGTCGGGACCGAGATCGTGACCCAGCATCTCGGCACCACATGGGATCCGCAGGCGCAGCTTCTGGGCGTGGTGATCGACGACGCGGATGGCGACGACTTCTACGACCCCGGCGAAGGCATGGGCGGGATCACCGTCACCGCCACCGGGGTGTCGGAGACCTATGTGACCACGTCCTGGGCGTCGGGCGGCTACCAGATGGTGCTGCCGCCGGGCAGCTACACGGTCACCTTCTCGGGCGGCGATCTGGACGGGACAATCACCGAAACCGTGACCATCTCGGCGGAAAACGTGGCCCTCGATGCCGAGGCGGACGCCGCCCGCCCGGGCGGGCTGATCCATGTCGGCACCGGCGCGGATGAACGGATATCGGGCAGCGCGCTTGGCGATACGCTCGACGGGCGCGGCGGCGGCGATACCATCGAGGGCGGCGCCGGGGCCGATACCATCCTCGGCGGCGTGGGCTTCGATGTGATCGACGGCGGCGATGGCGACGACCATGCCCAGGGGGCGGGCGGGTTCGACACGATCGCGGGCGGCGCGGGCGACGACACGCTGCTCGGCAATGCCGGCGCGGACGAGATCGGGGGCGGTGCCGGCAACGATCTGATCGAGGGCGGGATCGGGCCCGACACCCTGTCGGGCGGCGCGGGCGGCGACCGCATCATGGGCGGCGACGGGGCCGATCTGATCTCGGGCCAGGACGGCGCGGATACGCTCATGGGCAATGCCGGGGCCGATACGCTGTCGGGCGGCGACGGTGCCGACCTGCTGCAAGGCGGGATCAACCGCGACCAGCTGTCGGGCGGCGCGGCGAATGACCGGCTCGAAGGCGGCGACGGCTGGGACGATCTGGCAGGCGGCGCCGGGGCCGATACGCTGCTGGGCAATGCCGGCGACGACACCCTTGCGGGCGGCACGGGCGATGACCGGCTGCATGGCGGGATCGGCGCCGACACTTTCGTCTTCACCGCCGGCGACGGCGCCGACACGGTGGTGGCCCATCAGGCCGGAATAGACGTGATCGCGCTGGATCAGAGCCTTGTCTCCCCGGACGGCACGCTGGCCGATCACGCCCGGGTACAGGACACGGATCTGGTGCTGGATTTCGGCGCGGCGGGCAGCCTGACCCTCAATGGCATCACCGATCTGGATCAGATCGCGGATGATGTCCTTTGGCTGTAACAGGCTCTGTCTGGCGGTGATCGGGACCAAAACCTTTCGCATGCGAAAGGTTTTCGGTTGCCTGCATACGGGGCATTAACCCTTTGCGCACCAGAATGGGGCCATGCCGCACAGCCTTGCCTCCGACAGCCTCGCCCCGCATTCCCCCCCTGCCCTGTCGACCACGGCGCGGGCCGTCGGCGCGCTTGCCTTGCGCGAAATGGCCACCCGCTACGGGCGCAATCCGGGCGGCTATATCTGGGCGGTGCTGGAACCCGCGGCGGGTATCGCCTTTCTGTGCGTGGTGTTCCAGGCGGGCTTTCGCGCGCCGCCCCTGGGGCAAAGTTTCGCGCTGTTCTACGCCACCGGCGTGCTGCCCTTCTTCGCCTTCACCACGACCACGCTGGCGGTGGCCCAGGCGCTCAACCGGTCGCGCCCGCTGATGGCCTATCCCCGGGTCAGTTTCCTTGATGCGCTGGTGGCGTCCTTTCTGCTGTCGGCGCTGACGCAGATGCTGGTGGCGGCGCTGCTGCTCGGCGGGATCGCGCTGTGGCTCGTTCCCGAGGCGCGGCTCCTGCCCGGCCCCCTGGCGCTGTGCTACGCCATGACGCTGGCGCTTGGCTTCGGCGTCGGGGCGGTGCTTGCGGGGCCGATCACCCGCCACCCGATCTGGCATTCGATCTGGTCGGTGGCGACGCGGCCGCTGATCCTCGTCTCCGGCGTGATCCTGTTGCAGGATCGCCTGCCCGATCCATGGCGCAGCTGGCTCGAATGGAACCCGCTGACCCATGTGACCGGGGCGGCGCGGGCGGCCTTCTATCCGGGCTATGACGCGCCCTATCTGGACCCGCTCTATGTCTTCGCGGTGGCTGGCGGGCTTGCGATGATGGGGCTGATGTTCCTGCGCGGCTTTCACCGCGACATCCTCGAACGCTAGCCGGGCCGTTTGCGACCGACCCGGCCCGGCCCTGCCCCTAGCTGCCCCGCCGACCTTGCCCTACAGCAACAGGATGTCGTTCAGCAGCGCGTTGGGATTGCTCAGCCCCTCGATCACCAGCCGTGCGTCGTCGAAGGCGAAGACCAGATCGCCGTCCACCACCTCGGCCATATCGACCATGGCCTCGGCATCGAGCGCCGCCCCGCCCCAGAGCGCCGCATCCAGAACCAGCGTATCCACATCGTTCTGGAATTCCGTGATCACCACGTTGCCCTCCGAGAAGATGAACGTATCCGCGCCGGTACTGCCGTCGAGCACATCGGTGCCGCCGCCCCCGGTCAGCGTGTCATTGCCCGCGCCGCCATACAGCGTGTCGTTGCCCGCGCCGCCATCGAGCCAGTCCGAGCCGTTCTTGCCGATCAGCAGATCGTTGCCCGCGTCCCCCGAAAGCGTGTCGTTGCTGATCCCGCCATCGAGCGTGTCCGCATCGCCGCCGCCGTGCAGGACATCGCGGCCGCCGCCACCCATGAGCGAATCGCGCCCGCCACCGCCATCGAGGCTGTCATCGCCGCCATCGCCGGACAGGGTGTCCGACCCGTCTTCGCCGAACAAAGTATCGTGGTTGATGCCGCCCTCGATGCGGTCGCCGCCTGCCCCGCCCCAGGCAAAGTCGGTCCCGGCATTGCCGAAGATCGTGTCGGCCCCGGCATCGCCCCAAAGCTCGTCCGCGCCGTCATCGCCCTGCAGCCAGTCGTCGTCATCGCCGCCGCGCAGCTGGTCGGCGGCATTGCCACCGATCAACGTGTCCGCCCCGGCGCCGCCCTGGATCTGATCGGCCCCGGCATTGCCCATCAGCGAATCCGCCCCCGCCCCGCCGTCGATCACGTCATAACCGTCGAGCCCCGAGATGGTGTCTTCCGCATCGCCGCCCAGCAGCGTGTCGGCACCGATGCCGCCATTGATGTTGTCGCGCCCCGCGCCGCCCGAGATCACGTCCGATCCGCCGCGCCCGGTGATCGTGTCGTTGCCCGACCCGGTCTCGAGCGTGTCATTGCCGGTCGATCCCGTGCGCGACACCGACGCATCGACCGGCGCGGGCGTCAGCACCGGAGACAGCCATTCGGGCAGGAATCGAGACGGGGCAGGGGCGATGGACGCCGCCACCAGATCCGGCGACAGCGGCGTGCCCGCGACGCTTTCGACGATCAGCACCTCCTCGCCCACCAGCGACATGAAGCGGATCTCGGCCCCGGTCGCGGTGGCATTGATGCTGAGTTGCGACACATCGCGGTAGAACGCCCAGCCCGAGAGGTCGAGCGTATCCTCCGCGGGATCGAAACCGGTGATCCGGTCGGGGGCGGCATCGGCGGTCAGAACGAACAGATCAGACCCTGTTCCACCTGAAAGCGTGTCCGCGCCCGCGTCGTCAAGATGCATCTGCCCCGACAGGCTGATGCTGAACTGGCTGATCCCGCCATCGGCCAGCCCCAGCGTCGCAAGGCCCAGCCCGCCATCCGGCGTCTCGTAGAGTGCAAGGCTGCCGATACCGTTCACGGCGGTCTGCACGCTGTCCTCGAGCACGCCCAGATGCACCAGATCGCCCTGGTCGGTGATCCGGAACAGGCTGACCCCGCCATCGCCCCCGCCGGCGGCCAGATAGGCGACGCCGTCGATCACCACCGCATCCAGCGCCGTCACCCCCTGGAAGCGGCTTTCGAGCCCGTCCATCAGGTGATCGACAAGCGTCAGCTGGCCCGCACCGTTCAGCGCATAGACCGACAGGGTGCCGGTCTGCGCGGCACCGAGGATGACAAACGAGGTGCCGCCCAGAGTGACGGTCTCGAGCGTCGTCTCGCCAGCGATCCCGGGGTTCTGCTCGGGGCCGAAGACCTGCGGCGACGACAGCGTGCCATTCGCGGCGATGTCATAGCTGACCAGAAAGGTCGTGCCGGTGCCGGAGGCCACGAGTTGCCCGTCGATCACCTCGAGGTCCGTCAGCCCCGGGGCCGCGATTCCCCCCGAAGGGCTGGCGCGGCTGCCGGAACTGAGCAGCGTCAACTGGCCCGTGGCCGAGACCTGCCAGACCATCGGGGTCTGGGACCCCGGTGCGATTCCATAAAGATAGGTGCCGGTGGCGGTTGTCGCCCAGGCCACATCGCTCAGGTCGCCCGGCACCCCGGCCGCGGCGGCATTGATCGCGATTTCGGCACCGAAGGCGCCATCCGCCTCGACGCGGACCATCACGAGGCCCGCATCGCCGGTGCCGGTGACAAGCGCCACCTCCTGGCCGGACGCCAGCGTCGCGCCGGTTATCTCCGGCGTGATCCCTGGAACCGGCCCCCCCGAAAGGACCGCCTGGTCCTCGGCTACGGGGCCGGTCCCCGTCAGATCCCAGGCGGTGAGGCCGGTTGCCCCATCCTGCCCGGAGATCACTTGCAACGTGGCCCCATCAGCCCCGTCATGCAGCGCAAAGGCTCTCACCCCTTCGAGACTTTGCGCGTGGTCGACAGACATGCTGCCGACGTGGCCGAAGACCACCTCCATCACACACCCCAAATTTTCCCATTCACCGAGGATCAAGATGATCCGGACCCGGGGCAGGGGCGGGGGCAAGAGCGCGGCGGAATTCGGACCTTCCACGACAAGTCGATGCGCTTTGTTCAGGCGCTGTTAAGCCTGTGCAGGGTCTCGGCGGCGCGGCAAAACCTTTCGCATGCGAAAGGTTTCAGACCCAGCGGCCCATCGCGGTGACGCGCACGGTGCAGCTTTCGCCGGTGCCGAAATCTGCCTGTCCGGCGATCCGGCGCAGGGTCACGTCAAGGCTGGTGCCATTGCCCGCGCTGCAGGTGACCGGCCCCAGCGCATCGAGCCCGGGCGTCAGCCCCGAAGCCGAGACCGGATCGAAGCTGCCGCTGGCAAAGGCATCGCCCGCGAATGGCACCGGCAGGGTCCAGGTCGCCCCCAGGGTGGCGCCGTCGATGCGGGCTAGGCCAAGCGTGGTCCAGGCGATCTGGGTGCCGCAGGCCAGGCGCAGATACTCCGTCCCGGCCTCGAGCACCGCACCGGTGGGCGTGCCCGCGCCTTGCGCCACGGTGCCCAGCAGGTTGCCCGGCCCATAGCCGAAATCCGCGCGCATCAGCTTGCCCGCGCCGGTATCGGTGGCCGCCGTCTGCACCGCGGCCCCGGTGGCAAGGCCGGTCGCCGCATCGAACACCATCGCATCCTGCCAGGCAGATCCGTCAGCGCTGACCTTGATGGCAAAGCCGTCCGTTCCGGCGGTGCCCATCTCGGCGCGGCCCGACCAGTTGGTCTGGAACAGCAGGCTGGCCGTATCGGCAGCGGCGGCCTTGTTGATCTTGAGCTGATGCCCCGCCCCTTCATGATTGAACAGCGTCGCGGCCGCCGACAGCGACAGCCGGTTGGTGGCATCGCTGGTGGCGTTGATCCCGATACCGGGCAGGTTGTCATAGTCGGGACCCAGGGCAGCCCAGGCGCTGCCGGTCCACACCGACATCGCGGCTTCGTCCTCGATATAGGCCTGCCAGCCGGTGCCGGGGGCGAGAAAGCTCCAGTTGCCGGACTCGAACACGGCGATGCTGGCAGACTGTCCCGCCCAGATGCCGGTCGGGGCCGGGCCGACGATATGGCGCTGGCCTTCGATGGCCCCGGTCGGCGGCGTGTTGCGCGTGCGGTCGACGACACTGAGCTGTACGATCAGGTCGAGCAGGCGCAGCGCCTCGTTATGGGTGACGTGTTTCTGCGCCTGGGACGGGGCCATATAGGGCAGGCCGAGCGCGGCTGAATTGGTCATGGGTGAATTCCCCCGGGGGCTGGTGATACCAGCGCGAGGCTGCGGGCCGGGGGATGAAGGCGGGCCTAATCCGGCGGGCGTTGCGTCCGGCGCGGATCCGGATCGGGAACAAGACCCGATGAGGCCCCGGATCAAGCCCGGGGCAGGGGCGGCAGGGGCGAATGGCGCGCTCAGTCGATGGATTTCAGCCAGCGCTCCAGCGCTTCGACAAAATGCGGCGTCACCCGCTGGCCCTTGAGGCTGATCTCGCGGGTGTCGGGATCGACCGCGATGGCAAGCCCGCCGATCAGCGTCCTGTATCCGGATTTCGGCTCTGTTACGGCCTTTTCGGGCGGCGTAGCCCCGTCCTGCGGCAGCGGCTTGCGGGCCAGAAGCGCGCGCAGTAGCTCGGCCTCGGTCTCGGGCGTGACCTCGTCCAGACGCTGATGCGCCACGCGGATCTGTGCGGCAAGCTCGGGCCGGGCCTTCAGCGCGCGGGCCAGCGCCAGGCCCAGATGCTCGGGCAGGCGCGTCGGATAGTGCAGCACGCCGTCCAGCGCCGAGACCACCGGCAGGAAGGACTTGATCTTCGAACGCTTGGAATAGGACACCGAGGCGAACAGCCCGCCAAGCGCATCCTTTTCGCGCGCGAACACCCCGGCCTCGAGGGCGCGGGCGACGATGCGGGCGCGCTCGAAGAAGGACAGCCCGGCGCGGATCTCGTTTTCCTCGACCATGGCGCGATAGGCATCGGCGCGGTCCTTGGGCAGCCGCAACAGCGCCAGCACGGTGCCGTAGCGCGCAAGACCGTTGCTTTCCTCGGACAGTTCGCGCAGCGCCGCCACCCGCCGCCAGCCCGACAGAAGCCCGTAGCGCGGCGCGACGTCGGCGCCCTTGTCGACCACCTCGATCGGGGTCTGCTGGCCCCGTTCGCGCAGGGAATGCTTCAGCTCGTCCAGCGCGGCGCGGTCCATGTCGACCCGGTCGCGGATCAGATGCTCGGCGGCGACCTCGTCGAGCGGGATCTGCAACACCAGCCGCCCTTCCTCGCGGGCGCGGGTCAGCTCGCCCGCGACCTCCTCGAAGGCCGCCGCCGCCGCGGTCTCTCCGGCGACATCGGCGATCGGCGCGCGCGACGGGGCAGGGGCGAAGGGGCCCGACAGCGTGGCCTCGAGATAATCGGACTGGGCCGGGCTCAGCCGTTTGCGTTTGGCCATGTCAGAGCCTCCTGTTGCGCCGGGTCAGGGTCGTGGCACGGGTCTTGCCAAATTCTGACCGATCCGCGCGCGGCCTCATTCGGCGGCCTTTTGGGTGGCCAGTTCCTCGCGCCGCCAGACCCCCAGAAGCAGGCGCTTGAAAGCGGCATAGGTGGCGTCGAACGTCTCGCGGCCACGCACATAGGTCTCGCGGTTGAAATCGCGGTAATCGGCCTCGTAGATGCCCGCCACCTGTTCACCGGCCTGGCCAATGAGGGCGGTATAGTCCTGCTTGTGCGGCGACAGGGTCGGGCCGAGATAGGCCTGCATCAAGGCCGCCAGCTCGCCCTGCTGGGCGCCGTCATAGCGGGTGATCAGCGCGCGCACCGCGTCCCACTGGAACGACAGCCCCTCGCGCCCCAGGGCGCGGGCGGCCATGTTCTCGGCCTCTTCGATGGAGCGGAAGGTGGAATGCAGCATGTCGAAGAAACGCCCGGTCGAATCGAATTCCAGAAACGAGGCCCCCAGCGGCACCAGCAGCAGGTCGGCGGCGGCCAGCCCGTTGATGGTGAGATAGCCAAGGGCCGGCGGCGTATCGAGGAAGATCAGGTCGTATTGGTCCAGCACCCCGTCCGCCTCGAGGCTGTCGGTCAGCGCATCCCACAGCTTCCAGGCCCGGCCCTGCATCCGCCAGACCGGGATCTGGAACTCGGCCCAGTAGAGGTTCAGCTGCGCCCCGATCAGGTCGATATTGGGCCAGTGGGTGGGCTGGATCAGATCGGCGGCCTTGGCCCCCAGCGCCTCCGACAGGGTCTCGTCCAGGGCATGATGCGGCTCTCCGCGGGCCTCGCGGGCGCGATTGTCGGCCTGCAGGTGGCGGGCGTAGTGCCGCGCCAGAAGCGGAAACACCGTGCCCCATTCATCGGTGACCTTGCCGCCGAAGATCGAGGTCATCGAGCCCTGGCTGTCCAGATCGATCACCAGCACCTTGTAGCCATCGAGCGCCGCCGACATCGCCAGATGCGCCGCCGTCGAGGTCTTGCCGACGCCGCCCTTGAAATTGGCCACCGCGACGATCTTGGCGGGCAGGCCGGCGGGCCGGTAGGGGCGGTATTCCTTGGCGCGGCTGCCGGACTGGCTGAAATGCGCCCTGAGCCGCAGCACCTCCTCGAAGGTGAACCACTTGGCCCCGCCGCTGGTGTCCGAGCGGCCCTGCGGCAGGTCGGGGTTCTGCCGCAGCACGCGGCGGAAATGCGCGGCGGCCACGGGGATCAGGTAGCGGGTGATCTCCCATGTGGAAAACAGCCGCAGCGTCTTGCGTCCCTCGGGGTCGAGCCCGCGCGACGACAGGTCCGCCCGGCCCCGGGCGCAGGCCTCGGCGATCTCGGCAAAGCGCGCGGTCGAGGCCGCGCCGTCCAGCTCTGCCATGGCGCGATCGGGATCGATGTTGAAATAGGGGGGCGTGCCGGTCGGGTCCTGTGCCATCTTCTGCTCAATGTGACGTCTTTTGGGAACCATACCCCAAAACCCGTCACATCCAAGGATTTAGGCGACATCCCCGCCGTTTTTTCCGCCTTTTCGTGGCATATACCACCGCAATCGGGCCCGGGGCGGTCCCGGTTCCGGGCAAAACCGGCCCCGGGGATCTGTTAGATTGAGTTAATGTATTAGTTACGGGATCCCGGACTGTCCAACTTTTCGTGCAAGATCATGGGCTTTGAGGGTTCCGATCCGACCCGACCGACTCGGAAACCACGATAAGGCGATTCCAAACCCCCGAAACAGCGACTCCGAACCCCCGATGCCGGCTCCCCCTGCGCACCCCCATGCTGGACCGGGCCTGTGGATATCTTTACGCTGGGTGTCACTGAAACCACGAATCCCCACCGACCACGGGCACAAGATCCGGGCAGGGGCGTGGACCGAGCAGTGAGACGAGGACAGAACCCGTGACAGGCCCCCCCCTGACTGGCCCCGGCATGACCGGTGCATCCGCGCTTGATCCGGGGCGTCCTCCGACGCCGGACGTCTTTGTCTGCGACCTGTTCGACGCCGCCCCGAAGGACGATCTGGCGTCGATGGAACATCCGATGTTCTCGCTTGCGACCCGGCCCGACCGGCGCATCCTGCGCTACGTCCACAACGGCACCGAGATCGAGGTCACGCCCTCGGTCAAGGGGCTGGCCACGATCCACGACAAGGACATCCTGATCTATTGCATCAGCCAGCTCATGGCGGCGGTGAACGCGGGCCGCGCAATCTCGCGTACGCTGCATCTGCGCGCCCATGACCTTCTGGTCGCCACCAACCGCGAAACCTCCGGCGACGCCTACCGCCGGTTGCGCGAGGCCTTCGAGCGGCTGGCAGGCACCCGCATCACCACCAATCACGAAACCGGCGGCCAAGAGGTCACATCGGGTTTCGGCCTGATCGAAAGCTGGAGCATCGTGCGCAAGGCCAAGGGCGGGCGCATGGCGTCGGTATCGGTGACGCTGTCGGACTGGCTTTACCGGGCGGTGGTGTCGAAATCGGTGCTGACGCTCTCCCGCGATTATTTCCGGCTGCGCAAGCCGCTTGAACGGCGGCTTTACGAACTGGCGCGCAAGCATTGCGGCCGCCAGCCGGAATGGCGGGTCTCGGTCGAGGTCTTGCTGAAGAAATCGGGCTCGGCCTCGCCGCGCCGGGTGTTTCGCGCCAAGCTGCGCGACATGATCGCCGCCGACCATCTGCCCGAATACCGCCTGACCGAAGAGCCGGGCGATATCATCCGCATCACGCCGCGCCGCGCGCCGGTCCCACAGCGCCCGCCATCCCTGACCCCCGAAACGCTTGCGGCCGCGCGCGCGCTGCTGCCCGGGGCGGATGTCTACGCGCTCGAGGCCGACTGGCGCGTGGTCTGGGCCGCGACCGGCAGCCCGCGGCTGCGCGATCCCGACCGGGCGTTCCTGGGCTGGGTAAAGAAACGACGCTGACCGAAGGGGCCTGCCATGCAGATCGACAAGACCGGACTTGAGGGCGTGCTGATCCTGACCCCGCGGCGCTTCGGCGATCATCGCGGCTTTTTCTGCGAGACCTGGAACAAGGCCAGCTTCGAGGCCGCGGGGCTGACTTTCGACTGGGTGCAGGACAACCATTCGTTTTCCGCCCATGCCGGTACCGTGCGCGGCCTGCACTTCCAGGCCCCGCCGCGCGCCCAGGACAAGCTGGTGCGCTGCGGGCGCGGCGCGCTTTACGACGTGGCGGTCGATATCCGCCGGGGCAGTCCGACCTACGGGAAATGGGTCGGGGCGGAACTGAGCTTCGAGAACGGCCGCCAGCTTCTGGTGCCCCGGGGCTTTGCCCATGGCTTCATGACGCTGACCCCCGACACCGAGATCGTCTACAAATGTTCGGACAGCTACGCCCCCGAGACCGAGGGCGCGCTGCGCTGGAACGATCCCGGCATCGGCATCGACTGGCCCGATCCGGGCGTGGCCCCGACGCTGTCCGGCAAGGATGCGGATGCGCCGGGCCTTGCGGGGTTTGCCTCGCCCTTCGAGATCCGCTGAGATGCCCCCCCGATCCCCCGTCGGCCCCCATGCCACCTACCTGGGCATCCGCCATTTCGGCGCGCTCGACGGGGTGCGGGCGCTGGCGATCCTCATGGTGCTCTATCATCACAGCCCGGTCGGGGCCGCCATGACGAACGGGCCGGTGATCGCCGCGCGCGGCTTTCTGGGGGTCGATCTGTTCTTCGTGCTGTCGGGGTTCCTGATCACCACGCTGCTCTTGCGCGAACGGGCGGCCCGCGGGCACATTTCGCTGCGCGGCTTCTACTGGCGGCGGGCGCTGCGGATCCTGCCCCTGTATCTTCTGGTGATCACCGGCGTCGGCGGCTATTACGTCTGGGTCAAGGGCGATGCCGGGGCGGCGCAGCTCTGGCCCTTCTATTACCTCTTTCTCGCGAATTTCCTGACCGCCGACATTCCCAACCTCGCGCCGATGTGGTCGCTGTCGGTCGAGGAACAGTATTACCTGATCTGGCCGCTGCTGCTGATCCTGCTGCCGCCGCGCGCCGTGCTGCCGGTGCTGGCGGGGCTGATCGCGGCGAACGTGGCGGGGGTCATGGGGGCCTTCGGCATCGCGCCGCCCGAATGGGGGCCCTTGCGCTTTGCGCTGCCGGTCGCGACCTATGCGCCGATCCTGATGGGCTCGGCCCTGGCGATCCTGCTGCACAGCGCCCGGGGCTTCGGCCTGCTCTGGCGGGTGCTTGGCCACCGCGCCGCGAGCCTTGCCGCGCTGGCGGGGCTGATCGTGCTTCTGGCGGTTCTGCCGCGCGATGTGACCGGCCTGCCGAACCTGGCGCTGCACCTGGCGATGACGGCGCTGCTGGCGGCCTTGGTGATGCGCGAGGACAGCGCGCTGGCCCCGCTGATGCGCGCGGCCCCGCTGGTGCGGATCGGTATGGTCAGCTACGGCATCTATCTTTTGCACCTGCCGGTCCTGCACGTGGTGCGCGAAATGGCAGAGGCTCTGGGGCTGGGGCTGGATACGGCCCTGTTCCACCTGATCTACTGGGCTGCGTCCTGGGCGGTGGCCGAGGTCAGCTTTCGCACCTATGAAAAGGCATTCCTCGATCTCAGGCACAAACCGCTGGGGCGGGTCGGCACGAAAGGGACGACATGAAGATACTGGTCACGGGCGGGGCGGGCTTCATCGGCTCCGCGGTGGTGCGGCTGGCCGTGGGGCAGGGGCATTCGGTGGTCAACCTCGATGCGCTGACCTATGCCGCCTGCCTTGCCAACGTGGCGCCGGTGGCGGACGACCCGCGCTATGCGTTCGAGCATGCCGATATCCGCGACCGTGCCGCGCTTGACCGGATCTTCGCCGACCATGCGCCCGACGCGGTCATGCATCTGGCCGCGGAATCCCACGTGGACCGCTCCATCGACGCGCCCGGCACTTTCATGGACACCAACGTGATGGGCACCTTTCACCTGCTCGAGGCCGCGCGCGCCTTCTGGACCGGGCAGGGCCGGCCCGGCGCGTTCCGCTTTCATCACGTCTCGACCGACGAGGTCTTCGGCAGCCTCGGCGCGGAGGGCGCGTTCACCGAAACGACGCCCTACGATCCGCGCTCGCCCTATTCGGCCTCGAAGGCGGCATCGGACCATCTGGTACGCGCCTGGGGCGAAACCTACGGGCTGCCGGTGGTGCTGTCGAACTGCTCGAACAATTACGGCCCCTATCATTTTCCCGAAAAGCTCATTCCGGTGGTGATCCTGAACGCGCTGCATGGCCGCCCGATCCCGGTCTACGGCGCGGGCGAGAATGTGCGCGACTGGCTGTACGTCGAGGATCACGCCGCGGCGCTGCTGCGGGTGCTGCAAGACGGCGCGCTTGGCGAAAGCTACAATATCGGCGGCGGGAACGAGCGCCGCAATATCGACCTGGTCACCACGATCTGCGCCATCCTCGACCGGCTCAGGCCCCGGGATCGACCCTATTCCAGCCTGATCACCTTTGTCGACGACCGCCCCGGTCACGATTTGCGCTATGCCATCGATGCCGCGAAGATCCGCGCGGAACTGGGCTGGCAGCCGTCGGTCACGCTTGAAGAAGGGCTGGAAAAGACGGTGCGCTGGTTCCTCGACAACGCGGCATGGTGGCAGCCATTGCTGGGCCGCGACGGCGTCGGCCAGCGGCTGGGGGCGGGCACATGAGCGGGCCCCTCGGAACGATGCGGTGCGCCCGGTCCGGGCCGCTGGCGCGGGCCGGACGACGCATCCGCGAGGGCCAGACATGACCGTCCTCGTCTTCGGCAGATCCGGCCAGGTCGCCACCGAACTGGCCCGCGCGGGCGGCGTCACCTGCCTGGGCCGCACCGATTGCGACATCGCCGACGCCGACGCGATCCGCGCCGCCATCGCCGCCCATGCCCCGCGCGCGGTGATCAATGCCGCCGCCTACACCGCCGTCGACCGTGCCGAAGAGGACGAAGCGACCGCCTTCGCGCTGAACGCCCGAGGCCCCGGCGCGATGGCCGGGGCCTGCGCGGCACGGGGCATCCCGCTTGTGCATATCTCGACCGATTATGTCTTCGCGGGCACCGGCACGGCGCCGCACCGCCCGGACGATCCGGTCGCGCCGATCAACGCCTATGGGCGCAGCAAGCTGGCGGGCGAAGAGGCGGTGCGTGCGGCAGGCAGCGGGGCAGGGGGCGTGCATGCCATCCTGCGCACCTCCTGGGTGGTGTCGGCGCATGGCACCAACTTCGTGAAGACCATGCTGCGGCTCGGGGCGGACCGCGACAGCCTCGGCATCGTCGCCGACCAGGTCGGCGGCCCGACACCCGCGCGCGCCATCGCCGCCGCCTGCCTGAGCATCGCCGATCAGTTGATCGCGGATCCCGCCAGGACCGGCACCTGGCACTTCGCGGGTGCGCCGCCGGTCAGCTGGGCGGACTTCGCCCGCGCCATCTTCGACGCCGCCGATATCACCTGCGCGGTGACCGACATTCCCACCGCCGACTACCCGACACCCGCCGCGCGCCCGCTCAATTCCCGGCTCGATTGCAGTGCAACAGAGACGGTTTTCGGCCTCAAGGCCCCCGACTGGCGGGCCGGTCTGCACGACATCCTGAAGGAGCTTTCGCCATGACCCAGCGCAAGGGCATCATCCTCGCCGGGGGCTCCGGCACGCGGCTTTATCCCATCACCATGGGCGTCTCGAAGCAGCTGCTGCCGGTCTATGACAAGCCGATGGTCTATTACCCGCTGTCGGTGCTGATGCTGGCGGGGATCCGCGAGATCTGTGTGATCACAACCCCCGAGGACCAGACCCAGTTTCAGCGCACCCTGGGCGACGGCGCGCAATGGGGGCTGCGGCTGAGCTATATCGCGCAACCCAGCCCCGACGGTCTGGCGCAGGCCTATATCCTGGCCGAGGATTTCCTTTCCGGCAGCCCCTCGGCGATGGTGCTGGGCGACAACGTCTTTTTCGGCCACGGCCTGCCCGAGATGCTGGCCGATGCCGATGCCAGGGAAACCGGCGGCACCGTCTTCGGCTACCGCGTCGCCGACCCCGAACGCTACGGCGTGGTCGATTACGACGCCCGGGGCCGGGTCACCCATATCGTCGAGAAGCCCGCGCATCCGCCCTCACCCTACGCGGTGACCGGGCTCTATTTCCTCGACGGCACGGCGCCTGCGCGGGCCGCCAAGGTGACCCCGTCGGCGCGGGGCGAGCTTGAGATCACCACGCTGCTGGAAAGCTATCTCGCCGACGGGCAGCTGGATGTGCGGCGCATGGGACGGGGCTATGCCTGGCTCGATACCGGCACCCATGGCAGCCTGCTCGATGCGGGCAATTTCGTGCGCACCCTGGTGCAGCGGCAGGGCCTGCAGATCGGCAACCCCGACGAGATCGCCTATGAGGCGGGCTGGATCACCGCCGACCAGGTGGCGGCGCGGGCGGCGGCCTTCGGCAAGAACGAATACGGGGCCTACCTGAAACGGCTGCTCGACTAGCGCCCCTCAGCCCCTCAACCCCTCAGCCATGCCAGCCCGCAGGCACCGCGTCGCCGAAACGGGCGCGCACCGCGTCGTATTGCGGCGCGAAGGCGTCCCGGAACGCCGCCGCCAGATCCTCGGGCAGGGGCAGGGACGCGCCTTCGTTCACCCGGGACGCCAGATCGGGCAGCACCGGGGCGATGCCCAGAAACCCGCAAAGACCGGCCAGCGCATCGGCGTCGCGCACCATATCCTCGTAAAAGATCACCTGGCGGCGCGCCTCGGGCACGGCCCGTTCCAGCGCGCGCAGGGTGCGGTCGTAATCGGCCCGCTCGATCTTCGGCAGACGCCCGGTCTCCAGCAGGTAGCGCGCGCGCGCCTCCGCGGTCTCGGCCAGGGCTTCCGCCGTGGCCCCGGGGCCCAGCTGCACGCCGCTGGCCATGCGGATCTGCGACCACATGCGCGCCACCGGATCGCGCAGGATAAAGACGAACCGGGCCTGCCCGATCGTCGCCATGTCGGCATAATCGCGCGCCGGCAGGATCGCGTAGGCGGGGGTGATGTCGGCCACCAGCTTCTGCCCCGACCAGCCGCCCAGCATGTAATCGAGATAGGGCGCGTGCCGGTCGGGGCCGTTGCCTGTCCCGCCCATCATCGCCAGAAGGTCGAACGCCGCCCGCGCCCGCGCCAGCGCCGCCCCGGTCGGACCGGCCTGCGCCAGCGCCTCGGTCGCGCGGGTCATCTCGGTGGTGCGGGTCTGCCAGGACAGCTTGCCCATGCCGCCGCGGATGTCGAAATAATGCAGCTCTTTCACGGGCGGCAGATGCACCTCGGGGCTCTGGCTGAGGGCGCGGTGCAGGAAGGTCGTGCCGGCCTTCTGCGCGCCGATCACGAACAGCATCCGCGCGCCGTCGGGCAACGCCACCGGCGGCAGCAGGGGCAGGGCGGCGGCGGTCATGCGGCGTGCCTCGTTTCGTAATGGGCGATGGCGTCCTCGACATCGTCGAACAGCGTCAGCCGGCCGCCTTCCAGCACCGCGCCCATGTCGCACAGCTTGCGGATCTGGCCCACCGCGTGGCTGACCACGATGGCGCCCGCATGGGCCAGACGGGCGCGCAGCAGGGCGCGGGATTTCTGCAGGAAGGCCGCATCGCCCGCCGCCAGCGCCTCGTCCAGCAGGTAGGTGTCGAAATCCAGCGCCATGTTGATGCCGAAGGCCAGCCGCGCCTTCATGCCGCTGGAATAGTGCCGCACCGGCGCGCGGAAGGCATCGCCCAGTTCGGCGAACCGTTCGACGAAATGGCACACATCGGCGGTTTCGGCCCCGTAGAGCCGCGCCACGAAACGGGTGTTCTGCGCGCCGGTCAGATCGCCGTGCAGCGCGCTGGCCAGCCCCACCGGATAGGAAATGCGCCCGGTCGTAAGCACCCGGCCCGCATCGGGCCTGCAGGTGCCCGCGATCATCCGCAACAGGGTCGATTTTCCGGCCCCGTTGCGCCCCAGCAGCCCGACCGAGGCCCCGGCGGGAAAGGTCGCCGAGATGCCGTCCGCCACCACCACCCGACCGCCGTCGCGGGCAAAGCTCTTTTCGAGGTTCTCAAGCACCACCATCAGCGCCGGTCCCGGATCGCCCAGACCGACAGCACCGTCAGCGCCCAGCCGATCAGCGCGAAAAATGCCACCGCCCCCAGGGTGATCCAGCGCTGCGGGCGCAGGGCGGCCTCGGGCGGGGTCGGCTCCAGGTGCAGCGCCAGGTAGCGGCTTTGCCGGTTGGCCTCGGCCAGCGCCGCCTCGAGGCTGGCGCGGGCGATGGTGTAATTCTCTTCGGCAAAGCGCAGATCGACGGCCAGCGCCTCGTATTCGCCGACCAGGTTGGCAAAGGCCGCGCCATTGCCCGTGCCCGCTGTGCCCCCTGTGGCCCCCGTCGCGCCGGGGCCGAACCGCGACCGCTCGCTGGTCAGTCGGGCCTCGATCACCGCAACGCGCTGTTCGGCCCCGGCGATGCGAAAACGCGCATCGGGGGCGGTCTGGCGGATCATGTCCAGCTCGATGATGGCCTGGGCCAGCTGTTCCTGCAGCGACGACATCACCCCGGTCTGCACCTGCAAGGCCGACACCGGATCGACGATCTGGGTCAGGTTGCGGAACCGCGTCAGCGCCGTGCGGGCCTCCGAAAGCTGCGCCTTGGCGCGGCCCAGCTCGTCGCGGGCATAGCCGATGGCATCCTCGCGCGCGGCGGCCGACAGCCGGTTGGTCAGCGCGGCGCTTTCGGCCACCACCGCCGCGGCGATGGTCTGCGCCTCTTGCGGGGTGAAGGCCTCGACCTCGAGCGCCAGAAGCCCGGTCCCCGCCATCCGCTCGATCCGCACCCGGTCGCGCCAGTAGCGGGTCAGATCCTCGATCGTGCCAGGGGCGTCATAGGCAAAGACCGGATCGCTGCCGGGGTCGCGCCAGTCGCTGCCCGGTCGCGACCAGAGCGCGCGCAGATCGAGCCGCGCATCGAGCCGCGCCACCAGCCCCGGCGACTGGATGAAATGATACAGGATGTCGGTGTCGTCCGAGGACGAGGCCGACAGGTCCGCCACCCCGCCCAGCAGCTCGAGCGCGGAATTGCTGTCTTCGGAGCGCACCGAGAACCCCGCCTCCGAGACGTAGCGCGGCGCCGCCCGTTCCCACAGGTACCAGGCCGTGACCATCACCGGCAGCACCACGCAGAGCAGCGCCGAGACCGCGATGCCCGCATGCCTGCGCCTGAGCCGCGCGGGCCGGACCCGGGGCAGCGGCAGGATGGTCTGCGTCTGGACCTGTGTCTGGACCGGGCTCGGGGCCTTCGCGGGGGGCTTTGCCGGGGGTTTGGATTGCGGGTCGGTGCGGCGCAGCGTTTCGAACAGCGCGCTGCGATCGACCGGCGGGCTTGGCTTCGGGCGGGCGGTGGTCATGGCCCTCTCCTTCTTGTCGGGACGGGGGGCTGCGGGCAACGGCCCGGTGCCCCGGCGGTCCACAGGGCGGCGTTCAGAAAGCGGTAAGGGGTCAGGTCTAGAACCATGGGCATCACAAGGAGCGCCCCATGACCGACGCCGTCACCATCGTTCTTGCGACCCGCAACGGGGCCGCGCATCTGCCCGCGCAACTGGCAAGCCTCAGGGCGCAGCGCGGGGTCGACTGGCGGCTTGTCGCCTCGGACGATGGATCGACCGACGCCACGGTGGCGATCCTGCGGCGCTTCGCGGCGGATCATCCGGGGCGGGTCAGGCTCTGTTCCGGGCCGAGGGCAGGGCTTTCGGCCAATTTCCTGACCGCGCTGTCGGTCGCCGTGGCCGAGGGTCCGGGCCGGGCGGTGGCCTTCTGCGACCAGGACGATGTCTGGCTGCCCGAGAAACTGGCCCGCGCTCTGGCCCGGTTCGATCCGGGCGCGGCGCTGGGGCTGGCCTGCCGCGCGGTACCCAGCGATGCGGCCCTGCGCCCGCTGGGCTGCACCGGTCGCGCCGGGCCCACGGATTTCGCGTCCCTGCTGCTCGGGCGTCCCCCCGGCGGCAACCGGCTGGTGCTGTCGCCCGAGGCGGCGGCCCGGGTCGCTGCAACCGTGGCCGCCGCGCGCGCCGCCGCCGTGCCGTTCCATGACTGGTGGTCGGTGCTGGTGCTGACCGGAACCGGCGGGCGCCTGCTCCACGATGCCGCCCCGGGGCTGCTCTACCGGCAGCACCACGGCAGCACGCTGGGCCATCGCGGCGGCATTGCCGGCGTGCTGCGCCGGGCCCGGATGGTGGCGACGGGCGAATACGGGCGCATGGTGGCGGCCAATCTCGCCGCGCTCGATGCGGTGCCGCTGACGGCCGGGGCGCAGGCGGCCATCGCCGCGCTTGCCGCCGGGCAGGGGGCGGGCTGGCGCGCGCATCTCGTCCGTCCCGCACAGGCTCTCCAGGCCACTCAGACCGCACAGGCCACCCGGGCCGATCATGCCGCCACCCGGTCCAGACCGAGCCGCGCCATCAGCGCCTGATCGGGCGTCACCCAATCGACCAGCCGCTCGACCCCGGCAGGCGACAGGCGCGCGGCCAGCTCCGGCCAGCGCGCACCGTGGCCCGGGGCGGCATTGATCCGGGGCAGTTGCACATCCTTGCCGGTCCAGCGCCCGAGATCGCGGCTCAGGGGGGCCAGATCGGCGACGTCATAGACCCCCGCAAGGCCCCGCGCCGCCGTCGCGGCACGCGCGATCAGCTCGGGCCGCGGCAGGTCCGCCACCGCCGCCCAGCCCCGGATCCGCCGGGTGGCGAGATAGCTGCAATAGGGCGCGCGGTAATGATCCTCGACAAAGCGCCGCCAGCCCGGATCGCCGCCAAAGAAATAGGCCTCCGTCTTCCAGTGATGGGCGCGGAAAAGGCCGGTATGTTCGGGCCGCGCCAGAACGTCCCCGGCCATCCCGGCGGCCTTGCGGCGAAGATAGAGATAGAACGAGGCGATCCGTTCCAGCGGATCGCGCAGCACCGTGAAGGCCCGCGCGCGCGGGCCAAGGCTTTCCAGCGCCTCCCAGTCGATATGGCCTGAATAGAGCCTGTATCCCGGCGGAAACTGCGCCCGCCCGCGCGCCGCTTGGGTATGGACCCGAACCGGCGAGGCGGCGTCCTGCCCCAGGGCCCCGATCAGCGCGTGATGCACGCTTTGCCCGGCGGTCTTGGGGATGTGCAGGAACACGATCGGGGCCGGAACGCTGGCGGCATCCATGGCACCGGCGGATGCGCTGGCAGTGGCACCGGCGGGTGCGTTGGCAGTGGCACCGGCGGGTGCGTTGGCAGTGGCACCGGCGGGTGCGCTGGCAGTGGCATGGGCGTTGGGCGCGGTGGCGGGTGCGGCGTCGGTCATCAGGCCACCTCTGCAAGGTCAAGTGTGTCGAAGGCGAAATCGGGTGCGTCCTTCATCGCGCGCAACCCGCGCAGGAAGCCGCCCGGATCGGACGGGTCGAGATGCGCCAGCTGCCACGGTGCAAAGCGCCACCAGCGCAGGTGCAGGAAGGCCGCCACCTGGTCGGGCGGATGCCGCATGCGCCTTATCCGGGCAGGCGCGCCCGCCACCACCGCGTAGGGCGGCACGTCGCGGGTCACCACGGACCCCGCGCCGATCACCGCGCCGTGGCCCACGGTGACCCCCGCGGCGATGACCGCGCCATGCCCGATCCAGACGTCATGGCCGATCGCGGTTTCCTTCAGCTGTGTCGGCGGGCCGTTGGCGGGACGGGGCGGCGCGGTGCCGTGCCAGTCCTCGGCCCCGGCGAATTCATCGCCGAGATCGAACAACCTATCGCCCAGGTAGAAGGCCGGGCTGGTCGAGACCCAGTGCATCGGGTGGTTCTGCCGCCCGATCTGCACGTCTTCCCCCATCGAGCAATAGCGCCCGATCCGCGCCGCGCAGGCATGGCCCGAGACCTGGTAGGAAAAGGCCCCGAGGTCGAGCAGCTGCTCGAACTGGGTCCATTTCAGGCTCGACGGTGCCTCGATCCGACCCCGGGGCGGCAGGCGGACCTTGCCGCCGGGACGCGGCAGCGCCTCGATCCCGCGGGCGCGCAGCCAGCCGATGGTAACCTCGCCCATGGCTCAGCCCGTCCCGGTCAGGCGCGGCGGCTCGGGCTTGGGCGCAGGGGCGCTTTCGCCGCCATGCGCCTGATCCGCGGCGGTGCGGGATGCAGCCATCAGACCGCTGCCCGAACCGCTGGCCAGTACGCCCGTCAGCACATCGCGCGCCATCGCCGCCGCCTCTCCGGGGCGGTAGGGCAGGGGGATGCCGTTGGGGGCCGCCCGGGCCGCATCCCCCTGCGCGCCCAGATCGAAGGTCAGCGTCGGCAGCCCGGTGGCCAGCGCCTCGTGCAGCGCAAAGCAGAAGGTCTCGGGCCAGACCGAGGGGATCAGCCAATGGGTGATGCCCTGCAGCCGCGCCCGGTCGGCGATCTCGGACGGGACGTAGCGGCCGGTGCGGGTGACATGCACCGGCAGGGCGGTTTCGGGCGCGATCTCTCCGACCAGGACCAGCCGGACCTGGCCCCGGGTCTGCCGGGCCAGGGCCGCCACCACGTCGGCCCCCTTCTGCGGCGCGATCGCCCCCAGCACACCGATGACGGGGCGGGGACCGGGCCGCGGGATCACCCGTTCGGGCGGGTCGGGCAGGGGATGCGGCACCACCTGCGTGCGGGCGGCCAGGTCCGGCCAGGTGCGCCGCAACAGCGCGGCGGAGGCCTCGGAAAAGCAGGTCACCTCGGCGCGCGCGGCAAAGCCGTGCCAGGCCGCGCGCCATGCCGCCAGCGACACCGCGCTGCCATCGGGCCGCAGCACCTGGTGGGCGGCATCGGTGGTCCCGTCCTGCGGCAGGCCGCGATAGACCCCGTCGGCATCGCAGAGCGTATAGGCCGGCGAGAGCGGGAAGTAATCGTGCAGCTCCAGCTCGGCACTGTCCCCGGGGCGCAGCAGATCGTTGAGAAAGGCGGGCAGGACGTAGGGGTCCTGATCGCCCACGCCGCAGGCATAGACCACGTGCCGCCGGGGCAGCAGGCCCAGAAGATCGTGGATCACCTCGGCCGCGTCGCATTCGCCGCCGGTCACGCCCCAGGATGCCATCACCGAAAGCTGCCAGCGCCGCGCGCCGCCGACCCGCAGGCGCACCACCGGCTGCCCGGCCGCCAGCGTCCGCGCGATGCGGGCGGCGGTGGCCCGTTCGACGCCGCCGCCCAGGCTGTGGGTCAGGATCACCGTCACCGGTGCGCCGCGCGCCACCGCGCCCGCCCAGGCCAGCGCCAGCGCGACCCGGGCCGAGCGCAGCGGATCGACCGCCTTGAAGCGCGCCACCTCGACATCGAACTCCGGATAGCGGGTGCTGATCTCGGCCCCGTTCCGCGCCAGCAGGATGGCCTTTTCCGGCCCGAAGCTGACACCGCCGCGATGTTCGACGTAAAGCCCCGCAAGGCCCAGGTGCCGCCCGCCCATGGTGGCGATCTTGCGGCACCAGTCGACCTCTTCGCCGTAGCCCCGCCCGAAGGCCGGATCGAAGCGCGGCAGCCGCGCCAGCCACTCGCGGCGAATCGCCATGCAGAAACCCACGCCGGTCGGCAGGTCGCACAGCGCCCCGTCCGGATCGAGCCGCGCGGCCACCGCGTCGATCGCATCGCCCATGCCCGGGCTCAGCGGCACGTCGCGGCAGATCACCGGGGCCGACAGGATCTCGGCGGCATTCGAGGCGGGCGTCACCGTGGCCACCCCGTCGTGATGGTCGAAGGGCCGGATCAGGCGGCTGGCCCAGCCCCGCGGCACCAGCGCATCGGCATTGAGCAGCACCACCGGGCCGGAGCCGGGCCGCGCCAGCACATGGGCGAAGGCGCGGTTGACCGACCCGATGAAGCCCAGGTTCTCGCGGTTTTCCAGCAATGCCACGCGCGAGGCGCGGCGCGGCTCTGTCGCCCAGTCCTGCAGGAAGGGGCGCACCGCGGGATCGGGCGATCGATCCTCGACCACGACCAGCTGCCAGGGCAGGTCGGTATGGGCCTCGATGCGGTCAAGCACCTCGGGCAGCAGCGCAAAACCGTTATAGACCGGCAGGATGATGGTGATGGATCGGGCTGACACAGGCTCTGGTTCCGCCCGGTCGCGCAGCAATCCCGGCAACAGCGGCCCGGCCTCGGGCGGCGGCAGCAACCCCAGCCCCGCCTTGACCCGGCGCCGGTGCCGGGGGTCGCGGCTGACCCGCCAGGCAAGGGCCGCGGGCAGCACATGCGCCATCGCCACCGCAAACCCCGGCAGCAGCCGCCAGCGCCCGAGCCGGGGCAGCGGCAGGCTGAGCGCCGGGATCGTCGCCGCACCGGCGCGTTCGGTCAGCGCCAGCCCCGGGGCCGCGCTGCGCATCAGGTCGCGGGGCCGGGCGGGCACATCGAGGCGAAAGCCCCCGGCCCGTCGCCCCGTCGCCGCCACATCCGGGCGCAAGAGGTCGGCCCCGCCGCGCGCCACCGCCCCGCCCAGAAGCAGGGTCAGCCCCGTGGCGTCGGCCCAGCCTTCGACGACCAGATGCCCGCGGTCGTACAGCACCCGGTCCACATGCCCGATCCTGTCGCCTTGCGAATCGTGAATCGGCGGACCGGCCCGGGCGGCCCGAAGGCGCGTGGCGGCATAAAGATCGAACAGCGCGGCAAGGCGGCGAAGCATGAACGGGGTTCCTGTGAGCGGTCGAAGACCCCCCCAGTGAGCACGCCAAGCCTTAAATTCCGTTTAAGGCTGATCGGCCACAGCCGCCCCGGATCTGAAAAAAGCCCGCTTTGGTCCATGGAAATGGCCACGCATTCTGCCAAGACTGCCCGCGCCCCTATGCGCGCCCCAAAGGATCCCGCCCGCTTGATGCCGCTTTGCCCCGCCCGACGGCCCGCTCCGACGGCCCGCCCATGAACGGCCCTGCCGCCCAGCCGGTGCGCCAGTCCGTGCGCCGATCGGTGCGCGGGCCTGCCGCGCCGCGTCTGCCCTACCGCGCCGATATCGACGGGTTGCGCGCCATCGCGGTGCTGTCGGTGGTATTCTACCACTTCGGGGCGCCGCTGCCGGGCGGGTTCACCGGGGTCGACGTGTTCTTCGTGATCTCGGGCTTTCTGATCGGCGGGCTGCTCTGGGCCGAGCGCGCCGCAACCGGCCGCATCGACCTCGGGGCCTTCTACCTGCGCCGCTTCCGCCGCCTGGCGCCCGCCTTTTTCGCCATGGCCGTGGTCACCAGCCTGGTCGCCTGGGCGCTGCTTCTGCCCTTCGAGTTCCGCGAATACGGCAAGGCGCTGATCGCGGCCTCGGTCTATCTGGCCAATGTGCTGTTCTACGACCAGGCGGGCTATTTCGACACCGCCTCCGAGGACAAGCCCCTGCTGCACACCTGGTCGCTGGCGGTCGAGGAACAGTTCTACCTTGTGCTGCCGCTGCTGATCCTGCTGCTGGCCCGCCGCCCCCGCGCGCTTCTGGGGGCCCTGGCGGTCATCTGGGCGGCCTCCTTCGCCGCCTGTCTCTGGATCACGCCGCGCGATCCGCAGGCGGCCTTCTACCTGTTTCCCTTCCGCGCGTGGGAGCTGCTGTCAGGCGTGCTTCTGGCGATCTTCATGCGTCAGCGGCCCGCGTCCGGCCCGGTCTGGGCGGGCTGGCTCGGGCTGGGGCTGATCTGCGTCGGATTCGTCTCTGTTAATGCCCGATCCGCCTTTCCCGGGGCCTGGGCCCTGCTACCGACCCTGGGCACGCTGGGGCTGTTGTGGTCCGGCGCGGGGGCCGGTGTCGGTGCCCTTCTGCGCCATCCCGGCGCGGTCTGGATCGGGCGCATCTCCTATTCGCTCTACCTCTGGCACTGGCCGGTGGTGACCCTGTCGCACCAGCTGCGCGGAAGCTATGCGGGCTGGTGGGAAGCCGCGCTCTGGATGGCGCTGTCCCTCGGGCTGGCCATTGCCTCCTGGGCCCTGGTCGAAACACCGGTGCGCCGGGGGCGCATGGCCTCGGGCAGGGCGCTTTTGGCATTTGTGATCACAGCCAGCGGCGCGGCCATCGCCTTCGGTGCGCTGGCCTATCTGAAAGACGGGGTGCCATCGCGTTTCGGTGCCGACGCGCGGGTGCATATCGCCGCCTCCGACGATTTCCTGCAGGATTTCAGCCGCTGCCATGTGCCCGCAAACGGCCCCTTCGCCGGGCTTGAGGTCTGCCCGCTTGGTCCCGACGGGCCGCCGCGCGTGCTGATCTGGGGCGACAGCCATCTGCGCGCCGCCCATGCGGGGCTGCAAACCGCCGCGCGCGACGCGGATGTGCCCACATGGGCGATCTGGCGCGCCGGGTGCCCGCCGCTGTTCGGCATCGCCAAGACCGAAAGCGCGGCCAGCCCGACCGAGGATGCCGCCTGCACCGATGCCAATGCGCAGATCAAGGACGCCATCGCCGCGACCCACAGCCTCGCGCGGGTGCTGCTGATCGGCCGCTGGAATTACTACGCGACCGGGCAGGGCGTTGGCCTCGATGCCCATAACCGCATCGCGGTCGCCCGCGTGGATGGCGCCGCTGCGGGCCCCGAAACCGGCCCCGAGGCCCTGCGAGCCGCCGCCTCGGACACCGTCACCGCGCTGCAGGCGCAACTCGGCCCGGTCTTCGTGCTGACCCAACCGCCCGAGATCCCGCGCTATGACAGCCGCATCGCCGCCCGCGAAACCGCCCATGCCGGGTGGCCGCTGGCCGCCGATCCGGTCACGCAGGCCTCTGTCGCGCGCGCCGATCTTGCCCCCCGCATCGCCGGTGCCCGCGCGCTCTGGTCCGGGCAGGACGTCATCCGCCTCGATCCCTGGCCCTATCTCTGCGACGCCGATCGCTGCTTTGCGATCAATGACGGCACGGGGCAGTATTTCGACAACAACCATCTGACCAACACCGCCGCCCGCCGCATCGCCCCGCTTTTCGCCCCAGTCTTCGCGCCCGTTTTCGCGCCCGCCTTCGAGGGGGTGAATCGACCCTGACTTACCATAAAACGCATTATGGGAGGCATGTATCCCGGCGCGTCACGCGTTCAGATAGCCCGTCGCGATCGCCACAAACGCCCCCAGATGCACCACCATGATCGCACGGTCTTTCCACATGACGCCGACAAGGAACCACAGGATGATCCCGACGAAAAATGCAAAGACGTTCCAGGGCACGATATTGAGACCGGTAAGCCCGTAGCCCACAAGTTGGACCGCGGTGGCGACCCATTTGACGATATCGACCCGCTTCATCCCGGCACCTCCGCCTGCCGACCCTGACGTCACGTTGCCGATGCTGCAAGCCTCATTTGCCCTGCCCAAAGGACCCCGCATGCGCCCTCACCCGACCGTCACGCAGAACACCTTCGCCTTCCTGTCCGAGCCGATGATCGCCCCCACCGGCTTTCGCGAATACGATGCCCGCTGGCGCTTTCCGGACGAGATCAACCTGCCCGGCATCACCGCCCTTGGCCTCGGTCTCGGCACCCAGATGCAGGCGCGCGGCTTGTCGGGCATCGCGGTGGGCAATGACTACCGGGATTACTCTCTTGCGGTGAAACAGGCTCTGATCCTGGGGCTGGTGCAGGCAGGCGTCGCGGTGCATGACATCGGCCCGGCGTTGTCGCCGATGGCCTATTTCGCGCAGTTTCACCTCGATCTGCCGGCGGTCGCCATGGTCACCGCGTCGCACAATCCCAATGGCTGGACCGGGGTGAAGATGGGGTTCGACCGCCCCCTCACCCATGGCCCCGACGACATGGCCGAGCTGCGCGACATCGTGCTGGACGGGCGCGGCGTGGCGCGGCCCGGCGGATCCTGGCGGCAGGTGCCGGGGGTGCGCGCGGCCTATCTCGACGATCTCGTGGGCGATTTTCGCCTGTCGCGCCCCCTGAAGGTCGTCTGCGCCACAGGCAACGGCACCGCGGGGGCCTTCGCGCCCGAGCTGCTGGAACGGATCGGGGCCGAGGTGGTGCCGCTGCATTGCGACCTCGACTACACCTTCCCCAACTACAACCCGAACCCCGAAGCGATGGAGATGCTGCACGACATGTCCGCCGCCCTGAAGGCCTCGGGCGCGGATCTGGCGCTTGGCTTCGACGGCGACGGCGACCGCTGCGGCGTCGTGGACGATACCGGCGAAGAGATCTTCGCCGACAAGGTCGGCGTGATCCTGGCGCGCGATCTGAGCCGTCTCTATCCCGGCGCAACGTTCGTCACGGACGTGAAATCCACCGGGCTTTTCGCCGCCGATCCGGTGCTGCGCGCAAACGGCGCCCGCACCGATTACTGGAAGACCGGGCATTCCCACATGAAGCGCCGGGTGCGCGATCTGGGTGCGCTCGCGGGCTTCGAGAAGTCGGGGCATTACTTCCTCGCCGCGCCCATCGGGCGGGGCTACGATTGCGGGCTTCGGGTGGCGGTCGAGCTGTGCAAGCTGCTCGACCGCAACCCGCAGGCGTCCATGTCCGACCTCTACCGCGCCCTGCCCCGCACCTGGTCGATGCCGACCCTGTCGCCCCATGCCGCCGATACCGAGAAATACGACATCCTCGCGCGGATCGTGACCCGACTTCAGGGCCTCACCGCGCTTGCGGGCCGGAAGGTGACCGAGGTGGTCACCGTGAACGGCGCGCGGCTGATCCTCGATAACGGCTCCTGGGGGCTGGTGCGGGCCTCGTCGAACACGCCGAACCTGGTGGTGGTCTGCGAAAGCGCCGAGAGCGAGGCCGAACTGCGCGCCATCTTTGCCGCGCTTGATGCGGTGATCCGCGAAGAGCCGGGGGTGGGGGAGTACGACCAGACGTTTTGAGGGGGGCTAGCAGATGCCGCTCGCATTCAAGCGCTTCCGGGATCAGGTCCTCGGGTCGCGCCCGAGGATGACCGCACCTCGGGCCAAACGCCGGGAAGTCGGGCCGGCGCCGGACCGGCGGGTTGGCGCTACGACGGCTGAGATCGGCGCTTTATCTCGTCACATCATTGCTTCGCCCGCGCGGCGCGCCCACGTCACCAAAGCGCCAGACCGGTGGGGCCGGTCCGGCGCTGGCCCGACGGCCGCAAGCGGCCTTGATTCCGGGCCTGGGTTCATCGCTTGACGCCGCACCGCCAAAGCTGCCCCTCACAGCCCCTTGGTCAGATCGTCGATCGCCGCGAGCCGCTTCAGAAGCCGCGCCAGCCCGCCGATCTCGACCATGTTCGGCCCGTCGCTGGGGGCGTTGTCCGGGTCCTCATGCGTCTCGATGAAGACCGCCGCACAGCCCACCGCCAGCGCCGCGCGCGCCAAGGGTTCGACAAACTCGCGCTGCCCGCCCGACGACGCCCCCTGCCCGCCCGGCAGCTGCACCGAATGGGTGGCGTCGAACACCACCGGATAGCCCGTCCTGGCCATGATCGGCAGCGACCGCATGTCCGACACCAGCATGTTGTAGCCAAACGAGGTGCCGCGCTCGCACAGCATGATCCGCGCATTGCCGGTGGACGCGATCTTGGCGGCCACGTTCTCCATGTCCCAGGGCGCGAGGAACTGGCCCTTCTTGACGTTGATCGCGGCCCCCGTCTCTCCGGCGGCCAGCAACAGGTCGGTCTGGCGCGACAGAAACGCCGGGATCTGCAGCACATCCACCACCTCGGCCACCGGTGCGCATTGATCGGGCGCATGCACGTCCGTCAGCACCGGAACGCCGAATTCGGCCTTTACAGAGCCTAATATCGACAGGCCTTCCTCCATCCCGAGGCCACGCTTGCCGCCCAGCGAGGACCGGTTGGCCTTGTCGTAGCTCGCCTTGAAGATCCACGGCACCCCCGCTGCCTCGGCGGCGGCGGCGATCCGGCCCGCCAGCATGCGCGCATGGTCCAGGCTTTCAAGCTGGCAGGGCCCCGCGATCAACGCGAATGGGGCCGTGTTAGAGACTGTTATCTCGCCGATGGTCACGTCTTTCATGCGATCCCTTCCTGTTGCAGCACCGCCTCGATCCGGGCGACATCGACGGGGTTGTTCAATTCCCAGAACATGCGCCCGCGCGCGTCGACCGCGACGCAACGCACCGGCCAGCCGTTTTCGAGAAAGCGCAACTGCTCGAGCCCCTCGGCGCGCTCCAGCGGGCCCTCGTCCCATGAACCGTAAGCGCGCAGCGCGTCAGGCCGGTAGACATAGACGCCCACATGGTGCCAGACCTCGGGCGGCGCGGCGAGGTTGCCGACATGGGGCAGCACCTCTTTCGAGAAATAGAGCGCGGTGCCATCGCCGCGCATCACCGCGGTGGTGCCCCCCACCCGGCCCGCCTTGCGGTCGGCCAGGAAGTTGCCCAGCGTCTCGCGGTCGGTGCGCAGCACGGGCGTCGCCATCTGCACCGCCCCGTCCGCCTGCATCGCGGCAATCAGCGCCTCGAGGAACCAGGGCGGGGTCAGCGGCGCATCGCCCTGCAGGTTCACCACGATATCGGGATCGGTGCCAAGCTGCGCCAGCCCCTCGGCGCAGCGTTCGGTGCCGTTGCGGGCGGCGCTGCTGGTCATCAGCACCTCGGCGCCGAAGCCCTCGGCGGCATCGCGGATGCGGTCGTCATCGGTCAGCACGCAGACGCGGGCCACGCCGGGCACGTTCTGCGCCGCCTCCCAGCTGCGCTGGATCAGGGACGCCTTGCGCCCGGTCGCACCGGTCAGATCGACCAGCGGCTTGCCCGGATAGCGCGTCGAGGCATAGCGCGCGGGGATGAAGACCACGGCGCTCATGCGACACCTGCCCTGAGCGCGTCGTGGATATGCACCAGCCCCCGAAGCTGGCCGCCCTCGTCGACCGCGAACAGCGCCGAGATCTTGCGTTCGTTCATGATGCCCAATGCCTCGACCAGCAGCGCGTCGGGGGACACGGTGCGGGGCTGCCCGGTGGCCACGTCGCCAGCCCGCCGGCCCATCAGACCGTCGAGATTGCGGCGCAGGTCGCCGTCTGTGATCACACCGGTGAGCCGCCCGTCCTCGACCACCGCCGCGACGCCGAAGCCCTTGGCGGTCATCTCGAGCAGCGTCTCGCCCATGCCGGTCTCCGGGCTCACCACCGGCAGAGCCGCGCCGCGATGCATCACCGCGCCGACGCTGAGCAGCTGCGCCCCGAGCGTGCCGCCCGGGTGAAACACCTGGAAGCTTTCGCGATCGAAGCCCCGCGCCTCCATCAGCGCCACCGCCAGCGCATCGCCGAGCGCCATGGTCATGGTGGTCGACGTGGTCGGCGCCATGCCGATCGAACAGGCCTCGGGCGCGTCGGGCAGCAGCAGCAGGTGATCGGCCTGTCGGGCCAGGGTCGAGTCTGCCTTGCGGGTGATCGCCACCATCGGCACCCGGAAGCGGCGTGTATGGGCGATGATGTCGGCCAGTTCGCGCGTCTCGCCCGAGTTCGAGATCAGGATCGCCGCATCGTCGCGGGTGATCATGCCGAGATCGCCGTGGCTCGCCTCGCCCGGATGGACAAACTGCGCCGGGCTGCCGGTGGAGGCCAGCGTCGCCGCGATCTTGGCCGCCACATGGCCCGACTTGCCCATGCCCGAGACCACGATGCGCCCGGGAATGGCCAGAAGGCGGGTGACCACCTCCTCGATCTCGGGCGAGATCTCTTCGGCGAGGCGGGCGAGCGCCGCGCTTTCGATCTCGAGGACCGAACGGGCGATCCGGGCTGCGGTACGGGGGGCGGTCATGCTGGCGTCTGGCTTTCCTCGGGGCGGTCCGCCCGGTGATACCGGCCCCACCCCGCCCTGTCCACGCGCGCGTGACCCGCGGGCACCATGCGTATTTGACAAATGGAAAGACGGTCGCGCGCCCCTGCCCCGCAATTGACACATGCGACCCCCTGCCCCATGCAGGCCTGCAACGGATTTACGACGAACAGGATGGGCTTTCATGAAAATCGCGATGATCGGTACCGGTTATGTGGGCCTCGTCTCGGGCGTGTGTTTTTCGGATTTCGGCCACGAGGTCACCTGCGTCGACAAGGACGAGCGCAAGATCGCCATGCTGGAGCGCGGCGAAGTGCCGATCTACGAGCCGGGTCTCGATGTGCTGATGGCCCGGAACGTTGCCGCGGGACGGCTGACCTTCACCCGCGATCTCGAGGCCGCGATCAGGGACGCGGACGCGGTCTTCATCGCCGTGGGCACGCCGACGCGGCGCGGCGATGGCCATGCGGACCTGACCTATGTCATGGCCGCCGCCGAGGAAATCGCCCGCGTCGCCGATCATTACCTGGTCATCGTCACCAAATCGACCGTGCCGGTGGGCACCAACGCGAAGGTCCGCGACGTGGTACGGGCGGCCAATCCGGATCTTGATTTCGACGTCGCCTCGAACCCCGAGTTCCTGCGCGAGGGGGCGGCGATCGACGACTTCATGAAGCCCGACCGCGTCGTCGTCGGTGTCGAGACCGAGCGCGCCGCCCAGGTCATGATGGACATCTACAAGCCGCTCTACCTGCGCGATTTTTCCATCGTCATCACCGATCTCGAATCCGCCGAGATGATCAAATACGCCGCCAACGCCTTTCTCGCGACCAAGATCACCTTCATCAACGAGATCGCGGCGCTGTGCGAGAAGGTCGGCGCGGACGTCAAGCAGGTCTCCAAGGGGATGGGGCTGGACGGGCGCATCGGCAAGACCTTCCTGCATGCGGGTCCGGGCTATGGCGGTTCGTGTTTTCCAAAGGATACCAAGGCCTTGGCCAGGATCGGCCAGGAACATGCCGCGCCGATGCAGATCACCGAGGCGGTCATCAAGATCAACGACGAGGTCAAGCGCCGCATGGTCGACAAGCTGATGGACCTTGCCGGCGGGTCGTTCAACGGCCGCACCATCGCCGTGCTGGGGGTGACCTTCAAGCCCAACACCGACGACATGCGCGACGCCCCTGCCCTGACCATCGTGCCCGCCATGGTCGGTGGCGGGGCCCGCGTCCGTGTCGTCGACCCGCAGGGCCGCCGCGAGGGCGAGGCGCTGCTGCCCGGGGTGAGCTGGGAAAGCGACCCCTACAGCGCCGCGAAGGATGCCGACCTGCTGGTCATCCTGACCGAGTGGAACGAGTTTCGCGCGCTCGATCTCAAGGCGCTGGCGGCGGGCATGGCGACGCCCCGGCTGGGCGATCTGCGCAACATCTATTCGGCCGAGGATGCGCAGGCCGCGGGGTTCGAGGCCTATGCGGCGATCGGTCGGGCGGGCTATCCCGACTAGGTGCGGACGACATTCGAGTTCATCGTGCAGTAATGAACTACTCATCATCCGCTGGACGATTTCCGGGATGAGTGAATTAGATCACAGCGGGCGGTTGGGCGGAGTAGGACCGCTGGTGATTGCAAAAGGGTGATCCATCGGCCAATGCCCGCCTTCGCTTGCGAACCGGTCTCCAAGGCGTGCAAATAGACGCACTCATACGTCAGGGACCGCCAGAGGCGCTTTCTCACGACTATCAGAAAATCCTGCGACAACACGGGTTCAGCGTGTCCCCTCTCGTGCATGTAAACATGCACTGCCGGGCAGTGGATGAGCGGCAAAGGAAATTGCTATCACAATGCGGCCCTCGAGACCTTCTTCAAATCTATCAAGGCCGAGCTGATCTAGTGGCGATCATGGGAAACGCGGCGGCAGGCTGAGATGGCTATCTTCGAACACATCAACGGGTTCTATAACCCGCGCCGCCGTCACTCAGCATTTGGCTGGAAAAGTCCCGTCGCTTTCGAACGACAGGTGGCTTAAACGAGCACTTGGGGCGGCACAGAAGCGCGACAGGTCCAGTCAGTTCACCCCAATCATGAGGTCTAAAAGAAATCACTCGGCACCGGCGCAAGAATGTGCACCATGGGGCGACTAAAAAACCCGGTGTATGGTTGGCAATTAACGCGGTCGCACATGCATTAACCTTCCCCTACTCCGCCGCCTTCACGCTTGCGACCAGGTGGTGGAATTTCTCGCCCTGTACGGCCACGTGTTCGCGCAGGAGTTCCCCGGCCCGCGCGGCATCGCCGTCGCGCAGGGCGGCGACGATGTCTTCATGCTCGCCCATGGATTGCGCCAGGCGACCGCGCAGGCGCAGCTGCTGGCGGCGGAACGGGCGCAGGCGACGCGACAGGCGCATGGTCTCCTGCTGCAGGAACGCGTTGCCCGACTGGGCATAGATCAACCGGTGAAAGCGCTGGTTTTCATCGTAATAGGCGTCAGGATCGCCCTCCTGCACCGCCTGACGGCACTTGGCGTTGGCCGCGTCCAGTTCCGATAGGGCCGCGTCGCTGATCCGGCGCGCGGCGAGGCGACCGCAGATCGCCTCCATCTCGGCCATCACCTCGAACATCTCGAGCAATTCTACCAGACCCGGCTGCCTGACAAAGACGCCGCGATTGGGGACATGCTCGACCAGTCCGGATTGCGCAAGCCGCTGGAAGGCTTCGCGCATGGGCGTGCGCGAAACGCCGAAGGTTTCCGCCAGCCGCACCTCGTCCAGCCGGTCGCCATCGGCGTAGCGCCCGACAAGGATCAGCTCTTCGAGTTGCTCTGCGATCTGGTCCGCGCGTCGCTTTTGCATGCCGACTCCCCCCTGCCCGTCCAATATACAACCATAAAAAAATTGTATGCAATGTTGTTGACATTGTGGACGTCATATTCATAGTCGGGCGAAGTCCTGTTGAGGAGCGGGGCAAAAAAGGGAGGATACCATGAAAACTCATTACAAGGCGGCAACGGCTGCCATCGCGCTGATGTCTTTTGCGGGCACCGCTCAGGCCGTCGATCTGCGCCTGTCGCACCAGTGGTCGAACCAGGATGTGCGCCACAAGGTCGCGCAGATGGTTGCCGACGAAGTGGCCGCCGCCGATGTCGATCTCAACATCCAGATCTTCGGCTCGCAATCGCTGTTCAAGGCGCGCGAGCAATACACCCCGCTGTCCCGCGGTCAGCTCGACATGACGGTGCTGCCACTGTCCTACGCCGGCGGCCAGCAGCCCGCCTACAACCTGACGCTGATGCCGGGGCTGGTGAAGAACCACGACCACGCCGCGCGTCTGGTCGAAAGCCCGTTCATGGACGCGCTGGAAGAGAAGATGGCCGCCGATGACGTCATGGTCCTCGTGCATGGCTATCTCGCGGGCGGATTTGTCGGCAAGGAAGGCTGCATCACCGGGCCCGATGATGTGCAGGGCCTGCAGACCCGCGCCGCGGGCAAGGCGTTCGAGCAGATGCTGGCGGGTGCCGGTGCCTCGATCGCATCGATGTCCTCGGCCGAGATCTACAACGCCATGCAAACCGGCGTGCTCGATGCGGCGAACACCTCGTCCTCGTCCTTCGTATCCTACCGGATCTACGAACAGGCCGGCTGCTACACCCCGCCGGGCGAATTTGCGCTGTGGTTCATGTATCAGCCCATGCTGATGAACAAATCCACCTTCGACGGGCTGACGGAAGAGCAACAGCAAGCGCTGATGGATGCCTCCGCCAAGGCGCAGGCCTTCTATCTCGAGGAAGCCAAGAAGGAGGACGCCGAAAGCCGCCGCGTCTACGAGGAGAACGGCGTCGAGATCGCCGATATGACCGCCGAGGAATTCGATGCCTGGCGGAAGGTCGCGCAGGAAACGTCCTACAAGGCCTTCGTCGAGGAAGTGTCCGACGGTCAGCAACTGCTGGACATGGCGCTCGCCGTCGAGTGATCGCAGGTTCGGGGCGGCCCCGCGCCGTCCCGCCACACCGATACGAACAGGGGGCATCCATGTCCGGGCAGACCGCCGGTACTGTTGCGCGCACCGGGAACGATCCGTTCCTGAAGGGCGTCGCGGCCATCTCAACCTTTGCAGGCTGGTGCTCGGCCGCGATGATCGTCATCGCCGTCGGCATCGTCTGCCAGATGATCTTCATCCGCTTCGTGATGAACGGCTCGACCGTCTGGCAAACCGAAGCGGTGATCTACCTGATGATCGCGGCCACGCTGATCGGCCTGCCCTATGTGCAGCGTCTGCGCGGGCATGTGAACGTCGATCTGCTGCCGCTCGCCCTGCCGCGGCGCGCCCGCAAGGTGTTGTCCATATTCACACTCTCGGCCTCGATCCTCGTGATCGCGGTGATGCTGTTTTACGGGTACGAGTTCTGGCACTTCGCGTTCGAGCGCGGCTGGCGGTCGGACACGGTCTGGGGACCGCTGCTGTGGAAGCCGTACCTGTCCCTGCCCATCGGTCTGGCACTGTTGCTGCTGCAACTGGTCGCCGACCTTTACGCCGTGCTGCGCGGCATCGATGCGCCCTTCGGGATCGAGACCGAAGGGCTGACCGCCCGCGCGACAGGAGACCTCTGACATGGATCCACTGGCATTGGGCGGCCTCGTCGCCCTGATCACCATCGCCGTCCTGTTTTCCGGCGTGTCGGTCGCGATCGGCCTGCTGATCGTCTCGGGCGGGTTCCTGATCGTCTTCGACGGCATGCGGTCGCTTGAACTGATGCCCGAGATCCTGTTCGGCAAGCTCGACAATTTCGCGCTGCTGTCGATTCCGATGTTCATCATCATGGGGTCGAGCATCGCCTCGACGCGGGCGGGGGCCGATCTTTACGAAGCCCTGGAACGCTGGCTCACCCGGGTCCCCGGCGGGCTGGTGGTCTCTAACCTCGGGGCTTGCGCGCTGTTTGCCGCGATGTCCGGGTCCAGCCCGGCCACCTGTGCCGCCATCGGCAAGATGGGCATCCCCGAGATGCGCAAGCGCGGCTATCCCGACGGCGTCGCGGCGGGGTCGATCGCGGCGGGCGGTACGCTGGGCATCCTGATCCCGCCCTCGGTCACCATGATCGTCTACGGCATCGCCACCGAATCCTCGATCGGGCGGCTGTTCCTCGCGGGTGTGATCCCGGGGCTGCTGCTGGTGGCCCTGTTCATGGTGTGGTCGATCTATGCCACCTGGCGGTCTGGCAATGCCGCGGTGCTGGGCGTCGGCAGCTATTCGTGGAAGGAAAAGTTCGAGATCCTGCCAAGGGTCCTGCCCTTCCTCTTCATCATTCTGGGCGTGCTTTATGCCATGTACGGCGGCATCGCCACGCCTTCGGAAACGGCGGCGGTCGGCGCGTTGCTGTGCCTCGTGATGGCGATGATCGTCTACAAGATGTGGAGCCCGGCCGCCCTTTGGACGGTGCTGCGCGATTCGACCCGCGAAAGCGTGATGATCCTGTTCATCATCGCCGCGGCGGGCGTCTTCTCGTACATGTTGTCGTCGCTGTTCATCACGCAGTCCATTGCGCAGTGGATCGGCACGCTCGAGGTCAACCGCTGGGTGCTGATGGGGGCGATCAACGTCTTTCTGCTGATCGCGGGCTTCTTCCTGCCGCCCGTGGCGGTCATCCTGATGGCCGCACCCATCCTGCTGCCGATCATTACCACCGCCGGTTTCGATCCGATCTGGTTCGCCGTGGTGCTGACCATCAACATGGAGATCGGTCTGATCTCTCCTCCGGTCGGGCTGAACCTTTACGTCATCAACGGCATCGCGCCGGATATATCGCTGAAGTCGATCCTGCTCGGGTCCCTGCCCTATGTGGCCTGCATGATCGTGGCCATCCTGCTGCTGTGCCTGTTCCCGGGCCTGGCGACATGGCTGCCCGACGCTGTCATGGGGACGCGGATATGAGCGTTCTGGCCGACCTTCTGACAACGGTTCTCGACCGGCGCCACCCGTCGGCGTTCCTGCCGGGCGGTGACAAACGCGCCCTGTCGGATCTGGCCGAAGCGCTGGTCAGCGCACGCGGCGAGGTCTCGGGCCAGGCGCTGGCAGGCGAGATCCTGGCGCAATACGCCGCCCTCGACGATGACGGCAAGGGCCGGTTCTTCGACCATCTGGCGCGCAACATGAACATCGCGCCGGACCAGGTGCGCGATGCGCTTGACCGTTACGAACACGAGGGATCGCAACACAGTTATCGCGCGTTCCTCGCTGCGGTCGAACCGACCCGGCAAGAGTTCATCCGGCGGCTCAACCAGGTGCCCGGCGGCACCGAGCAGCTGGTGAAGATGCGAACGGACCTGCTGCGGCTCAGCAAGGATCGCCCCGAGTTGCAGGCGCTCGACCTCGATTTCCAGCATCTTTTCGCATCGTGGTTCAATCGCGGCTTTCTCGTGCTGCGCCCGATCAGCTGGGACAGCCCGGCGCAACTGCTTGAAAAGATCATCGCCTACGAGGCCGTCCACGCCATCGACAGCTGGGACGACATGCGCCGCAGGGTCGCGCCCGACGACCGGCGGTGCTTTGCCTTCTTTCACCCGTCGATGCCGAACGAACCGTTGATCTTCGTCGAGGTGGCCCTGACCCGCGGCGTGCCGGGGTCGGTGCAGGCGCTGCTGGCCGAAGACCGCGACGGCATCGACGCCGCCCGTGCCAATACCGCGGTGTTCTACTCGATCTCGAATTGCCAGAAGGGGCTGGCGGGCATCTCGTTCGGGTCGTCCCTGATCAAGCAGGTGGTTGCCGATCTCGCCGCCGAACTGCCCGGTCTCAAGACCTTTGTGACGCTGTCGCCGATCCCCGGGCTGGCGCGCTGGATGACCGAGACCGCGCCTCATCATTGGCCCGCCGAGGGCGAGACTCTGCGCGCACTGGCCGCGCATTACCTTGTAAACGCGCGCCGCGACACCGGCGGCCCGGTAGACCCGGTGGCGCGGTTTCACCTCGGCAACGGCGCACAGGTTCACGCGGTTCATGCCGGGGCCGACACATCCGCAAACGGCCTGCGCCAATCGGGCGGTGCCATGGTGAACTACCTTTACGATCTTAAGAAAGCGTCCCAGAACCACGAAGGCTATGCGACCGCCTATGCCGTTGCCGCGTCGGGCGAGGTTCGGGCACTGGCCGCTCAGGGCGCGAAGCTTGTGACATCCGATAGGTGAGACGATGACCAACCCTCTTTATGACGCGCTGTTCGGGGTGCACGCCGGCAACCAGGCCCCGTTCCTGATCCTGCCGGATGGGGACCGGATCAGCTATGACGCGTTCCTGCGCCGTGCCGCACAGATCGCCCATGCGCTGACCGACACCGGCCTTGCCCCCGGAGACCGGATCGCCGTGCAGGTCGCCAAGTCACCCGAAGCGCTGATGCTCTATGCCGCCTGTGCGCAGACCGGCATCGTGTTCCTGCCGCTCAACACCGCCTATACCCGCGATGAGCTGGACTATTTCATCGACGATTGCGGTGCCGCGCTGGTGATCTGCGATCCACGCAACGCCGAGGAACTGGCCCCCGTCGCGGACAAGCTGGGGGCCAAGCTCGATACGCTCGATGCGACAGGGGGCGGCAGTCTGACCGACCGCGCGACACACCTGCCCGACAGCTTTGCAACGGTGTCGCGCGACGGCGACGATCTGGCCGCGCTGCTTTACACATCGGGCACGACGGGCCGGTCGAAAGGCGCGATGCTGAGCCAGGCGAACCTGCTGTCAAATGCCGAGGCGCTGGCCGATCTGTGGCGGTTCACGGCTGACGACGTGCTGCTGCACGCCTTGCCGATCTTTCACACCCACGGGCTTTTCGTTGCCACCAACGTCACGCTGAAGGCGGGCGGTGCGCTGATCTTCCTGCCGAAGTTCGATTCTGACGCGGTCATCCGATGGCTGCCGCAAGCGACCACGATGATGGGCGTGCCGACCTTCTATACGCGCCTTCTGGACGATGCCCGTTTCGACCGCGATCTGGTGGCGAAAATGCGGCTCTTCACCTCGGGCTCCGCACCGCTTTTGGCCGAGACGCACAAGGCCTTCGAGGCCCGCACCGGGCACCGCATCCTGGAACGCTACGGCATGACCGAGACCAACATGAACACGTCGAACCCCTATGAGGGCGAGCGGCGCGCCGGCACGGTCGGCTTTCCCCTGCCCGGGGTCGAGCTTCGGATCACCGATCCCGAAACCGGGAACGAGGTGGCGCAAGGCGATATCGGCCAGATCGAGGTGCGCGGCAGCAACGTGTTTCAGGGCTATTGGCAGATGCCCGAGAAAACCGCCGAGGAGTTGCGTGAAAACGGGTTCTTCATCACCGGCGATCTCGGGCTGATAGATGCCGATGGCTATGTGACCATCGTCGGGCGCAACAAGGACCTGATCATCTCGGGCGGCTACAATATCTATCCCAAGGAGGTCGAGATCGTGCTCGACGCGCAGGATGGCGTTCTGGAAAGCGCGGTCATCGGCGTGCCGCACCCGGACTTCGGCGAGACCCCGGTGGCAATTCTGGTGGCCGAGCCGGACGTCACGCTCGATTGCGCCGAAATCGCCAGAGCCGCCGGGTCGCAACTGGCCCGGTTCAAGCATCCCAGACACGTGGTCCAGGCCGAATCACTGCCACGGAACACCATGGGCAAGGTTCAGAAGAACCTGCTTCGGCAAGAATATGCCGGTATTTTCAAGCCCTAGCGTGCCAGAAAATCCCTTTTTCAACGTTGTTGCGATCATGTATGCTTCGTGACGTCGTTCAGGACCAAAATGCCGGGCGCTGGAGAAATTATCTCTAGCGTTGTGCAACGTTAGAACTTATGGATGGGGCAACGCCTCACGTATTAGGAGATCAACATGTTGATTCGTACACTCGCAGCTTCGGCCGCACTTGCCATCACTTCGGTTGCCGCGTCCGCGCAAGGCACCCCCGACGAGGCGCTGCAGATCGCAGCCGCTCAGGGCGCATGCGGTGGCGACGCCACCATCCAGAGCGCTGTCTTCATCGACGCCAACACCATTTCCGTGACCTGCCTGCGCGTCGGCGGTGCCGGTGATCTGGGCGGCACGCTCGGGACTGCCGGTCTCGCTGCAGGCGGCGTCCTCTTCGCTGTCCTGATCTCGACCATCGGTGGCGACGGCGGCGGCGGCGACGGCACGACCAGCGGCACCTGATCGGGTTCGCGGTCTAGCCAAAAGGGTTCTGGGGCGGTCCTTGCGGATCGCCCCTGATGTTTTGACCCGTTGGAATTGTCGCGACAGCGCGGCACTTTTGCCGGTTCCCAACCGGTGCGGAGCCGCGTAGAAAGCACACTCATCTGACCTTGCAATAAACAGCGTGACATTTCGTGAACAAGTCCTATTCCGCTCCCGCCGCCCAACCCGACCTAGTTGCATCCCGTTCAGACAGCGACGATGGAATCGACCTCACGGAACTTGTTGGAACGCTGTGGCGCGGCAAGTGGCTATTGATATTGTTTGCATTCGTCGCGGTACTGCTCGGCGGTGCATACGCCTACCTAGTTGCGGTACCGAAGTTTTCAGCGTCCACGACATTAGCAATCAAGTTGCAGACCCGTCCAATCGTTGACATTGAAGCCGTGGTTTCCGGTGTTTCCGCCGATGAAGAGAGTATTAACACCGAGCTTGAGATCATTAAGTCGCGCAAGTTGCTGAGCGAGTTGGTGTATGAATTGAATTTGCTCCAAGATCCTGAATTCAATGCTGATCTTCGGCCAGCGCCTGCAGTTTCGCTTTCTCCTATCAAGAAGGCCATTAGGGACCTGCTGGGCGGAAACAACGCCACTGGATTTAGCATAGCGGAAGATGAGCGAATTCTAAACGGAACTATCGATAATCTACGTGGTACCATTTCGGCCAATGCTCAACGGAATACTTACGTATATTATATTTCAGCGCGAACTGGGGACCCAGTAAAATCACAGAAGCTCGCCAATACTTTGGCGGAGCTTTACATCAGGGACCAGTTAAATTCCAAGTTTGAGGCGACAGAGAGCGCCGTAACTTGGCTTTCTGAGCGAGTGACAGAACTTGAACGCGAACTTCTCAAACGGGAAGACGAACTTCAAGCAGTGCGAACCGAAACCGACCTGATTAGTCCCGAAGCACTAGAGGGGCTCAATCGTCAATTGATCGAAATTCGCAACCGACTTTCTGAAACAAGAGCGCAAGCCATTGTTTCAGAACAGAAAATCTACGGCTATCGGAAATCGCTAGACGATAATCAATTCACAGACATCGCAGAGGCTTTCCGAGATCCGACTTTAAACCGCCTGTTGCCCGGCACGCTGACTGGCGACAACGACGATATCGATCTTTTCGTGTCCCGAGCAAACCTTCTGATAGCTCGCGAGCAAGCCAATCTTGATCGCTTGCAATCGCAAGCGACGTCATTGGCAGCCTCGCTCAAGAGACAGGAAGAAGACTTAGTTAAGCAATCCGAGGATCTCGCGCAACTCGAACGATTGGACCGTGAGATTCAATCCACGCGCACACTTTACGAAACGTTCCTCACTCGCCTGAAGGAAGCTTCAGTTCAGCGGGGTCTGCAACAGGCTGATAGCCGCGTGTTGTCAGAGGCAACACCTGGGATCTACGTCGAGCCGCGCAAATCGATCATTCTTGTGATGTCCTGTTTCCTGGGCCTCTTGCTAGGTGCCACAATCATTTTAATGCGCCAGTTCATGCATTCCGGTTTTCGCACGGCCGAGGAACTGGAAGAGTACGCAGGCAAGTCCATCCTCGGTCAGATTCCGAAAATGCCGATCAAGCGCCGCGATCAGCTGATCGACTATCTGAACGCGAAACCAACCTCGGCGGCGGCAGAAGCGATCCGCAATCTCAGGACGTCCGTGCTGCTATCTAATGTCGACAAGCCTCCGCAAATCATAATGTCGACCTCATCTCTCCCTGCCGAGGGCAAGACGACACAAGCCATCTCGCTGGCGCATAACCTGGCGGGGATGGGCCGCAAGGTTCTGCTGATCGAAGCCGACATCCGTCGCCGCACCTTCCAACAATACTTCAAGACCGACGAGCATCATCCCGGGCTCGTTGCCGCGATGATGGAGGAATGCACCCTCGAGGAAGCCGTTGTGCGCGACCCGCGTATGCCCGTCGACATCCTGATGGGTGACAAGTCGAACCTGAACGCGGCCGATATTTTCTCGTCCGATAAGTTCCGCGACTTCATCAAGAAGGTGCGCGCCGAGTACGACATCATCATCATCGACACGCCACCGGTGCTGGTCGTGCCGGATGCCCGCGTAATTGGCCAGTTGGTCGATGCGATCGTCTTCACCATCGCCTGGGACCGCACCACCAAGGTCCAAATCCGCGAGGCCATGCGTCAGTTCGCCACCGCCAACCTGCGCATCGCGGGCCTCGTTCTCGGGCAGATCGACCCCAAGGGGATGAAGCGCTACGGCTATGGCGGCAAGTACGGCTCCTACTCGGCCTATGGATCGAACTACTACACGAATTGAGCGCTTTGATCGATCGCAGGCCCGGCACATGTCGGGCCTGGTCGATGCCTGCGATACACCTGCGTGATTTCTGCCCTCCGGTGAAACGCGAAAGAGCCCATGTCCGATCCCAGCGATGACACCGCCGCCGGCAACTGGTTCGCCGCCCAGCTGAAACCCAACGGGCTGGGCATTGCCGAACGCAATCTCACGCGGCAGGGGTTTGCGCATTTCATGCCCAAGCGGCTTGAGAATGTGCGCCGCGGCGACAAGATGCTGAACCAGGCCAGGCCGCTGTTTCCCGGCTATATCTTCGTCCGGTTCGACCCCGCTTCGTCGCAGTGGCGGGCGCTGAACGCCACCCGCGGTCTCACACGGATCATCGTCAACGACCCGCGCAACCCCCGCCCCCTGCCCGAGGACTTCATCGCCGGGATGCGGGCGCGGTGCGACTCCGACGGGCTGATGACGACCGCACCCGCCTTTCAGGAAGGGGACCGCGTCCGCGTCGTCTCGGGCCCGATGGCGGAACTGGTCAGCCGGATCGAGCAGCTCGAATCCGAGGATCGCGTGCAGCTTCTGACGGCCTTCATGGGGCAGGAAACCCGCGTATCCGTCGCCACCCATTTCCTCGAGAAACTCGCCGATTGATCACGCGCGCGGCCCGGCGCACTTTGTCGGGACGCGCCGCCGCATCAGCCGCGCCACCACAGACACCCCAAGGGAGACGCCCCATGGCCGAGAAAGTCCGGATGTTCGCCGTGGTCGGCCTTGGCAACTTTGGCGCGACGGTCGCCAGGGAACTGACCCGCTTCGGCAACCAGGTGATCGGCATCGACATTGACGAAAAGCGCGTGACCGAGCACGCCGATGACATCAGTCAGGCGCTGATCGTCGATGCCCGCGACGATCAGGCGCTGAAAGAGGCGGGCATCGGCGATTGCGACGCGGCGCTGGTGGCGCTCGGCTCGGACCTCGAAGCGTCGATCCTGGCGGCGATCAACCTCAAGCTGGTCGGGGTCGAAACGATCTGGGCCAAGGCCCGCACCAAGACCCATCATCGTATCCTGTCGCGGCTGGGGGTCGACCGCATCATCCATCCCGAGGTCGAGGTCGGCCAGCACGTCGCGCAAGTGCTGCACAACCCGCTGATCCGCGACTATATCAGCCTCGGCAACGGCTATTACGTGGTCAACTTCCGCATCCCCGAAAGCCTCGAGGGCAAGAGCCTGTCAGAGCTGACGCATCGATCCGAGTTCGATCTGCGCTGCGTCGGTGTCATGCGCGGCACCGAGTTCGTCGCGCAGGATGGCGAACCCTGCACGCTTGAGGGCGACGATCTGTTGCTGCTGCTGGGGCAACGCAAGGACCTGCGCCGGTTCGCGGCGAGCCTCTGACATGGCACTGAGCGCGGCATGGCTCCGGGTCCGGCGGCGCGTCCTGCGCCTGTCGCCGCCCATGCTGCTGGTGTCGCTCTATCTGCTGGTGATCCTGCTGGGCGCGCTGCTGCTCTGGTCGCCGCTGGCGCAGACCGGCGATGTCAGCTTGGCGGATGCAATCTTCACCTCGACCTCGGCGGTCACGGTGACGGGGCTTGCGGTAGTGACCACGGGTGCCGACTTCACCCTTGCCGGGCAGGTCATCCTTGCGATCCTGATCCAGTTCGGCGGGCTGGGTCTGATGACCTTCGCGGTCTTCGTGTTGTCGGCGATCGGCGTGCGCATCGGGCTTGGCGGGCGGCTCGTGCTGCGCGAGGACCTCAACCAATCCTCCATCGGCGATCTGCTCAAGCTGGTGCGCATCGTGCTGTCCTTTGCCCTGCTGTGCGAGGCCGGGAGCACGGCCCTCTTGGCGCTGGTCTTCGTGCCCGAGATGGGCTGGGGTCCGGGCCTCTGGTTTGCGATGTTCCACGCGGTCTCGGCGTTCAACAACGCGGGCTTCAGCCTCGATGCGGCGAACCTGGCGCCTTGGGTCGCGAACCCGGTGGTCAATCTGGTGATCCCGTTCCTGTTCATCCTCGGGGGGCTGGGCTTTGTCGTGGTCGCCGACATCCACGAGAACCGCAAATGGGCCAGGCTGTCGCTGCATTCCAAGATCATGCTTGGCGGAACGGTCACGCTGATCCTGTTCGCCTGGGTCATGTTTGCCGCTCTGGAATGGCGCAATCCGAACACGCTGGGCGGTCTGCCCGACATCTGGGCGCGGCTTCAGGCCAGCTGGTTCCAGGCGGTGACGCCGCGCACGGCGGGGTTCAACACGCTGGACACCGCAGCCATGCACGATGCAACCACCCTGATGACCATGACGCTGATGCTGGTGGGCGGCGGGTCGACGTCGACCGCGGGCGGGATCAAGGTGACGACGGCCATCGTGCTGGTGCTGGCGACCATCGCCTTTTTCCGCCAGCGGACCGAACTTCACGCATTCGGGCGCAGCCTTGCCCTAGACGAGGTGATGAAGGTTCTGGCCCTCACCACCATTTCGATCCTCATCGTCTTCGTGTCGCTGTTTCTCGTCTCGATCACCCATGACGGCCCCTTCCTGACCCTCGCCTTCGAAGTCGTGTCGGCCTTCGGCACCGTCGGGCTGTCGATGGGTGCGACCGAAGACCTCGACGGGATCGGGCGCGCTGTCATCATGGTGGTGATGTTCCTGGGCCGGGTCGGGCCTCTGACACTGGGCTTTTTCCTGGCGACACATTCGGTGGCGCGGGTGCGCTATCCCAAGGGGCGGATCTACCTTGGCTGAGGCCGCTCAGATCGACAGGGCCGGGGTCATGCCGCTGTTTTCCAGCGCCCAGCGGGCCTGCCAGTTGCCCGACAGACGGTCGATCAGCAGGTAATTCCGTTCGGCGATGTAGTTGGTCCGGAACCCCGGCAAGGGCCGGATGCGGATCGGATGGCCCGGCAGCGGCGCATCCCCGAGCCGCGCGAAGGTGCCCAGCGTCCAGGCCCAGGCCTTGGGCGGCGCGCGATGCGAGATCCCCGAGGCCACAAGCTGGTGCATCGGCCCTCGCCTGCCGTCGAGCGTGGCGCGCGTCGCCAGATGGATCTCGCCCGAGACGGCAGTGACGTCCGACCCGGCCTCCTCCATGTCCAGCACCGCCCGCAGCATCCGTTTCCATTCTGCGCGATGGGCATGGCTTTGCCATTGGTCACGCAGGTCGTCTTCGTATTTCTGCATCGTCGGCAGGGCGTTCATGACCTTCTCGACAATCGACAGGCGTGGCCCCAGAAGTGGCACGCTCGACACCATGATCACGCGTTCGGCCACCCCTTGCCGCGCGGTATCGAAGGCCTGCCAGCCTTTCGGCCCCATGATCCGCGCCTTGGTCCGTTCGGACCGCAGATCGGGCGCCAGCACCGTCAGCCCCGGCAGATCGCGGCGATAGGACAGCGACGCCCCCGTCGGGTCGAGAAACAGCGCGGGCACATCGGCATCGGTCGCGGCGTGCTGGAACAAGAGGAACGCCTCGCGCGCGGTCTCGAACAGCAGCCGCGCCACCGGTGTCGCCTGGATCGCATCGTCAAGCGACCCCCAGCCATCGCAGATATCGTGATCGTCCCACATCATCAGCGACGGCACCTGCGCGCACATCCGGGCAAAGCCCGAGGCCGCGTAGGTCTTGGCGTAGCGATGCAGGAAACCGCGCCGCAGATGGGCGCGCAGATCGGCCAGTGCCTCTGGCGACGGATCCTCGGGCACGGCTTCGGGCCAGTCCCGCGTCAGGGGGTGGCCGTCCGTGACCTCGTCCGCATAGACCTGATCGCCGCCGTGGATCAGCAGGTGCAGGGGCCGGGCACGATGGCTGTCGTCCATCTGCCGCCACATGGCGTTGCGTTCTGCGTCGTCGCGGTCGAGATCGCCGTTTTCCTCGCCGTTGCACGACACGAAGCCGATATGCAGATCGCCGTCGAAATCGGTGGCGACCGGATGGACGTCGCCCCGGAAGCTGTACTGCGCCGCCTGTCCGCGCGGCAGGCAGAAGTCGAAGCGCCAGACGCGGGTATCGTCAACCTGGGCCAGCAGGCTTGGCGTCACCGGCTTTTCCGCGACGATGAACGGGCCGGGGGCCTCTGCCCCGACCCCGGTCACGAGGGCCGCAAGGTGCAGCTGCGTGTCACTCAGCTGGCGAAAGATCAGGACAGGGCCGATGGTCACGAAAGGGATTCCTTGTTGCGCGGGCGGATGCCCTGCAATTAGGTCTCGGGGCGGCGGTCCTCAACCTCAACATGGCCACGCCGCACGAGGATCGGCAGAACGCCCGGCAGCACCGCGGCCAGAAACACCAGGCCAAAGGCAATCGACGCGGCCAGCCCTGCGGACCCGCTGGCCCCCGCGATGGGAAACAGCGCCGCCGCCACGCCTTCGCGCAGACCCCAGCCCGACACGGTGATCGGCACCAGCATCATGAACAGGATCAGCGGCACGAGGCCCAGCACCGCCGCCAGCGGCAGGGTGGTGCCGATGGCCCGCGCGCAGGCGTAGAAGGCAAAGATGTTGCAGGCGGCGGTGGCCAGCGCCAGCGGCACCTGAATGGCCAGGTTACGCGGGGCCAGCAAGGACGTCGAAAGCGCCGACCACATGTCCTGCAGGGCACGCCGTTGCGGCCCGGGCAGGATCCAGCCGAACCACAGAACGAAGGGCAGCCCGAGGCAGACCAGCAGGAACGGTGCCGTGATCGAGGTCAGCCAGACCGGCCAGCGCAGCCCCCCGGGCTGGATCGTGGTGATCACGTAGGTGACCGCGAAGATGGCGAAGATGCCGGCCTGTTGCGACAGACGCTCGAAGAACACGCCCTGCGCCGCGCGCAGCAAGCCTGCCGGTTTGCGCATCCGGTAGGCGCGGCCCGCGTCGCCCACCATGCCGCCCGGCAGCGACTGGTTGACGAATTGCGACAGGTAGTATTCCGACGCCGCATGCCGGTAGCCGAAGGGCTGGCCCAGCCTGCCCGCGATGAGTTTCCAGCGCAGCGCCGACAGCAGCGTCTGCACGCTCATCACCAGCCAGGCCAGCGCAATCCAGCCGAAATCCGCGCGCCGCAGGATCCGCAGCGCCTCCTGCCCGTCGACCGCAAGCCAGAGCAGCGTGAGAAGCCCTGCGCTGACCACGAGTTGAACCACGCGAAGCTGGGTGCGGTTGAGCCCCATTTTCGCCGCCTATGATGCCGAAACGTTCATCCCGCAGGTGTACGCGGCCCCAGACGCGCGCACAACGCCGCGCGGCCCTGCAGGCTGGAAGTGTCGGGCGATCCACGCTTTTATGCACCGATGAAAGACCCGCACACGACGCCCCGGATACGCGACCGCGCGGCGGCGACAATCGCGATCTTTGAACGCCAGGCGGCCTATTTCGATGCCACCCGCACCAAGGCCCTGTTCGAGAGGGCCTGGCTTGTCCGGTTTCGCGCGCTGCTGCCCGCCCGGGCGCGGGTTCTCGACCTCGGCTGCGGCACCGGGCGGCCCATTGCCGCCTATCTGACGCGGGCGGGCTGCGTGGTGACCGGCATCGACGCGGCCAAGCCGATGATCGCGCGCGCGCATATGCGCCGCAAGGTGACTGGCACGTCGGCGACATGCGCGGGCTCGATCTCGGGGCGGCCTATGATGGCATCCTGTCGTGGGATGCGTTCTTTCACCTGACGCCCGAGGACCAGCGCGACCTGATCCCGAGGCTCGCGCGGCATCTTGTGCCCGGCGGTTGCCTGATGCTGACGGTGGGTCCCTCTGCCTCGGAGGCGCTGGGGCATGTGGGCACCGACCGCGTCTATCACGCGAGCCTGTCGCCCGGCGACTACGCCGCGCGGCTGGCTGCCGTGGGCCTTACCGTCATGGCCTTTGCCCGCGAAGACCCCGATTGCGATTTCCACAGCGTGCTGCTGGCGCAAAAGGCCTGAGGCGTCGCCGAAGCCGCGGCCATGAAAAAACCCGCCAGCGTCGCCGCCAGCGGGTCTGTTGCGTCACGTCGACCGGATCAGTCGATGATCTGGTTGAACGTCGCCGAGGGCCGCATCACCGCCGAAGTCTTGGCCGCGTCGGTGTGATAATAGCCGCCCAGATCGGCGGGCTTGCCCTGCACCGCGGCCAGTTCTGCCACGATCTTATCGGCATTTTCGTCCAGCGCCTTGGCGATGGGGGCGAAATGCGCCGCGATCTCGGTGTCCTTTGTCTGGGCGGCCAGCGCCTGCGCCCAGTAAAGCGCGAACCAGAAGTGGCTGTCGCGGTTGTCGGGCTGGCCAACCTTGCGCGACGGCGAGCGGTCGTGGTCAAGCACGCCCTGCGTTGCCGCCTCGACGCCTTCGCCCAGCACACGCGCCTTGGCATTGCCGCGCGCATCGGCCAGGAACTTGAGGCTCTCGGCCAGCGCGCAGAACTCGCCCAGGCTGTCCCAGCGCAGGTGGTTTTCCGCGACCAGCTGCTGCACGTGCTTGGGGGCCGACCCCCCTGCCCCGGTTTCGAACAAGCCGCCGCCGTTCATCAGCTTGACGATGGACAGCATCTTGGCCGAGGTGCCCAGTTCCAGGATCGGGAACAGGTCGGTCAGGTAATCGCGCAGCACATTGCCGGTGATGGCGATGGAGTTCTCGCCCTTGCGGATCGTCTCGAGCGTCTGGCGCGTCGCCGCGCGGGGGCTGAGGATCTGGAACTTGTCGGCCACGCCCGCCGCGTCGAGGATCGGCTTGACCATCGCGATCAGCTCGGCGTCGTGGGCGCGGTCGGCGTCAAGCCAGAAGATCGCCTCGCAGCCTTCCGCCTTCTGCCGCTCGATGGCCAGCTTCACCCAATCCTCGATCGGGGCCTTCTTGGCCGAGGCCGCGCGCCAGATATCGCCCGCCTCGACGGCATGTTCGTGCAGCACGTCGCCATTGGCCGCGACCATCCGCACCTTGCCCGCCGCCGGGATTTCGAAGGTGGTCGGGTGCGAGCCGTATTCCTCGGCCTTCTGGGCCATCAGGCCGATATTCTGCACGGTGCCCGACGTGGTCGGATCCAGCGCGCCGGTCTGCCTGAAATATTCGATCGCCTCGTCATAGACCGGCGCATAGGAGCTGTCGGGGATCACGCAATTGGCGTCATGCTCGGCGTTGTCCGGGCCCCAGCCCTTGCCACCGGCGCGTATGAGCGCGGGCATCGAGGCGTCGATGATGACGTCGGACGGCACGTGCAGGTTGGTGATGCCCTTGCCCGAATCGACCATGTACATGGCGGGACGGTCGGCCATGACCTTGTCGATAGCGGCTTCGATCTCGGCACGCTCGGGCATGTCGGCGACGCGCGCCATCAGGTCCTTGATCCCGGCATTGGGGTTGGCCCCCGCCGCCGTCAGCTTGTCGCCGTACTGGTCGAAGACCGGCTTGAGGAATTGCTTGACCGCATGGCCGAAGATGATCGGGTCCGAGACCTTCATCATCGTCGCCTTCAGGTGCAGCGAAAACAGGATGCCGTCCTGCTTGGTCGCTTCGATCTGCTCGGCCAGAAAGGCGTCGAGCTTTTTCGCCGACATGAAGGTCGCATCGACCACCGTGCCCTCGGGGAAGGACACGCCATCCTTCAGCACCGACACGCTGCCGTCCGCCGCCACATGTTCGATCTTCGCGGCCCCGGCCTGCGCCCCGGACAGCGTGACCGACGTTTCGTTCGAAAAGAAGTCGCCGTCGGACATGCTGGACACATGCGTCTTGCTGTCCTTCGACCAGGTGCCCATCGAATGCGGGTTGGCCATTGCGTAGGATTTCACCGCCGCCGCCGCGCGCCGGTCGGAGTTGCCTTCGCGCAGAACCGGATTCACCGCCGAGCCCTTGATCGCGTCATAGCGCGCGCGCACGTCCTTGTCGGCGTCCGTCTCGGGCGCTTCGGGATAATCGGGAATGTCGTAGCCCTGGCCTTGCAGTTCCTTCACCGCCGCCACCAGCTGCGGCACCGAGGCCGAGATGTTGGGCAGCTTGATGACATTGGCCTGCGGCTGCTTGACCAGTTCGCCCAGCACCGCCAGATCGTCGGTCTGCTTCTGATCGGCGCTCAGCTTGTCGGGGAAGGCCGCGAGGATGCGCCCGGCAAGAGAGATGTCGCGCACGCCGATCGAGACGCCCGCCGCGGTTGCAAAGGTGCGAATGACCGGCAGCAGCGAGTGCGAGGCAAGCTCGGGCGCTTCGTCGACCTTGGTATAGACGATATCTGGGGTGTTCGAATCCGACATGGAACAGGGTCCTTTCATCCGTTTGCGCGACCTATACCGCTTTGGTATGCGATGGTCTACAATGGATGCGCGCTACGCGAAGAAATCCGCGCGCAGGACACCGGCGCCGTTTCCTCCGGGCGTCCGAGTGGCCCTATGCGGCGGCTTCGTCGTCGCGGCGTTCGGCCTTGGGAATGTCGAAAAAGAAGGTCGCGCCGCTGCCCACGCGGCTGTCCACGTCGATGGACGCCCCGTGCCTGTCGAGGATGCGCTTGGTGATCGCAAGCCCAAGCCCCGTACCGACCCGCTTGACCCCGTCTGCCGCGGTCAGCTGGGCAAAGGTTTCGAACAGCTTCTTCTTGCCCTCGTCGGAAATGCCGGGGCCCCGATCGCGGACGGCGACGCGCCAGACGGCCCCCCGGTCCGAGATGTTTACCGTGACCACGTCGCCTTCGCCGGAGTACTTCGCGGCGTTTGACAGCAGGTTCGACATCACCTGCATCAGGCGCGCGGGATCGCCATGCACCGTCGCATCGCGGCATTCGGCCTCGTAGGCAAGCCGCACGTTGCGCCCGCTGGCGAAGGTCTGGTGCGACACGACCGCATCGCTGACCAGCGCTTCCAGATCGACCTCCTGCACATCGAAGCTCATCTTGCCGGCCTCGATCTTTTCGAGGTCGAGAATGTCGTTGACGATGAACAGCAGACGGTCGGTGTTGCGCGCGGCGATATCGAGGATGCCGCTGGCCTGCGGGCTGAGATCGGCCTCGAACCGGCCCTGAAGCATCTTCAGCGCCCCAGCGATCGACGTCAGCGGCGTGCGCAGCTCGTGGCTGACCACCGACACCGACGACAGCTTGGCCCGCGCCAGCGCCTGCCGTTCGGTGATGTCGCGCACCACCGAAATGAACACGAACTCGCCGTTGTCCTGTTCGAACAGGCTGGTCGCGATCTCGGTCGGCCTGTCGGGATCGGTCGTCTGGACATAGGTCGCCGCGACCTCGCCCCGGAGCAGCGGTTCGAGATGGGCATGTGCTTCCGCGGCCTTCATGGATTGTTTGGTATCGAGGATCGTGCGGTTGGTGCAGTCGGCCTGGTCCCAGCCGAGCCGCGCGCAGGCGGAATTGTTCATGTAGCGGATCTGCAGATCCGAGATGCGGTAGATATAGACCTCGTCCTGCAGATTATCGAGCAGGCCGCGCACCTGGCTGTCCACCGCGGCGGCGCGCAGCGCGGTCACGTCGGTCCGTATCGAGATCGCCTTGAGAAGGCGCCCCTTTTTGTCGGTCATCGGCACGATGGTCGCCTTGAACCAGCGCCGTTCGCCGGTCTTGGTGATGGCCGAATGTTCGCCGGACCACGACTCGCCCCGGGCCAGGCCGCTCCGGATCTGGTGAAAGAAGTTCTGGCCATCCTTGCCGTCATGCATGAAATGCGGTGTCTGGCCGATGCTTTCATCGCGCGAATAGCCGTAGGTTTCGACGAACCGTTCGTTGACATCGATGATGGTGCCCGACGCATCGGTCACCGTCACGATGGCATGGGTGTCAAGCGCGGCGCGCATCGCGGTGTTTTCCCGCAACTGCATCGCCAGTATGCGCGATTGCTGCCGGTTGAAGACATGAAGCTGGAAGAAGGCACCGCCCGCAACGATCAGGATCGCCATCGTCACCAGATAGACGTCAAGCGACATATGCGCGTGATCCGGCGATAACTCGTTGACCGTCAGAAACCCGAAAGCCCCGAGCAGACATGCGATGACCAACAAAGCAACAAGCTGGACCCGGTTGTTCGACAGGATCTTCTTCATAGGTTCGGGGTTCATGCAATGCCTCCAAGACGTGCGGGATCTTGCGCCCGTTCGACCTCTCTAGCGGGCAAATGGGACAAGATTTTGGCCTTGTCGCGACTTCTGCCGATTATGCGGCGTTTGACCGCGATGTCGGTGGCGTGCCCGCGGGCAGCCGGATCTCGATCCGGTCGATGGTTTGCTCTGATCGTCTGTAGTGGAACGACCCGCCAGAGCGCAGCACCAGCTGTTCGGCGATCGCAAGATCAAGGCCCACGTCGCCATCCGGCTGATCCGCGGCGGACGATCCCAGCGCCTCTCCGAAGATGCGCGCCGGAAGCGACAGGGGTTTGCGCAGTCCGCTGATCTCGAAGGCCAGCGTGATGTCGCGCTCTGCCCTGTTCGCCGTCACCCGCAGCGACGCGTCCGAGAACCCTTCGGCGGCATGGCGCAGGATCGAGACGATGGCGCGCTGCATTTCCTCGGCATTGCCATGGGCGAACAGCCCGGTCGCATCCGGCTGCACGACGCGCGCCCCGCCCGCCGGAAGGTGCGGGCCCTGCGCGGCGACGCTCAGCAGCGCGTCGACAGACAGATCCTCGAGATCGGTGGCGCGCTTGCCGCCATCCATGTCCGAGACATCGAGGATGCGGTCGATTAGGCTGGACAGGCGCTGACCCGAGGCATGCAGGCGGCTGGCATTGCCACTGATGTCGCGCTCGAACCGCTCCAACGCGTCGGGGTCGGCGGTCTCTGCAAGCGCCTTGTAGGACCCGAGTTTGCGGGGGTTCACCAGAAACGCGGCATAGCCCATCAGGATCGCCAGCGGCGTGCGCAACTCGTGGCTCATCTGGTCGAGGAACAGGGACTTGGCGTGGCTTGCGTCCTCGGCGGCCTGGCGTGACCTGACCAGTTCGGTGATGTCGACGCGGAAGCCCACCGTGCTGCCATCGGCAAGCCGTTTCTCGGACACCCGGATCCAGCGGCCATCTGCGAGTTGCTGGATATCGTCGGAATCGAGCGCGCGGTGCCGTGCCATGCGCTGTTCGAACCATTCCTCTTCGCGACCGATCGCATCGACGTACTCGCCCCTCTCGATGCCACAGCGGATGATGTCGGCAAAGGACGTGCCGGGAACGATCGCCTCGGCCGAGCGGGGATAGTATGTCTTGTACGTCCTGTTGCTGGTCACCAGCCGGTCATTGGCGTCGAACACGGCGAACCCGTCGTCGATCGCCCCGATGGCGTTTTCAAGCATGTCTTCCGCCTGGCGCCGCGCCGCGAACAGCCGCTCCATCACGATCATGATCACAAAGACCGACCCGCCGAGGCCTGCGAAGATCATCCAGATGGTCAGGGTGTTGGCGGCCGCTTGCGGCCAGCCGGACTGCGGCATGACCATGAGGCTCCAGCGCTTGTCGCGAAGCTGGACCGGCAACACCACCGGATTGTCCGCCAGCGCGTCCAGATCGCCGACGATGGCGGTGGGTTCGGTCGCCGCCCCGTCATGGCCCATATCGACGATGGCGAAATCGATACGGGATTGCGACGCGACGCTGTTGATGGTGGCGAAGAGATCATCGACCAGCGCCACCACCGCGACCACGCCCCAGGGCTGGCCGGTTTCAAGGTCGGTCACGCCGACGCGGATGATCAGGCCGGTGCCACCCTGCTTCAGCGCCACCGGACCGGTGATCACCGGCTGTCTGCCGTTCATCGCCGCGCGCACCGCGGGCAACTGATCGGGAAGGTCGCGGTAATCGATGCCGATGACGCTTTCGTTCGTCGCCATCGGATAGACGTAGCGCAGCACCAGATCGGGGGCCGCCGCGATATTGAGGATGTCCACGCCGCCCGATCCGTCCGGGCCTTCGGCGATGATCTGCTCGGCGATGCGTCCGAAAGTGTCCTGATCCATCTGGGTATCGCGGGACACCGCGGTGCCGACCCCGCGGGTGATCAGTTCCAGTCTCTGGAGTTCCCGCTCGATAGCGCTGGCAATGACCTGCCCCCGATTCTCGGCCCGATAGCGCGCCTCGGCGCGGTCGTGATCGAGCGAGAGCCTGCTCGTGTACAGACTGGCGATGGTCACCGCGACCGCGATGGACGCGCCGATGATCGCGTGCCGGAAAAGAAGGGTCTGACTGGTCTTGATCACGTCGGCCGCCTGAAACAAGGGAAGGACACGGCGAGACGCGCCGCGGATACATCTTTAGATTGAGTAGTGGCATATTTTGTATACATGAATAGAGCCGTCAGGTTTTGTTCAACCGGATTGTTGCTCAAATTCAACGCAATCGACGGCTGGCGCCGGATTGTCCATCATATAGAATTAGCAAAAATGGAATCGCCCATGCCAGAGTTGACCCATATACTTCATGTCGAAGACGATGCAGATATTCAGGAAATTGCGCGTCTCGCATTGGAGATGATCGGCGGGCTGCAGGTCAGCCAGTTTGCATCCGGCGCAGACGCGGTTGTAATGGCACCCGAGCTTACGCCCGATCTGATCCTGCTGGATATGATGATGCCGGGGATGAGTGGCGAGGAAACCTTAACCGCGCTGCGGCAAGTGCAGGGTTTCGAGGACCTGCCCGCCATATTCATGACGGCACAGACCGAGGAAAGCTCTGTTGCGCTTGTAGAGCGGACCGATGCGATAGGCTTCGTGTCCAAACCGTTCGACCCGATGACCCTTGCTGATGAGCTACGAGCGATGCTTTCCGGCACCTAAGCTGCGGATTCGACCTCGAGGATCGCATCAATATCGTCAAGCAGGGATTCAACGGCGGCGCGCAGGGTGGCGTCGTCGCCAGTCCACGACCCGTCGAGTAATCCCTCGATGCCCCGATCAATCTGCGCCGCGCGCGCACCAAGACCTGCAAACCCGAGGCTCCCTGCCACGCCAGAGATTCGATGCGCGCGCACCCTGATCTCTGACCAGATGCGTTTCGTGTCAATGGAGTCTTCCAGAAGATCAAACAAGGTTTCCAACTCGGCTAGGCGATCTTCAAGTCCGTCAAGAAAACGCAGACGGATCGCGATGATCGCATCGTCTTTCGGATTTAGTGCATGGATAGCTTGCGCCATTGATCAAAATCCCTCAGCGAAGCGAGCGAAAAACCCTTCACGCGGTGCCGGCATCGCCGGATGGCCGCGTCCGAATTCCAGGTGCGACACCGAGGTCGCGATCTCTTCGGCGGTCAGCACCGCCTCGCGCAGCGCCTGGCGACGCCCGTTCCGGGTCACCGTGCGCGGCCCGCCACCGGTGCCGACGACAATCTCGGGGATCACGGTCTGCCCCGAGGCCAGCACGAAATCCATCCCCCCGGCTTCGGACAGGACCGCCTTGACGACCGCGTCCATGCTCATGTCGATGCGCCCGTGCACGACGAAGGACAGCACGCCGTTACCGCTATGGGTGATGAAGAAGCTGCTGCCCGCCAACACGTCGGTGACCGCATCGGCAAGCGAATTGACGATCAGGCGAAACTCGTCCGGCGTGGCCTTGCGGTGGATCTGGCCGATATTGCCGATCTTCAGCGCAAAAAGCTGGATCGTCGACATGTTGCCCGACAGCCTTTCGAGATAGGCATCGAGCGCGAGGTTGTCGATCGCGCCCGGCACGTCGTGCAGCATGAAGGCGTCCGACAGGTCGATCCTGTCCCGCGTCGCGGCGTCGTCCGTGTCGCGCAGCTTGCGCAACTGGCTCTGGACCTGGTCGGCGAGGCGCAGGCGGATGCCAAGCTCGGTCGGGTCGAAGGGTTTGGTGACGTAGTCGCTGGCCCCTGCCGCGAAGGCGCGGTCGAAATGCCGCTTTTCGTCCAGCCGCGACACCATCAGGATCGGCGCGGCGGTATAGCTGGGCATCTGCCGCACCTGCTGGCACAGCTCGACGCCGTCGATGCCGGGCATCATGATGTCGAGCAGGAAACAGTCGAACGGGGTCTCGACGGTTTCGAGGATGGCCAGCGCCTGTTCCCCGGACCGGGCAAGCACCAGATCGGTGTATCCCGCCGCGCCCAGCACGGTTTCCAGCAGCTCCAGAATGATTGGGTCGTCATCCACCGCGAGAATGCGCATCTTCAACTCCTGTTCACGTTTGGAACGGTGTCCCGTCGTCGTCAGGTTGAGAATTGCCCGTTAATCGTGGTTCAAATTGGGCGTAATGCGGGCAAATCCGATGTTTTTTCCCGAAATGCGCGACAGACAGCCGAGATTCGTTCCCGCTTGGGTTGCGCAACGGCCACGGTCCGACCGACCCATGACAAGAGGCCCCGGATCAGGTCCGGGGCCTTTGCGGTCGGTCCGGGCCCGGCCCGGGGCACCCCCGGACCGGACCGAATGTCATGTCTGGCTTACTGCACCGCCGTCGTTGCCGCGGCAGCAACCGTGTTCACCAGCGTCGGGAAGGCCTGGTTCAGCGCACGGTTCCACTTGGTGATCGGCTGTTCCTCGATGAAGACGATGTCGTTGGGCCGCATCTGCAGGCGCGTCGCCAGCGTCAGGTTGATCGCGTTCGACGCATTGAGGTGCCACGCGGTGACCGCGCCGAACTCGGACGGGTTGTTTGAGGCCCGCAGCACGTAGATCTCGGACGGATCGCCCGTCGTCGTCGGCATGCCGCCGCTGTCATAGAGCACATCCGCCAGCGTGACCTGCTGGTTGTAGGGCATGACATAGCGACTCTGGTTGGTCACCTCGCCCGCGAGATAGACATAGTCACGGTCCTCGGCCCCGAAATCGAGCCGCGAGGTGAAGTTCGTGCGTTGCTCGTTCAGCTGCGCGCGGCGCAGGCCGACGGTTGCCGTCAGCTCGTTGATCGCCGCGGTGCGGGCCGCCTGGCGCACGTTGATCACGTCGATCCGCGAGCGGTAGAACTCCAGCGCCTGTTCGAGGTCATAGCTGGTGTCCACATAGATCGCGTCGCCGTTGGTCAGGGTGATACGCTGGAAATCCGGCTGCGCGAGGAAATCCTCGAACGGGATCTGGTAGAGCGATCCGTCGCGGTAGATCCGGATCGAGGCGAACTCCTCGTTCGAGACCTGCACGCCGCCGGCGGCGGTGATCGCCTCGCCCAGATCGAGCGTGTTGAGCGTGATCGGCACCAGCGTCGGATTGCCCACGGCACCGCCGACGACGACGCGCTTGGAGTTGAATTCCGCGATCTCGAGCGAGAAGGCCGGGTCGATCTGGTTGCTCACCAGCGCCTCGAACACCCGCGCCTCGGCTTCTTCGATGGTCAGACCGGCAAGCTGCACGGTGCCGATATCGGGAATGGCGATCGCGCCGTCGTCGCGGACGGTATAGCCCTGGCGGGCGTTCTGCGCGGCCAGCAGGCCGGACAATTCCTCGACCGTGGAGCCTGCCGACTTGGTCGCCAGCAGCACGACGTCGCCGACGCCGATCCGGTAGGCCTGCGGCGTGGTCGCGGGCGGCACCCGCAATTCAAGTGTGCGGCGCGTTTCGTCGGGCAGGAACGGTTCCGCCGGAAGCGCCCCGGCACCGCGCAACTGCCCGCCACCGGCGGCGCGGTAGAACACCTCGGGCAGCGATTTGGGGGTGTAGGTCTGACGGTTGGCCACCAGCACGGTCTGCGGATCAAGGTCGATCACCCGGACCTGGGCACCGCCGGATTGCTGGCTCACCGACGGGCTGGTGTAGCTGATCCCGCAACCCGCCAATACGACGACCAGGCAGGCCATCATCGAACCGAACAGCGCTCTGTTCATTTTGCGTCCCTCTTTCCGAACCGCGCTGGCGCGGGTCATTTCAGTCGTTCCGTCTGGATGTAGCCCACACCTTCGCTGATCCATTGCCGGGAACGCAACATCGTCCCGTCGGATCCGAGCCAGTAGGTGTTGGTGACCTCCATTCCGGGTGTTGTACAGGTTTCCTCGATCTTCGTCGCCGGGAAGCGGCGGTCGAACACGGTAAGCGTATCGCCCGACCGGCGCGCGACGATACACTGGAAGCTGCGGAATTGCGGCTGGTATTCGCCATCCAGCGTGGTGTGGAACCGCGGGTAGTAGTCGCCCCCATCGCGGCCCCGCAGCGCGTTCTGCGACCCGGCCACATCCGCCGACATCAGATCATCGCCCAAGGACCGCGTTGCCACGATGATGCCGTCGCGCGTGGCGATCTCGGAGGTGTTGTCCGGCGTGCGCCAGTTGATCACGCCGTCGATTTCCTCGATCGGCTGAACGGTCGATTCGTTTTTCAGCCCCTCGACCGCGACGTACAGCAGGTCGCCCGGCGCGGTTGCCACCAGTTCGGGGGTCAGCCCGGCGCGAAAGGTGCCCAGTGGCGGCGGTGCCTGGGTGCAGGCAACGAGGATGCCCAGAAGCAGCAAGGGAACGATGCGCATCATTTCCAGAACCTGCCCCAGCTGTCCTGCATATCGGGGCGATGGTTGTCGCGCACCAATTCGTAAAGCCGGTCGCGCACGTTCACCCGCGCGCCGCCATCCCGCAGGATCGGGCGCAGCGTATACGAGAACTCATCGCGCGTCGGCGAGCCGCGGATCCAGTCGAACGGCACGGTAATTATCAGACCCTTGTCGAAGGACCCCTCGCCGAACTCGTCGAACGGCACATCCGTGAGGGTCGCGAAGGCCCCGACGCGCCAGCCGTTCTTGAAGGTGCGCTCCAGGGTGAAGGTCGCGCCCCAGTCGCCCGCAAGATAGCGCCCGGCGTCGACCTGCGCCTCGAACCCGTTGGCGAACTGGTAATAGACCGAGGCATGACCGGTGGCGATCTCGTAGTCCTGGAACCCGAAACCCTGCTCGAAGGACCGCTGCTTGACGTAGTTCGCCTCGACCCCGAGGGCCAGATTGCTGTCCACTGGCTTCCACAGAACCTCGCCCGAGACGCCGCCGTATTGCGACTCGAGATACCCCACCGTCATGCGGCCATAAAGGTCGCGGCCCGGTTTGAAGAAATAGGACCCGGTCAGGTGGTTGAGGTAGGTGTCGGCGTTCTTCTGGAAGATGTTGGTCTCGGACCGCACCTTCGGCAGCACCGAGTTGGACACCCGGGTCGATTGATCGAGCGTGCCGAACACCTTCTGGCGCACCGCGCCCTGGAACAGCAGGCCCGACACCGGCTCTGCCCGGGCGCTGAGTTCGACGCCGACGTCGAACCGCAACGGATCGTCCGGATCGAACAGGCTCGGCACCGCGTAGGGGCGGAACTTGTAGTCATAGCGCGGATAGAGATCGGCCAGCGGCATCAGCGGCGCGGTCGCCGCATCGATCCGGGCGCGGGCATAGCTCGACCAGCTGTTGTCGAGATCGTAGGCCAGCTCTTCCATGTCGTCCCGGCGGATCGTGACCTCGGAGGCGGGAATGCCCCGGGTGACCGGCACGATCACGAAGGTATCGACCACCGGCGGCATCGATGCGGTCAGGATGCGCGAGGTGCGCCCGACGGCCTGCGCCGCGGTGCGCCAGCGCGTGCTCTCGATCTCGACGCGCGCGACGTTCCTATCGATCCGGAAGCCGTGCAGGTTGATCCCATCCGCTGCCATGACCGTGCGAAGCTGCCCGATGGCCGCGGCACCGTTGTCGGGCAGCCTCCAGCCCAGACCTTCGACATCCACATCGCCGCGCGGGGTGACCGGATAGGGCGCCACGTCGCCGCCGCCGTAGGAGCCGGGCTCCTTGGGGTTGGTGGCATAGGTCAGCTGCACGCCGATCGCCGAGCCATAAAGGTAGCTCGCGGACAGGCTGGCATTGTCGGTGACGCGGTAGGTCATGCCGAGGTTGAACGGCGATTCGTAGTCGAAGGTGGGACCGTCCTCGAAGTTGTATTCGTCCGAGGAATACTCGAGCGTGAAACTCAGCTTGTCGGTCGCCTGGTATTCGACCCCGCCGAAAAACGCTGCGTCGCCGCGGAACAGCTGGTCCAGTTCGGCCTCGCCTCCCAGATCGACAGTCCGTGCAGGCCGCGTCTCGAACGCGTTACCGAAGACCGACAAGGGGTTGCGAAATCCGTTGACCTGACCCAATCGCCCCCAGCCCAATCCGCCGGTGAAGCGCAGGTGCGGCGTGACATGCTTGGTCGCGACCAGGTATTCCGACGCATAGAGACCGGTGCCGAAAAGGTCGTTCACACCGATGGCCAGCGCCGGGCGACCGTCGCCCTCCTGCATCAGCTGGTAATGGATCGAGAAGCTGCGGTCGTAGTACGTATCGCCACCGCGATAGTTATCGATGCTCGCGTACCGGAACGCCCCGGTCAGTCGCGGCAGAATCTGGAAGGCACCGGTGGTTCGTGACTGGCCGCCGAAGTAGCTGACCGTCGCGCCAAGTTCTGCATCGGGAAAGCTCAGCGCGTTGGGCATGTCGACCATGCCGGGCATGCCATAGGTGTTGTAGCCGGTCTCGAAGACCGGTTCGGCAAATGCGCCGCTTGCAACAAACGCGATCGCAGCCGATCCGATAACGCGCTTCAAGGCCTGCTCCCCAACAATAGCTATGCCGTGCATAGGGCAAGGTACGGCGGCTCACACCCCTCGCCGCACAGTTGCGAACCCGAGTGCGCGCGCGCTGTTGCGCACAGGCAACAACGGACCCGAACCAGCCTGAATTTTTTCCCGCAGTGGCGAAATTCTGCCGATCGGGCGAAACTCCGACCGCGACGGAATCGTGACTTCCGGGGTCATTGTCATGCACACCCATGCGCGGTTATGAGACCACGCTGTCAAAGCAGAGGGACACCGCATGCTGCAATCGCTTCTGGCCAGGTTTCAAAAAAAGCCGGCCGACGCTGTCTTCCCGCCGCCCAGGCCCGAGGCCGCCTTCGCGGTGATCGGCGATGTGCACGGACGGCTTGACCTGCTGGAGCGTCTGCTGGCGAAACTGCCCGAGGGTCTGCCGGTGATCTGCGTCGGCGACTACATCGACCGGGGTCCGTCCTCGATCGAGACCCTGCGCTACCTCAGGGCCCGGCCAGAGATCACCTGTCTCAAGGGTAATCACGAGGACATGTTGATCGACTTCATCGACCGCCCCGACGAGAAGGGGCCGCGCTGGCTGCGCAATGGCGGGCTGCAGACCATGGCCGATATCGGCATTCGCGGCCTCTCGGAGATGACGCGCGGCATGAAGCTGCGCGAGGCGCGCAACGCCCTGACCGCCGACCTGGGCGATGATCTGGTGCAATGGATCCGCGATCTGCCGCTGATCCGATGGTCGGGAAATATCGCCGTGCTGCATGCCGGGGCCGATCCCGCCCTGCCGATCGATGAAAATTCGTCGCGCACCTTTCTCTGGGGGCATCGCGATTTCATGACGACGCCGCGCCGCGACGGCTGGTGGGTCGCGCATGGCCATACCATCGTCGACGAACCGGTGATCGCCGACGGACGCATCTCGCTCGATACCGGGGCGTTCGCGACCGGGCGGCTGACCGCCGCGATCATCGCGCCCGAGGGGATCGAGCTGATCGCCGCCTGAAGGTCAACCGATCTGCAGCGCGCCGCGCCATCTTTTACCATTTGTTAAGATCGATTTCGTTTTGTCGTACGGACCGAAGCGTGGGTGGGCTTGCGTTTTGGAGGTCCATACGTGTCGATCACCGATGTCTCGATCGCCGCCGCCGCGCCACGGCTGTCCTATTCCCGCGCCGGCAAGCGCGGCCTCGATCTGGTGCTCGCGCTGTGCCTGCTGCCGCTGATCGCACCGATCATCTGCATTCTGGCGCTTCTGATCCGTACCGACGGCGCGCCTGCGTTTTTCATCCATACCCGCGTCGGCATGAACGGGCGGAGGTTCGGCTGCCTCAAGCTTCGGACCATGCGCATGGACGCGCAAGAGGCGCTGACCCGCCATCTCGCGGACAACCCCGATGCCGCGCGCGAATGGGACCGGACGCGCAAGCTGCGCCGCGACCCGCGCGTGACCCCGCTTGGCGGCATCCTGCGGCGCGCCAGTCTCGACGAGTTGCCGCAGATCTGGAACGTGATCCGGGGCGAGATGTCGCTGGTCGGCCCGCGCCCGGTCACCGACGCGGAATTGCACCTCTACCAGGCCGATCTTCCCGCCTATCTGGCGCTGCGTCCGGGGATCACCGGCATCTGGCAGGTCGAGGCGCGCAGCTCGGGGTGCTATGTGCAGCGCGTTGCCTGCGACCGGACCTATGCGCGCACCCTGGGGTTCCGGGGCGATCTCTGGATCCTGCTTCGGACCGCGCGCGTTCTGATTATCGGCACCGGTAGCTAGGCTGACCTGATCTCTGCCCCGGTCCCGACCTCGGTCTCGGTTTCGGTCTCGAGGACCAGATCGGCCAGCGCGCAGGCGCTTCGCTGCCAGCTGAACGCCGCCGCCCGTTGCCGTCCGCGCGCCACCATATCGGCCCGCGCATCGTCCGGCAGCTGCACCAGTTCTGACAGGCCGCGGGCGATGTCGCCTGTATCGCGCGGATCGAACCAGATCGGCGCTTCGGCCAACACCTCGGGCAGGGCGCTGGTCCGCGACGCCGCCACCGGCACGCCAAGGGCCATCGCCTCGAGCGGCGGTATGCCGAAGCCTTCGTGCAGCGACGGAAACACAAAGCCCCGCGCATGACGCATAAGCCCCGGCAGGTCGGCATCGGGCACGCGGCCCAGATGGCGGCAGGTGCCACGCGCCGCCGTACCGCTGTCGCGCAGCCCCGCGGCCTGCCCACCGGCCACCAGCAGCGGCGGCGCATCCGGCAGGGTCGCATGGGCGTCGATCAGCCGGGCGATGTTCTTGTTCGCCGAAGCATTGCCAAGCGCCAGCAGATAGCCCCCCGGTGCCACGTCATAGCGCCCGCAGACCGAGGACGGCGCAGGCACGCGCAACATGTGATCCGCCGCATTGGGCACGATGCGGAACCGGTCTCCGGGCAGTGACAGCCGATGCGCCAGCGCCTGCGCGGAATGGGCGCTGACGGTCGCAACCTGCCGCGCGCGGCGTGCCAACCGGCCCCGCAGCGCCTTGTGCCAGACCCGGTAGCGCCAGTCATAGGCATCCGGAATGTCCCACAGATGGGTGTCGTGGAAGGCCACGATCTGCCGGTCATGCAGCAGCGGCCCGCTATTGCCGAGGCTGAGCAATGCGTGACCCCGCGCGGCCCGCGCCAGCGCCCCCTGCTCCCACAGGTGGCCGGACCCGCCGGGCAGACGACAAAGCGCGATATGGCGCCATCCGGGCACCCGGTGCGGACGGTCGGGAACCAGGGCCGTCACCGGCCCGAGCCGGGCGGCAAGGTCCCGATCGCACCCCATCAGGTCGTCGAGCGCGCGCAGGATCTCGTCGGCATAGCGCTGCACGCCCGACAGGCCCTGCGTCAGGAAGCGGGCGTTGATGACAAGGCTCATGCCACCCGCCGTGTGACGCCGGGGCCGAGGCCGTAGGCGCGGGTGGTCGCGGGGCCAAGCGCCGCGAGCGCCCAGGCCGACAGGTCCGATCCCCGCGCCGCAGCCTGCATCCGGGCCAGACGCGCCTGATCGCCAAGCAGGCCCAAAGCCGCCCGTGCAACGCCGCCGCCGTCGTCGGCGGTCACCCCGGTCACCCCCGGCACGACGACTTCCGACAGGCCGGGAAGCCGGGTCGACAGGAAGGGCCGCCCCCCCGCCAGCGCCTGCACCGCAACGCGCGGCAGACCCTCGCGCTCGGACGGCAGGCAGACCATGTCGGCCAGCGCCACGAGCCGTTCGGGATCGTCGCGATGGCCCACCAGATGCACCCGGTCCTGCAGGCCGAGGGTACACACCAGCGCCGCGAGCGACCCGGCCTCGGGCCCGTCACCGGCGATCAGCACATGCGCGTCCGGCACCGCGTCCCGCATGGCAGCCCATCCGCGCAGAAAGGCTGCATGGTTCTTGCGCGCCTCGAGCGCCGCCAGCACCAGCACCACGGGCGGCCGGTCGGCACCGCAACCCAGCAAGGCGCGCCAGTCCGGGGGGGGCCCCGCAGTCTGGAACCGCGCCAGATCCAGCCCCGAGCGGACGCATTCGGTGCGCTCGGCCCGCGCCAGACCCAGCGCCACATGCGCATCGCCCACCGCACGCGACACGCCGATGAACCGGTCGGTCAGCGCCGCCGCGCGCCGCTCTGCCGCGCGCATCAGGGTGCCGGGGGCGGGCAGGATATGCATGCCGTGCACCACCCAGGCCCCCTGCCCCATCGCCGCAAGACGCCCGATCACACCGGCCTTGGACTGATGGGTATGGATCACGTCGGGGGCCAGATCCGCGAACAGCCGCCGCAGCATCCGCAGCGCCCGCAGATCGCGCATCGGATCGACCGGATGCACCAGGTTCGCCAGCGCCAGCCGCCGCACGCCGGGCATCCGCCCGTTCCAGCAGGGATGCGCGTCGCCGCCATGAACCAGCCAGACCTCGTGCCCCGCCGCCGCCTGCCAGCGACAGACCTCGGCGGTGTTCTCTTCGGACCCGCCGCGCCGCATGCGGGTCAGGACATGAACGATTCGCATCATCCGCCTTTCCGTTAAACTCGCGTTAACCCTGCCTGCGCGATGGTTACCAAAAGCCTAACGTGCCCGAGGGGGTCGCCATGCGTCCAACCGTCTACATCCATGTGCCGAAATGCGGCGGTACCAGCTTCGGCACGGCGCTGCGTCTGCGGGCGTTCTATTCACAGGCGACGATCGACCTGGAAAAATCCAGGCGCGCGGCGCTGGAACGCGCCCCCGGTCTGACCGGCGATGCGCTGATCCGGGCCGATCACGCGCAGCGGCGCAGACAGCTGGAATGCGCCCTTCAGCGCGGCAAGCAGGTGGTTGCGGCCCATGTGCCCTATGCGCCGGACCTGCACGCAGGCATCGGCGCGCGATACCTCTGGGTGACGCTTCTGCGCGATCCGGTGATTCGCTTCGTCTCGCACTACCAGTACCTGCAGCGCCGCCATCCCGACCCGGCGCGCCCCGCCACCCTCGAGGCGTTCTGCGACAGCCCCGCGGGCGCACGGATCGGCGCGCAGATGCTGTTCTACTTCTCGGGCGACTGGGCCTCTCCGGGCAAGGACCCGGCACCGCAGATCGCCATGGCACGGCGGGCGCTGGCGGCGCTCGATCTGGTGGGCAGGCTGGAGGATGCGCCTGCCTTCGGGCGGGATCTGTCGCGCCTGGTGCAAAGCCCCCTGCCCCGTCTTCACCGCAATCGCGCGCCGCATCCGGTGACCATCGCCCCGGCCCTGCGCCGACGCATCGAAGCGGTCACCGCCCCCGATCTGGAACTCTACGAGACCGCCTTTGCAATGCAGGCCGCCGCATGATCCGCCTGCTGTCCCCGATGTCGCTGCTGTCGCTGACATGGCTGATCGCCGTCGGCATCGCCTGGAGCGCGCTGGCCCTGCCCGACACGTTCGACCTGTTGCCGTTGTTCATGGCACGGTCCGGTATCGACGCGGATCGCTTCGGGCTGCTGGGCGGTATGTGGCTTGTGGTGGCGATGCTGGCGGCGCTCGTGGGCAGCATGGGGGCGCAGCTGTGCCTGGGCGCGCCGCGCGCCTTCCGGGTCGGGGTCGATGCCGACCGGGCCGCGCGGCAGGCCTGTCGGCTGACCGGTGTATTCGTGTCGGTCACAGCGCTCTGGATCACGCTGTCGGTGCCCAAGGCGGGTGGTCCGGGCCACTTCCTGCACCTTGCCATCGAGGAACCGGCGGTCCTGCGGGCGGTGCTGCTGGGCAACACGCTGTTTCCCGGCATGCGGCTGTTCTACGGGGCCCTGCCCGCGCTGGCCTGCCTTGCCACCGGGCTTCTGGCCAGCGGCGCGTTGTCGCGACAGGGGCGCAGGCGGGCGCGCCGGGTGCTACTGCTGTGCGCGGTCTTTCTGCTGTGCCTGCCGGTCGTGCTGAGCCAGCGCATCCTGCTGATGCAATTCCTGATCTCGGCCTGGCTGGCCTTCAGCCTGGCCCGGGGTCGGCTGCGGGGACTGGCGCTTCTGCCCGTGGTGATGGTGCTGTTCGGGGCGGTCTGGGGCCTGCGCGAGGCGCTGACCAACCCGACCATTTCCGATCCCGCCCTGAAGATCGCCAGCCAGAAGTTCGCCTTCTATTTCGTCAACGACCTGTGGAACAGCTTTGCCCCGTTCGAGGTCGATATCCCGCACGCGCTTGGCGGCGTGACGTTTCGCGGGCCGTTGATCCTGATGGGTCTCGACGGGGTCTACGACCAGACCTTCCCGCGCCTGGTCCAGGCCCTTGAAGAGGCGCGCGGCGGCGGTGAGTTTTCCCTATTTTCAGGGCCTTACGTTGATTTTGGCCCGGTGGGTGGCGTCTTGTTCGTGGGTCTGGCGGTGTTTCTGGCCCGCGTCGCCTTCCACCGTGCACGCGAGCGGCTGGTCTGGTCGGTGCTCTATGCGCAGATCGGGGCCGCGCTGCTGTTCGCGCCGCATGGCAACTACATCCTGCACCAGAACCTGATCTTCGGCGCGCTTTGCGTCCTGTGGGTCTGTCGCGCCCCCCGGCGCCGTGCCGCCCCGATGACGCGGGGGGCTGCCGATGACTAAGCTTGCCGGATTGCAGACTGCCCGCGCCATGGCGGCGCTGATGGTGCTGACCGGGCACGTGATCGCCGAGGCCGAGCATTACTTCGCCATCGACCTGCCCGGCGATGCCATTCCCTGGACCCGGGGCGTCGATCTGTTCTTCGTGATCTCGGGTTTCATCGTGATCCGGTCCGCGGATCGCTGGCAGGCCGGGTCCGGTGCGTTTCTGGCCCGGCGGTTCCTGCGGGTGGCGCCGCTTTACTACCTGTTCACGACGCTGATGGTGCTGACCCTGCTGGCCGCCCCCGGGGCCGCCAAGGATACCGCGCTGGAGCCCGGGCAGATCGTGGCCTCCTACCTGTTCTTTCCGGTCGAGCGGTATGACGGGCGGATCGCGCCGGTGCTGTCGCTGGGCTGGACGCTGAATTACGAAATGGCGTTCTACGCGGTGCTCAGCGGCGCGCTGATGCTGCGCAGGCCCGTCCGGACCCTGTGCGCGATATTCGCGGCGGCGGCGCTGCTGGGGGCTCTCATCGGCCCTGCGGGCGTCTTCGAGATCGGGATTCCGGCCCCGATGTCGGCGCTGTGGCGGTTTTCGACGAACCCGATCTTTCTGGAGTTCGCCTTTGGCATGATCCTCGCGCGGCTTTGGCATCGGCGTGCCCCGGATGCGCGGCTGGCCCTGATCTGTGCGCTTGCGGGGATCGTGGCGCTGGTCGGGCTCGATGCCACCCCCCTGCCCCGTTTTGTCGCGGCGGGCCTGCCTGCCATGCTGATCGTCGCGGCGGCCAGCCTGTTCGCGCCGGACATCCGCTGGCCCCTGCAACGGATCGGCGACGCCAGCTATGCGCTTTACCTGTCGCACCGCTTTACCCTGCGGGCGATGACGCTGGTCCTGCTGCCGGTCCTGCCCGCCACACCCATCGCCGCCGTGCTGTTCTGCGGCATCGTGATGGCGGCGTCGGTCTTGGTCGGCTGGATCGTCTTTGCCACCATCGAACGCCCGGTGCTGGCTGCCCTCGACGTCGCACCCGAGCGCCGCCGCGCCGCAAGCCGGACATGAGCGCCACCGGCTGGACCGCCCTGCTGCAATGGTCGCGCATGGGCCTGTCGGCGCTGGTCTTTTTGGCCGCGGCACGGGTTCTGAGCCTGGCGGATATCGGCTTCTTCGCCATGCTCTTTGCCCCCGTGCGCCTGCTGCAGAACGCCCTGCGCGTAGGATTTTCAGAGGCGGTCATCCTGCACCCCGACAGACCCCGCCGCCTGGCCGCGCTGATGTCGCTGAGCCTGGCGGCGGGTCTGGTGCTGTCGGCCTGCGTCCTGCTGGGCGCGGTGCTGTCCGACCTGCCGCTGCTGGCGCTGATGTCGCCCCTGCCGCTGCTGGCGGCGGCCGGTGCCATCCCCGAAGGCCGGTTGCGCAAGGCGTTCCGACTGCGGACGCTGGCCCTGCGCACCCTGACCGCACAGAGCCTGGCCGCGCTGGTGGCTGGCATCGCCCTGTGGCGCGGCGCGGGCCCCGAAGCGCTGGCCGTCTTCGCGCTGGTCGCCACCGCGGCCACCTCCGCGCTTGCGGTGCTGTCCACACCCCTGCGCCCGTTGTGGCCCGCGCGCGCCATGCTGCGCCCGCTGCTGCGCCAACCGCTGCAGATCGCCGCCCGCGATGCGCTTGGGTCGGGGGTCTTCCCGCTGGCACAGCTGTGCTTCGGCGCGTTCTTCGGGCTGGCCGCTGCCGGGGCGTTCCAGATGGCGGTGCGCCTGCTGCACCTGACCGAAGCGCTGACCCTTGCCCCGTTGCGGTTCCAGGCGATGCCGATCCTGCGGTCCACCCCCGATGCGCTGTCGGCGACGCTGCATCGCGCCGCGATGGTCGCTTTCTGGGCCTGGCCCGGCCTCTACGTCGCGGCCCCCGAGATCGCGCATGTTGCCCTCGGCCCCGGCGCCGCCCCGGCGGTCACCCCGCTGTTGCGCGCGCTGGCCCCGCTGGGCCTACTGGGCGCGCTGTCCATGCCGCTTGCGCAGGGTCTTGCGGCACGCGGGGCGACGCACGTGCTGATCCTGCGGATGCTTGTCATGCTGGCCCTGACCGGGGCTGCGCTCTGGCTGTGCCGCGATGCGACGCCGCAGATCGCCACCATGGCGCTGTCCCTGTCGAGCGCGCTGGCGGCGCTGTTGCTGCTCTGGATGGCATCGCGCGTTCTGGCGCTGCACCGGGTTGCGCTGCCCATCGCCCCGGCCTTGTCCGGCCTGGCCATGACGGGCGGTCTTCTGAGCTTCGATCTGGCCCTGCCCGCCGGCATCGCACTGGTGCTGCAGATCGCCCTTGGCAGCGCGATCTACCTGGCGGGCCTGGCCCTCTTCACCGCCCGATCAAGGAATGTCACTCCATGAGACACGCGCTTTTGTTGTCGACCCATCTGCCGCAATCGCCCAAGCGCGCCAGTTTCCACTGGATCGCCGATGCGCTGGTCGCCGATGGTTGGCACGTCGATTTCGCCACCGTGGGTCTGTCGCGCCTGTCGCAGCTGCGCGGGCGTCCGGTTCCGGCCCATACCGGGCGGCGCATGGTGCGGCCCGGGCTTGACCATCTGTTTGTCTGGCAGGCGCTGCACCCGATGCGCAGCGGGTCCGCCATGCTGGATGCGGCGCTGGGGCGGTTGTGGCGGATTTCGTCCCGTAAATGGGTACCTGTGCTTGCCGATGCTCTGTCGCGCGCCGATATCGTCGTCGTCGAATCCGGCGCGCCTCTGGCCCTCGTCGGGCTGGTGCGTCGCCTGGCCCCCGGGACCGAGATGATCTACCGGGTGAATGACGATCTGCGCGCGCTGCGTCTGCCCGCGTGGCTGCAGCGGAACGAACAGGCCCTCGCCCGCCTCTGCGACCGCGTCAGCACCGCCAGCCCGTACTTGGCGCGGCGCTTTTCCCATCCCAATGTGACGCTGGACGCGATGGGCGTGCCGCGAGGGGCCCTGCCGCACAAAGGCAGCATTGCTGACCCATTTGAACCCCGCCATCCGATCGAGGCGATCTGCGCCGGGACTAGCCACATGGACCTGCCATGGCTGATGGATTGGGCGCAGGGCCACCCGACCTGGCGGTGCCACATTGTCGGGCACCTGCGCGACCGGCCCGAAGCCCTGCCCCCCAACGTCGTATTGCACGGCGAACGGCCCTATGCGCAGATGCTGGGCTACATCGCCCATGCCGATGTGGGCCTCGCCGCCTATCGCGACATGCCCGGTGTCGAGTACCAGCGTGCCCATTCGAACCGCATCCAGCTATATCGCCATTACGGCCTGCCGGTGCTGGGTCCGGACCGCCTCTGCCACCCTTCCGTGCCCGCTCTGATCGGCTACGGGCAGCCGGACGCCGCGTTTCGATGCGAAACCTGGACGCGCAAGCCCGAACGTCTACCCGACTGGGCCGAGCTTGCGCGCGCGCTGGTTCAGAACGGCGATACCGTCCCGCCATTCGAGGTCGCGACGCTGCCCGCCCGTGCCTGATGGCCCCGGGTCAACACGGTTCCGCCATTGGCCTCGATGCCAAAGGCGCTTCCCGCCCCCACCGCATCGGCGCGGGTCTTTTCCAGCCACATGGTCGCCGCGTTCGAGCATTTGAACGCGATCGAGCTGCCATCCCCGTCGCGGGCAATGGCAGTTGTGCCGAGGCACCAGGTCCGGGTGTTCTGGATGCAATGCACCTCGGTGCCGTTGCGCGAATAGCCGAAGGTACCGCCGAGCACCGCCGCAACGACGGCATCATGCGTGGTGAATCCGTTGCACGAGGTTGCATCCCCTGCCCCGTTGCCGACACCCCGGCAGTTCTGCAGCAAGACCTCCAGGCCCGGGTTCCCGTCCTCGTGAAAGGACCAGCCATCCTTGGCCCCACCGGATGCGTCGCAATCGAAGAACGCGCAAAGTCCCGACGTGCGTCGGATTCGCACCGCGTCATAGGGCGCTGCCGGGTTTGACGGGGCCGCGTAGCGAAAGCTGCACCTGACGCCGACGATGCTGCGCGCCGCTGCCGCATCGCAATGCAGCGTCCCGGTGATGCCCCCTTCACAGTGGATATCCTCGAGGTAGAGATCATGCGCATGGGTCAGAAAACGCGCCCCGTGAAAGCTGCGCAAGAGGATGATGTCTTCCGCGCCCGGTACCTGGCCGATGTTGACATGCACCAGTCCCGACGCGTCGCACCAGGAATCCGGCGTGGCCGCGCACAGGCCGGGGTCGGCAACCTTCACCAATTCGACCGCAAGCCCTGCCTCGGTCGCAATGTCCTGCCGGAACACCCGGCGCACCACCGACACCGGCGTCGTATAGGTGCCGCCCGCGTCGCTCCATGACACCGCATGCGGGCCGGTCCGGAAGTGTACAGCACCTCCCCACCCCAATATCGCGACCGGTTGCGAAGGCTCTCGCTGGCCATTCTTTGTGAACGCGGATTCCTCGTAGTTGCCCGCCTTCACCACCACCCGGTATGCGGCCCCCGTGGCATTCCCAAGTTCGAAGGCGCGGTAGATGCTTCGCACAGGATCAGCGAAATCCCCGTCAAAGCTGCCGAGCCCGCCATTGCCATCATCCCCCGCATCGCCGTCCACGTGAAAGGCAGGCCCGCTCCAGATCGCGGCATCCACCAGGGATCGCGGATCGATCCCCGTGGTTACCCGGCCACGATTGAGCTGCGGCGTCAAAGCGGACAGCACCGAACCTGCGACGAACCCAACCGGGGGCGCGTGTCGCGTCGCCGTCCGTACATGGCGTGCCAGCCCCGTGCCCATGCTCAACATCAGTACAGTCCGATAATGTCGGTGGCGGTGGTCCCCGTCGCAGCGATGGCCCGCACACGGAACGGATAGACAATCCCCTCGGACAGGTTGCGCAGCACCACAGTCTCGCCGCCCTGGAACGTGACAGCCAGATCGCCACCCTGGCCAAGAAGCAGACCACGCGGCAACGTGGCGAGGTCCGCAGTATCGTTTGGCACGATGACAAACGCGTTGGACGCGGGGGAATCGAAACCAGCGGACTGGCCTTTAAACGGATCGTAAATCGGCATCGGGTCTCTCCTGAACAAGGTCAGGCCGACCCTTCCCCAAAGCCTTTAACCGGATGCAAAGACTGCGCGCGTTGCACGCAAAAAGGGGTTTCGCATGCGAAACCCCTTCGGTGCCGTTCAGGAGGGAAATTCAGTGCGTTTGGAAATGAGCTTCGATTTGGGCAAGTATAGTGTCGATATCTTCGCCGCTCAGCGCGCTGCCTGACAGGGATATCGTGACCCCGTCGGACTTTTTGCTGACTTTCATCTGCACACCCCGCCCAATCTCGCGCCCCGGGTCCGGTGCCGCGCTTTCCGACTTCGGCCGCCCGCCCCGAGATACCTGTTTCTCGCCAGTTTCCGCCTGCTCGACATAGGGCAGCATGGCCTGCCATTCGCTGTCCGCATCTTCGACCACAAGCGTCTCTAACTCGGCCCGAATGGCGTCACAGAACCCTGTGCGCAGCGCGTTCGCAAGGCGCAGGCATTGCCGCTCGCTCAACGCCTTGGGGAAATGCAGCATGTCCCCCAGTTCCTCATGGATCAACGCAAAAGACCGGATTTTCGAGCGCTTCGCCTTCGAGGCGGACTGATACAGCGCACCAACCGCTGTCTCCAGGCTGCTGAAGACACCCCCGTGCACCGCCATGGCGGCCACGCGTCCGCGCTCGTATTGGCTGATACCGACTCTGATCTCGTTCTCTTCGATCATCGCCTGTATCGCCTCGACCGACGATTTTGGCGCCCGCACAAAGGCCGGGATGGTGGCGAAATGCGTCGCTCCGTAACTCGCGTTGAGTTGCCGATAGGCCGCGAGCCGCCGAAATCCCGAGATAAGGGCATAGCTGCCATCCTCGCGCGAAAACACTTCGATCGGCAGTCGCAGCCCGTGCGCGTCGATGGACCGGACCAGTTCCTGTAGCTCCTCGTCCTCCACATCCATGCGATCCCGCGACAATGCTTCAACCGCGATCTCGGCCAGCGGAATCTCGATCGCCACCAATCCTTTCTGCCGCGCCGCGCGCAACGCCTCGGCATCGCTGCGATCCCGCGCGATCTCGGCGCGCTCTGTGTGGGGCAGAGGGGTGGACAACCGCGCCGCATCCGCCACCACGTCCGCGATCGGCGGGCGCATCCCGTTGCGCGGGGTTTCGCGTGCGAAACCTTCCTCAAGCGCTTTCAGCGCGTCCGCAGTGGGCATCTCAAGCTGTCTGCGTTTCGCCATGTCCGGCCTCCTCATTCTGCATCTGCGCGTCGCGCCACCACGCCCCGATCAGAAGTTCCTTGAACTCCGCATAGGTCCGATCAAAGGCTTCACGGCCCCGAGTATAGGTTTCTCGGTTAAAATTTCGGTAATCGGCCTCATAAATGCCAGACACTGTTTCTCCTGCCTGGCCGACCATGGCGGTATATTCCTGTCGATACGCATTCATCATGTCGCCGAAATAGGCCTGGATGACGTTGGCCAGATCGGTCTGCTGGCTGGCGTCGAACCGCGTGATCACGGCGCGCACCACGTCCCATTCAAAGCGCATCTCGGGCAGACCGGCGCGCGCCCGGGCGGTGTTTTCACCCTCTTCAATAGACGCGAAGGTGGAATAGAGCATGTCAAAGAAGCGTCCGGTGGAATCGAACTCAAGGAAAGACGCCCCGAGCGGCACGAGGATGATATCCGCCGCCGCCAGCGCATTGATCGTCAGGTACCCGAGGGCAGGGGGCGTATCGAGCAGGATGATGTCGTAGTTGTCCAGAGCGCCGCTTTGGTCCAGCGATGCGGTCAGCGCATCCCAAAGCGGCCAGTTCCTGAGCTGCATCCGCCAGACCGGGATCTGGAATTCCGCCCAGTAGAGGTTCAGCTGCGCCCCGATCAGGTCGATATTGGGCCAGTGGGTTTTCTGGACCACATCGTCGAAGCTGATCGACAGCGCCTCGGTCAAGGTTTCGTCCAGCGGGGCAGGGGGGTCGCCCGCGGCTTCCCTGACCCGGTTCTCGGCTTGCAGATGGGCTGCATAATCCCGCGCCAACAGCGGAAACACGGTCTTCCACTCATCCGCGACCTGCCCGCCCAGGATCGACGTCATCGAGCCCTGGCTGTCCAGATCGATCACCAGCACCTTGTAGCCATCGAGCGCCGCCGACATCGCCAGATGCGCCGCCGTCGAGGTCTTGCCGACGCCGCCCTTGAAGTTTGCCACCGCGACGATCTTGGCGGGCAGACCTTCGGGCCGATAAGGACGGTATTCCTTTGTGCTGACGCCTTCTTCGGCGAAATAGTCTCGAATCCGCAGCACGTCTTCCAGCGTGAACCACTTGGCGTTGCCCTGACCCTCGCCTTGCGGCAGGTCCGTGTGCTTGTTCAGAACACGGCGCAGATGCGCGGGGGCGACCGGGATCAGATAGCGGCAGATCTCCCACATGGAGAACTTGCGCAGCCGTTTGCGCCCGTCCGGGGCATAGCCGCGCTTGGCCAGATCATCGCGTCCGCGCCCCGCGAAGGCGGCGGCTTTTGCGAATCGCGCGGTATCGACCGGGTCGCCAAGCTTGCCTGCGGCGGTTTTCGGATCCAGATTGAAATATGGGGGGAGGGGGACCTCCGGCTTTTTTGCCATGCTCGATTGCCTCTTGGATGTCGCCTGTTTTCGACGTTATCGCGCAAATCATCGCACATCCTGTGGCAAAGGTGAATCATTGAAACGCGCCCGATGCGATTTGCTGCCAGTTGTGAATCTCGTAGCCTTCCAAGGAAAAATCGAGAAAAGAACAACCGGACAGGCCCTTATAGAGTTCAGATTCTTTGTAGATCTTTCAAGACTTTGACGTAGAAAAATCAATATATATCAAGGGCGTGCCTAACTTCAGGTCGCCGGTTACGGGGCGATGGGTACCCGTTCACGGGATGTCGGGTGCCTGCCTACGGGCAAAGCGGTGCCGATTCGCGGGTTTTGTGGGTCCCGGACTCGGGAAGCGCGCGAAACCGCACGTTAGGGTCGAAACGCGCGATGCCACATCCCGCAAACGGGTCCCCTTGCGAAGGCGTGCTGCGCGATAACCTGCCCTTAGGAACCCGTTTGCAGGATCGCGACCCTGCGGAAAAGCGCCCTGATCGAGGTACCCAAAGCGGAATTGTGCGCGGGGACCTTTTGGGGCATTCTACCCGTGAGGCAGAACGCGACTCGAAAACGGGCGCAATCGGAACCGGAACCAACAGGCGGGCAGGCCATGCAGGACCACACCACCAGACCCAACCTTGCCGATGGCATCCCCAAGGGCAAGCTGACCGGTTCGCTGCGTCGGCCCTCGGTCAAGAAGAACGTGGCCGCGATCCATGTCTCGGGAAAATTGACCCTGTTACAGCGCAAATTGTCCAATGTGCTGCTGCTCAATGCCTATGACACGCTGATCTCCCGGCCCAAGCACCAGATCGACGCGCGCACCTTGTGCCTGATGGTGGGGTACAATTCCAACGACATGGACACGCTCAAGCAGTCGCTGCGCAGCCTGGCCGAGACCACCGCCGAATGGGACATGCTCGATGCCGAGGGGCGGCAGGAATGGGGGGTCTCGTCGCTTTTGTCCTATGCCAAGCTGAAGGCGGGGATCTGCGAATACGCCTATTCCCCCGCATTGGCCGAGAAGTTGCATGATCCCAAGGTCTTCGCGCTGATCAACCTGAACATCCAGCGGCGGTTCACCAGCGGGCACGCGCTGGCGCTCTATGAAAACTGCTATCGTTTCGTGCGCACCGGGTCCACCGGGTGGTGGCCGCTCGATCTCTTTCGCCGCCTGATGGGGGTCGATGGGTCGGCCTATTACGACAGTTTCAAGCATCTCAACGCCAAGGTCATCAAGCCCGCCGTGGCCGAGGTCAACAAGACCTCGAACATCTTGCTGGAGCCGGAATTTCGCAAGATGGGCCGCCAGGTGGTCGAGCTGCGCTTCCGGATCAGGGAAAACCCCCAGCTCGGGCTTCTGAACATCGACGACGGCGAGGGCGTGCGGCAGGGGGCGACCTATGGCAGGCTGGTGCAGGTCGGGGTCAGTGACCGCCTCGCGCGGCAATGGATCGCGCAGCACGGCGAAGACTACGTGACCGAAAAGCTTGACTACCTTGCCGGGCGCGACGGTATCGAAAGCCCGGTGCGCTACCTGACCGCCGCCATCCGCGACGACTACAAACCCGCCGAAACAGCGCCCGATCCGGCCGCCGCCGCCGGGATCGAGTCGCTCGACGATCTGCGCGCGCTCAGATCGCGGCAACTCGACCGCATTCGCGCGCTGGTTGCCGAACGCAGCCCGACCCAGCGCGATGCGGACAAACGGCTCTTTCTCGCCGGGCTCAAGGATGCGGCCATGCGGGCGGATTTCGGCAAAACGGGCTGGGATAGTGCCGCAAATCGCGCCGCCATCGTCCGCTTTTGGGAAGACATGGTGCCCGGTTCCTTCGACGGGGCCGTCGACGAAACCCGCCCCGGGCGTTGAGATCCTGTCGGACGCCGACGCGATCCTGGTCAGCGCGATCAGCGTTTATGAAACCGCCCGGAAGGTGCGCATCGGCAAATGGCCCGAGGCCGCGCATCTGCTGGATGCGATGCCCGCGCGGATCGGGCGCGACGGCACCGCCGAGGCCCCCCTGACCGCCGATATCTGCCTGCGCGCGGGCAGCATGGACTGGCCGCATCGCGCCCCCTTCGACCGGATACTGGCCGCCACCGCCGCGCTGCGCAACCTGACGCTGGTGACGATGGATCCGGTCTTTGCCAGCCTGCCTGCGATCAGGACGATCTGGCGAATCCAGCAAACGTCAGCAATTTTCCTTAATATTGCCGTCTCCCCGGGGCATCTCTGGCGCCAACGAGGTTACGTCCGGGAACCGGGCCGAGGTTAGGTAGTCGATGCAGATCATTCCCGTCCTTCTTGCCGGTGGCTCCGGCACCCGTCTCTGGCCCACGTCGCGGCAGGCCTATCCCAAGCAGTTTTCGCCCCTGATGGGGAAAGAGAGCCTGTTTCAGGCGTCGGCGCGGCGCTTTTCGGGGCCGGATTTTGCGCCGCCCGTCATTCTGACCGGCGATCCCTTCCGTTTCATCGTGACCGAACAGCTTGCCGCGCTCGAGATGCAGGCGCGCGCCATCGTGATCGAGCCCGAGGGCCGCAACACCGCGCCCGCGATCCTTGCGGCGGCTCTCATGCTGGCGGCGGAAGATCCCGGCGCGCTGATGCTGGTGGCGCCGTCCGATCATGCCATCGCGGACCCCGCAGCCTTTTGCGACACGGTCATGGCCGCCGTGCCCGCAGCCCAGGCGGGCCAGCTTGTCACCTTCGGGATCTCGCCGGACCGGGCCGAAACGGGCTATGGCTATCTTGAACTTGCCGCGGGCGCCGATCCCGGGGCAGGGGCGGTGCTGCCCCTGCAACGGTTCGTCGAAAAGCCCGATCGCGCCCGCGCCGCGGCGATGCTGGCCTCGGGCAACTATCTGTGGAACGCGGGCATCTTCCTGTTTCGTGCCGATGCGGTGATCGCTGCCTACAAGGCCCATGCCCCCGATCTGGTCGCGCCTGTGCGCGCGGCGGTAGCGGGCTCTGAACGCGACCTCGCCTTTACCCGGCTGGCTCCGGAACCCTGGCAGGGCGTGGCCGACATTTCCGTCGATTACGCCATCATGGAGAAGTCCGACGCGCTGTCGGTCATGCCCTATTGCGGCAAATGGTCCGATCTGGGGGGCTGGGACGCGGTCTGGAAAGAGGGCGGGCCGGACGCCGCCGGCAATGTCACCTCGGCCAATGCCACCGCCATCGACTGCACCGATACGCTCTTGCGCTCTGACAGCGACGCGATCGAGGTTGTGGGGATCGGCCTTGACGACATCATCGCCGTAGCCACCCAGGATGCCGTGCTTGTCGGTCGCAAATCCGAGGCGCAGCGCGTGAAAGAAGCGGTCGCCGCGCTCAAGGCGAAAAAGGCGCATCAGGCCACCGAATTTCCCCGCGATCACCGTCCCTGGGGCTGGTTCGAAAGCTTGGCCACCGGCACGCGCTTTCAGGTCAAGCGCATCGTGGTGCATCCGGGCGCGGCGCTCAGCCTGCAATCGCATCACCACCGGTCCGAACACTGGATCGTGGTGCAGGGCACCGCGCGGGTGACCATCGGCGACGAGGTCGTGCTGGTGACCGAAAACCAGTCCGTCTATATCCCCCTGGGCGAAACGCACCGGATGGAAAACCCCGGCAAGTTCGACATGATCCTGATCGAGGTGCAGACCGGTGCGTATCTGGGCGAAGACGACATTATCCGTTACGAGGACGTCTACGCGCGCAAGTGACCCGCGCGCGAAATGCGACAATAAAACCCTTAGCCTTGCGCGGCCTGTGCGCTAGGTCGTGCTTCCATGACCCAAGAGTCGCTTGCGAAGACCGGGCAACCGGCGCATTTTGCAGCGTGTATGCCGTGTGCGATACGCTTTGCAGCGATATCCAACGGATCAAACCACAAGAAAGGCGAACCATGCTCAAGAAACTTCTCGCAGCCACCTGCCTCCTGGCGCTTCCCGCAAGCTTCGCGATGGCCGAAAGCCATGCTTCCGCCGACGGTGAAATGGGATTCGAGATCGTCGGCGATGCCGAAGCGGGCGAAAAGGTCTATCGCAAGTGCAAGGCCTGCCACATGGTCGGCGAAGGGGCGAAGAACCGCGTCGGTCCGCAGCAGAACGGCATTGTCGGTCGCGCGGTCGCCGCGGACGCAGACTTCAAGTATTCCGATGCGCTGATGGAAAAGGCCGCCGAAGGTGTCATCTGGACGCCCGAAACCCTGTCGGCGTTTCTCGAAAACCCGCGCGAATGGGCCAAGGGCAACAAGATGTCTTTTGCCGGTCTGCGCAAGGAAGACGAGCGTAACGACGTGATCGCCTATCTCGCGACCTTCAACGCCGACGGGTCCGAAGCCGACGACGACTGAGACCGGCCCCGCCGATCGCATCACCGCCCGGCCGCCCTCGTGCGGGCCGGGCGTTTTTGTGCCTCCCCCCCAAAAGTCGCGGTTTCCCAACGGTTGGCATCTGTCACTCTGGTCGCAATCCGGCGTTGTCCGGCCAAGGGAGGAATCGATGAAACATACACTGACCCGTCTGGGGGCGCTTGTTGCCGCCACGCTGATGGCAGGCGCGGCCCTCGCGCAGGATCTGCCGGTCGTGCGCGGTGCCGTACTCAAGATCGGCACCGTCAACTGGGAACTCGCGACCATCGTCGAGAACGGGCTTGATGAAAAGCACGGCTTCAAGCTTGAAATCCTGCCCTTCGCCGACAACGGCGCGACCCGCGTTGCGGTCGAGGGCGACGAGGCCGACATGGCCGTGGCCGACTGGATCTGGGTCGCGCGGCAGCGGGCAGGGGGCAAGGACTACGTCTTCGTGCCCTATTCCAAGGCGGTCGGCAGCCTGGTGGTGCCCGAGGGCAGCAACGCCGAGACGCTGAAGGATCTGGCCGGTGGCAAGATCGGCATCGCGGGCGGACCGCTCGACAAGTCGTGGCTGATCCTGCGGGCCTATGCGCAGCAGGAATACGGGCTCGACCTCAAGGCCGAGACCGAGCAGGTCTATGGCGCGCCGCCGCTGATCTTCAAATCCGGGTTGGGCGGCGATCTGGCCGGGGCGATCAACTTCTGGCACTTTCTGGCCAAGATGAAGGCCGCCGGCATGCGCGAGCTGATCTCGGTCGAGACGGCGGCGACGGCGCTTGGGCTGAACACGGAAACGCCGCTCCTGGGCTATTATTTCAAGGACAGTTTCGTGGCGCAGCATCCCGGTATCGCGCAGGCCTTCTATGACGCCTCGCGCGACGCCAAGGATCTGTTGGCCAGCGAACCCGCCGCCTGGGATGCGATCCGCCCGCGCATGAACGCCGCGACCGATGCGCAGTTCGAACAGCTGAGGGCCGACTGGCTGGCCGGGACGCCCGCGCGCGGCCCCATCGACCTTGATGGCGCTGGCGCGTTTCTGGCGCTGATGAACGATCTGGGCGGCGCCGAGCTGGTGGGCAAGGCCACAACGCTGCCCGCGGGCCTTTTCGCCGAGGTCGAATGACCGCGCGTCCGGGGACCGATCAGCGCCTTGTCACGGCGCTGTCGCTTCTCGGGCTTCTGGGGCTCTGGATCGGGGCGGCGGCGCTGACCGCCGATGCCTCGGTCCTGCCGCAGCCCTATGCGCTGATCGCGCCGTTGCGGGCCGAACTGGCCTCGGGCGAACTGCTTTATCACCTGTCGCAGACCCTGATCCGCGTGGTCTGGGCCTTCGCGCTGGCGATGGGTCTGGGGCTGGTGCTGGGCCTTGCGATGGGCCGGTCCGAACGGTTGAACCGCTGGCTCGATCCGTGGCTGGTGGTGTTCCTGAACCTGCCCGCGCTGGTGCTGATCGTGCTTTGCTATCTCTGGATCGGCCTGAACGAGACCGCCGCGATCCTGGCCGTCGTGCTCAACAAGGTGCCCAACGTCACCACCGTGATCCGCGAAGGCGCGCGCGCCACCTCGCGCGAACATGACGCCATGGCCCGGGTCTACCGGATGTCGTGGATCGACCGTCTGCGCCATGTGACCCTGCCGCAGCTTGCCCCCTTCATCGCGGCGGCGGCGCGGTCGGGCATCGCCGTGATCTGGAAGATCGTGCTGGTGGTCGAGTTCCTCGGCCGGTCCTCGGGCGTCGGCTTCCAGATCCACCTCTATTTCCAGCTGTTCGACGTGGGTATGGTGCTGGTCTACGCGCTGTCCTTCATCGTCGTGATGCTGGTGGTCGAATGGGCGCTGCTGCAACCCTGGGAACGGCGCGTGCGGCGCTGGCGGTCGGCGTGATCCGCATCCGCATCACCGGCAAGCGCTTCGGTGCCTTGCCCGTGCTGGGGCCGGTCGCCTTCGACATCGCCGAGGGCGAAACCGTCGCCATCACCGGCCCCTCGGGCGTCGGCAAGTCGACGCTTCTGCGCATCGTCGCGGGCATCGATGCGGATTTCGACGGCACCGTCACCACGCCCGACCGGATCGCCATGGTCTTCCAGGAACCGACCCTGCTGCCCTGGCGCAGCGTGTTGCAGAACCTGACACTCGTGCACCGGGGCCTGTCCGACCCGGATGCGCGCGCGATGCTGGGCAAGGTCGGTCTGGGCGGCAAGGCCCGCGATTTTCCCGGCCAACTGTCGCTTGGCCAACAGCGCCGCCTGGCCCTGGCCCGCGCCTTTGTCGGCAAGCCCGATCTTCTGATCCTCGACGAGCCGTTCGTGTCGCTCGACCCCGCCACCGCCGAGACGATGCTGGCGCTGACCGAAACGCTCATCGCCGAGACCCGCCCCGCGACGCTGTTCGTGACCCATTCCGACACCGAGGCGCGCAGGCTGGCCACCCGCATCCTCAGCCTGCGCGGCACCCCCGCGACCCTGGCCCCGTTTCCCGTCGCATCACAAGGAGTCAAACCATGAAAGCCATCCACCTTGCCCTCTGCGCGGCCTGTTTCGCGGCACCGGTCACGGCCCACGACTACGGCTTCGCGGGCATTCTCTCGAACGGCAATTCCGGCGACATGCCGGGGCTGACGCTGTCGGCGGGCGAACCCATCGCCGAAGCGCCGATCACGCTTGAATCGGGCAAGGTCTACGAGCTTGAGATCACCTCCGACGGCTCTGCCGAACTGGCGCTGACCGGGCCGGGTTTCTTCCGCGCGATCTGGGTCAACGAGGTGGTGATCAATGGCCTCGAAGTGCGCCCCTTCGGTCTCGAGTCGGTCGAGTTCGACGAGGCGGGCGAGATGGAGATCGAGTTCGTCGCCATCAAGCCGGGGATCTACGAGTTGAAGGTGCCCGGCTCGACCGGCGACACGCAGCGGGTCGAGATCACCATCAAGTAGCATGGGGCAGGCAGGCGCGGGGCAGGGCGCGGGCTCAGAACAGCAGATGCACCACCACCGGCGCCAGCAGCGCCGTCAGGATCGCGTTCAGCCCCATGCCGATACCGGAAAACGCCCCCGCGGTCGAATTGACCCGGAACGCATGCGCGGTGCCGATCCCGTGCGCCGCCAGCCCCACCGCAAAGCCCCGCGCGCGCCAGTCGGTAACGCGCAGCGCGTTCAGCAGCGGCGTGGCGACAATCGCACCGGTGATGCCGGTCAGGATCACCAGAACTGCCGTCAGCGTCGGCTCGCCGCCGATAGCCTCGGACACGCCAAGCGCGACGGGCGCGGTCGCCGATTTCGGGGCCAGCGACAGCAGCGCCTCGCCCCGCATCCCCATGGCCCAGGCGATGCCCAGGGCCGACAGGATCGCCGTCAGCGAGCCCGCGACCAGCGCCGCAAGCATCGGCAGCAGCGTGCGCCTCACCCGCGCGAGGTTGTCGTAAAGCGGCAGCGCCAGCGCCACGGTGGCCGGACCCAGCATGAAATGCACGAATTGCGCGCCTTCGAAATACGTGGCGAAGGGCGTGCGGCTGACCGTCAGGATCCCGGCAATCAGCAGGATCGCCAGCAGCACCGGGTTGGCCACCGGATGCCGGTGCAGCGCCTCGGCGATGCGGTCGGCGATGACATAGGCCGCAAGCGTGACCGCCAGCCAAAGCAGCGGCTCTTCGGCAAGATAGGACCAGAGCCGGAAACCGTCAGTCATCCATCGGCACCCCGGTCAGTTTCGTCATCAGCACGAAGGTGCCCACGGCGGCCAGGATCGCCAGCACCGTCGAGCCGACCAGCGCCAGGACCAAAGCCGCGCCATGCTCCGCGAAGGTGCCCAGATGCGCCGTGATGCCGACCCCGGCGGGCACGAACAGCAGCGACAGATGCGCCAGCAGCCCGGCGGTCGTGGCCCGCATCGCCTCGGCCAGCGGCGGATACAGCACGAAGGTCACAAACAGCGCGCCAAAACCCACGACCGGCCCCGGCACCGGCCAGTCCAGCAGGCGTGACAGGGTCTCTCCGCCAAGCTGGAAGACCAGCAGGATGGCAATGTTGCGGATCATCGGGCGGGCTTTCTGCGCGGTGTCACGCGACGCTAGAGCAGCGCGGCACCCCCATCAACCGCCCAGCGTCACAATCGGCCCGCCCGCCGCCTCCGCATCCTCGCGGTCATGGGTCACCATCAGCACCGGCAGGCCGCGGCTTTGCGCGCGGTCAAAGACGAGGGCGCGCATCTGCGCCCGCCGGTCCGCATCGAGCCCCGAAAACGCCTCGTCCAGCAACAGCGCGCGCGGCTCTGACAGCAGCATCCGCGACAGCGCCACCCGGGCCTTCTGCCCGCCCGACAGGGTCGCGGGGTCCCGCTCCGCAAATCCCGCAAGCCCGATCTCGTCCAGTGCCGCGGCGATCTTTTCGGCGCGCGCCCGGCGTCCGCCCCCGGGGCTCAGCCCGAAAGCCAGATTGGCCCCGACCGACAGGTGCGGAAACAGCAGGTCGTCCTGGAACAGGATGCCGATGCGGCGGGCTTCGGGGCGCAGTCCGGTGATGTCGTGGCCGTCCAGCAGCACCCGGCCCGAAAAGCGGAAGGCCGGCAGCAGCGTGCCGGTGATCAGCGACAGAAGCGTCGACTTGCCGACGCCCGAGGGCCCCATCACGCTCAGCACCTCGCCGGGCGCCACATGGGTGTCGAGCGCCACCAGCGGCGCCGTGCCGCGAAAGATCGCCACCTGCTCCAGTGTCAGCCCCTCAGCCATGCATCCCCCGCCGGTTGCGCCAGAGCAGCGCCGGGATCAGCAGCGCTGCCGCGAAAGGCACCATCACCGCCAGCGTCTGGGTGACACCGTAGACGCCGATCGCCCGCCGGTCGCCGCCCGAGGCAAGTGCCACCGCCTCGGTGGTCAGGGTCGCCACGCGCCCGCCACCGACCAGCAGCGTCGGCAGGTATTGCCCGACGCTGACCGCGATGCCGACGGCGGCGGCGGTCAGGATTGGCCGCGTCAGCATCGGCAGCCGCACCCGCCACAGCACGCCCGCGGGCTGTGCCCCGAGCGCGCGCGCGACGATACCCTGCCGGGCCTCCCAGGCGCGCCAGGGATCGCCCAGCGACAGAAAGACATATGGCAGTACGAAAACCAGATGCGCCGCGATCACCGGCCCCAGCCCGGCATGGAACCCGCCCATCAGGAACAGCGTCTGCAAGCCCGGCAGAAAGGCGATCTGCGGCACCACCAGCGGCAGATAGACCAGCCACAGCCCCGCCTGCGACAGCGCCCGCCCGCGCCGGTACTCGGCCTCGAGGCAGCCTATGACAAGGATCAGCGCCAGGGCGGTGGCCACCAGTGCCACCAGCGCCGTGACCACCGTCGTCTCAAGCGCCTGCGGCCCGTGCCGCGCCCAGCTGCGCAGATCGAAGCTTTGCGGCAGCGGGTCCGGAAAGCCCCAGAACCCGGCCAGGGACCACACCCCAAGGCAGAGGATCCCGCCCAGCACCGCGGCGGTGGAAAAGGTTGCGGCGACGACGCCCAGCGGGCGGAGAAGCCGGTCCCAGCCCACGCCGCGCGCCCCGCGCGCGATCCAGGCGCGGCCCAGCCGCGCCACCACCCATTCGCCCGCGCGCCAGACCGCCAGCGCACCCACCACCAGCGCCAGTTGCAGCAGCGCCGCGGCCGAGGCCGTCAACCGCATGGCAAGGTCCGGATCGGCCATCCAGCGCACCACCTGCACGGACAGCGGCGGCGGCGTCGACGGGCCAAGGATCAGCGCCACATCCACCACCGACATCGAATAGGCCAGCACCACATAGACCGGCAGCCGGATCTGCGCGTAGATCGCCGGGAACACCGCCTTCAGCCAGCCGATCACCCGGCCATAACCCGCCGCCTGCGCCACCCGCATCCGCCGCGTTGCATCGGCCTGTCCCATCGCCGCCAGCCCCATCAGCAGCAGGAACGGCATCTCCTTGGCGACCAGTCCCGCCACCATCGCCAGCCCCCAGCCATCCTGCACGATCAGCAGGTCCGGCGGCCGGTCCCATCCGGTCAGCCAGGGCGACAGCGCGCGGGCCACCCAGCCCGACGGCGCGATCAGGAACGCCAGCCCGAACGCCATCGCCGCGTGCGGCACCGACAGCAGCGGCGACAGCAGCCGCTCGAGCGCGCGGAACGCCCGCGTTCCGGACCAGCCCGCGAACAGCAACACCACCCCGCCAAGCGCCAGCACCGTCGCCAGCAGACCCGAAACCACCGACAGCCGCATCGCCGCGGGCAGGCCGGGCCAGTCGAGGAGGGACCGGAAGGCGTCCAGCGACCAGTCGCGCAGCCCCGCCGCGGGCAGATAGCCGAACGCCGGCGCCAGGGTGCCCGCCAGCCCCGCCGCCACCGGCCCCAGCATCACCAGCATGGTGATCACCGGCAGCACCGCGACCGGGCCTGCACGGGCGGGAAGGGCAGGGCGGGGCGTCACCTGTGCGTCACCTGTGGCAGCAAGGCTTACTGCACGACGCCGTAGCGCTCGATCCACTCCTGACCGATCCGCACCATCCAGCTGGGATGCGGTTCGGGCTGGACCGGGCCCAGCTCTGCGGGTGACAGGGTGGCAACACCCTGATCGAGCGCGGCAAAGGCCGCGCGGTCGGCCTCGGGCAGGGCGTCCATCGACAGCACCGTGCCATAGCCCAGAACGTCGGGGTCCTGCGCGCGCAGCTGCGCCTCGGGCGACATCAGCGCGTTGGCGACCACCATCGCGCCCTCCTTGGACCCGGAATTGTAGGGGATTGCCACGAAGCTCGCATTGCCCAGCGTGCCCGCTTCCAGCACGAAGGTCCGCACGCTGGGCTGCAACTGGTTGTTGGCAATCGCCGCCGAGGCCTCTCCGGGCGAGAACGAAATCGCAAGGTCGATCTCTCCGTCGGCCATCAGTTGCAACTGCGCGGGGCCGGTCGCCGGATAAGCCTGACCCTGCCGCCACAGCACCGGCGTCAGCGCATCGAGGTAGTCCCAGAGCGGCGCCGTCACCGCCTGAAAATCCGCCTCAGCTTCGGGGCGCGCCAGGATCGCGTTGTCGTCGGTCAACTCGATCAGCGTCTGTTTCAGAAAGGTCGTGCCCAGAAAGTCGGGCGGCTGCGGATAGGTGAAGCGCCCGGGGTTCGCGATGGCCCATTCCAGGATCGCCTCGGACGAGGGCAGGGGGGCTTCAAGGTCGGCGCTGTCATACATGAACACCACCTGCGCCATCGCCCAGGGGGCTTCGTAGCCGTCGGTCGGCACGGTGAAGTCGGTGCGCACGGTCTTGCCGTCCACATCGACGAATTGCCAGTTCGGCAGCGCCTCGGCGAAGGGGCCGAACAGCAGCCCGGCGTCCTTCATGGCGGCAAAATTCGGCCCGTTGATCCAGATCAGATCGACCGCGCCGTCGGCATCCGCGCCCGCCTGCTTTTCGGTCAGCACCCGCGTCACCGCGTCGCCGGTATCGGACAGCTTCACATGCTCCAGCGTGACGCCATGGTCCTCGGCCACCTTGTCGCCGATCCAAGCGATGAAATCGTTGGTCGCGGTTGATCCGCCCCAGGCGTGCCAATAGACCGTCTGGCCTTCGGCGGCATCGGTCACCGCGCCCCAGTCGGCGGGGTCGGTCTGGGCGAAGGCGGGCAGGGCCAGGCCCATGGCGGCCACCAGCGGCAGCGCTTTGATCGGATGCGTCATTGGGTCTCCTTGGGGTCGGTGAAAACGCGGCGCGCGGCCCAGAGCCGCAGTACAGCCGTCAGGTAGCACAACGTGCCGAATATCCACGCAAGCGGCGCGAAATGGGTTTCAAACAGGCACAGGATCACGAAAAAGACGATGGTTTCCGTCCCCTCCAGCAATCCGTTCGAGAAATAAAGCGACTTCGTTCCCTGCGCCGAGGTCGCCATGGCGCGCTTCTCGGCAAGGATGGCGAAGCCCAGGAAGCTGGTGCCGTTGAAATAGAAGGCCGCCAGCAGGAAGGCCCCCGCCAGCCCGTTCGCCGCCGGATCCAGCGCCACGAAGGCCAGCGGCACCGCGCCGTAGAACAGAAAGTCGCTGGCAATATCGAGGTAGCCGCCGAAGTCGGTGGTGTGACTGGCCCGCGCCACCGCCCCGTCCAGACCGTCCGCAAGGCGCGAGGCCAGAAGCGGCAGCAGCGCCCACCCGACCGCGCCCAGGGCGATCATCGCCGCCGCGACCAGCCCCAGGACCAGCCCCGCCAGCGTCACCGCATTGGCCGTCACGCCCACGCCCGCAAGCGACCGCCCTGCCGCGTCAAGCGGCGGGTCGATCAGGGGCCGGATACGGGCGTCGAACATGGGTGCAGCACCGTTGGACAGGGCAAGTGCGCCCATGAATGCACCCTGCCCGCCAAGCCGTCCATTCCACCTACGGGAACGTGAAGCCCCAGAGACGAATGTTTCAGAGCCCTTCGCGGGCGATCAGTTCGGCCAGCCGCGCCACGGCCCGGCCCCGTGCGGCGGCAATCGCGGTGGCGGAAAGGTCCTCGCCCAGGATCGGCTCTTCGATCGAGAACTGCCCGGAAGCGGCGCGGCCCCCGGCTTCGGGCGCGATGAAATACTGGCCCGAAAGACGGAAGACGCCTTCGGCAGTGGCCAGCATCTCTTCGATCCGCACATCGACCGTGGCGGCGGGGAAGGGGCGGAACGGCCACGGCTCGGGCGCGACCGTGACGCCGGTGATGGTGCCCAGATCGCGCGCCAGTTCCAGGGTGATCGCGCGGGCCGGAATATCGGCCCAGAGCGGCCCCGCGGGCGAGATGGCTCCGTCCGCGCCGCGCACGTAGATGTCTTCCGAGGCGGCGTAGGTCGGCAGCGTCACTTCGGACACTTCCAGGCTCGGGAAGCTGGACGACACCCGTGCCTCGGGCAGCACCACCGGGGACGCGAAGCGCGCCTCGCCGCTGCAGGCTGCCAAGAGGGCCACCACTCCAAAGGCAGCAATCCTGCCCGTCTTGATCATCAACATATGTCTTACCGTCCCAGAATGAGCGAATTCGGATTGCGTTCGATGGTGCGGGCCAGCCGCTCGATGGCCGAGGCTGCGGCCTCGATCTGGCGGATCGCCCCTTGCGTCTCGCGCGAGAATTGCGAGTCGCGCCCGTAGGCACCAAGGGTCGCCCCGGCCTGATTGGCCACGACCCGCAGTTGCGCCGCGATACCCGGCAGAAGTTGCGTCGCCTCCTCGATGGCCGAGGCCGCATCCCGGGCCGAGGCCAGCGTCGCGTTGGTGCTGTCCACCAGACCGCCTTCGCGCAGCTCCGACAACATCAGGCTGAGCTGGTTCAAGGCGCCGTTCAGCTCTTCCGGCAGCGCGCGGGTCGAGGCCTGATCGATCAGCGCATCCGCCGAGGTCAGAAGGTCCGTGGTGCGCGCGGCCAGTGTTTCAAGCGACACCTCGCCGACATCGCGCAGGATCGCGTCGGCCTGTTCGACCAGCGCGGGCAGGCCTTGCGCCGCCTCTTCGACACTGGCGATGGCGCGGGTCAGTTGCGTGGTTACGTCCTGCCGCTCGATCTCGGCCAGGATCGTGGTCAGCGACCCCGAGATTTCCTGCAGATCGGCCATCACCACCGAGACCTGGTTCGGCAGCCCTTGGGTGTCTTCGCTTTCGGCCACGGTGCGCAGCGACGTCAGGATGCTTTGCAACTCGTCCAGCGCGGCGGTCACGTTGTCCGGTATCGCCTGTACCGCCGGGCTGGCGATCAGCGTTTCCGCAGAGGCCAGAATGTCCGAGATATCCGCGGAAAGTTCGGTCAGCGGCACCTCCTGCGCCTCGGCCAGAATGGTATCGACCCGCGCCAGCAGGCCGGGCAGACCGTCGGCCACTTCGCCGACCCGGTCGACCGCGCCGACCAGCGTATCGGTCAGGCCCTGGCGTTCCAGCTCTGCCAGGATGTTGTTCAGCGACCCCGAGATTTCCTGAAGCCCCGACAGCATGTCCGACACCTGCGCCGGAATGCCCTGGGTCTCGTCGCTTTCGGTAACGCCGCGCACCGCGGCAAGGATGCCGCGCAGCTCTTCGGGCGCGTCCTGCAAGGCCTGGCTTCCGATCAGCGCGGTGGCATTGTCGAGGAACCCGATCGCCGACTGCATGACCTCTTCGATGGGCAGGTCGTTGACCCGTTGCAGCACGCCCTGCGCCGAGGTGGCCACATCGGTGATGTCGGCGTCGGCGGTGGGCAGGATCGGATAGGGATCGGCATCGCGGATCAGCGTCGCGGGCGCGACGTCGTCCAGATCCACGAGCGAGATCTTCAACCCGCCGGTCAGCAGCGACGCGTTGGTCAGCCGCCCGCGCAGGCCATCCGCGACGCGCCGCTCGAGGAAGTCGAGAAGGTCGTCGCCATCGGCCCCTTCGCCCAGCCCGATCCGCCCCGGGTTGATCCGCAACGTGGTCAGCAGGCGCACATTGTCGTCGCCAAAGCGCTCGGGGTTGACGACGCCGGTCAGCGATGCCACCTCGCCGACGCGCAGTCCGCCCAGTTCCACCGGCGCACCGGCGGCAAGACCCGCCAGGTTCTGCTCGAAGATCATCGTCATGGTGACGCTTTCGCCATCGCCCTCCACAAGGAAGTCGTCGCGCGCGGCCTCCTCGCTGCCGAACAGTTCGAACACGGCATCCTCGGCCAGTTGCGTGCCGCCCGAGCCCATCGTCTCGAAGGTGATGCCGCCGGTGATCAGCGATGCGAAGCTGTCGAAATTGAGCCGCGCCCCCGACGCCCCCAGCGAGAACGAGAAGCCCGACACGTCCCAGAACCGCGTGCCGGTGGTGACAAGATCGGTATAGGGCGCGAAGATGACCGCGCGGGTCCGCACCTCGGTGCCGTCCCGGTTGATCTCTCCGGCGGCGACCTGGCCGACCTGCACGCCCTTGTAGACGATGGGGGTATTGGCCCCGGGCAGCCCCTCGGGCGAGCGGATGGTGAATTCGATGCCCTGTTGGTCGGCCCCCAGCAGCGGCGCCGAGGACAGCCCCTCGAATTCGGGCATGAAGCCGCCCGGCGTGCCGTCCCAGACACCCTGGATATAGACCCCGGACAGCACCGTATCGAGCCCCGAGACACCCTGCGCGCTGACCTCGGGTCGCACCACCCAGAAACTGGCTTCGTCGTCGACATAGTCGGCCAGCGCCTTGTCGATCCGCACGCTGACGCGGACCTGCGCCAGGTTGTCGGTAAAGCTCACCTCTTCGACCAGACCGACCCGGATGTCGCGGTAGCGCAGCACCGTCTCGTCGGCCTTGACGCCGGCGGCGTTGTCAAAGGTGATCTCGATCAGCGGACCCTGTTCGTTGAAGCTGTTCCAGGCCGCGCCGAGCGCTACCAGAAGCGCGATGATCGGGATCAGCCAGACAAAGGAAATGCGGTCCGCAAGCGACGGCTTGCTGTCCTCGACGGGAACCGGATCGGGGGACGGGATGCTGCTGTCGGTCATGGATCAGGTAATCTTTCGGGGTTTGTCGCGACGCTGCGCATCCCAGATGAGCCTTGGATCGAAGGCCTGGGCCGAGAACATCGTGCAGATAACGGAAATGGCGAAGGTCAGCGCCGCCGGGCCCGGCTGGATCGAGGCCACGACGGACAGCTGGACCAGCGATGACAGGATGGCGACGACGAAAACGTCGATCATCGACCAGCGGCCGATGAATTCGACAAGTTCGTACATGTGGGTGCGGGTGCCGGGCGACACGTTGGTGCCGCGCTGCGACGAGAGCGCGAGAAAGGCGATGGCCAGGAACTTGCCCACCGGGATCAGCACCGACGCGATCAGGATGATCGCCGCGACGCCGTAGCTGCCGTGATGGGCGATCTCCACCGCGCCGCCGATGATCGTGCTTTCCGAGTTCGACACCAGCGTGTTGGTCTTCAGCATCGGATAGAGATTGGCCGGGACATAGGCGATCACACCGGCAAGCCACCACGCCCAGACCTTCTGCAGGCTGTTGGTGTCGCGCGACTTCAGGTGGCTGCCACAGCGCCCGCAACGCGCCTGACCGATCGGCCAGACCCGCGAGCAGCGGCGGCAGGCCACAAGGCCCGCATCGCGCGCGGTTACTCTTCTTCCAGCTCGAGCGATTTCCATACAGACCAGGTACACAGAAAGTTGTCGTTGATGAGGATCAGCACCACAAGCGCGCTGAACATCCAGAAGGCGGGGCCGAAGCCGATTTGCGCCAGAGCGGCCACCTTGACCAGCGCCACGGCCACGCCGATGGCAAAGATCTCGGCCATGGCCCAGGGCTTGAGTTTCTGGGACCAGCGAAAGGCGTGTCGGGCATGCGGCAGGGTCGGGCGGTCGCGCACGATGGGGATCAGCACGTAGAGAATCAGGAAGGTGCGCAGCAGCGGGATGAAGATGATCGCCGCCGCCACCAGAAACGACAGGAACACCATGTAGCCCGACTGGAAACTCGACGCCGCATCGAGGATCGAGGTGGAGTTGCCGAAGCCGCTGGCGTTGATGTCGAGGAACGGAAAGAACAGCGCCGCGATGACCAGGATCATCACCGTCAGCGTGATCGCGATCATCTTGGCCCCGGCCTTGCGCCGCGGCGCGATCAGGACCGTGTGACAATAGCGGCAGATCGCGCGCTTTCCCTTCTCGGGTTGGCGCGCGACATACAGCGCATCGCAATTGGGACAGGCGATCAGGTCTTCGATCGGCACCGTCTCGGGCGCGGTGTGGGCAGTGGCATCAAGCGGCATCGACGGAAACGGCTCTCCAAAGCCTGCGGCGAGGTGGTGGACCGCCATGCGCGGGACCCTGCCTGCTATGGCCATGACGGTTTATACCACCCTGCGACGGGATCGCCAGCCCCTTGATTCCCGTGGGCCCGCGGGAGCGGCCTGCGTTGCAGCGCGGTCGCAAAAGGGCAATGCCGTGTCGCCTTGCGGCACGCGTCCGGCGCGGCTTCGGCTGAGGGTCGTGACAAGCATTCCATGCGCCGGACCGGTCCCGTGCGCCTTTCAGCGAGACGCCCCATGCGCAACGATCCCCTGCTGCAGCCCTACCGGCTCAAGCATCTGACGCTGAAAAACCGGATCATGACCACCGCTCATGAACCGGCCTATCCCGAAGACGGTATGCCCAAGGACCGCTACCGCGCCTATCACGAAACCCGCGCCCGCGCCGGTGTGGCGCTGGCAATGACGGCCGGATCGGCGGCGGTGTCGCGCAACTCTCCGCCGGTGTTCAACAACATCCTTGCGTACAAGGACGAGGTGGTGCCCTGGATCCGCCGCCTGACCGATGCCTGCCACGAGCATGGCTGCGCGGTGATGATTCAGCTCACGCATCTGGGCCGCCGCACCCATTGGGCCAAGGGCGACTGGCTGCCCGCTGTGTCGCCGGGCCACGAACGCGAAGCCGCGCACCGGGCCTTTCCCAAGATGCTCGAGGATTGGGACATCGAGCGCATCATCACCGACTACGCCGATGCCGCCGAACGCATGCAGGCGGGCGGCATGGACGGGATCGAATTGCAGGCCTACGGGCACCTGATGGACCAGTTCTGGTCGCCGCTGACCAACGCGCTTGACGGGCCTTACGGTGGCGATCTCGACAACCGGCTGCGGTTCACCTGGGATGTGCTCGACGCGATCCGCGCGCGGGTCGGCGACGACTTCATCGTCGGCATCCGCTACACCGCCGACGAGACGCTGGAAGGCGGCATCGGCATCGACGAGGGGCTCGAGATTTCGCGCAGGCTTGCCGACAGCGGCAAGGTCGATTTCCTGAACGTGATCAAGGGCCATATCGACACCGACCCGGGTCTGACCGACGTGATCCCGGTGCAGGGCATGAAGAACGCGCCCTTCATCGATTTCGCGGGCACCATCCGGCGCGAAACCGGCATGCCCACCTTCCACGCCGCCAAGATCCCCGATGTCGCCACCGCGCGGCACGCGGTCAGCGCCGGGCTGATCGACATGGTCGGCATGACCCGCGCCCACATGGCCGACCCGATGATCGTGCAGAAGATCGTCGAGGGGCGCGAGGACGACATCCGCCCCTGCGTCGGGGCCACCTATTGCCTCGACCGGATCTATGCGGCGGGCGATGCGCTTTGCATTCACAACGCCGCCACTGGGCGCGAACTGACCATGCCGCATGTGGTCGAACCCGCCGCCGAAAAGAAGAAGGTGGCCATCGTCGGGGCCGGTCCTGCCGGGCTTGAGGCCGCGCGCGTCGCCGCCGAGCGGGGCCATGCCGTCACCGTGTTCGAGGTGCAGCCCGATCCCGGCGGGCAGGTGCGCCTGACCGCGCAATCGCCCCGCCGGCGCGAGATGATCTCGATCATCGACTGGCGCATGGCGCAATGCGCCGCGCGCGACGTGGAGTTCTGTTTCAACACCTATGCCGAGGCCGAGGACGTTACAGCACTTGCGCCCGACGTGGTGATCGTCGCCACCGGCGGTCTGCCCCACACCGAGGTCTGCGAGACCGGCAACGATCTGGTGGTGTCCTCCTGGGATATCATCTCGGGCGATGTGAAACCGGGCAGCCGCGTGCTGGTCTATGACGACGCGGGCGACCACGCCGGTCTGCAAGCCGCCGAAATCATCGCGAAGTCGGGCGGACATGTGGAAATCATGACGCCCGACCGCAGCTTTGCGCCCGACGTGATGGCGATGAACCTGGTGCCCTACATGCGGTCGATGCAGGGGCTCGATACGCGCTTTACCGTCACCTACCGACTGCGCGACGTGACCCGCAACGGCAACATGCTGACCGCCCATATCGGCACCGATTATTCCGACCACCGCGAGACGCGGGAGTTCGATCAGGTCGTGGTCAACCACGGCACGCGCCCGATGGACGAGCTGTATTTCGCGCTGAAACCCGCCTCGCGCAATCTTGGCGCGGTCGATTCCGACGCGCTGATCGAAGGCCGCCCGCAACACGTGACACGCAACCCCGACGGGGCCTTCGCGCTTTACCGCATCGGCGACGCGGTCTCGGCCCGCAACACCCATGCCGCCATCTACGACGCCCTGCGTCTTGTGAAGGATATCTGACCATGAGCGCCCAATCCGAGATGCTCGCCCACTTGATGCGCCGCCGGAAGGGCCATACCCTGCCGCGCGCGCTTTATATCGACCCCGACATGTTCGACGTCGACATGGACCGAATCTGGTATCGCGACTGGATCCTTGTCGGTTCGTCCGCCGAAATTCCCAAGACCGGCAACCACATGACGATCCAGATCGGCGACTATTCCGTCATCGTCGTGCGCGGGGCCGATGGGATCGTGCGGGCGTTCCACAATTCCTGCCGCCATCGCGGATCGCGGATCTGTCAGGCGGCCAAGGGATCGGCGCCCAAGCTGGTCTGCCCCTATCACCAATGGACCTACGATCTGGACGGCACGCTGCAATGGGCGCGTGACATGGGGCCGGAATTCGACCCCGCGCGGCACGGGCTGAAGCCGGTGCATATCCGCGAGGCGGCGGGCATCCTGTTCCTGTCGCTCAGCCCCGAGGCCCCGCCTTTCGACGCGCTGGCGGCCGAGGCGCAACGCTATGCCGGGCCGCACAGGCTGGCGGACTGCAAGTTGGCGCACGAGACCACCATCGTCGAGAAGGCCAACTGGAAGCTGGTGATGGAGAACAACCGCGAATGCTATCACTGCTCGGGGTCGCACCCGTCGCTTTGCGTCAGCTTCGACGACAACCCCAACATCGCGGGCGACGGGTCGGGCAAGGACGACCCCGCCATCACCGCGCATCTGGCCAAGTGCGAGGCGGCGGGCCTGCCCTCGACCTTCACCATCGCGCCGGATCAGCAATGGCGTTTCGTCCGCGTGCCGCTCTTGGGTCGCGCGGTCAGCTATACGATGGATGGCGGGCAATCCTGCGAAAAGCTGGTCGGCGACGTGACGATCCGCGATGCCGGATCGCTGCTGTTCTTCCACTATCCCAACAGCTGGAACCACTTCCTCGGGGATGTGGTGATGCTGTTCTCGATGATGCCGATCGGGCCGCAGGAAACCGCTGTCACGACCAAGTGGTTCGTGCATCAGGACGCCGTCGAGGGGCGCGACTACGATCTTGACCGGCTGACGACGGTGTGGATCCACACCAACGACGAAGACCGCGCCATCGTCGAGGAAAACCAGCGCGGCATCAACTCGCCCGCCTATGAACCCGGCCCCTACAGCATGCTGCAGGAATCCGGCGTCGCGCAATTCGTCGACTGGTATTGCGAAACCCTGACATCGCGGCTGACCGGGCGCGCGCTCTACGCCGCGGAATAGGCAGGGCCATGGCAGATTTCTGGACCGATGACGAAGAGCTCGAATGCACCATTGTCGTGCCCGAGGCCCCGAACGTGCGCACCTTCGCGTTCCGGTCGCCCTCGGGGCGGCCCTTCGACTACAGGCCCGGGCAGTTCATCACCCTTGCGCTGCCGGTGCCGGGCAATCCGGTCGAGCGGACCTACACGCTGTCCTCGGCCCCGTCGCGGCCCCTGACGCTCAGCGTCACGGTGAAACGTCACGCGGGCAGCGTCGGCACCGCCTGGATGTTCGACCACCTCAAGCCCGGGATGCGGCTGCGCGCCTACGGGCCCGCCGGGCAGTTCACGCTGGGCAATCCGCGCGGCAAGTACCTGTTCATCGCGGCGGGGTCCGGCATCACGCCGATGATGGCGATGGCGTCCTACCTGTACGATTTCGGCGACCAGCCCGATGCGCGCCTGATCGCCTGCGCCCGCCGCCCGTCCGAGTTGATCTTCAAGCAGCGCCTGATCCACATGGCCAGCCGCGTGCCCGGCCTGCATCTGAGCTTTGCGGTCACCGAGGAAGAACCCTACGAGGTCTGGACCGGCTATCTCGGGCGGCTCAACCAGCTGATGCTGGGCCTGATGGCCCCCGACTACCTCGACCGCGAGATCTATTGCTGCGGCCCCGAGGATTTCATGACCATGGTCCGCGAGGCGCTGGCGGGCATGGGCTACGACATGGACCGCTACCACCAGGAAAGCTTTGCCGCGCCCGCCGCCCTGGCCGAGGACGTGCCCGCCTTCGACGACCCGCTGCCGCAAGAGGCCGCCGACGCCGAGGTGTCCTTTGTCCGTTCCGGCGTCACCGTGCCCTGCCACGAGACCGATACCATCCTCGCCCTTTCGCGTGCGAAAGGTTTGCGCATCCCCTCGGGCTGCACCTTCGGCATCTGCGGCACCTGCAAGGTCCGCAAAACCGCGGGCGAGGTGCATATGGTGCATAACGGCGGCATTTCGGAAGACGACATCGAAGCGGGCTATATCCTCGCCTGCTGTTCCCACCCCAAGGGCCGCGTCGAGATCGAGGCCTGAGGCGCGCCGTTATGTGTGTTTCAGGCGGAAGCGCTGGATCTTGCCGGTTTCGGTCTTGGGCAGCGCGTCGATGAACACCACCCGGCGGGGGTATTTGTAGGGCGCGATGGTGGCCTTGACGTGCTCTTGCAGGGCAAGGGCGCAGGCGTCGTCGCCGGTCACACCTTCGGCCAGCACCACATGCGCCTCGACGATCTGGCCCCGGTCCGGGTCGGGCGCGCCGATCACGGCGCATTCGGCCACGGCATCGTGCGACAGAAGCGCCGCCTCGACCTCTGGCCCGGCGATGTTGTAGCCTGACGTCAGGATCATGTCGTCGTTGCGTGCGGCAAAGTGCAGATAGCCGTCATCGTCCATCACGAAGGCGTCGCCGGTGATGTTCCAGCCGTCGTGCACGTAATCCGCCTGCCGCGCGTCGGCGAGGTAGCGGCACCCGGTCGGCCCGCGCACCGCAAGGCGGCCCACCGTGCCGCGCGCCACCTCGGCCCCGTCTTCGCCGATCACCTTCGCCTCGTAGCCCGGAACCGGCTTGCCGGTGCAGGCCGGGCGGTGGTCGTCGAAGCGGTTCGAGATGAAGATGTGCAACAGCTCGGTGGCGCCGATCCCGTCCAGCATGGGCTTGCCGGTCTTGGCGATCCATTCCTCGTACACCGGTGCGGGCAGCGTCTCTCCGGCCGATACCGCCGCGCGCAGCGACGTGAGGTCCGCGCCCTCGTCCATGGCGCGCAACATGACGCGGTAGGCGGTCGGCGCGGTGAAACAGACCGTGGCGCGATGCGTCTCGATGATCTCGATCATGTTCGGCGGTGACGCCTTTTCCAGCAGCGTCGCCGCCGCCCCGAAGCGCAGCGGAAACACCGCCAGCCCGCCCAGCCCGAAGGTGAAGGCCAGGGGCGGCGAGCCGACGAAGACGTCCTCGGGGGTGACCTTCAGCACATGCCGGGCATAGCCATCGGCGATGATCAGGATATCGCGGTGGAAATGCATCGTGGCCTTGGGGCTGCCCGTCGTCCCCGAGGTAAAGCCCAGAAGCGCCACGTCGTCGCGCCCCGTGGGCACCGCGTCGAAGCCCACGGGCTTTTGCAGCGCCAGCCGATCCAGTTCGGCGTCGTGGTTCGAGGTGCCGTCGAACCCCACCACCTGCCGCAGGTGCCCGCTGGTCTTGGCACAAAGCGCCATCTCGTCCATCAGCCGCGTGTCGCACAGCGCAAAGGCGACCTCGGCCTTGTCGACGATCTGCGCAAGCTCGCCCGCGCGCAGCATCGGCATGGTGTTGATCACCACCGCGCCCGCCTTGGTCGCGGCCAGCCACGCGGCCACCATCGCGGGGTTGTTCGCCGACCGGATCAGCACGCGGTTGCCGGGCCGCACGCCCAGATCGTCCACCAGCGCATGCGCCAGCCGGTTGGTCCAGTCCGCCAGCTCCTTGTAGGTGCGGCGCCGGCCATTGCCGATCAGCGCCACCCGGTCGCCATGGCCCTTGGCGACCATGGCATCGGTCAGCTCCACGCCGACGTTCAGCCGCTCGGGGTAGTCGAACCCGTCGAGCAGGAAATCCGGCCATTGATCCCGTGGCGGCAGGTTGTCGCGCGTGAAGGTGTCGGTATGGGCCGAGGGGCCAAGCGGATCGGTGCGGTTCATGGCGCGTACTCCCTTTGACGCGGCCCCGTCTTCGGGCTCAGAGATGGGTGCGGACGTGCCAGAGCTCGGGGAACAGCTCGACCGCCAGCATCTTTTTCAGATAGGCAACCCCGGCAGTGCCGCCGGTGCCGCGCTTGAAGCCGATGACACGTTCCACGGTGGTGACGTGGTTGAAGCGCCAGCGGCGGAAGTAATCCTCCAGATCGACCAGCTTTTCGGCCATCTCGTAAAGCCGCCAATGCCCGGCGGTATCGCGGTAGATTCCGGCCCACATGGCGGTGACGGTCTCGTCGGGGCCATGCGGTGCACGGGCGGGGGCGGCGATCAGCGCGTCGGGCACCGGCTTGCCGCGCCGTGCGGCAAAGGCCAGCACCTCCTGGTACAGCGACAGCCGCGCCAACTCGCCCTCAAGCGCCGCCGTGGCCGCCGGATCATGCGCATGCGCCTGCATCATCGCGAGGTTGCGATTGCCAAGCGCAAATTCGATCAACCGGTATTGCAAGGACTGGAACCCCGAGGACTGCCCGAGCCGCGCGCGAAAGGTGGTGTAGTCGGACGGCGTCATGGTGCGCAGCACGTCCCAGGCGTTGTTCAGCTGCTCCATGATCCGCGCCACCCGCGCCAGCATCTTGAAGACCTCGTCGACGCGGTCCGCCGCCAGCGCCCGGCGCGCGCTGTCCAGTTCGACCAGCATCAGCTTCATCCACAATTCCGACGTCTGGTGCTGGATGATGAACAGCATCTCGTCGGGCGCGTCGCTCAGGGGATGTTGTGCATCCAGCAGCCGGTCGAGGCGCAGGTAGTCGCCATAGGACATCCGGTCGGCGAAATCGGTGACGGCCCCGGTCTCGTGCGGATCGCTCATCGCGCCCCCTCCGCCAGCGCGGCGCGCGCGATGATCACCTTCTGCACGTCGGACGCGCCCTCGTAGATGCGCAGCGCCCGGATTTCCCGGTAAAGCCGCTCGACCACCTGGCCCGACCGCACGCCGTCGCCGCCATGCAGCTGGACCGCGGCGTCGATCACCTTCTGCGCCTCGTCGGTGGCATAAAGCTTGGCCATCGCGGCCTCGCGGCTGACCCTTGGCGCGCCCCGGTCCTTGGCCCAGGCGGCGCGGTAAACCAGCAGCGCGGATGCATCGACGCGCAGCGCCATCTCGGCGATATGGCCCTGCACCATCTGCAACTCCGCCAGCGGTTTGCCCTGCACCTCGCGCTGGGTGACCCGCGCCAGCGCCTCGTCCAGCGCGCGCCGCGCGAACCCAAGCGCCGCCGCCGCCACCGTGGTGCGAAACACGTCCAGCACCGACATGGCAATCTTGAAGCCCTGTCCGGGCGCGCCGATCATCGCCGTCTTCGGGATCCGCGCACCGGTGAACCGCAGAGTTGCCAGCGGATGCGGCGCGATGGTCTCGAGCCGCTCGGCGATCTCCAGCCCCGGCAGATCGGCGGGCACCACGAAGGCCGACAGTCCCTTGGCCCCGGGTCCTTCACCGGTCCTGGCAAACAACGTGTAGACATCGGCGATCCCGCCATTGGAAATCCAGGTCTTCTCGCCCTCCAGCACGTAATGATCGCCGTCCTCGCGCGCGGTCATGGTGGCATTGGCCACGTCCGAGCCTGACTGCGGCTCGGTCAGCGCAAAGGCCGCGATGGCCTTGCCCCTTCGCGTCAGCGGCAGCCATTCGGCCTGCTGCGCGCGGCTGCCGAACAGCGACAGCGCCCCGGTGCCCAGCCCCTGCATGGCAAAGGCAAAATCCGCCAGCCCGTCATGGCGCGCCAGCGTCTCGCGGCTCAGGCACAGGGTGCGCACATCCAGCGGTTTCGGATCTTCCGGATCGACCGCCGTCGGCATCAGCCAGCCACCCGCCCCCAGCCGCGCCACCAGATCGCGGCAAGCGGCATCGGTGGCAGCGTGATCGATCGGGCCGTAGCCCGCCATCCAGCCCTCCAGCGCGCGCGCGTGATCGCCATGCGCCGCCTCTAAAAACGGCCAGTCAAGAAAACTCCGGTCCGGCAAGGCGCGTCCTTCCTGTCTTTCCATTTTCCAAATACGCCACGCAACAGCGCCACCGGCGCATGGTCACCAATCTCAATTGCCTTCGAACACCGGCTTTTCCCGGGCCGCGAAGGCCGCGTAGGCGCGGGTGAAATCGGCGGTCTGCATGCAGATCGCCTGGGTCTGGGCCTCGGCCTCGATGGCCTGATCCAGCGACATCGACCACTCCTGGTCGAGCATGGTCTTGGTCATCATATGCGCGAATCCCGGCCCCGCCGCGATCTGCCGGGCCAGATCCTGCGCCGCCTGCTCGAGCGCGTCCGGCGCCACCACGCGGTTCCAGAACCCCCAGGCTTGCCCTTCCTCGGCGCTCATGGACCGCCCGGTATAAAGCAGCTCTGCCGCCCGGCCCTGGCCGATGATGCGGGGCAGCATGGCGCAGGCGCCCATGTCGCAGCCCGCAAGGCCGACGCGGGTGAACAGGAACGCGGCCTTGGCGTCGGTCGAGCCGATGCGCAGGTCCGACGCCATGGCGATGATCGCGCCCGCGCCGACGCAGATGCCGTCCACCGCCGCGATGATCGGCGTGCCGCAATGGATCATCGCCTTGACCAGATCGCCGGTCATCCGGGTGAAGGCCAGCAGCTCTTTCATGGTCATCTTCGTGAGCGGGCCGATGATGTCATGCACGTCGCCGCCCGAGCAGAAATTGCCGCCGTTCGAGCCGAAGACCACCGCCTTGACGCTGTCATCGGCGGCCAGCGCGCGGAACCAGTCGCGCAGCTCGGCATAGGACTCGAAGGTCAGCGGGTTCTTGCGGTCGGGCCGGTCGAGCCGCAGCGTCGCGATGCCTTCGGCGATGTCGCAGCGAAAATGCGTGGTGTCGGTGTTCATGTGTCCTCCTTGGCGGGCCGTGCAGCGGCGGCCAGCGCGTCGAAGCGGGCCGACAGGCGTGCCGCCTCGTCCGCCGAAAATCCGCCCAGCATCTCGGCGATCCAGGTTTCGTGCGCGGTGGCCTGGGCCGCGAATTCCTCTTGTCCCTTGCGGGTCAGCCGCACCAGCGAGGCGCGCCTGTCGCCCGGCACCTGCACCCGCTCGACCAGCCCGTCATCGGCCAGCCGGTCGACGATGCCGGTGACGTTCCCGTTCGAGACCCGCAGCACGCCCGACAGCGCGCTCATCTTCAGGCCCGCGTCATAGCGCGCCAGTGCGGCCAGCACGTCAAAGCGCGGCAGGGTGCCGTCGAACTCCGTGCGCAGGCGGTCGCGCAGCACCGCCTCCGTGCGGCGCGACAGCTTGAGGATGCGCAGCCAGAGCCGCAGGCGTTCCTTCGAGGTCTGCGCCGAGATCTCGGTGCCGACAATGTCGGGGCCGGGTGTCGCATCGGTGTCACGCCACTGTCCCATGATCCCGCGCTGCTCCTTTCCGTCGAACCCGGTCTGTCGATCCCGGTCTGTCGAACCCGGTCTGTCGATCCCGGTCTGTCGAACCCGCTTTGTCGCATCCGGTCTGTCGCTTCGATCTGCCGGTCCCGGTGGGCTGTTCGGTCCCCCAAGGGCGCGGCCCGGCGCATCCGGTATCAAAACGCTAGGCGCGGCCAAATTTTATTTCAAGCAAAAAAGGTTTGAGCTTGAAATATTACGATTCCCGGTTAACCATCGGCCCTCAGCCTGTTCCGACCCGGTCGGTGGCGCGGGTTCGGGGATCATTGGCGTTGACCGCCCGCATGATCCACGGTCCTCTGCCAACCGGGCCAGACGAAAGGATGCGCCGCACGGGTCATCGACCGGGCGCATCACGCCGCAACCGCCCGGCACGACGCCCGACAGAGGCGCGGCCGACACCAGACCAACCGGGAGAACGACCATGACACTCAAGACCACACTGCTTGCCTCGACCTCTGCCACGCTGGCGCTGACCGGGGCGGCCTTCGCCGCGGCCCATGCCGAAGCCCCGGCCTCGGCCTCGGACGATGTGTTGAAGATCGGCCTCGTCTATACCCTGTCCGGCCCTGCCGCCGCCCTGGGTGAACAGGCCAAGAACGGCTTCATGCTCTATGCCGAACAGAACCAGATGCTGGGCGGCATGAAGACCGAGATCATCGTCGTCGACGACGAACAGCGCCCCGATCTTGCCTCTGACCGCGCCCGCGAACTGGTAGCTCGCGATGCGGTCGATTTTGTCGTCGGGCCGATCTTCTCGAATATCCTGATCGCCATTCACCGCCCGGTGACCGAAAGCGGCACGGTGCTGATCTCGACCAATGCGGGCACCTCGAACTTCGCGGGCGCGGAATGCCACCCGAACTTCTTCGTGACCTCGTATCAGAACGACCAGAACCACGAGGTCATGGGTGCCTATGCGCAAAGCCAGGGCTATCAGAACGTGTTCCTGATGGCGCCCAACTACCAGGCCGGCAAGGACAGCCTCGCGGGGTTCAAGAATTCCTACACCGGTGGCGTCGCGGGCGAGGTCTTTACCGAGCTGGGTCAACTCGACTTCTCGTCCGAACTGGCGCAGATCGCGGCGTTCCAGCCCGATGCGCTGTTCACCTTCATGCCCGGCGGCATGGGTGTGAATCTGGTCAAGCAATACAACCAGGCGGGGCTGTCGCGCATCCCGTTCCTGTCGGCCTTCACCGTCGACGAAACCACGCTGCCCGCGACGCAGGATGCCGCCGTGGGTCTGATGGGTGGGGCCAACTGGGCCCCCGATCTGGACAACGCCGCCAACCAGGCCTTCGTGTCGGCCTATATCGAGAAATACGGCGCGGTGCCCGGCACCTATGCGATGCAGGCCTATGACGCGGCCCAGCTGATCGACAGCGCGGTGGCCGAACTGGGCGGCGATCTGACCGACCGCGCCGCCCTGCGCGCGGCCATCGCCAAGGCGGATTTCGACAGCCCGCGCGGCGATTTCAGCTTTGGCGTCAACCAGTACCCGGTGCAGGACTTCTATCTGGTCGAGGCGGTGAAGCGCGATGACGGCTTCTTCGGCACCTCGATCCGCGAGAAGATCTTCGACGATTACGTCGACAACTACGCCGCCGACTGCACCATGGAGTAAGCGACCGGACGAGGGGACCGCGCCCATGACCAACCTCTTCGTGCTGCAGCTTCTCAACGGCGTTCAACTGGGCGTTCTGCTCTTTCTGATCGCCGCCGGGCTGACGCTGGTCTTCGGGATCATGGACGTGGTCAACCTCGCCCACGGGGTGCTGTACATGGTGGGGGCCTACCTGATCGCCACCTTCGCGGCGGCGACGGGCAGTTTCTGGTGGGGGCTGTTGCTGATGTTCCCCGCCGCCATCGCGGTCGGGCTGGTGCTCGAGGTGGTGGTGATCCGGCGGCTCTACGCGCGGTCGCATCTCGATCAGGTGCTGGCGACCTTCGGGCTGGTGATGATTGCCAACGAGGCGGTCAAGATGATCTGGGGCGTCTCACCGCTGTCGGTGCCGATGCCAGAACTCCTGTCCGGCTCGGTGCCGCTGATGGGGCCGCTGCGCTACCCGGTCTACCGCATCGCGATCATCGCGGCAGGGCTGGCGGTGGCGCTGGGGCTTTATGTCGTGGTCAATCACACCCGCATCGGGATGCTGCTGCGCGCGGGCGCCACCAACCGCACGATGGTGTCGGCGCTTGGCATCGACATCGGCAAGCTTTTCGCCATCGTCTTTACCATGGGCGGGGTGCTGGCGTGTTTCGCCGGGGCCATCGTCGCACCCATCTTGTCGGTCGATACCGGCATGGGGGAAAGCGTGTTGATCCTGACCTTCGTCGTGGTGGTGATCGGTGGCATCGGGTCGGTCAAGGGCGCGTTCTTCGGCGCGATCCTGGTGGCGGTGGTCGACACCGTGGGCGGCGTCTTCGGGCCGATCTGGCTGCGCGCGGTGCTCGATCCGGCGGCGGCGGGTCAGACCGGGCGGATGCTGGCCCCGATGCTGGTCTATATCCTGATGGCGGCGATCCTCTTTGCCAGGCCCGCGGGACTGTTCGGGGGGCGCGGCTGATGGCCGAGACCGCGCTGACATCCGCGCCCGCAACGCGGCCCGCGCTGGCGGTCCGGGTCAAGGCGGCGCTGGTGCTGTTTGCGCTGTTCGCCGCCCTGCCACCTGTGGCGGCGGCGCTTGATGACCCGTTCCTGGTGCTGATCGGCACGCGCATCCTGGCCTATGCCATGGCCGCGATGGCGCTGGACCTGATCCTGGGATACGGCGCGATGGTGTCGTTTGGCCATGCCGCCTATCTGGGCTTCGGCACCTACGCGGTCGCCATTCTGTCAAGCTACGGCGTGCACGACATCTTCCTGCAGATCGCCGCCGCCATGGGTGTCTCGGCGCTGTTCGCGCTGATCACGGGCGCGATTTCGCTGCGCACCAAGGGCGTCTATTTCATCATGATCACGCTGGCCTTCGGGCAGATGGCGTTTTTCTTCTTCATCTCGCTTTCGGCCTATGGCGGTGATGACGGCTATGGGCTGACGCAGCGCTCGACGGTGCTGGGCAGCGATATGCTCGAGAACGATTTCACCCTTTATTACGCGACGCTGCTGGTGCTGATGGCGCTGTTCTGGGTCTGCCACCGCATCGTCGGCGCGCGCTTTGGCCGGGTGCTGACCGGCATCCGCGAAAACCGCCTGCGGATGGAGGCGGTGGGCTATGCGCCGTTCCGCTACCAGCTGACCGCGTTCGTGATCTCGGGGTGCATGACCTCGGTCGCTGGGGTGTTTCTGGCCAATCAGGCAGAGTTCGTGTCGCCCGCTTTCATGTCATGGCACCGCTCGGGCGAGTTGATCGTGATGGTGGTGCTGGGCGGCATCGGCACGCTGTCGGGGGCCATCGGCGGGGCGGTTGCGGCGCTTTTGCTGGAAGAGGCGCTGGGGGCGCTGACCGAACATTGGCGGCTTTGGTTCGGCCTGTTTCTGGTGCTGATGGTGCTGTTTTCGCCGCGCGGGATCACCGGGCTGCTGAAGAAGCTCGGGCAGCGGAGGGCGCGGGAATGAGCCGCCTTGAAATCCGGCATCTGCGCAAGAGCTTTGGCGCGCTCAAGGTCACCGATGACGTGTCGCTGACCATCGAGCCCGGCGAACTGCACGCCATCATCGGGCCGAACGGTGCGGGCAAGACCACCTTCGTGTCGCAGCTTTCGGGGCAGCTCGGGTCCGACAGCGGCGATATCCTGCTGGACGGGCGCAGCATCATGGCGCTGCCGATGCCCGAACGGGTGCATCTGGGGCTGGCGCGGTCGTTCCAGATCACCCAGGTGCTGCCCGGCTTCACCGTTCTGGAAAACGTGGCCCTTGCGGTGCAGGCGCGGTCGGGTTCGAGCTTTCGGTTCTTTTCGCGCGTTGCCGAAGAGGCGGCGCTGAACACACAGGCGATGGCCGCACTGGCCGAGGCGGGGCTTCAGGATCGCGCGGGTAGCAATGCCGGCGCGCTCAGCCATGGCGAACACCGGCGGCTGGAACTGGCCATCGCGCTGGCGACAAAGCCGCAGATCCTGCTGCTGGACGAACCGCTGGCGGGCGTCGGCGGCGAGGATGCGGAGGCCTTCGTGGCCCGGCTGGCAAAGCTCAAGGGCAAGCTGACCATGGTGCTGATCGAACATGACATGGAGGCGGTGTTCCAACTGGCCGACCGCGTGTCGGTGCTGGTCTACGGCCAGATCATCGCCACCGGCACCCCCGAAGAGGTCCGCCGCGATCCGCAGGTGCGCACCGCGTATCTGGGCGAAGAGGAGGAGGCCGCCTGATGCTGACCGTGTCCGGACTTGAGGCGGCGTATGGCGAAAGCCGCATCCTGTTCGGCATCGATCTGCATGTGGACAAGGGCGAGGTGGTCACGCTGCTGGGCCGCAACGGCATGGGCAAGACCACGACGATCAAGTCGATCTTCGGCATCCTCAAGCCGCGCGGCGGAACGGTGCAGATCGACGGCACCGACCTGACCGGGGCAGAGCCGCACCGCATCGCGCATGCGGGTCTCGGCCTCGTGCCCGAGGGGCGGCAGATCTTTCCGACGCTGAGCGTGCAGGAAAACCTTGTCGCCACCGCGCGAAGCGGCAGCGATGGGGGCGGCAAATGGACCCTTTCGCGGATCTACGACCTGTTCCCCCGGCTGGCCGAACGCAAGCGCAACATGGGCTCGCAACTGTCGGGCGGCGAACAGCAGATGCTGGCCATCGGGCGCGCGCTGATGACCAATCCGCGGCTGATCGTGCTGGACGAGGCGACCGAGGGGCTGGCCCCGCTGATCCGCGCCGATATCTGGGCGGTGCTGACCCGGCTCAAGGCCGAGGGCGAGGCGATCCTGGTGATCGACAAGAATGTCGACGCGCTGACCAAGTTCGCCGACCGACACGTGGTGATCGAGAAGGGCCGCGTGGTCTGGACCGGCACCAACCGCGACATCCTTGCCACCCCCGAGGTCAAGGACCGCTTCCTGCATGTATAAGACCCGAAAAGGAGATAGATCATGACCATGTTGCCCGGCGTCACCAAGGCCAGTTCCGGCCTCGACGATATCAAGTGGAACATCCTCGGGCAGACCTATGTGCCCAAGCAACGGTCGGAACGGTCGATGGCCTGGCACGCGACCTTGCCCAAGGGCACCTTCGTGCCGCCGCATATCCACCCGACGCAGGACGAGTTCATCTATGTGCTGGAGGGCCGGTTCGACCTGCTTCTGAACGGGGTCGAGGCCTATGCCGAACCGGGCGACCTGATCCGCCTGCCGATGGGCATCCCGCACGGCATCTTCAACAAGTCCGACACCACGATCAAATGCCTGTTCTGGGTCGCGCCGGAACGCCGCCTGTTCGATCTGTTCTGGGCGCTGCACAACCTCGGCCCCGATGCCAACCCGGCGGATGTGGTCGCCATCTCGGCCGAGCACGAGGTCGATTTCCTGCCACCCCCCGAGGAATGAGCCGATGCGCGTTCTGATCGCAGGGGCCGGGATCGGCGGGCTGGTGACGGCGCTGATGCTGCATGCGCGCGGCATCCCCGTCACCCTGTACGAGGCGGCGCGCGAGGTGCGCGAAGTGGGCGTCGGCATCAACGTGCTGCCGCATGCGATCCGCGAACTGGACGCGCTGGGGCTGTTGCCCGCGCTCGACCGGGTGGGGCTGCGCACGCGCAAGCTGTCCTATCTGACCAAGCAGGGGCAAGAGGTCTGGTCGGAACTGCGCGGCATGCATGCGGGCCACGACGTGCCGCAGTTCTCGATCCATCGCGGGCGGTTGCAGAAGCTGATCTTCGACGCGGTGATCGACCGGCTGGGCAAGGACGCGGTGCGCACGGGCCGCAGGCTGGCAGGGTTCGTGCAGGACGAGGCGGGCGTGACGGCGCAGTTTACCGACAGTGTCGAGGGTGGCGCGGGCATGACCGACCGCGGCGACGTGCTGATCTGCGCCGACGGCATCCATTCGGCGGGGCGGCGCGTGTTCTATCCGAACGAAGGCGCGCCGTCGTGGCAGGGCGTGGTGATGTGGCGCGGGGCCACCGACTGGCCGGTTTGGGAGGATGGCGAAAGCATGGCCATCGGCGGCGGTCTGGGCGGCAAATTCGTGCTCTACCCGATCGCGCCCGCCGTGAAGGGCCGCCAGCTGATGAACTGGGTGGTCAACGTGCGGATCAAGGACCCCGCCATCTCGCCGCCGCCTCCCGACAACTGGTCGCGTCAGGTGCCGCTGTCGCGGGTGCTGCCGCATGCGCTGCGCTTTCACGTGCCGGGCATGGATATCGGCAAGCTGGTGCGGGCGACCGGGGCGATCTTCGAATACCCGATGGCCGACCGCGATCCGCTGCCGCGCTGGACCTTCGGGCGGGTGACGCTCTTGGGCGATGCGGCGCATCCGATGTATCCCGTGGGCTCGAACGGGGCGAGCCAGGCGGTGTTGGATGCGCGCTGCCTTGCCGATGCGCTGGCCGGGGCGGAACATCCGCGCGCGGCGCTTTGGGCCTATGAAAAAGACCGCCTGCCCAAGACCGCCGACGTCGTGCGCACCAATCGCGTCGGCGGGCCGGAACGGGTGATCGACGAGATCGAGAAACGCGCGCCCGCCGGTTTCCGCGATGTGAACCAGGTGCTCGATTACGAGACCCGCAAGGCCATCGTCGGCGGCTACGCGCACATGGCCGGGTATTCCCAGGTCAGGCGGGGCTGACGGGTGGGAGATGTGAATGGAGGACCGGACCGAGCGCGACGCGCGCGCAAGGCAGGCGGAATGGGTGGCGGCGGCAAAGCCGGGATTCGCGGCAGAAGCGGCGCGGCTTGAGGAACACGGACCGACATTGGCGCGCTATCGACGCTGTCGGCCGCTGCTGCCCGAGGACTGATGGCCAAAGCCGCTAGACCTCGCCGCCCGAGATCGAGATCGCCTGACCGGTGATGCCTTCCGATCCCGGCCCGCAGATCCACAGGGCGGCGGCGACCACTTCGGCGGGCTGGGTCAGGCGGCGCTGGGGGCTCATCTTTTCAAGCTGGGCGCGGGCGTCCTCGGCGGAGAGGCCGGTCTTGTCCATGATGTTCGCCACCGACCGCTCGGTCATCTCGGTATCGAGGAAGCCGGGGCAGAGCGCGTTCACGGTGATCCCCGTCCGCGCCATCTCAAGCGCGGCGGCCCTGACCATACCGACGACGCCGTGCTTGGCGGCGCTATAGGCCGACACGTAAGGGTAGCCCTTGAGCCCGGCGGTCGAGGCCACCGCGATCAGCCGCCCCCAGTCGCGGCCTTTCAGATGCCGCGCGCCGTCCCGCAGGGTCAGGAACGCGCCGGTCAGGTTGACGTCGACCATCGCTTTCCAGTCGGCCAGATCTGTGCGGGTAAAGGGTGCCGACGCGGACGCCCCGGCATTGGCGATGACGATATCGCAGGGACCGGACGTGTCGAACATGGCGGCGACCGAGGCTTCGTCGGTGACATCCGCCGTCACCGTGCGGATCGCGTCGTGCCCCTTGGCGACGGCGTTCAGCGGCGCGGCACGGCGGCCCGCGATCCAGACTTGCGCACCCGCCTCGGCAAAAGCCAGCGCCAGCGCCGCGCCCAGCCCGGTGCCGCCGCCGGTGATCAGCGCGGTCTTGCCCGACAGATCCGTCATGCGCGGATGCCCAGACCTTCGCCGCGTTCGGCGAGCCGCTGCATCTGGTCTCGTCCGGGCAGGTAGGGCAGGGGCCACGCGGTCTGGTCGTCGCCAAGGGCTGCCGCCGCGTGCAGCGTCCAGTAGGGATCGGCCAGATGCGGACGGGCGAGCGCCACCAGATCGGCGCGCCCCGCCATCAGGATCGAATTGACGTGGTCCGGCTCGTAGATATTGCCGACCGTCATGGTCGGGATGCCCTTTTCGTTGCGGATGCGGTCCGAGAAGGGCGTCTGGAACATGCGGCCATAAACGGGCCGCGCCTCGACGCTGGTCTGCCCGGCGGACACATCGACGATATCGACGCCCGCGTCGCGGAAGGCGCTGGCGATCTCGACCGCCTCTTCGCCCTCGACGCCACGCTCGCCGACCCAGTCGGTCGCCGAGATGCGCACCGACATGGGCTTTGCCTCGGGCCAGACGGCGCGCATGGCGCAGAACACCTCGAGCGGGTAGCGCAGGCGATTCTCAAGGCTGCCGCCGTATTCATCCGTGCGGGTGTTCGAGATCGGCGAGATGAAGGACGAGATCAGATAGCCGTGTGCGGCGTGCAGCTCGACCATGTCGAAGCCCGCCCGCGCCGCCATTTCCGTGGCGGCGACGAACTGATCGCGCACCATGTCCATGTCGGCGCGGTCCATCGCCTTGGGCGTCGCGTTGGCGTCGGACCACGGGATCGCCGAGGCCGACAAGATCGGCCAGTTGCCGTCTTTCAGGGGCGCGTCCATCGCTTCCCAGCCCAGCTGGGTCGAGCCCTTGCGCCCGGAATGGCCGATCTGCATGCAAAGCTTGGCCTCGGTCTCGGCATGGACAAAATCCACAAGCCGCCTCCACGCGGCCTCGTGTTCGGGCGCGTAAAGCCCGGGGCATCCCGGCGTGATGCGGCCCTCGGGCGAGACGCAGGTCATTTCCGTATAGACCAGCCCCGCGCCGCCCTTGGCGCGTTCGGCGTAATGGGCAAAGTGCCAGTCGGCAGGCGCGCCATCGACCGCCTTGTACTGCGCCATCGGCGAGACGACGACGCGGTTGACCAGCCGCATGTCGCGCAACTGGAACGGCGCGAACATCGGCGCGCGGTGCACGCCATTGGCCCCCGATTGCGTCTGGAACCACTCTTCGGCCTCGCGCAGCCACTTGGGGTCGCGCAGGCGCAGGTTCTCGTGGCTGATGCGTTGCGACCGGGTCAGCAGCGAATAGTTGAACTGCACCGGATCGAGGTCGAGATACCGCTCCACGTCCTCGAACCATTCGGTCGAATTGCGCGCGGCCGATTGCAGGCGCAGCACGTCGAGGCGGCGGTCTTCCTGATAGGTTGTGAAGGCCTCTTTCAGGGTCGGCTTGGTCGACACCAGATCCGCCAGCGCGATGGCGGATTCAAGCGCCAGCTTGGTGCCCGACCCGATCGAGAAATGCGCGGTGGCCGAGGCATCGCCCAGAAGCACGATATTTTCGTGGTGCCATTTTTCGCAGAGCACCCGGTTGAAGTTGAGCCAGGCCGAGCCGCGCAGATGCTTCATGTTCGAGATCAGCGCATGGCCGTCCAGATGCGCCGCGAAGATCGCCTGACAGGCGGCGATGGTTTCGGCTTGATCCATGGTGTCGAAGCCCGCGCGCGTCCACGTCGCCTCGGAACATTCGACAATGAAGGTCGCGGTGGCGTCGTCGAACTGATAGGCATGCGCCCAGATCCAGCCATGCGGCGTTTTCTCGAAGATGAAGGTGAAGGCATCGTCGAACTTGGCCTGCGTGCCCAGCCAGATGAACTTGCAGGCGCGGGTGTCGATCTCGGGCTTGAAGGCGTCTTCATAAAGCGTGCGGGTGCGCGAATTGACCCCGTCGGCGGCGACCACAAGGTCATATTCAAGCCGCAGCGCGTCGATATCGGCAACCTCGGTTTCAAAGCGCAGATCGACGCCGAGTTCGCGGGCGCGGTCCTGCAACAAGAGCAGCATGGTCTTGCGCCCGATGCCGCAGAAGCCATGCCCGGTCGAGGTGATGCGCGTGCCGTCCTTGATGACGGCGATATCGTCCCAATAGGCGAAGTGTTCGCGGATCGCGGTGGCGCTTGGCGCGTCGTTCTCTGCGAGGTTGTCGAGGGTTTCGTCCGACAGCACCACGCCCCAGCCGAAGGTGTCGTCGGCCTTGTTGCGTTCGATCACCACCACCTCGGAGTCGGGCTGGCGCAGTTTGAGGCTGATCGCGAAGTAGAGCCCGGCGGGCCCGCCACCCAGACAGACGGTCTTCATAGCGTCACCCTTCCTGAGGTTCCCGGTCAAAGGGGAATGATGCACCGGGGTGCGAAAATTTCAAGTATAAAACTTTAGGCTTGAAGTTTTTGGCGCGCTGCGGGATTGTCGGATGCGAATGGCGGGCCGGGCATGCGGCCTGTGGTCGGGCGGGGCGGGTCATCATGGCGGTCTACACCTTTCGCAACGCGGTGATGTTTCAGCACTGCGATCCGGCGGGCATCGTCTTTTACCCGCGCTATTTCGAGATGATCAACGAAGTGGTCGAAACGATGTTTCGCGATGCGCTGGACTGGCCCTTCGCGCAGATGCACGTGCGGGACCGCACCGGCGTGCCGATGGGCCGCATCGCAACCGAGTTTCACGCCGCCTCGCGGTTGGGCGATGTGCTGGACTGGACGCTTGCGGTCACCCGGATCGGCGGGGCCAGCCTGGATGCGGTGCTGCGCGCGCAGTGCGACGTGCAGGCGCGGCTGACGGCGCATTTCACGCTGGTCTATGTCGATCTCGACAGGATGCGGTCGGTCCGCTGGCCAGAGGACAAACGGGCAATGCTGGCCCATTTCATGGAGGATGCCGCATGAGCACCATCACCGTTCACCCCGAAGGCTGGAAACCCGCCAAAGGCTATGCCAACGGCGTGCTGGCCGAGGGCCGGGTGCTCTTCGTCGGCGGCCAGATCGGCTGGACCGCGCAGCAGGTCTTCGAGACGGATGACTTCATCGGCCAGATGGTCCAGGCGCTGCGCAACATCGTCGATGTGGTGCATGCGGCGGGGGGCGAGGTCGCGCATATCACGCGGCTGACCTGGTATGTCACCGACAAGCAGGAATACCTGGCCCGCCAGAAAGAGGTCGGGGCCGCCTACCGCGAGGTGATGGGCTACCACTTTCCGGCGATGACCATGGTCGTGGTCGCGGGGCTGATCGAGGATGCCGCCCGCGTCGAGATCGAGGCGACGGCGGTGTTGCCCGCCTGAGCCGTACGGCAAGGCATCGGCGCGTTGCCCGGCGCGTTGCCCGGCGCGTTGCCCGGCGCGGGTCGCGTTGTTTGCCGCCGCCCGCATTGACTGCGACCGCAAACCTGACGAACATTCCCGAGGCGCGTCCGGCACGCCCGGCCCGTCCGGACGTTGCAAGGACCACCCAGCAGATCTGACAGGAGAGCCCCATGGCCAAGGCATTCGCCTCTGCAGGCGACATGAGCGAGAAGACCATCAGTTTCACCGAGGTCGGCGAGGGCCTGTGGGCCTTTACCGCCGAGGGCGATCCCAACTCGGGCGTCATCATCGGCGACGATTCGGTGATGATCGTCGAGGCGCAGGCAACCCCGCGCCTGGCCAACAAGGTCATCGAGAAGGTCCGCGAAGTGACCGACAAGCCGATCAGCCACCTCGCGCTGACGCATTATCATGCGGTGCGGGTGCTGGGGGCGTCGGCCTATGGCGCATCGCAGATCATCATGTCCGACACCGCCCGCGCCATGGTCGCAGAGCGCGGCCAGGAAGACTGGGACAGCGAATTCGGCCGTTTCCCGCGCCTGTTCGAGGGGCACGAATCGATCCCCGGCCTGACCTGGCCCACCACCACCTTCAGCGACCGCATGAGCGTCTATCTCGGCAAGCGCCGCGTCGACATCATGCACCTGGGCCGGGCCCATACGGCCGGCGACGCGGTCATCCACGTGCCCGACCAGAACGTCATGTTCACCGGCGATATCGTCGAATACCACTCGGCCTGCTATTGCGGCGACGGACATTTCGGCGACTGGGGATACACGCTGGACGAGATCAAGGCTTACGGCGTCGATGCCATCGCACCCGGGCGCGGCGACGCGCTGATGGGGCAGGAGATGGTCAACACCGCCATCGAAAGCACCCGCGATTTCGTTGACAGCACCTACCGGCCCGCCGCCAAGGTCGCGGCGCGGGGCGGTAGCCTGAAAGAAGCGTGGGACGCGGTGCGCGCGGAATGCGACCCGAAGTTCGCCGATTACGCCATCTACGAGCATTGCCTGCCGTTCAACGTGGCGCGTGCCTATGACGAGGCGCAGGGCATCGACACGCCGCGCATCTGGACCGCCGAGCGCGACCGCGAGATGTGGGACGCGCTGCAGGGATAGGCCGGGCGCCGAGGATTTTTGACAAAAAATCCTGGGTCACGGGCGGAGAGGGAGGACCACATGCTGCAAGACCGATATCGACTGGCCTTCCGGCTGTACCCCTATGCGCGCCATCCCGATCAGGACGCGGACACGCCCGCGCATCATCCGGTCATTGTGGTCGGCGGCGGGCCCATCGGGCTGGCCTGCGCGCTTGATCTCGGGCGCAAGGGCGTGCCGGTCGTGGTGCTCGACGATCACGAGGGCGTGGGGCAAGGCAGCCGGGCGATCTGTTTCGCCAAACGCTCGCTCGAGATCGCGGCGCGGATGGGGGCCGGGCAGGCGATGCTCGACAAGGGGGTGGTCTGGCAGGTGGGGCGCGTGTTCCACGACCGCGACGAGCTGTTTTCGTTCAACCTTCTGCCCGAGGCAGGACACCGCTTTCCGGCCTTCATCAACCTGCAGCAACCCTACATGGAGAAGTTCCTGTTCGAGGCGATCGACACCGCGCGGGCCAACGGCGCACCGATCGAGGTGCGCGGCAAGAACCGGGTCGCGGGCGTCGAGGCGCGCGACGATGGCGTCACGCTGCGCATCGAGACGCCCGAGGGCGACTATAGCCTGACCGCCGATTGGCTGATCGGCTGCGACGGCGCGCGGTCACCCTTGCGCGACATGCTGGGGCTGGGCTTCGACGGGCGCGTCTTCGAGGACAATTTCCTGATCGCCGATGTGAAGATGCAGGCGGATTTCCCGACCGAGCGCTGGTTCTGGTTCGAGCCGTGGTTCAAGTCCGGGGCTTCGGCGCTGTTGCACAGGCAGCCCGACGACATATGGCGCATCGACTTTCAGCTGGGCTGGAACATTGACCGCGAGGCCGAACTGCGCCCCGAGAACATCCGCGCCCGCGTCGATGCGATGCTGGGCGCGGATGTGGAGTATGAGCTGGAATGGACCTCGATCTACACCTTCCAGTGCCGCCGGATGGACCGGTTCCGCCATGGTCGCGTGCTGTTTGCCGGCGACAGCGCGCATCAGGTGTCGCCCTTCGGCGCGCGCGGCGCCAATTCAGGGCTGCAGGATGCCGACAATCTGGGCTGGAAGCTGGCGGCGGTGATTGCGGGCGCGGCCCCCGATGCGCTGCTCGACAGCTATGACGACGAACGCATCGCGGCGGCGGACGAAAACATCCTCAACTCGACGCGGGCGACGGATTTCCTGACACCCAAGACCGAGGTCAGCCGGATGTTCCGCGATGCGGTGCTGCACCTCGCGGGGCGCCATGCCTTCGCGCGACCGCTGGTCAATTCCGGCCGCCTGTCGGTGCCGCGCGTCTATGATGGCTCACCGCTGAACACGCCCGATGCGCTGCCCGGTGGCCCGGATCGCACCCGCCCCGGCAGCCCGTGCCCGGATGCGCCGCTTGGCGACGGATTTCTGCTCGACCGGCTGGGCGACCGGTTCCAGGTGCTGGCGGTTGGTGTCGATGTGCCCGACGACGCGGGCATCGACGTGCTGAGGGTCGATCCGGCGGGCGCGCCCGAGGTGCGCGCGCGCTATCTGGGCGACGCGCCCGGGGCGGTCTATCTGCTGCGCCCGGACCAGCACGTCGCGGCGCGCTGGCCCGCCTATGATGCGGATGCCGTGAAAACCGCGCTTGACCGCGCGATGGGAAAGGGGGCCAGCACATGCGCCTGACCACAGAGCCGAACCTCGCGCAGCCCGACGATGCTTATGCGCTGCTGCTGGAGCATCACGAGGGCAAGACGCCCGAGGAAAGCCACGCCTTCAACGCGCGGCTGATCCTGATCCTGATGAACCAGGTCGGCGACATGGACGTGCTGCGCGCCGCGTTTCAGGCCGCCGAGGCCTGAGCCGCGGGCAGTTCGGCGCTGTTGGTCTTCCAGGCCTTGGGGAACATCAGCGAATAGAACACCGGCGCCGCGATCAGCGTCAGGATCGACGCAAAGCCCAGCCCCCCCATGATGGTCACCGCCATGGAGGCGAAGAACGCATCCCACAAAAGCGGGATCATCCCGAGGATCGTCGTTCCCGCCGCCAGCACCACGGGACGCAGACGCGAGGTCGAGGCCTGCACGATGGCATCGCGGAACGGCACGCCCTCGGCGCGGGTCAGGTCGATCTCCTCGACCAGGACGATGCCGTTCTTGAGCAGCATCCCCGACAGCGACAACAGGCCCAACAGGGCGGTGAAGGAAAACGGCAGGCCGGTGCCCAGCAGGCCAAGCGCCACGCCATTGACCGCCATCGGCACCAGAAGCCAGACGATCAGCGGTTGCCGCAGCTTGCCGAACAGCAGGATCGAGATCAGCACCATGATCAGAAGCGACACCGGCAACTGGCCGCCAAGGCTGGCCTGCGCGTCGGTCGAGCTTTCGTATTCGCCGCCCCATTCCAGCGCGTAGCCTTCGGGCAGCGCCATCGCCTCGATCGGGCCGCGCAGTTCGGTGAACACCGCAGAGGCATTGACACCGGCGGGCACCCCGGCCTCGACGGTGATCGTCGGCACCCGGTCGCGGCGCTGGTAGAGCGTGTCTTCGATGCCGTAGGAAAACCCGTCCATGATCTGCTCGACCGGGATGTAATCGCCCGCGGCACTGGAATAGACGATCTGGTCGATCAGATGCGCCGCGCCCGGTTCGGCAACACCGGGCATGCGCACCGTGATCGGGATTTGCCGGTCGCCTTCGCGAAACACGCCCGCGGTGGTGCCGTCTGTGGCGGTGCGGAAGGTGGCGGCCAGATCCGCGCGGGTGACCCCGGCGGTCTGGGCACGGTCCTCGGCATAGGCCGGGCGCAGCACCAGTTCGCGTTCGCGCCAGTCGGTGCGCAGGTCCTGCACCTGGTCGGTGGTCCGCAGCATGATGTCCGTGGCCTCTTGCGCCAGCGCGCGCAGCACGTCCGGGTCGTTGCCCGAAAAACGCGCAGCGATAGGGGCGCCGCCGCCCGGGCCGAAGGCCAGCCGCTCGGTCCGGAACTCGCCCTCGGGCAGGGTCGCGCGCCCGAACGCCTCGAGGTCGGCGCGCAAGGGTGGGATATCGCCCAGGGTTTCGGTGCGGATCACGAGGTGGCCATAGGTCGGCAGCGCCTCTTCCGGGCCATAGGTCAGCATGAAGCGCGTGGCCCCGCCGCCCACGAAGGTCGCCACCGACACCACGTCGTCGCGGCCGTTCAGCCAGTCTTCGAGCTGGGCCATGTCGCTGGCGGTGGTGTTGATGCTGGCGCCCTGCGGCAGCTTGTAATGCACGTAGAACAGCGGCGTGTTGCTGTCGGGAAAGAACTGCTGCTTGACCTGACCGAAGCCCCAGTAGCAGACCACTGTCACCGCCAGCAGCGCCACGACCACCAGCCAGCGAAAGCGCAATGCGCCGCGCAGCACCGCGCCATAGGCCCGGAACACCGGCCCGCCGTAAGGATCGCCGCTTGAACCGTCGCCCTGCCGGAAGATGTAATGCCCCAGAAGCGGCGTTGCCGTGATCGCCAGCACCCAGGACAACAAGAGCGAGATGCCGATCACCGCAAAGAGCGAGAACAGGAACTCGCCGGTGGCATCCGGTGACAGGCCGATCCCGGCAAAGGCCATGATGCCGATCACCGTCGCCCCCAGAAGCGGGATCTGGGTCTTGCCCGCCACGTCGGTCGCCGCTTCGCGCGAGGATTTGCCCTGCTCCATGTCGCCCTGCATGCCCTCGGCCACGACGATGGCGTTGTCGACCAGCATGCCCATGGCGATGATCAGCGCCCCGAGCGAGATGCGCTGCATCTGCAGGTCGGCCAGCGCCATGAAGAACAGCGTGCCGACCACGGTCAGGAGCAGCGTCGTGCCCACCACGACCGCCGCCCGCCAGCCCATGAACACCGCCAGCACCGCCACCACGATGGCCACCGACAGCGCCAGGTTCACCAGAAAGGCCGACGACGCCTCGTCGACCACCACGTGCTGCTGGTAGATCGGGTGCAGGGTGACGCCGATGGGAATGTTGGACTGCAACTGGTCGAGCTTGGCATCGACGCCGCGCCCGACATCGACGATGTTCTCTCCCTCCTTGCCGGACACGCCGAGGGTAAAGGCCTCGGCCCCGTTGAAACGGATGATCATCGCGGGGTCCGCCACGCGGGCGCGGTAGACGCGGGCGATGTCTGTGATCTCGATCACCTCGCCATTGACACCGATGGTCAGGCTGCGGATCTCGTCGACCGTGCCCGACCCTTCGGGGGCGGCGATGCGGATTTCCTGCCCCGCCATCGAGACAGAGCCCGCGTCCGCCACGCTGTCGGATTCCGAGATCGCCTGCAGGATCGCGGCAGGCGGCAGGCCGAGGTTGGTCAGCACGGCGGTGTCCGGCTCGACGAAGATGTTTTCCTCGGGCAGGCCCGCGATGGCGACGTCGGCCACCCCCTGCACGGTCAGCAACTGACGGCGCAGATATTCCGCCATGTCGTGCCTTTCGGCATCGGTGAAGCCCGGCGCGGTGACGCCGTAGAAGATGCCGTAGACATCGCCGAAGCTGTCGTTGACGAGGCTCGCATTGGCGTTGGCGGGCAGTCGGCCCTGCGCGTCCTGCACCCGTTTGCGCAGCTTGTCCCAGATCTGCGGCAACTCGGTGCCGTCATAGGTGCTTTCGATCTCGACCGTGATGCGGCTGACGCCGGGCTTGTTGGACGAGGTGATGAACTTGATCTCGGACATCTGCTGGATGGCGGATTCCAAGGGTTCGCTGACCTCGGTCGCGACCTGCGCCGCCGACGCGCCGGGGTATTCGGTGAAGACCACCGCGGTCTTGATGGTGAAGGCCGGATCCTCGAGCCGCCCCATCGCGGCAAAGCCCCAGAGCCCGCCCAGAAGGCAACCGATCATCAGCATCCATGTCAGCAACGACCGGTCGATCGCGCCCTGCGCTATGCCCTTGCCCATGATGTCATTCCCCGATGCTGGTAAAGCGGCGCACGCGCTGGCCGTCGCGCAGCATGGCCGCACCGGCGCGGACGATTTCCGTGCTGGCGCCGGGCCCATCAAGCAGGATCACGCGCCCGTCGTCGCGGATCGCGATTTCGACCGGGGTCTGCCGCACGGTGCCGACATCGGGATCGTCGCCGGACGGCTCGAACACCATGACATTGGTGCTGCGGTCGGGCGCGTAGACCAGCGCGGTTTCCGGCAGCACCACCTGCATCTCGTCGCCGCGCCGCGCCTCGGCGGTCACCGTGACGGAGGCACCGGGTAGCACGAAGGCGTCGGGCCGGTCGCGAAAGGCCAGCGTGACCCGGAAGGTCTGGGCGACGTCGGCGGTCTCGGCCTCGAACTCGCGCACATCGAGGGGGTAGGCCGTGGGGCTTTCCGGCAGCGAGGCAAGGAAGGTCACGTCGGCGTTGGATTGCGCCCGGCGGAACAGGATCTCGGGGACGTCGATATCGACCCGGACCTCGGACATGTCCGAGATGCGGATCACCGGCGTGCCCGCCGTGACGGTCGAATAGGTGCGCACCAGTCGCCGCACCACCAGCGCGTCGAACGGGGCCTTCAGCGTCGCATCGGCCAGCTGGTCCCGCGCCGTCTCGAGCGCGATCTCGGCAAGGTCGCGCTGGGTTTCGGTATCCTGCACCTGCACCTCGGCGACATTGGCGCGCGACAGTTCGTTCAGCCGGTCGAGGTCGCGCTGCGCCTTGGTCAGGTTGACCTGGGCCTGCGCCACGTTGCGCTGGAACGGCGCAAGGTCAAGCTCGGCCAGCAGGGTGCCCGCCGGGTAGGTGTCGCCCTCGGTCACCGCAAGGCGTTCGATCTGGCCGCCGACCTGAAACGCCAGATCGACGGTTTCGCGCGCGGTGACCCGGCCAAAGAATTCGCGCTTGAGCATGGCCTGCTCGGGGTCGAGCATCATCAGCTTGGCGGGGCGCAGAACCGCGTCGGGCGCGGCATCCGCGCCGTCCTGCGCATGCGCGACACGCGACCCCACGGTCACGAGGGCGAGGCAGGCAACAAGGGGCAGGAAGCGGGCAATCGTCATGTGTCTGTCTCCGAAAGGGAAAGCGGGGCGACGTCCGGCCAGCCGCGAAAGATGAGTGTCGTGAAGGCCTGCGCCAGCCGCTCGGGCGGCATCGGGTTCGGCGTCTGCAGCCAGGCGTTCAGCACGCCGATGAAGGCCCCGCTGTAGAACCGGGCGGCCACGCGGCGCAGATCCGGATCGTGGGCATAGGGGTTCGAGGGGTTGCGCCTGAGCAGATCGTCAAGCAGTTCGGCAAAGCGGTCTTGCGGCGCCAGACCCGGCACGCCTTGCAGCAGCGCCGCGAGACGCGGATCGGACCGGTCGATATCGCGGAAGATGCCGGCAAACTTGTCGCGGTGGGCGGCAAGACGGTCTTCGCCGGTGCAATCGGGGTCGATCATGGCGCTGCGCCTGGCCAGCAGGTCAAGCAGATCGGTGACATATTCGTCCAGCATCTCCGCCAGATCGCGATAGTTGGCGTAGAAGGTCTGCCGCGTCTTCCCGGCCCGGCGCGCCAGTTCCTCGACCGAGATCTCGGCAAGCGGCTTCTCGGCCAGAAGCGCGCGAAGAGCGGCCTGCAACTTCAGCCGGGTGCGATGACGACGGGTGTCCATCAGGCGGATATGACTGAATTTGGACAGGTGTCAAGAAAGCTGTCTGGTAAATCCGTGCAAGATCGAAGTTCTGTCCATAGTCTGGCGACGCAGAGCGCCGGTCGTTCGGATGGCCTGGGTAAGCCGAAGCGCGGCACCATGGATTGCATAGCGGCGCAAATGCCCATTCTGTTCGCGAGAACTGCCGCCACCGCGTTGTTTTTATGTGCGACCTGACCAACGTAACTTGACCTTGTCCCAGACACGATGCCGTCCATTCCCTACGAAGAACACAGCGAAGAGGTCGTAGGGTCTATCGGAAAAGGGCGTGTCTCGAATGTGGTGGGAATTCCTCAACGATGTGGACCGGGCATCTGTCTGCCATTGGTTCCGTTCAGGCCGCGATGAGAGGACCATCTGAGCGACAGGCTGAGCTTAGGGTTCCCGTCCATCGGTCTTCCGCATCCACCGCCCGGCAGTCGCCGCTTGCGGCAAGATCGGCACGATTTCGGCGCGAGGCAACACGGTCCGGGTTGCGATGCGGCGGCGGAACTCCTCGATCACGCGCTCGATTATCCTCGGCATTTGACTCAGAAAGCCAAGGCAGGGCAGTTTTCGCCGGTTTCGATGGTTTTGGCGCTTTTGGTAGCTGTTAACCGCAGGACGGCTGCGCCGGCATGACCGAGCGCAATGTCCACGGTGCAGATTTTCGAGTTTGACGACCCGGACAGGGCAGTGAGGCGGTAGAAAGAAGCCGCTGGTCTATCGGTCGGTCGAGTGCCGATGCGGGACACGCTGGCAGAGGCCGCCGCCTGCGCGGGGGTCCAAGTGGGCCGGGTTGGCGGTGTTTGGTTGAAAAGCCGGAAGATCCAAATCTTCACGGGTTTAGTGGACGGGCTGTTCGACAAGCCCGGTAGGAATGCCGTCGACGATCGAATCATCCGGGTCGGCATTGGCCAACAAACTGAAATCGTTAGGAAACTTGCCACTGCAATCAACCGTTTGGTGTCATCCAACAGGTCCCAATGCGCAGCGCGATGACCGACAGGGCAGGGCGCGGAGCAGTTGGCGGCAACGTTGGAAGATGTGACGCAAATCCGCCTCTACCTGACCAACGTCGCCGACTGACATGCCGTGTCGGCGGTGCAAACGCCGCCGTCGCGCCGAGCGCGGCCAGCCGCTGATATCTTCTGACCCAAGACCGGGCGCGCGACCGGACCGTCGCGGGCCACGGCCTGCGATTGGACCTTAGGCGTCCGCCGTTTCTGCCTTGGGCTTTGTCGCGGTATCGCCCGCATCGATGCCGCCGATGGCGGCCAGAAGGGCCACGATGTCGCGGACCCCGTCGCGCGCGCGCAGCGAGGTGAACACGAAGGGCCGTCCCCGCCGCATGACCTTGGCGTCCCGGTCCATGACCGCAAGCGATGCGCCCACATGTGGGGCGAGGTCGGTCTTGTTGATGACAAGAATATCGGATCGTGTGATGGCCGGGCCGCCCTTGCGGGGGATTTCCTCGCCCGCGGCCACATCGATGACGTAGATGGTGACATCCGCCAGCTCGGGGCTGAAGGTCGCCGACAGGTTGTCGCCGCCGCTTTCGATCAGCACGACGTCGATGTCGGGATGCCGCGTCACCAGCTCTGCCACGGCGGCCAGGTTGATCGACGCGTCCTCGCGGATGGCGGTGTGCGGGCAGCCGCCGGTTTCCACGCCGATGATGCGGTCCCGGGGCAGCACCTGAAGCCGCATCAGGGCCTCGGCGTCTTCCTGGGTGTAGATGTCGTTGGTGACGACCCCCACCGACAGCCGGTCGCGCAGCGCCTCGCAGAGCGCCGCCGTCAGCGTGGTCTTTCCGGCCCCGACGGGCCCCCCGATGCCGACCCGCAGGGGTCCATTCATATCGGTCATGTGCGGAACATCCTTGAATATTGGGTTTCGTGTTTCATCGACGCGATATCGGACAGAAAAGCGGTGGAGGACATCGCCGCGGGCCCCGCATCCTGCGCCCGGCTGGCAACCTTCAGGGCCAGCGGCGTCAGATCGCGGATCAGCCGCTGTCCGTCGGTCTGGCCGATCGCCCCGAGGCGCGTGGCGGCAGAGACGAGGTTGGCCAGGACGCCTTGCAGATACATCTGCGTGGTCAGGTGCGGCGGCAGGGCTTCGCATCTGGCGGCGTGCCCGACCGCCACGGGATAGGCCAAGGCCCCGGGGTCGCCATGTGGCCAGACATCCGCGAAGATCCGGCAGAAGGCGCGGCCTTGCATGCGCGTCTCAAGCAGGCGTTCCGCCGAGGCGGCAAGGGCACAGCATTCCGCGTCCAGCGCGGTCAGCGCGTCCGGGCTTTCAGCGGCATAGCCCGCGACCAGGAACAGGCAATCGTTCCAGCCCGCGCCATGCTCCAGCACGTCGGCAATCCAGCCGGACACCGCGTCAACGCCCACCACATCGCCGGATGTGATCGCCCATTCGAGCCCGTGCGAATAGGCAAAGGCCCCGACCGGGAACGCCGGCGAAAACCATTGGACCAGCGTCAGGACATCCGTGTCAGTGGGCGTGGCCATGTGTTCTTCCATGTCCATATGCGCCGCCTTCGGGCGTAAACGGCTCTGTCACCTCGCGGGTTGTCGCACCGATCTTTCCCAGCATGTCGCGGATGACATGGTCGCGTTGCACCAGAAGCCGGTCGGGGCCGATCTGGCAGGGCGTGTGGCGGTTGCCGATATGCCAGGCGATGCGCGGCAGATCCGGGCCGGTCACCTCCAGCAGCTCTTCGGGTGCGGCGTTGACGACGACTTCGCGGCCATCTTCCAGCACCAGCACGCCACCATGGGCAAGGGACGTGGTCTGCGCAAGGTCGACCAGAAAGGTCTCGCCTTCATCGGTGATCAGCATCTTGCGGCGCAGGAACCGACCCTCGTAGGTCAGCGATATGCGCGCGGCCGCGGGTGCGTGGCTGTGATCGCGATAGGTGCGGGAAATGCGCGTGAGGGTCTGCATCGGGTGTCTCCGGAGTTGGTCGGACGCTTGGCGTGACGGGGCAGGGCTGGGCAGGGCAGGGGGCGCGTCAGAACATGAAATAGCGTTGCGCCATCGGCAGGACCTCGGCGGGCTGGCAGGTCAGCAATTCGCCGTCGGCGCGCACCTCGTAGGTTTCCGGGTCCACCTCGATCCTCGGGGTGGCGTCGTTGAGGACGAGGTCCGACTTGCCGATATTGCGGGTGTTCGTCACCGCGACGGTCTGTTTCGCCAATCCTAGCGTGTGGCCGATGCCCGCATCCTGCGCGGCGGCGCTGACGAAGGTGACCGACCCGTGTTCGACGGCGCGACCGTACGCCCCGAACATCGGGCGGGAATAGACCGGTTGCGGCGTCGGGATCGACGCGTTGGGATCGCCCATCTGCGCCATCGCGATGGTGCCGCCCAGCAGCACCATCTCGGGCTTCACGCCGAAGAACGCGGGGTTCCAGAGCACCAGGTCAGCGCGCTTGCCTTCGGCGATGCTGCCGATCTCGTGGCTTATCCCATGCGCGATGGCGGGGTTGATGGTGTATTTCGCGATGTAGCGGCGGACGCGGAAGTTGTCATTTGCGCCGGTTTCCTCGGGCAGACGCCCGCGTTGCTTCTTCATCTTGTCGGCGGTCTGCCAGGTTCGGATCAGCACCTCGCCGACGCGCCCCATGGCCTGACTGTCGGACGCGATGATCGAGAACGCGCCCATGTCGTGCAGGATATCCTCGGCGGCGATGGTTTCGCGGCGGATGCGGCTTTCGGCGAAGGCCACGTCCTCGGGGATCGACTTGTCGAGGTGGTGGCAGACCATCAACATGTCGAGGTGTTCTTCAAGCGTGTTCACGGTGAAGGGCCGCGTCGGGTTGGTGGACGACGGCAGGACGTGTTCCTCGCCGCAGATCCTGATGATGTCCGGCGCATGGCCGCCGCCCGCGCCCTCGGTGTGGAAGGCGTGGATGGTGCGGCCTTTCATCGCCGCGACGGTATTTTCGACAAAGCCCGATTCGTTCAGCGTGTCGGTGTGGATCATCACCTGCACGTCGAAGGCGTCAGCCACCGAGAGGCAGCAATCGATCGCCGCCGGTGTTGTCCCCCAATCCTCGTGCAGCTTCAAGGCGCAGGCCCCGCCAAGCACCTGTTCCTCGAGCGCGGCGGGCAGCGACGCATTGCCCTTGCCCGCGAAGGCGAGGTTCATCGGAAACGCATCCGCCGCCTGCAACATGCGCCCAATGTGCCACGGGCCGGGGGTGCAGGTGGTGGCCAGCGTGCCATGTGCGGGGCCGGTGCCGCCGCCGAGCATGGTGGTCAGGCCGGAATGCAGCGCGTCTTCCATCTGTTGCGGGCAGATGAAGTGGATATGGCTGTCGAAGCCGCCCGCGGTCAGGATCCGGCCCTCGCCCGCGATCACCTCGGTGCCGGGGCCGATGACGATGTCGACGCCGGGCTGCGTGTCGGGATTGCCCGCCTTGCCGATCCGGGCGATGCGCCCGTCCTTCAGGCCCACATCGGCCTTGTAGATGCCGGAATGATCGACGATCAGCGCGTTGGTGATGACCGTATCGACGGCCCCCTGCGCCCGCGACACCTGGGATTGGCCCATGCCGTCGCGGATGACCTTGCCGCCGCCGAACTTGACCTCTTCGCCGTAAGGGCCGGTCAGGTCGCGCTCGACCTCGATGATCAGGTCGGTGTCGGCCAGTCGCACCCGGTCGCCGGTGGTGGGGCCGAACATCGCGGCATAATCGGCGCGGTTGATGGTGGCGGGCATGGCGTTCTCCTGGGTCGGATCGTGGGCCGGGGGCTGCGCCCCGGCGGGGCGGCTCAGTCGAGCGCGCCCATGACCTTCTGATTGAAACCGTAAACCCGCCGCGCGCCTGAGATCGGCACCAGCGACACGTCGCGGCGCTGACCCGGCTCAAACCGCACAGCGGTGCCCGCGGCGATGTCGAGCCGCTGGCCGCGCGCGGCGTCGCGATCGAAATCCAGCGCGGCATTGGTTTCGGCGAAGTGGTAGTGGCTGCCCACCTGCACCGGCCGGTCGCCGGTATTGGCCACCATCAGCGTGGTGACGGGGCGTCCCGCGTTCAGGGTCAGATCGCCCTTTGCGGCAAGAACCTCGCCCGGGATCATTTGGCCCGTGCCCCCGCCCGCGTCCCCGCCCCCGCCCCGACACAGCCGTGGATGACGGCAGCGCCCCCGGCCAGGACCAGCCCGAGCAACAGCAGCATCAGCAGGGGCAGGGCGGATCCATCGCCCGCGTGGTGGTGCAGTGCCGGGCCGGTATGGGCAAGGGCCGGATGGGCCAAGGTTGCGGCAAGGGCGATCAGAACGGGTTTCATCTTGTGGCTCCTTCAGCGGATCGGATTGTGGACGGTGACAAGTTTCGTGCCGTCGGGAAACGTGGCCTCGACCTGCACGTCGTGGATCATCTCGGCGATGCCGCTCATGCATTGGTCGACGGTGACGACCTCGGCCCCGGCCTGCATCAGGTCGGCGACCGACCGCCCGTCGCGGGCACCCTCGACGACCGTGTCGGTGATCAGGGCAATGGCCTCGGGGTGGTTGAGCTTGACGCCGCGCGCCAGCCGCTTGCGGGCGACCTCGGCGGCCATGGCGATCAGCAGCTTGTCTTTTTCTCGGGGGGTCAGGTTCATGTCAGATCTTCCAGCATCGGGGCAGGTCGGCCCCGTTGAGATGGGTCAGCACCGGCAGCAGGGATGTTCGCAGGCCGTAGCTGTCCGGCGCCAGCATGCGCAGGACCAGCACATCCGGGGCGATCAGCGTGGCCCCCGCCGCCTCTGGCAGCATGCGGCGAATGGCGGGCAACTGGCCCTCGGCATCGGTCGCGACGTAGACAAGCGCAGCCATCGCGCAGGCCCCGGCGGCGACGAAGGGACGCGCCAGATGCGCGGCGATATCGCCTTCAAGGCGCATGGCATCGGTAAAAAGCGGCACCCCCGCGCGCCGGATCTCGATCCGGTCGTGCAAGCTCGCGTCGGTCAGCGTTTCGCCCATGGCGGTGCGCCCGAAGACCAGCGGCTCGACCATGAGCAGCGTCGCGTCCTGCGCCATGTCGATCGACAGGTTCCGGTCCAGCGCCGCGCCGTTGAACAGGATGGTTTCCTGCGGCAGCCAGTTGATCCGCGCCCCGGCCCCGACGCGAAGCGTATTGCGCACGCGCCCGGTCAGACCGGGCTGCGCCTTGTAGGCCCGTTCGCAGGCCTGCGTCGTGACGGTCAGATCCGTGCCGTCGCGCGCGGTGGCCGCATAGTCAAAAGCATCGCCACCGGTGATGCCGCCCGCCGTGTTCAGCAGGACCGCCTCAAGGCCCGGTCCGGCGCGGCGCGGCAGCAGGCACCGGGCCGACCCGTCCTGATACAGCGTCCCGAGCACGGTACGCCCGCGGGCATGCTTGGCGGCAAGCGTCACCCGGCCCCGCGCGCGCGGTTGCGCCGCAATGCCGTGGGTCGGGGTTATGGGGACGTGCTGGTTGATCGGGGTCATCCTGGATGCTTTGGACTGATCCCGTTTTTTGCGCGGCCCCCCGGATCGGCCACCAAAATCGGCAAATTCGCGGCCTGGCCCTGCCTCAATGACTTATTTCCGGGCGATTGTGCGCGATTTTGATTAAAAATTGGGCAGAGCCCGGCGAAACCATGAAAACCGTCAGTGCCCGATTTGCCAACACGCTGCGTTGCAGAAACGATCTGCACACCTTCCGGGGACACGCTGTCTGAGCTTTGGAAGGGGTGTGTGACGGCCAAACGACTGGACCTCGAACCGGCCGTCACACGGGTTGCAACACGAAGTTGCGGGATCAGGTAAGGAAAAGTTGCATGTATTTGCAAGAGCTTCCGGCCCGTGGACCCGCCAGGAGAACGTTATGAAATTCGTTAAATCCACGCTTGCCGGGTCTGCCCTGTTCGCCGCGCTGGCAAGTGCCGCCCTGTCTGCCGAAGACACCATCAAGGTCGGCATCCTGCATTCGCTCTCGGGGACAATGGCCATCTCGGAGACCACGCTGAAAGACACCATGCTGATGCTGATCGACCAGCAGAACGCCAAGGGCGGCCTGCTGGGCAAGGAGCTTGAGGCGGTGGTCGTCGATCCGGCGTCGGACTGGCCGCTGTTCGCGGAAAAGGCGCGCGAGCTTCTGACCGTGCACGATGTCGACGTGATCTTCGGCAACTGGACATCGGTCAGCCGCAAGTCGGTGCTGCCGGTGATCGAGGAGCTGAACGGCCTGCTGTTCTATCCGGTGCAATACGAGGGCGAGGAATCGTCGAAGAACGTCTTTTATACCGGGGCCGCGCCGAACCAGCAGGCGATCCCGGCGACGGATTACTTCCTCGAGGAACTGGGCGTCGAAAAGTTTGCCCTGCTCGGCACCGACTATGTCTATCCCCGGACCACCAACAACATCCTTGAGAGCTATCTCAAGAGCAAGGGCATCGCCGACAGCGACATCTTCGTGAACTACACGCCGTTCGGCCATTCGGACTGGTCGAAGATCGTCGCCGATGTGGTGGCGCTTGGTGCGGATGGCAAGAAGGTCGGCGTGATCTCGACGATCAATGGCGACGCCAATATCGGCTTTTACAAGGAACTCGCCGCCGCCGACATCTCTGCCGACGATATCCCGGTTGTGGCCTTCTCGGTCGGCGAGGAAGAGCTGTCCGGTCTCGATACCGCCAACCTTGTCGGCCACCTTGCGGCATGGAACTACTTCCAGTCCGCCGAAGCCGACGCGAACGCGGAATTCGTGAAGACCTGGAAGGCAACGATGGGCGAGGACCGGGTCACCAACGACCCGATGGAGGCGCATTACATCGGCTTCAACATGTGGGTGAACGCCGCGACCGAGGCGGGCACCACCGATGTCGACGCGGTGCGCGCGGCGATGTACGGGCAGGAATTCCCGAACCTGACCGGTGGCACCGCGGTGATGCTGCCGAACCATCACCTGTCCAAGCCGGTGCTGATCGGCGAGATCCAGGATGACGGCCAGTTCGACATCATCAGCCAGACCGCGGAAGTGCCGGGCGATGCCTGGACCGATTTCCTGCCGGAATCGGCGGTGCTGACGTCGGATTGGAAGGATCTTGGCTGCGGCATGTACAACACCGAAACCAAGACCTGCGTTCAGACCCTGTCGAACTACTGAGCCCTGAAAACGCGGAGGGGGTCTGCCATGGCCCTCTCCCGATCCGACGGAATCCCCTGATATGAAACAGCTTTTCCTTGCGGGCCTTGCCGTGCTCTGGTGGTCCCTGGCGGCATCGGCGCAGGAAGACGGCATGCAGTCCGTGCTGCAGGCGCATCGCGAGGTCATCGTCGAAAGCAGCCGCAAGTCCATCGGTCCGGCCATTGATGCCATCGCCGAAAGCGGCCTGCCGCAGACCCAGGCGGTGCTCGAGACATGGGCCGAAAAGGACATGTGGGTCCGCCTGTCGGACGGGCTGTTCTTCCGCGCCGAGGACGCGGGCGGCGGCACCTATCGGCTGACGGATTTCGACACCGGGCAGTCCGTGGGAACCTTTCCCAAGGACGCGCTGGACCAGCTCAAGCCCAATAGCGGGATCCGCGCGATGATCGCCTCGGCGCTGGTCCGCTTTCAGTTGCTGGACCCCGATCCCGCCAAGCGCCGCGATGCCCTGACCTCGATCGAGCGCGATCCGGGCGCGGATCTGCTGGACCCGTTGCGGGCGTCGATCGCGGACGAGCCGGACCCGGACCTGAGGGCGCAGAAAGAGCGGCTGGAGCGATTGCTGACGATCAGTTTCGACCCCGAAACCGACGCCCGGATCGACGCGATCAAGCACATGTCGGGCGATCTTGGCGTCGATGCCCGCGCCACGCTGAACCCGCTGGTGGCCACCACCCGACATGCCGCCGCGGGATCCGAGCCTGGCCCTGGCAACCTTGCCGCGATCCTGACCCCCGGCGCGGACGGCTTTTCCGAAGCCGAGGCGTTCGCCCTTCTGGTCGACGCCGGCATGGCCCCGCCGCGCGTGTCGGCCAGCGCGCTTCCCGGCATTCTTGCGCAGCATATCGACGGGGGCCGGGTCGGCGGCGTGCCGCTGGTGCAGATGGACACTGACAGCGCCCGGCGCACCGCGTTTAGGGCCCTGGTCGCCAGTGGCGCGGTGCCCGCGCTGGTGGATGACGATCAGGCCCGCGAGATCCTCGCGCGGCATGTCTTCTACGACACCTATGCCGAGCCATCGACCGAGGTGACGGATGCGGCGCTGGCCGCGCTGGCGACCATCAACCTCAAGGTCGGGCTCAACCAGGCGCTGGATCTGGCGCTGGATGCGCTGTCGCTGGCGTCGATCTACTTTCTCGCGGCGATCGGGCTGGCGATTACCTTCGGCGTCATGGGCGTGATCAACATGGCCCATGGCGAGTTCATCATGATGGGGGCCTATACCGGCTACGTGGTGCAGCAGATCATTCCCGATCACACCCTGTCGATCATCGTGGCGATCCCGGCGGCCTTCGCGGTCACCTTCGCCGCCGGGGTCGCGATGGAGCGGCTGGTGATCCGCTGGCTCTATGCCCGTCCGCTGGAAACCCTGCTGGCGACCTTCGGCATCTCCATCGCCCTGCAACAGCTGGCCAAGACCATCTTCGGCACGCAGGCGCGTCCGCTGACCTCGCCGGGCTGGCTCGACGGGGCGCTGGCGCTGAACGACGTGGTGTCGATCAGCTATATCCGCATCGCGATCTTCATCCTGGCGCTGATCTTTCTGGGCGTATTCCTGTTCATCATGAAGCGCACGCGACTGGGTCTGGAAACCCGCGCGGTGACGCAGAACCCGCGCATGGCGGCGTCGATGGGGATCAATCCGGGGCGGGTGAACATGCTGACCTTCGGTTTGGGGTCGGGCATTGCCGGGGTCGCGGGCGTGGCCATCGGATTGTTCGCCAAGGTCACCTCCGAGCTGGGGTCGGACTACATCGTGCAAAGCTTCATGACCGTGGTGGTCGGCGGCGTCGGAAATATCTGGGGCACACTGGCCGGTGCGGCGATGATCGGCTTCCTGCAAAAGGGGATCGAGTGGCTGAACCCGTCGAACACGCTGGCGGCGCAGACCTACATGATCGTCTTCATCATCATCTTCATTCAGTTCCGGCCACGGGGCATCATCGCCCTCAAGGGTCGCGCGGCGGCGGATTGATCCATGCAACGTAGCTTTATTGCCAAAAATCCTTCGGTGCTGATCTTCCTCGCGCTGCTGGCCCTGTTCACGCTCTGCGTGACGGTGTTGTCCGAAGGGTTCGGCATCGGCCTTGTCTCGACCAGTTTCGTCAAGACCCTGGGCAAGACCCTGTGCCTGTGCCTCGTCGCCATCGCGATGGACCTCGTCTGGGGTTTCACCGGCATCCTGTCGCTGGGCCATTTCGCGTTCTTCGGACTGGGCGGCTACATGATCGGCATGTGGCTGATGTACGAACGTACCCGGCTGATCGTGGTCGAGGCGCTGTCCCAGGCCGAGATCCCGCCCACCGATGCCGAGATCGTCGATGCCATCGGCAACCAGATCTTCGGCGTTGTCGGCTCCAGCGAGTTTCCCGTGGTCTGGAGCTTTGCCGACAGCCTCTTTCTGCAGTTGGCGCTGGTGGTACTGGTGCCGGGGGTGCTGGCGCTGGTGTTCGGCTGGCTGGCGTTCCGCAGCCGTGTCACCGGTGTCTACCTGTCGATCCTGACGCAGGCGATGACCCTGGCGCTGGCGCTGTACCTGTTCCAGAACGACAGCGGCTTGCGCGGCAACAACGGCCTTTCGGGCCTGCAGAACCTGCCCGGCGTGACCGCGTCGCAGGATGCGGTGTCGCTGTGGTTCTTCTGGGCCTCGGCGCTGGCGCTGGGTCTTGGCTACGCGCTGTCGGCCTGGGTCGTCTCGGGCAAGTTCGGATCGGTCATCCGGGGTATCCGCGACAACGAGGCGCGGGTCCGCTTCCTGGGCTATTCGGTCGAGACGTACAAGCTGGCGATCTTCACCCTGACCGCCTGCATCGCGGCGATCGCGGGGGCGCTTTATTATCCGCAAGCCGGCATCATCAACCCCGCCGAGATTGCCCCCATCGCCTCGATCTACCTGGCGGTCTGGGTGGCCATCGGCGGGCGCGGGCGGCTTTACGGCGCGGTGATCGGCGCGGCCTTCGTCAGCCTGCTCAGCACCTGGTTCACCGGCGGCCAGGCACCGGATATTCCGCTTGGGGTCTACACCATCAAGTGGGTCGACTGGTGGCTGGTGCTGCTGGGCCTGTCCTTCGTGCTGGTCACCCTGTTCGCGCCGAAAGGCATCGGCGGGCTGATCGACCTGTGGACCCTGCGGCGCGCGCCCGACCGCCACGGGGCCGATCTGGGGCCGGACAACGGCGCGTTGCGCGAACAGGAGGCCAGCCAATGAGCACGCTTCTCGAGGTATCGGGCGTCTCGGTCTCGTTCGACGGGTTCCGCGCCATCAACAACCTGTCGTTCCAGATCGGCGCGGCTGAGCTGCGGGCGGTCATCGGTCCCAACGGGGCCGGAAAGACCACCTTCATGGACATTGTCACCGGCAAGACCCGCCCCGACACGGGCCGGGTCATCTGGGGCGAGAAATCGGTGTCGCTGCTGAAGATGAGCGAGGCCGCCATCGCGCAGGCCGGGATCGGGCGCAAGTTCCAGAAACCTACGGTGTTCGAGGATCAGACGGTGCAGGAAAACCTGCTGATGGCGCTGAAAAAGCCGCGCGGCTGGCTGGCGGTGCTGTTCTATCGGCCCTCGGGCGCGGATCTGGATGCCGTCGCCGAACTGGCCCAACGCATCGGACTGCTGGACGCGCTGACGCGCAAGTCCGGCGAGTTGAGCCATGGCCAGAAGCAATGGCTCGAGATCGGCATGCTGCTGGCGCAGGAACCCCGGCTTCTGCTGGTGGACGAACCCGCCGCCGGAATGACCCCGATGGAGCGCGAGCACACCACCGACATCCTGCTCGAAGCGGCCAAGACCCGTGCGGTGGTCGTCGTCGAGCATGATATGGAGTTCGTGCGCCGGCTGAATTGCCGGGTCACCGTGCTGCATGAAGGGTCGGTGCTGGCCGAAGGCAGCCTCGATCACGTGACCGCAAATCAGGACGTCATCGACGTCTACCTGGGACGATAGACAATGCTGCACATCAAGGATCTGGACCTGCATTACGGCCATTCGAAAATCCTCAGCGGCATCACCATGGACGCCGCCAAGGGCGAGGTGACCTGCATCATGGGCACCAATGGCGTCGGCAAGACCAGCCTGATCAAGGCGATCTCGGGCACGCATCCGCGTTCGGCGGGAACCGTCACCCTCGACGGCGAGGATCTGGGGGCATTGTCGGCCTACAGCCTTGCGCACAAGGGCATCGCCTATGTGCCGCAGGGCCGGGAGGTGTTCCCGCTCATGACCGTTCAGGAAAACCTCGAGACCGGCTTTGCCTGTCTGCCCAAGGCCGAGAAGTTCATCCCCGACGAGATCTTCGAGCTGTTCCCGGTGCTGAAGGACATGCGGTCGCGGCGGGGGGGCGACCTTTCGGGCGGTCAGCAGCAGCAACTGGCGATTGCGCGCGCGCTGATCACCAAGCCCCGGCTTTTGCTGCTGGACGAACCGACCGAGGGCATCCAGCCCAACATCATCCAGCAGATCGGCAGGGTGATCCGGCATCTGCGGTCGACCAACACCATGGCCATCGTGCTGGTCGAGCAGTATTTCGATTTCGCCTACGAGCTTGCCGACCGCTTCATCGTGTTGCGCCGGGGCGAGATCGTCATGCAGGGCACCCATGACACCCTGACAAGAGAGGACGTGCTGGGCGGCGTCTCGGTCTGATCCGCACACGCCATGGCCACCGGGGCAGGGCGGGTCGAAAAGCGGCCGATCCCGGGGCTTGTCTACAACCGCGACAAGCGTTTTTCGTCGTCTACAACCGCCAGATCACAGCGCGGGCCTGCCCATTGCCACAGAACGATGTTCAGATCGGTTTCGGACGCGCCTTTGGCATAGCTTCGGATCAGAAGGCCCGCAAAACCGTCAGCGATCAGGCTGCCCGCGAAATCCTGCGTCGGAACGGTTTGACCGTCGAGCATCTTCATGCGCCAGCCCGGATCGGCCAACGCGTGCTCCGACATGCCACGCCGCGCAAGCTCTTGGCCGTTCCGGGTGTCGAAAACCGGCCCCAGATCGGCGGTGTAGGACACCAGAACGGTCGGTTGCAGGCTGCCCGCCTGGTTGGCTTCTCGCAGCGCGCCGCCCGGATCAAGCGCGGTGTAAAGCGCGGGCGTTCCCCTGGCGTTGAACCGCCCGCCATAAAGCTCTGCGCCGCGACCGGACAGCGGCGCGCGGGCATAGACCGGGTTCAGCGCCCGGTAAAGATGCCCCGCAAAGCGCCCGTCCGTCAGCGGCATCAGGCGAAGACGCCTGCATCGACCGCGTCGATATATTCGAGTACCTGCTGCGCCTTGCCTTCCTGCACAAGCTGCATCGCGGTGCGACCGTCAAAGCCGGGCAGGGGTTCCGATCGGTACCAGGCATAGGCCATCAGATCCGAACCGAAACGCGGTTCGACCTTGTTGAGCACTTCGACCAGTTCGCGCAGGCGGCGCTGTGTCTTGTCCGAGTTGATGCGCGTCCGTCGCTGCAGGGCGTCCTTGCCAAGACCGACCGTCAGGGCGATCTCCTCTGCCGAGGTGCGCAGCGCGGCGGCGATCTTTCGCGGCTCGAACTGACCGCCTTCTGCGAAATTCGTGATATGCATGGTGCGGCTCCATCAGTGATTATCACGGTATATAGCGTTATTTTCGCTGAATTACAAGGTCCCGGGGACGGATTGCCCGGTGCGGTTCACGCTGTCCCTCGAATGGGCGCAGATCGGCAAGACACCCTGCTGCCCGCACCGGAACCGCAAATCATTAAAGGTTTTGGCGAAATTCCGGCGATCGGGTAGATTGTGGACCTGTTTTCAAAGGAGGGTTTGTTATGCCCAATACATTGACCATTTCCGTCCGCGGCAAGGATGGTGCCAATATCGCCGAACTGTTCGACGCGCTGGAGCAGGGTTTATTTTCCACCTCCGGTATGGGCACCGAACTTACGGCCCCCGAGGGCACTGCACTGTTTTCCACCTCCGGCATGGGCACCGAACTGCGCATCGACTATATCACGATCGATGGCCAGTTGCATGCCACCGGCTTCCAGCTTGGGACACCGACGCCAAAAGGGCTTGAAATCGAAGTAACGGCCAGCTTTTCGCAGCCGGTGTCGCTGGGCGGAGAAAGCTGGATCGAAGTGTTGGACTATAACGCGGAAACCGACACCGGTACCTTCACGCCCGCGACCTATGAGGCGCTTCTGGGCGACAGCCGCATCGACATGAAGGGCGGCAATGCCGACGACTGGATAACCGGATCCGAGTTCGGCGACCGGTTCAACCTCGGCGGTGGCGACGACGCGGCCAGTGGCGGCGACGGCAACGACCAGTTCAAGGGCGGCAAGGGCAACGATCTGCTGATCGGCGGCGCGGATAACGACAAGCTTGTCGGGGGCAACGACAACGATTTGCTGATCCTCGGCACCGGCAATGACAGCGCCGATGGCGGCAACGGCAACGACGTGCTGATCTTCACTTCCGGGCAGGACGTGGCCAAGGGCGGCAACGGCAGCGATATCTTCATCTTCGACACGTTTTCCACCACCGCCAGCGGCAGCCCGAACGTGCAGACCCGTGTCAACGATTTCGACCCGGACGATATCCTGGTCTTTTCCGAGTTCGACAGCGCCCTGCCCGGGGATTTCGCGGGCGAGACGCTGGCGGATCTGGAAAACGGCACCATCGACGACTTCATGTGGCGCGAGACCAAGCAGGGCGTGCAGATTCAGGCGGGCGATGCGCAGGTCTACCTCAAGGGCGTGTCCGCGGACGAGATCGATATCGACCAGCTCTTGTTTTCGGATGCGGGCGTGGAAGAGACCGCGGCGCTGTTTGATACAGGTGGTGAGGGCGGCACGCTGGGCACGCCGCTGGGGGGCGATCCGTATCTGATCATCACGATGGAAAATGTTTCCGACGCCACGATGGTCGGGGCACCGGGGGGCGCGTTCGAAACCTGGGGCGGGGACTTTTCCGGCTTCGCTACTTTCGGGGCCGAGGGAAGCCTGTAAGCCGCCGGGGACAGACGAACCGGGTCGGCCCACAGCCCATGGCGTCACCCGGTTCGCGCTGCACGGCACGGCGGTCCCCTCCGTGCCGTGGCGGGCGGCACCTTGCCCCTGTGCCGGGTCAACCGGTACGAGACTGACGTGCCCTGGCTGCGCGTCTGCGGTGGCGGATCGCGGCCCTGACCAGAAGCACACCCAGCAACAGGCTGATGCCGCCCGAGGAAATCAGACCGGCCCAGTCGCCCACAAGCTCGACCAGTTCCGGAAGCCGCGATCCGAACAGAAAACCGAGCCCCACATAGGCGGAAACCCAGATCGCCTCGCCGAGCGCGTCCCAGACGAAGAACCGCAGCCGCGCCATGCCCGCCGCTCCGGCCACGAGGTTCACCCAAGGCCCAAGCGGCGCAAAAAGCCATGTCGAAAAGAACACGGCGGAACCGCCCCAGCGCGCCACCGCATCGTTCGCCCGACCGATCAGCGCCGCCTTCTTCGGAGACCGCCCGAAAGCACCGACGGCCGCGTGACCGCCCCAGCGCCCGATGTGAAACCCCGATTGATCGCCAAGCACCGCGGCGAGGTAGGCCGTCGTCAGCACCTGCCAGAGCACCAGATCACCGGAGGCGGCAAAGGCACCGCCGGTCAGCATGACGGCAAAGGTCGGGATCGGCACGGCCAGGCAGGACAGGAAGGCAGAGATCGCGATGACCGGCAGTCCATAGCTCGAGACGTAGGCGAACAGCGTCTCAGTCATCGGTGTCGTCCCGGCTGGCCTGCAGCGCGGCCTCGAGCGTCAGGCGCAGCGCGTCCAGGCTGCGGCCCTGCGCAGCGGCGATTTCCTCCAGCGTCAGGCGCCGCCCGGTGCGGTCCTTGTCGAGCCCCAGCGCGGTGGCGACGGTATCCGGCGGCACCTGCCATGACTTGGCCACATAGCGCGGCGTCATCCATCCGGCGATCGGTTGCCGGATCAGATCAGGGTCGGACCAGACCACCGTCGACACGATCAGCCGGACCAGAAAGACCAGCGTGACCGCCAGCGACACGGCGAACCCGGTGCTGAGAAGGGCGTGGTTTCTGATGAACTGGCGCATGCGTTACTGCCCTTCCGGCACGTTGCGCCGGGGGGCGGCAGGCACCGACAGGCCCGTGACATGCCGGGGAAACCGCCCGCGCCGACCCACCTCAGGATGCGATGGGGCCTTGTGGGTCATTCCCATTCCATCTGCTGATACGCGGTCTGCGCGTTGCGACCGGCGAGGCTGTCGAACTGCTCCAGATAGTCGAATGCGGACTGGTCCACCTTCGGCGCGTCCATGATGTCGCCGCCGTCCTCGATCAGCGCGGCGACTGCCTCGCGCAGATTGATCAGATAATCATAGGTGTCCGCGCGGGCGTGCTTCAGCGTTGTGGCCCCGCCATGGCCCGGCACCACATGGACGGGGTCCAGCGCCGCGATCGCCTCGAACGCGCCGGGCCAGTCGCGGATCGAGCTTTGGTCGCCGACGCCCAGAATACGGTCGACATAGACGATGTCGCCGGTAAAGACGGTCTGCGTCTCGGGCAGCCAGACAAAACTGTCGCCGGGCGTGTGCGCGGCACCGGGGTGGATCACCTCGAAGGCGACGCCGCCAAGGCTGAAGTCGTGCCGGTCGGCGAAGGTGACGTCGGCATGGTGCGGCTCGGTCCCGTCCAGCGCATCGCCCAGCAGGCTGGCCAATCCCGACAACTGCATCGAGCCGCGCGCGCGCTGATCCGCGACCGCGGCGTCAGAGGCGATCACCGTTGCGCCCGCTGCCTGCCAATAGCCGTTCCCGAGCCAGCGATGATCCTGCCCGCCGGTATTGATCACGACAACCACGGGCTGCGCGGTCAGGGTACGGATGACCGCCGCCAGCGCCTCTGCCCCGTGCCACGACCCGCCCGGATCGATCAGCACGGCACCCTGCGCGGTCTCGACAAGCCCGAAGGTGGCGTTGTTGGCCAGGTTCTCGGGGCTGCGCTGCTCCATCTCGCCGACGATGGCCCAGACGCCATCCGTGACCGGCTGAACCTCGAGCGTTTGCGCCGATGCGGTGCCGGTCAGCAGGCAGGCGACGGCGGCGGGTGTCAGCCAGCGCAACCGCATCACAGCAGCTTTCCGATGTCTTCCGCGCTCAGCACCTTGCCCGAAGAGACGAGCTTTTCGTCGATCACAAGCCCCGGGGTGGACATCACGCCATAGCCCGCGATCTCGGCCATGTCGGTGACCTTGACGATTTCTGCTTCTTTTCCGGCGCTTGTTGCCGCCGCCCTGGCGTTGTCGCCAAGCGCCACGCATTTCTTGCAGCCCGAACCAAGGATTTTGATGATCATGGTGACGTTCCTTTCAGATAAACTAGGGGGTGATTGCGTTGAAGACAAACCCCATTCCCAGGATGCCGAAGGTCACGACCGCGAGGAACAGGATCAGCAGGGGCAGCTTTATCACGCGCTTGAGCATGATGATCGAGGGCAGGGACAGGGCGGTCACCGCCATCATGAAGGCCAGCACCGTGCCCAGCCCCACACCCTTGCCCACCAGCGCCTCGGCGATGGGCAGGGTGCCGAATATGTCGGCATACATCGGCACGCCGACCAGTGTCGCCACCGGGACCGACCACCAGTTGTCCTGACCCAGAAGCGCGGTGATGATGTCTTCGGGAACCCAGTTGTGGATGGCCGCGCCGATGCCGACCCCGATCAGGATATAGGGCCAGACGCGGTGCACGATCTCGGTCAGCTGATCGCGGGCATAGGTCAGGCGGTCGGCACCGGTCATGGCATGATCGGTGTCCTGAACCGGGACGTCGCGGACGAAGGCGGCGACCTGGTCTTCCATCCCGGCGCGTCCGATCAGCGTGCCCCCCACCACCGCGATCACCAGTCCGACGAACACATAGGCCAGGGCAATCGACCAGTTGAATATCGATGCCAGCAGGATGACCGATGCCAGATCGACCAGCGGCGACGAGATCAGGAAGGAGAAGGTGATCGCAAGCGGCAGCCCGGCGGCGGTGAAGCCGATGAAGATCGGGATCGAGGAGCAGGAACAGAACGGCGTGATCGTACCAAGCAGCGCGGCAAGCGTGTTGGCCCCGACACCCGAGCGCCCGCCGAGGATCCGGCGGGTCCGTTCGGGCGGAAAATAGCTTTGCGCCCAGGAGATGGTGAAGATCAGCACTGACAGCAGAATGAAGATCTTGACCACGTCATAGACGAAAAAGTGCACCGATCCGCCCAACCGCGACGCGGGATCGAGACCGACCGCCGACACGCCTGCTGTCACCAGGTCCGAAAGCCATTGCATCCGCAGAAGCTGATCGTTGATCCAGCCGAAAATGGACATGTGTATTCCTTCGGTACCGGGATATCGGCCAGCCTCGGCCCGCCGATACCCCGCGATTGGCCCGTGACGCGGACCCGGATGGTGCCGTCAATCGACGATCATGTTTGCAGAGACCAGTTCCAGAAGGCTCTCCGCCTCCTTGTCCCAGTCAGTCTCCTTGCGGCTGCGGTCGAATTGCAGGCGGCACTGACCGCAGCTGGTGACGAAGTGCTCCGCACCGGTGGCCTCGACTTCCCGGCGCTTGATGTCGAAGGCCTGCAGGCGCAGCGGCGCAGCGCGGGTATTGGCCAGAACACCGCCGCCTCCACCGCAGCAGAACGATGTATTCCCGGCGTTTTCAAGCTCGCGCAGTTCCATCCCCAACGCCTTGAGGATGACCCGCGGTGCCCATCCCAGCCCGCCGCGCCGGATCTGCTGGCACGGGTCGTGGAAGGTCGCGGTCTCGCCCACCGGACGCAGGCGGATGTTGCCCATCTGAACCTGTTCGGCCATCAGCTCGAGCGTGTGCATGATCCGGATATCGTCGATCGGCGCGCCATACCAACGCGCGGCTTCCCAGCGCAGCACCCCCCAGGCATGGCCGCATTCGGGCAGCAGGATGGTCTTGGCGCCGATCTCGCGGGCCTTGTCGACCAGACGGCAGGTCAGCTCTCCCTGCAGCTCGGTATCGCCGGACAGGTAGCCGAAATTGGTGGCCTCGAAGGCAACCGACGACAGCGTCCAGTCAATCCCGAGACTGTCGAGGATGCGGGCCAGACCGACCACCGAATTGTGGTGCTCATCGAGATCCCCCGGGGCCAGGGTCAGCAGCAGATCGGCCTTGGGTCTGTCCAGCGGCAGGGTGATCGAGAACTCGGCCTCGATGGCATGGATGGCCCTGACGAAATCCTCGGGGTTGCCGAAGGGGCTGTGTTTGGTTTTTGCGTTGCCGGCGATCTGCGCCAGACGATCGGGCAGCAGCCCGGCCTGGAACATGCCGTGGCGCGCCTCCTTGACAAGTTCCGCGATGTCGATCCCCATCGGGCAGGCCAATGTGCAGCGCCCGCAGAGCGTGCAGGAATCGTAGATCAGCTCTTCCCATTCCTGCAATTCGTCGATGTGGACCTGCGGGGCGATGCCGACCGCCCGCTTGATCCAACTGAACGGGCCCTGCATCTGGGCATAGGCCTTCTCGAAGGGTTTGATCTTGTGGATCGGGGTGTACTTGGCCTCGCCCGTTGCAAGATGGAAATGGCAGGCCTCGGCGCACAAGCCGCAGCGCACGCAGGCATTCATGTAGCTTGCGGCGCGGGGGCCGAATTCAGACAGGAACCCCTCCATCGCGCTGGCAACCCGTACCGCATCGGGCACATCGCCCTGGGCATCGTAGCGTTTCGGGGTATCGGGCTTGGTCTCGGTGGTCATTGCGGCGTTCCTACATGCGGGTTCCGCGACGACCGGCCAGCGCCCCGGTAAAGCCGCGCGACAGGGGCCAGGTGAACGTGTGCATCAGGCTGCTGAACGGGAAATAGATCAGCCATGCCTCGACCGACCCCAGATGAAGCGCCCTCAGGGTGACGCTCTGCTCGCCCAGAGCCATGCAGCCGGTCAGCATCACCAGAAATGTCAGCCCGGCGGCGATATGATCATCGGGCCGCGAGATCAGCCGGACAACCGGATCGACAACGCGCCGGATCCAGAGTGCCAGCAATCCCGCGAAGGCAAACTGCGCGGCAACGATAAAGCCCCAGCGTGGCAGCGCGGGCCAGTCGAACCCCAGGAAGGTGTCGCGCAGAAAGGCCACATGGGGGGCCGCGAAGAACAGCAGCGCAAAGAGGCCGAGGTGAAAGGCATATCCGGCGATGGTGACGAACCAGACCCGCCCCTGGCCCAGAAAGGCCCGCCGGGGCAGGAAATGCCCGAAGATCGCGCGCACCGCGCCGAGACCCGGAGACCCGACAGGCCGCGCCTGGGTCGGCGACCGACCGGATGTCAGGATCACGAACAGACGCCACAACCCGAACACCACGAAGATGCCGACGGAAACGGTCCAGAGCGGACCCTCCAGAAACTCAATCGCGGTCATGGGTCGGCCTCGCGGACTGGGCCTTCAGATCGGCCAGCCAAAGATCGTGATGCGATCGCGCCCAGTTCTCATCAACATCGCCGGTCACCATGCCCTCGATCGCGCCTTCGGTTCCGATGGTGCCCAGATAGATGTGCCCGATCCCGAAACCGATGAAGACAAAGGCGGCGATGGCATGCAGAAGCTCTGCCCGATGCAGCAGATCGTGGGTGCCCAGATCGTCCGGAAAGCTCAGCACGATACCCGAGGCGGACAGGGCGATCCCGGCCAGCGTCGCGGTCCAGAACCACGCCTTTTCGCCGGCGTTGTAGCGCCCCGAACTGGCGTGCCCCCCGAACAGGCCGCCGGCCCGGACGATCCAGGGGATGTCGCGCCGCGACGGCACATTGCCGCGAACGAAAAAGACGAACAGGGCGACGAGCGACAGGATGAAGATGGGCCCGAACAGGTTGTGCGCCTGCATCGACGCGGTCGCGATCACACCGAAGGCCGCCTTGCCGACCAGCGGGATCAGCAGGGCGCGCCCGAACAACAGCAGCAGCCCCGTCACGCCAAGCAGCAGGAACAGCGACGCAATGACCCAATGCACCACGCGCTGCACCAGCGAGAAGCGCGCGACCATGCGTCCCGACCGGCCTCCTTCTATGCGCAACCGTCCGCGGATCAGGTAGAACAGCGCGACGGCCACCAGGATCGCGGCAATGCCAAAGCCGCCATACCGGATCAGCGGTCCATCCGGGCGGCGCAATTCCGACCACCAGACACCTTCGGCATTGATCAGGACCCCGTCCACGACCGCGCTGCTGCCGGGAATGCCACCCGCACCTTGCCGGATAGCGCGCCAGATATCGCTGTCGCTTTGATCGCCCAGCGTGTTTTCGGGGCCGGATTCTGACGGATACGGGGCCGCCGTTCCTTGCGCCTGCCCCGGCCCGGGCGCGGCACACAGCATGCCGACCGTGACCAGAAGGATCGCTGCCGCCACTCTCGAAAGACCTGCAAACCTTGAAAACATCAGTAGAATTTCAACCTGAAAGCATGAACCACGCGGCCCGCAGGCGCTTGGGCCCGGCGCGACCGACAGTTCCCTCGCGCCCCATGACGCCCCATGACAAATTTCGGACTGCGCAACCTCTAGCCTCTGTCCGGACCGGCAGCGTTGATGCAAATCAATCGCCGTCCGCGCCGCCCGACCGCCTTTGCCGACCCGCGCGTCAGTGTCCGGTCCCGCCGGTGCCGCGCGGCCTAGGGCAGAAACACGTCGCGCACATAGACCGGGACATCCATGACCGCGATGATCTGCTCGGAACCGTCGAAGATCGCGGCCAGCTCCGCGATGCTGTTGGACAGTTGGAATTCACCGCTGGACGGCTTGCCGACAGCCGTGCTGGCCACCAGATCGACCATCTGTTCATACCGGTAGATGCGTGAGAAATCGGGGTTGGCCGCGGAATAGGGAAACAGCTCGCCAGGGCTCCAGCTGCGCTTGCCGGTGGTGTAATCAAGCGTGAACGACAAGGTGCCGCCCTCGGGCGATGTAATGCGCCACATGTCCGAACTGAGCCGTCCCGCATCGGCGGGCCCGGCCAGGGATTGCGTCCGCGCGATATCGGCGCCCGTCGCGACGCCGTAGGGGTTGCGGTCCGGCACCGTCGTCAGGATCCGCAGCACGTACATGCGCACCGCGTCACCACCGTCCTGCTTGGCCAGACCCACGAACACGGCTGCGCGCCGACTGGCGGGATTGAGCGGCGTGCCCTCGGCGTCCATTTCCAGAACCCCGTCGATCAGGGCAAACAGCAGGTTCGACCCTTTCAATGGCCCTTGCGGAAAGGCGATTGACGTCCAGCCTTCGGGCATCAGCGCCTGCACGCCGTCGGAATTGACGCTCAACCCGATCAGCACCCGGCTGTCGACATTCGAGCCGACGAAGCTTTCGGCCCGTGCAGCACCCGGCGGGACAACCGTGGTTGTCAGGGCAAGGGCCAGCGCGAGGAACAGGGATTTCAATGGCATCGATCTACCCTCCTGGTTCAGGTCAAAATTGTCCTGGGTCATGACAGAGTGAAAACCCTAGGGCGCTGCGCGGTGGCTGCATTGATATCCATCAAGGCGCGCCCGGGGACGCCCGGTGCTTCGGTGCCTGCACCGTTGACAGGTCCTTAAATAGTACGTACTAATTTTTTATGGTTCGTATCGCGATCGACATTGGCGGCACCTTCACCGACGTCGTCGCCGAGACGGCGGATGGGCTGGCGTCGGTGAAAGTCCTGACCAGCCCGCAAAGTCCGGAAACCGCCGCGCTCGACGGGGTGGACCGGCTTTTGGCGCGGATGTCTCTGCCCTTGTCGGCGGTTTCGAGCGTCGTGCACGGCACCACCCTGGCCACCAATGCCCTGATCGAGCGGCGCGGTGCGAAGACCGCTTTCGTCACCACCGCGGGCTTCCGGGACGTGCTCGAGATGCGCTATGAAAAGCGCTTCGATCAATACGCGCTCGATCTTGAAATGCCCGAGCCTCTGGTGCCGCGCCCGCTGCGCTTCGGTCTTGGCGAACGGATGCTGGCGGACGGGACGGTCCTGAAAGCACCGGACGCCGCCGAGATCGACGCGCTTGCCGCGCATCTGACCGCGGCGGGCGTCGAGGCCATCGCCATCGGGTTCCTGCATTCCTACAAGGCGGCGACGCATGAACAGGCCGTCGCAGACCGGCTGCGCATGCGGCTGGACGACGCGGTCACGATCTGCCTCAGTTCGGACGTCGCGGGCGAGATCCGCGAATTCGAACGGTTCTCGACGGTCTGCGCCAATGCCTATGTGCGCCCGCTGATGACCCGCTATGTCGGGCGGCTGTTGGCGGGGCTGAAGACGCGGGGCTTTGACGGTTCGTTCCTGATGATGCTGTCGGACGGCGCGCTGACCACCGTCGATCAGGCCATCCGCTTTCCGATCCGGCTGGTCGAGGGGGGGCCCGCGGGCGGCGTGGCGCTGGCCGCGCATGTGGCGCGCGAAGTCGGCTCGGACCGGACGCTGTCGATCGATATCGGCGGGACCACGGCCAAGATCTGCTTCATCGAGAATGGCACGCCCAGGACCAGCCGTCGCTTCGAGGTGGCGCGCGCATGGCGGGACACCAAGGGCAGCGGCCTGCCGGTGAAGGTGCCGACCGTCGAGTTGGTCGAGATCGGTGCGGGCGGCGGTTCGATCGCGCAGATCGACACGCTCGGGCGTTTGCGGGTGGGGCCGCGCAGCGCGGGGTCCGACCCCGGCCCGGCGGCATACGATCGCGGCGGCGATGCGCCCACCATCACCGATGCGCATATCGCCGTCGGCAACCTTTCGGCGCGGAACTTCGCGGGCGGCATTATCGAACTTGCCCCGGACCGCGCCCCCGCGGTGATCGCGCGCGACATCCAGATCCCGCTGGGCCTTGACGACGTCGCCCCCGCCGCCGCCGGGATCATCGAGCTTGCGGACGAGACGATGGCCAATGCCGCCCGAGTCCACGGCGTCGAGCTGGGCCTTGACGTGTCAAGCTTCGATATCCTCGTGTCGGGCGGTGGCGGCGGGTTGCACGCCGCGCGCATCGCCGAGAAGCTCGGCATCCGCCGGATCATCGTGCCCGCCAACGCCGGGGTCGGCTCTGCGGTGGGGTTCCTGCGCTCGCCGGTGGCATTCGAACAGGCGCTGTCGGTGGTCGAGGTGCTGGACGACGTGGACCGGGACGCCCTGGCCGATCGCGTCCGGCAGGCCGTCGACGCGGTGGTGGCCGTGGTCGCGGCAACGGTGCCCGCGCACCGGATCACGCGCGAGATCAGGGCCGAGCTGCGCTACCGGGGGCAGGGGCTGGAGGTGTCGCTGCCCTTGCCGACCGATGCGACGCCCGCACAGGCCTTCGCCACCCTCGGCGACAGGTTTCAGGACCGGTATCGGGCGCTGGTGGGCTTCACCCTGGCCGATATCCCGGTCGAACTGGTCTCGATCAGCGTCACCGCGCGCGAGGACCGCCTGGACCCCGCTTCAAGGCCGCCCGCGCCCGGGTCATGTGACGCGGGCACCGCGACGCGGCGGATCTATGACCTCAATGCCCGCGCGGCGCTTGCGTATCGCGAAATCCCGCGCGACAGGCTGGGCCATGACGCGGTCGCGGGTCCCGCCGTGGTGCCCGAGGCGCAGACCACGACCCTTGTCCGCCCCGGATGGAGCCTGCGCTGCCTGCCGCAGGGGCATCTCATGCTGAACCGGGAGGCACCATGACGGACGCGGTCGACATCGTGGCGCGGAACGTGCTCTGGAACCGGCTGATCTCGGTCTGCGAGGAACAGGCCAACGCGTTGATGCGCGCGGCCTTCGGGGCCATCGTGCGCGAGGCGGGCGACCTGTCGGCGGGGGTGTTCAACGCCGATGGCCAGATGCTGGCACAGGCCGTGACGGGCACGCCGGGGCATGTGAACACCATGGCGGCCTCGGTGCGCGCCATGCTCGACCGCGTTCCCGCCGACACGCTTGTGCCGGGCGATGCGCTGGTCACCAACGATCCCTGGATCGGCGCGGGCCACATCTTCGATTTCGTGGTGGTTACCCCGGCCTTCGTCGGGGGCCGGATCGTGGGCTACCTCGCCTCGACCAGCCATATCGTCGACATCGGCGGACGCGGCTGGTCGGCAGAGGCGGGATCGGTCTTCGAGGAAGGCGTGACATTCCCGGTCATGCACCTGCGCCGGGGCCAGAGCTTGAACGAGGATCTGCTGGGCATCGTGACCGCCAATTCCCGCGTCCCGCACGAGGCGCGCGGCGATATCCTGTCGCTGCTGACCTGCAACGATACCGGCGTCGCGCGGCTTGCGGACCTGATGGCGGAATACGCGCTGACGGACCTTTTGGGCATATCCCGGTTCATCTTCGAGAGCTCCGCCCGAGGCACGCGGCGGGCGCTGGCACGAGCACCGCAGGGCACCTATCGCAATCGCCTGACGCTCGATGGCTACGACGCCCCGATCACGCTGTGCGCCACCATGGTGATCGGCGACGGGCGGATCGACGTGGACCTATCGGGGTCGTCCCCGGTGGTGGCGCGGGGAATCAACTGCCCGCTGAACTACTCTGCCGCCTATGCCGCCTTCGGTATCCGCGCGCTGCTGACCCCCGAGGTGCCGAACAACCAGGCCTCGCTCGACGCCATCGCCATAACCGCGCCGCCGGGTCTGGTGGTCAGCGCCGAACGGCCCAGCCCGGTGACCGCGCGGCACGTGATCGGGCAGGCCTTGCCGGACCTGATGCTTGGCTGCCTCGAACAGGCGCTGCCGGGCGAGGTTCTGGCCGAAAGCTCGGGCGCGCTCTGGACGGTGTCGCTGTCGGGGGCCGGACCGACCGCCTTCACGTCGCTCAACGTGGCCCTTGGCGGGATGGGCGCGCGGCCTGATCTGGACGGGCTGTCGACCACGGCCTTTCCGTCCGGCGTGGGCGCGGTGCCGGTCGAGGCCGCCGAGGTCGCAGCACCGCTTGTCTACCATTGCAAGGAATTCGCCACCGATACCGGCGGGGCAGGGCGGTTCCGCGGCGGCCTCGGCCAGCGCATCGAGATCGGATCGCGCATCGGCGAGGACCTGTCGCTGTCGGCCGCGGCGTTCGAACGGCTGTCCTCGGGACCGGCGGGGCGCTGCGGCGGACATACCGGTGCGGCGGGGCAGGTGGCGATCACCGACGGCACCAAAATCGTCGACAAGGGCATCTACCGGGTGCCCGCCGGCGAACGGCTGATCCTGCAAACGCCCGGCGGCGGCGGGTTCGGCGACCCGGCAGAGCGCGCACCGCAGGCGCTGGCCCGCGATCTCGCACACGGAATGGTCTCGGACGAGGCCGCAGAAACACTCTATACAACCAGCAAACACGGGAGGAAGACATCATGACCTTTGCCAGGACCATCTTCGCGGCGGGAACCGCCTTCGCGCTCAGCTCGGGCATGGCCGCCGCCCAGGCGCAATGGGATCTCAGCACCGCATGGGGCGCCAACAGTTTCCACGTCGAAAGCGCGGTGGCCTTTGCCGACGCGGTGCGCGACGCAACCGACGGCGCGGTCGACATCACCGTGCACCCGTCGGGCGAGCTGGGCGTGGGGGCGACGGAAAAGCTGTCTTCGGTCGAGAACGGCATCGTCCAGATGGCGGACATGCTGCTGTTTCTGCAGGCGGGCGACGCGCCCTTCCTGGGGATCGACACGCTGCCCTATCTGATCCAGGGCCAGGACGAGATGAAGGCCTGGCTTGCGGCGGCGGGGCCGACCTATGACGCGATCTTCGCCGAACATAACCAGAAGGTACTGTATTACGTGCCCTGGCCGTCGCCCGGCATCTACACCAAGGACGCCGTTGTCAGCGCCGATGACATCGCGGGCCTGCGGATCCGCGCCTTCAACGCGACCTCGTTCGAGTTTCTCGAACGGCTTGGCGCGGCACCGGTCGAATTGCCTTTCGGAGAGTTGGCCGCCGCTGTCGCCGCGGGCACCGTGGACGGGGCCGCGACCTCGACATCGACGGGGGCCAATTCCAAGCTTTACCAGTTCACCAGCCACTTCAACCCGCTCAACTGGTCGATGTCGCCCGATGCGGTCACGGTGAACCTCGATGCCTGGAACGCCCTGACCGATGCGGAGCGTGCGACGATCGAGGCGCTGGCCGACAAGATGGAGCCGGACTTCTGGGCGGTCTCTGCCGCCGAGGACGAAGCCAAGACCGCGATCCTTGTCGAGAACGGCATGACCATTTCAACCGCGGATGACAGCCTTCGGGCCAGCATGGCCGAGGCGGGCAAGGCCATGTGGGCGGACTTCTTCACCAAGGTGCCCGAGGCCAAGGCTGTGGTCGATGCCTATGCCGCCGACGTCGGCAAGTAAGGCCACGGGCTGCCGGGCATCGCCCCGGCGGCCCTTTCGCGCATGGAAAAGCTTCTGTCCCTCATTGACCGCCTGTCGCGTCTGGCCGAGAGCGCCGCCGTGGCGCTGATCTTCGGCTATTGCGCCCTGATGCTCGTCGAGGTGGTCGCCCGGGCGCAGGCGCAAAGCTTTTCGTTCACCTGGGAATTCAGCCAATACGCCATGGCCGCGATCTTCGCGCTGGCGGCGGGGCCCGCGATCCGCGCGGCGGTGCATGTCCGTATCACGCTGGTCACCGAACGGCTGCCCGGGGTCGCGCGCAAGTGGCTGGATGTGTCGGCCAATCTGGTGGCGCTTGGCATCGTCGCGCTGATCGTCGGGGCGATGTGGACCAAGGTCGGCACTTCGTTCGAGCGCCAGATCCTTGCCACCAGCGTCAGCAAGACGCCGCTGTGGATTCCGCAGGCTCTGGTGCTTTGGGGGATGGGGCAGCTCTGGCTCGATCTGGCCGCCCGCGCCCTGCGCCGCGCCACGGGCCGGGATGCCGAAGACCGGACGGCGGATGCGGAGCCTGCCGATGCTTGAGATATCGCTTGTCGCCATTCTGCTGTTCGTCGGGCTTCTGGCGGGGTCGGTCTGGATCGGCCTGTCGCTGTTCGCCACCGGCTACATCCTGTTGTCGGTGTTCAAGCCGAACATTCCCATGGACATCCTCTCGAGCGGGGTGATCTGGGGCGCGATGATCCCGTCGCCGCTGTTGTCGCTGCCGTTGTTCATCCTGATGAGCGAGATCCTCGTCGCGGCGGGTCTGGGCCGGGCGCTGTTTTCCGGGCTGGCCCCCTGGGTCGGGCGGCTTCCGGGCGGCTTGCTGCATGTCAACGTGGTCGGATCGACGCTGTTTGCGGCGGTGTCGGGGTCGTCGGCGGCCACCACGGCCATCGTCGGCAAGGTCAGCCTGCCCGAACTGCAGGCGCGGGGCTATGACCGACAGCTTGCGATGGGCTCGCTTGCCGGGGCAGGGACGCTGGGTTTCCTGATCCCGCCCTCGATCATCATGATCATTTATGGCGTGATCGCCGAGCAATCCATCCTCGAGCTGTTCATCGCGGGCGTGATCCCCGGGCTCTCGCTGGCCGCGCTCTACATGGTCTTTATCGCCCTGCACCAGACGCTGAGCGGCACCCAGCCCCGGCCCGATCCGCCGACCCGGGGCGACCGGCTGCGCGGGCTGCGCGACATCGGTCCGGTGGCGGGTCTGATCGTGGCGATCATGGGGGCCTTGTATACCGGCATCGCCAGCGTGACCGAGCTTGCCGCGGTCGGCGTTCTGGGTGCGGTGGTGATCGCGGTCGTCATGGGCCGCTTCTCGATGGCCGCGATGATCCGCGCGGGCCGTCGCGCGGTGCGCACCTCGGCGATGATCGGGCTGATCATCATCGGCGCGGCGCTGCTCAATTCCGCCTTCGGCTTTCTGGGCATCCCCAAGGCCATCGCCGGGCAGATCGCCGGGCTGGGTCTGGCACCCTTCGCGCTGATCCTCGTGCTTCTGGCGTTTTACGCGCTGCTGGGCATGTTTCTCGACGGCACTTCGATCATCGTCATGACGCTGCCCATCACGCTGCCGCTGATCATCGCGGCGGGCTATGATCCGTTGTGGTTCGGCATTTTTGTCGTCGTCGCGGTCGAGATCAGCCAGATCACGCCGCCCATCGGCTTCAACCTCTTTGTCATCCAGTCGCAGACCGGTGAAAGCATCGGCACCATCGCCCGCGCAGCGCTGCCGTTCTTCGGCCTGCTGGTGGTTTTCGCGGTCCTGCTGGCGCTGTTCCCGGGGCTTGCGCTCTGGCTGCCGGGAACGCTGCGATGACGCCGCTTTACGCGCAATTGGCCGACGATATCCTGGCCAAGATCCGCGACGGCGCGCTGAAGATCGGCGACCGCCTGCCGCCCGAGGCGGAATACGCGGCGACCCTGGGTGTCAGCCGCTCGACCCTGCGCCTGGCCTTCGCAGAGCTGGAGGCCGCGGGCGTTCTCAGCCGCCGCAAGCGCGCCGGGACCGAGATCATATCGGCGACGCCGAAACGCCAGTTCCACATGGCCACGCAGGGCATCGACGAGCTGCTGAGCCTCGGGCGCGACACCGAGTTCACCATTCTGGGAACCCGCAGCGTGCCCACCGAAGATGTCGCGCAACTGACCGGCCTGACCAGCGAGACGGGCTATTGGCTCGAGGTCAGCGCCACCCGCAAGCTGCGCGGCGAGGCGCGCCCCTTCAGCGCCAATCGGGTCTACGTGCCCGCACGGTTCGCCGCCATCGAGACCCTTGTCGGCCAGGCCCCCGGGTCGGTGTTTCAACTGATCGAGGACACCTTCGGCAACAGGGTCGCGCGCGTCGTCCAGTCGGTCAGCGCGGTGCCCTGTTCGCGCGGGGACGCAGAGATCATCGGCGTGCCCGAAGGCGCCCCGGCGCTGCAGATCGATGCGCAGCTTTTCGACGCGGACGGCATTCTGATTGAGGTCTCCGTCGCGACCTTCGATCCGGCGCGGTTCCAGGTCCGCAGCGACGTCAGGATCGCCTAGGCCCGCCCGCCCGCCTGCGATCAGTCCGGCAGTCCCGACAGGCGGGCGACGCATTCGGCCGAGTTGCGGACGTTGAGCTTGCGGTTGAGGCTGGACCTGTGGGCTTCGACCGTGCGGTGCGAAATCCCCAGCAGGCGGGCGATCTCCTTGCTGGTATGACCCTCGGTCAACAGCATCGCCACCTGCCGCTCGCGGCGCGACAGTTGCACGATGGGGCGACTGTCCGAGATGTCTTCCATGCTCCAGACCGCATGGGCAAAGGGCGCCTCGGGGGTCAGGGACTGACCGCGCACCCGGCACCAGAACAGCTCTGCGTTGCGCCGCCGCATGATCCGCTCGCCCAGATAGACACCGCTCTTGCGCATCCGCTCGAGGCCGATCTCGCCGATGCGCCGGAACTCGTCGCGCGACGGGTAAAGCAGGGCCAGCGAACGACCGGCCAGCGCCGCGGGGGGATAGCCGAAGACGTCGCCGCAGGCGCGGTTGCAGGCCTCGATCACGCGGTCGCGCGAAATCAGCAGCCCGATCGGCGCGGCGTCGAAAGCGATGGATGTCCCGGTCTCCATGACCGCGCAGAGAACCACGTAGTTCCACGAATGGTAAGCCCCCCGCCCAACGGTCTATCCTGTTGGCAGACCATCGCAGGGAGACACCATCATGGATGCGCGAATCGTCGGCTGGGGCCACACGAGGTTCGGACGTCTCGAGGCCGAGACACTCGAAACGCTGATCACCGCGGCGGCGCGCGAGGCGCTCGATCACGCAGGCATCGACGCCGGGGCGGTCGATGGCATCTGGCTGGGGCATTTCAACGCCGGGATGGTGCGCGACGGCTTTGCCGCATCGCTTGCGCTGCAAACCGATGACGCGCTGCGCTTCACACCGGCAACGCGGGTCGAAAATGCCTGCGCCAGCGGTTCGGCTGCGATCCACGCGGCGCGCAACGCGATCCGCGCCGGGGCCGCCCGCGTGGCCGTGGTGATCGGCGTCGAGAAGATGACCGCGATGGACACCGACGGCGTGACCGACGCGCTGATGCAGGCAGGCTATGCCGCCGAAGAGGACGGCATGTCCTTCCCCCGGATCTTTGCCCGCTTCGCCGAGGCCTATTTCCAGGCCCATGGCGATCGCTCGGCGGCGCTGGCGCAGATCGCCGCGAAGAACCACCGCAACGCCCTCGACAATCCGCTGGCGCATCTGCGCAAGGATATCGGCTTTGACTTCTGCAACACGGTCAGCGACCGGAACCCGATGATCGCCGCCCCGCTGCGGATGACCGATTGTTCGCTGATATCCGACGGCGCGGCAGCCCTGGTGCTGGTCGCCGACGACATGGCGGCCGATTTCCCGCAGGCGGTGGGCTTTCGGGCCGCCGTGCAGGTCAACGATTTCCTGCCGATGTCGCGCCGCGACCTGCTGGAATTCGCAGGCCCGACCGAAGCCTTCCGGCGCGCCTATGAAGAGGCCGGGATCACCGTCGACGACCTCGATTTCGCAGAGGTGCACGACTGCTTCACCATCGCCGAACTGATGAGCTACGAGGCGATGGGCCTTGTCCCGCGCGGGCAGGGCGCGCGGGCATTGGCCGAGGGCACGGTGTTTGCCGATGGCGCCCTGCCGGTGAACCTGTCGGGCGGGCTGAAGGCCAAGGGCCATCCTGTCGGTGCCACCGGCGTGTCGATGCACGTTCTGGCCGCGCGGCAGGTGGCCGGTCAGGCCGACGCGATGCAGCTTCCGGATGCGGAACTGGGCTGCGTGTTCAACATGGGCGGCTCTGGCGTGGCAAACTACGTCTCGATCCTCGAAAACAAGGCAGGTGCGCGATGAACCCGGCAGAATGGCTGCTGCGCAGTGCCGCGCGCGTGCCGGACAATCCCGCGCTGCTCGAGGGCGACCGCGTCGTTGCCGATTACGCCACCTTCGCGCGGCGCGCAGCCGCCATCGGCGGAGCGTTGCGGGGGCAGCACGGCATCCTGCCCGGGGACCGCGTCGCCCTCTTTGCCGCCAATGCGACGCAGTACCTCGAAGCGCTCTACGGCATCTGGTTCGCGGGCGCGGTGGCGGTCCCGATCAACGCCAAGCTGCACCCGCGCGAGGCGGGCTGGATCATCGACAACGCCGGTGCCAGGCTTGCCTTTGTCAGCGCCGGGCATGGCATCGATCTGGGCGTGCCGACGCTGGCCTTCGGGACGGATGCCTTCGCGGCACTGATCCGGGCCGCGCCGCTGGCCGCACCGCATCCGACGCGTGCTGCCGACATGATCTGGCTGTTCTACACCTCGGGCACCACCGGCAAGCCCAAGGGCGTGATGCTGAGCGCGGCCAATCTGACCGCGATGGCCCTGGGCTATTTCGTCGATGTCGACGCGGTCGAGGAGGCCGATGCCATCCTCTACGCCGCGCCGATGTCGCATGGCGCGGGGATCTACAACTTCATGCACGTGATGCGCGGCGCGCGCCACGTGGTACCCGCCTCGGGCGGGTTTGACGCGGACGAGGTGCTGGACCTCTCGGCGCGGCTGGGCAATGTCTCGATGTTTGCCGCACCGACCATGGTGCGCCGCCTGATCGACGCGGCCCGCGCCACGGGTGCGACCGGCGCGGGGATCAAGACCATCGTCTACGGCGGCGGCCCGATGTACACCGCCGACATCGTCGACGCCGTCGATGCCATGGGCCCGCGCTTCGTGCAGATCTACGGTCAGGGCGAATGCCCGATGGCGATCTCGGCGCTGTCCCGGGCCGAGGTGGCCGACCGCGACCACCCGCGCTGGCGGCAACGGCTGTCTTCGGTCGGGCGGGCGCAATCGGCGGTTCGGATCAGGGTCGCCGACGCCTTCGGTGCGGCGCTTGCATTGGGCGAAACCGGCGAGATCCTGGTGCAGGGGCTGCCGGTGATGTTGGGCTATTGGGGCCAGGAGCACGCCAGCGCCGAGACGCTGGTGGACGGCTGGTTGCGCACCGGCGACATCGGCACCCTCGATGCGGACGGATACCTGACGCTGCACGACCGGTCCAAGGATGTCATCATTTCGGGCGGCACCAACATCTACCCGCGCGAGGTCGAAGAGGTTTTGCTGACCCATCCCGCGGTGCACGAGGTGGCGGTGACGGGCCGTCCCGATGCCGAATGGGGAGAGGCGATCGTGGCCTTCGTGGTGCCCGTGGCGGGTGCCCGCGCCGAGGCGGCAACGCTTGACCGGTACTGCCTCGATCATATCGCGCGGTTCAAGCGGCCCAAAGACTATGTCTTCGTCGCCGAACTGCCGAAGAACAACTACGGCAAGGTCCTGAAAACCGAGCTGCGCAACCGACTGAAACCCAGGGGAGACGAAGGATGACGACAGATCTTGCAGGGCGCACGGCGCTTGTGACCGGCTCGGTTCAGGGCATCGGACTGGCGATTGCGACCGGGCTTGCCCGCGCGGGTGCGACGGTGGCGCTGCACGGTCTGGCAAACGCCGCCGAACGGGATGCCGCCTGCGCGGCGGTGGCGGCGGCGGGTGCTGCGGATGTGCGGTTTTTCGATGGCGATCTGCGCGACCCGTCCGAGATCGCCGACATGGTGGCGGCGGTCCAAGCCTGGCATCCTGTCGACATCCTGGTCAACAACGCAGGCATCCAGCGCACCGCGCCGCTCAAGGACGCCACGCGCGAAATCTGGGATACGATCCTCGCCGTCAACCTCTCGGCGGCCTTCGACACCATGCGGCTTTGCCTGCCCGGCATGGCGGACCGCGGCTACGGACGGGTGATCAACATCGCCTCGGTCCACGGCCTCGTGGCGTCGGCGGCCAAGGCACCCTACGTCGCGGCCAAGCACGGCCTCGTGGGGATGAGCAAGGTCGCCGCGCTTGAATACGCCGCCGAGGGACGCAAGGACACCGGCGGTGTGACGGTCAACTGCATCTGCCCCGGCTGGACCGAAACCGCGATCATCGAACCGCAGGTCGCCGCGCGCGCGGCCCGGCATGGCGGCGACCGCGACGCCGGGATCGCCAGCCTTCTGGCCGAAAAACAGCCCAGCCTGCGCACCTCGGACCCAGCCGAAATCGGCGCGATCGCGGTCTTTCTCTGCCAGCGGGCGATGCACAACGTCACCGGCACCGCCATCCCCGTCGACGGCGGCTGGACCGCCCAGTAGCCGGGGCCGATGACACAGCCCCGCGCCGGATGGGGAACAGCAGTGCGAGGTTAAGCAAGGCGGGTGATCTCGGCTTCGCATGTGCTTTTTGAGGATCGGTGCAAGCCCGGCAAGGTTGACCAAAGCCGGCCGCGGCGTTCACAATAGCAGACCCGCCCTTGCGCGTTTACTGTTTTGGAATCGCCCCTGCCGCTGTAACCTCGGGGCGATGAGAGACGCACCAACGCCAAAATCCGGTTCGGCGGACCCGACGGTCCGTCGCGAGGTGCGCAGCGCCTCTGTTGCTGCAACGCTCGAGAGCGAGATCGTCACCGGGCAGATCGCGCCCGGGGCGAAGCTTGACGAACAGGCCCTGACACAGCGCTTCGGTGTTTCGCGCACCCCGGTCCGCGAGGCGCTGCATCAGCTTGTCGCGCGCAGTCTTGCGGAACGGCAGCCCTATCGCGGCGTCGTGGTGGCCGAGTTCACCCGCGAACGGATTGCCCAGATGTTCGAGGCCATGGCCGAGATCGAGGCCCTGTGCGGTCGCTTTGCGGCGCTGCGGATGCCTGACGACCGGCGGGCCGAACTTGAGGCGGTGCACCGCGAGATGAGCGATCTCAGCGGTCAGGGGGCGGTCGCCGGGTACGAAGAGGCCAATGCCCGCTTTCACTCCCTGATCTTCGACGGCACGCAGAACGCCGATCTGGTGACGCTTGGCAACATGCAGCGGCACAAGCTGGCGCCGTTTCGCAAGTCGCAACTGCAGAATATCGAACGGATGGCGCGCTCGAACCAGGAGCATGCGGTCATCGTAGCCGCGATCCTGGCGCGGGATCCGCAAGGAGCAGAAGACGGCCTGCGCCGTCACCTTGCCAGCGCCGCGGCGGAAACCCTGGCGCGGCTGGTCTGACCCGACCGCGCCGGCCGGTCCGGGCGGATGGCGGATGTCCGATCCTAAGCGGGCACGATCTGCGCCAGCGCCTCTTGCAGCTTGGTGGTCACCAGCGGCTTGTGGCAGCACCGCGCGTCGGGATAGTTCGAGGTGAAATCCTCGTCCATCGCGTGGCCCGAGTGAAACACCAGACCCACCCCCATGTCGCGCAACTTGTTGGCGACGGGAAAGACCTCTCCGTCGCGCAGGCGCACGTCCAGCACCGCGGCATCGGGGGACTGGCCGTCCAGCGCGTCAAGCGCCTGACGCACGCTGGCAAAGGGGCCGAGCACGTCATAGCCGAAGCCCTCGATCAGCATCTGCAGATCCAGGGCGACGATCGGCTCGTCTTCGCAGACCAGCACTTTTCGGGGTGTGGTGGCGGTGTCAGCTTTGCGGCACATAGGTGAGTATTGTCCTTCTCTGCTGCCCATCCGTATCGACGGTCACGTCGCCTTGAAGCTGCGACGCGGACAGCTGGACCAGGGTCGAACCAAAGCCGGATTGGCCTTCATGCGGCTCAACGTGGCCAAGATAGATTTCGTTCCACGACAAACGGACCTTATTTTCGTCCAGCCGTTCCCAGGTCACCTCGAGCCGCCCTTCGACCGGTCCGAGCACGCCATACTTGGCGGCGTTGGTGGCCCATTCGTGCAACAGCAGCGACAGCGCCGTCAGGTCCTGGCTGCTGACCGGCACCGGCGGCCCGTCGATGAAGATCGCGGTCGTCGCGCTGTAAGGTTCCAGCGACGCCGCGACCGCGTCCTTCAGCGCCAGTTGCTGCGACGAGGGCGCACGCTGGGTCAGATCGTGCGACCGGGCCAGCGCGGTGATCCGGTCGCTGATCCCCCGCACCAGTTCGTCGACCGACGAGGTCTGGCGCCCGGCGATCCGGATCATGCCCGAAATGATCGAGAACATGTTCTTGACCCGGTGGTTCATCTCGCGAAGCATCATCTCGCGGATGCGCTTGGATTCCTGTTCCTCGGTGACGTCGAAGATCACACCCAGCACGCGCGAGGTCCGGTTGCCGTCCAGCCGTCGTCCGACGATCTGCACGGATCGGGCATGCGCCGGATCGCCCGCCAGCTGAAGCGTCAGGTCGATCTGCCCCGGCGGGCTGTCATCCTCCATCCGCAACGCGGTCTCGACCGCGGCGCGATCATGCGGCGCAATCGCGGCCAGCAAACCCCTGATCGACAGGGTCGCATCCTCGATACCCATCAGGCGGCAGCCCATGTCGTCCAGCACCAGCGTGCTGCTGTCGTAGTTGAATTCCCAGATGCCCTGTTCCGCCACATCGAGGGCCAGGCGCAGCCGTTCGCCTTCGTGCTTGAGCGCGTCTTCCAGCCGCAGCGCTTCGGTCACTTCGGTAAAGACAAGTGTCGCGCCGTCCACCGCGCCGTCGCGCATTCGGTAGGGCGTCACCACCAGCGCCCAGGTGCGGCCCTCGACCCGGTCGCGGACCCGCATGTGATGGGGGTCTCCGGTGGCGACAACCTTCTCTATCGCGGCAAGCACTTCCTGATCGCGGTGCAGCGTGCTGGTGACCTCTGGCAATGGACGCCCGCGGTCGGCATTGCGGAACCGGTAGATCACCTCGATCGCGTCGGTGAAATTGCGGATGTTCATCCTTGCGTCCACCACCAGCAACGGCAGCGCGGTCGAGGCAAAGAAGTTCGACAGGTCGGCATTGGCGACGGACAGTTCGTCGACCTTGCCCTTCAGCTCGTCATTGACGGTCGACAGTTCCTCGTTTGTCGATTGAAGCTCTTCGTTCATCGACATCATTTCTTCGTTCGAGCTTTTCAGCTCCTCGTTCGCGGTCTCCAGTTCCTCGACGGTGACATGCAGCCGGGCGCGGGTCGTGCGCAGCTCGTCCTCAAGGCTTTGGACATGGCTGTCGGACGGGTCCACTTCCTCGAAATCGGCGTCATCCAGCGCCTCGAAGCGGTCGCGGTCGCGAAACACCAAAAGCAGGGTGCCGTCGTTCAGCGGGTCGGCGATCAGGTCGAACGGCTGTCGCCCGAACTCGGATTGCGCGGTCAGATCGCGGGTGATCGACCGCCGACGCGACTGCGCCACCTGCCGGATGATCGCCGAGATCGCCTCACGGGCGCCGGGACGGGCAACCGCGGCGGCGGTCTGGCTCTGCGACTGGCCCGGCGCAAGATCGAGGTATTTGCCCAGCTTGCCGGTGGATTTCAGGATGTCGCCCTTGGTCGAAACCTGCAGCGTCGGGGGCGCATAGCGCTCGAGCACCCGTTCGGCGACGCCCGCGTCGCTCCAGCCGACGCGGGTCGCTTCGTCCTGATCCCGGGCCGGGCGGCGCGGTACGGCTGTTTCGGTAAAGATCTGCCCGCGCAGGTGCTGCGGATACTCCGGTCGGGCGTTGTTGCGCCGGAACACCCGTGCGCCCGGCTCGATCGGGGCGAACAGATGCTCGAAGCGGCCGACCGTTTCGGACGGGCCGAGAAACAGCGTGCCGCCGGGCCGGATGGCGTAGTGAAAGGTCGGAAACGCCGATTTCTGCAGCTTGTCGCCGAAATAGATCAGCAGGTTCCGACAGGACAGCAGGTCGATGTTGGAAAAGGGCGGATCGCGCACGATGCTGTGGATCGAGAAGCGCACCATGTCGCGGATCGTGTTCGACACCCGGAACTTGCCATCGCGCGCCACCGTGTAAAGGTCGCGCATGCCCTCGGGAATGTCGGCAAGCGCGGATTGCGGATAGACGCCGTCGCGCGCGATGCGCAGCATCTGTTCGTCGATATCGGTGGCGAAGATCTGGATATTCACCGCGCGCCGCTGCAGCCGCACCTCATGCGCGAACATCATCGCGATGGAATAGGCCTCTTCGCCGCTGGAACAGCCCGGCACCCAGACGCGGATCTCGTCCTTGTTGTCGGCATTGCGCACCAGGGGCCTGATGGCTTCGTCGCGCAGCATCTCGAATTGTTCAGTATCGCGAAAGAACCGGGTCACGTTGATCAGAAGTTCCCGGAACAGGATCTCGCATTCGTCGGGATCGGCCTTGATGCAGCGCAGATAGGCATTGGCATCCGGCAGATCGAGCACCTGGATCCGGCGCTGCACCCGGCGCACGAGGGTCGATTTCTTGTAGCCCGAAAAGTCATGCCCGACGGTGGTGCGGACCACGGCGCAGATGTCCTGGATCATCTGTTCGACCGTGCGCGTCAGCTTTTCGTCGACCTTGTCGCTGAGCGAATGGGCGTAGAACTGCTGGATCGCGCTGATGATCCGGTCGGGCGAGCGCACGAAATCGACCAGCCCGGTGCTTTGCGCCGAGGTTGGCATGCCATCGTATTTCGCGGTTTCGGGCGATTGCACCAGGCACAGCCCGCCATGCTCTTTAATCGCGCGCAGCCCCGCGCTGCCATCCGCCCCGGTGCCCGACAGGATGACACAGGCCGCGAACCGCCCCTGATCGAGGGCCAGGCTTTCGAAGAAGTCGTCGATGGGGCGCCGCAACCCGCGCGGCTGGGCAAAATCGGTCAGCTGCAGCGTGCCGTCCGTGACAGACAGGCCGTGACCGGGCGGGATGATATAGACGTTGTCGGCCTCGATCTTCTCGCCGCCGCTGACCTGCAGCACGTTCAGTTCGGTATGGCGGCCCAGCAGTTCGGCCAGCAGGCTTTCGTGGTTCGGATCGAGGTGTTGCACGACCACATAGGCAAGGTTGCTCTTGGCGGTTGCCGTGCTGAGCATCTCGCGGATCGCCTCGAGCCCGCCCGCCGACGCCCCGATCCCAACAATGCACAGACGCTCGCGGGTTTCTGCGCCGGGCGCCGCGGCGCTGTCGTTCTTGTCTTTCATCGATCAATCCGGTTCGGTATCAGCGGCGCGCGTCGCCATCGTTTAGTGAAAGTTTCGCGAGCATCGCGACCGAATCCGAGATTATCTTGGCCGATCCCACCATAGCCAGTCCAAACTCGCGGCCGATCTGGTCCATGTCCATCAAGGCACGGTTCAGTGCGCCGTCATTGTCGCCGATCCGCGCCCGCCGCATCACGGTCGTCATGTCAAACTGCGACCCGAGGATGAACTGCGTCTGTCCCAAACGGGTCCTGAGACGTGTCATGAAGACGAAGTTCTGAAACGCGGTGCCGTCCTTGCGATAATTCAGGACCGGAAAGCGCCCGCTGTCCGCGTCGGGATCGTCCATGAACGCGCGCATCGCTTGCCGCTCCTCGGGCCGCGTATCGGCCCCCTGCAGGAAGCGGCAATTGCGCCCGACCGCCTCGTTGCGCGCATACCCGGTGAGTTTGCAGAACGCGTCGTTGACCATGACCAGGGGCGCATCGTCGTGACGTGCCGATACCGACAACGCCACGCCGGTCCGTTCGAGGTAGTCCACGAGGCTTCTCGGCAACTCGGGCGGCGGCGATGACATCTGGTTTCCTCGCTGGATCGGATCGACCCGCACAAGGTAGTGACCCCCGCCGGATCGACAAGGCTGCGCCGTTGTCGAGAGGCCAGTGGTAGGTACGTTGCACTTGGCTTGATGAGAACGGTGGTGAGAAAGTCGGCCACGGTAGCGGCGGGATGAACCTGCTGCGGGAGGCGTAAAAGTCGTCCACCTTTACCCTTTCTGGCGGGAGGATTTTCACCGTGGACTTGGGGCCCGTTCAAAACCGTGGGGTTATGCTGCCCTGAGCAAAGGTGGTGTAGGGCTGATGAAGCTCGCAATGTTGCCCGGAATAGGCTGCTTCGGCGCTTAATATTTCGTTCGTTCAGTTAGATCTCTGGTCAGCACAGATGCCCAAGCCTTCAGCAGGTAATGTGCCCCGGTGCGTCACGATCGCATTTGTTGTTTTTTCACAAATCGCTTGGCGACAAGCCTGTTGACGCTCGCTTCGACCGGTGCAGTCGAAACGCGCTTCCCATCGCGGTACCGCTCGGCATAATTGACCACCGTGAGCTACCCCCGGAAATTCGGCCACTGACGTAAGCTACGATTTTCAGTCTGCTGATCTTCGACGAGAAGAAGATCAGAGATGTCGAAACGGAAGCAGCACGCGCCTGAGTTCAAGGCCAAGGTCGCGCTGGAAGCCCTGAAAGGCGGAGAGGCGGTCGCCGAGCTGGCGAGCCGGTTCGGGATGCATCTGTTACCGGCAGGTGTTTGCTTAGCAAACACTGAGAGGCGACGATGATCCATCAATGGGAGCGGGCCCTGCTTGAAGGTGCGTCCGGTGTGTTTGAGCGCGGGGGCCGCAAGAAGCCGGAGATTGACGAGGAGCAGGTGAAGGAGCTCCACGCCAAGCTCGGGGAGCTGGCGGTGGCCAACTCTTTTTTGGAACGAAAGCTGAAGCCCTGGGGCGGGAAGTGAGGCGCGGCATGATCGAGGCTGGCCACCCGGATCTGTCGATCGGCCAGCAGTGCTGACCTGCTCCCCTGTGAGTCCGCGTTTTTCAGTTAGCTCTGTTCAGGGTTTGGTCCTCTCTTGACCGTTGGTGATACTCCCACGGAGTGAGCCCGTCGAGGCTCGAATGTGGGCGGTGGTGATTGTAGTCGGCGCGCCATGCCGCAATCATTCGGCAGGCATGGCGCAGAGACGGGAACAGGTGTTCGTTCAGGCATTCCTCCCGCATCCGCCCGTTGAAGTTCTCGACCAAGCCGTTCTGCACGGGCTTTCCCGGGCGATGTAGTGCCAGCTGACTTGGCGGTCTTCCTGCCATTTCAGCATCGCGTTCGAAGTCAGCTCCGTGCCGTAGCACGTCGGGAAGAAGGGCTGCCGACAGGTTATGGCCACGCGCGCAGCCTCCAAATTGCGCAGCGGGTGGCCATAACCGGGTCTTAGGTCTCAACAGTGGTTTTGCATAACCACACTGCTGAGGAGACCGGCTATGACCGCCACCCATTCTACTGCTTCGACCGTGCTGGTCGCCATCGACATTTCAAAACACCGGCACGAAGTGTTTATTGGCATTCCCGGCAAGAAGCGCCGTCGCCGCATAACGATTACGAACACGCTGGAAGATTTTCAGCGCTTGGCCATCGCTCTCGCCAGCTATGAACTGCCGGTACGGATCGGGTTTGAGGCGACCGGCAATTATCACCGTGCTTTGGCTCATCATCTCGGCCAGGCCGGTTTCGACCTGAAGCTTGTCTCTTCCGTTGGCTTGGCCCGAACGCGCGAGGCTCTGCACAACAGCTGGGACAAGAATGATCCCAAGGACGCCCAGGTCATTCTGCACATGATGGAGATCGGGGCCGTACAGTTCTTCCATGATCCGCTCGTGACCGGGACCGCGGACATCCAGGAGCTCTTTAAAACCCACGAGATCGTTTCGCGCTCGAAGACCGAGTTGTGGCACCGCATCCTGACGCATTACCTACCGCACCTACCGCTGTACTTTCTCGAGGCCGAGCGATTTCATCGAAGCTCGCGGACCGATTGGTTCCTGGCGTTCCTCGAGAAGTATCCATCGCCACATATGACCACGGTCATGAGCCAGGAGGCTTTTATAGCTGATGCTTGGGAGGTCGTTGGCCGCAAGGTTTCCAAAGAGCATCTGCTTTCAGATATTTACGCCACTGCGGTCAGTTCAGTCGGACTGCCAGTGCATTCCGACTCCGATGCCATCCGCATGTTCCGCCTGGTACTGGCCGAAGGTCGCAGCCTGATCGGACAGCGGGATGTGATCGAGGCACGGGCCGTCGAGTTGTTGTCGAATCTGCCCGACTATCAGCTGCTGACGACCATTCCCGGGATCGGTCCGATCAACGCCATGACCATCCTGGCCGAGGCCGGTGACCTGCGTCGGTTTCGCCATCACCGGCAGTTCCTGAAGTTCTGCGGAATGGACCTCGCCACAATGCAGTCCGGCATGTTCCGTGGCCAAAGCCGCATCTCGAAGTATGGCAATGCCCGATTGCGGCGCACGCTCTGGATGGCCGGCCAAACCGCCGTTCTCAAGCGGACCAACAGCTTCCGGGACAAGTTCGAACGCTACATCTCGAAGGACCGACACAACGCCCATCTGCGCCGCAAGGCCTACACCGCGATCGCGGCCAAGATGGCGCGCACCGTACACGCCGTGGTCAAACATGGCGCACCCTATCGCCCCTTTTTCGAGGGGGTGAGCCCAGGCGGAAGGACCTCTCTCTGATGAGCCGTGGAAGCAGCTTGCTGACCTCGTAGATAATGTTCGGGCCTTCTGCTTGGGATTTGGGATCTCGTATTAAGGACGGTGAGGGCCGCCAGCGCGCGTACCCTGTGTTTGCTATGGAAGAGATCATTTCTTGACGGCAGAGCCCGTCTGGGCAACCGTTAGAGGGCGTCCGGTGCTCCGGATGTCCCATGACCTGCTGACCAAAGCAGCCAGATTTCCCCGACATAGGACGTTGTCCGAGACTACCATGCACGGGTAACCGCGTAACTCGGCAATGCGATCCAACTCACGAGCGACACGCGCACCGCCAATTGATGTGTCCACGATGGCGGCCAGGCATTCCCGGCTGAAGTCATCGATCACATTCAGCACCCGGAACCGCCGCCCGTCTTCCAGCGCGTCCGACACGAAATCGAGCGACCAGCGCTGGTTCGGGCCCTGCGGGATCGCCATAAGAGTTCGCGTACCGACTGCGCGCTTGCGTCCGCCCCGTTTACGAACGGTTAACCATTCTTCGCGGTAGAGCCGGTACAGCTTCTTCCAGTTCACTTGCCATCCCTCGCACTTCAGCGAGATGTGCAGGCGCCAATACCCGAACCGCCGTCGCTCCGATGCCAGCTCCTTCATCCTGAACCGAAGTTCCGTGTCCGCAGGGCGCTTCGATGCACGCCGGTAGACGCGCGGATCGATCCCGGCCAGGGCACAGGCCCGCCTCTGCGAGTAGCTCTTTTCCTTCATGGCCCAGTCCACAGCCTTCCTCCTCGAACCGAGCCACAGAAGTTTTTTCCAAGCATCTCTTTCAACGTGGCAACGTCCATCAACTGCTCGACCAGCATCTTCTTCAGCTTCGCATTCTCGGGTTCCAGCGCCTTCAGCCGCTTGGCATCGGCGACTTCCATGCCGCCATACTTGCGGCGCCAGTTGTAGAAGGTCGCATCACTGATCCCATGCTTCCGGCACAGATCTGGCGCGCTCATGCCCGCCTGAAGCTCCTTCAAAATGCCAATGATCTGCGCTTCGCTGAAAAGTGATCTCTTCATCGTCTGTCTCCTCGTTCAGAGAACAGGCTAACCTCAAACCGAGGACTTTTCAGGGGAGCAGGTCAAAAGACAAATTGTTCACAGTATGAACACAACAAAGACAATTTCATAGTATTAACTGTGAACACAGAATGACTGCCTTAGTGAGAAAAGTATGAAAATTCTGGCCGTTGATGATGATCCGCTAATGAAGGACCTGCTCGACTTGGCGCTTGCTGGATCTGTCTATAGCAATTTTGAGTTCACCACGTCTGGTTCTGATGCTATCAGGATTTTATCCGAAGGAGTGGAATCATTTTCGTGCTTTCTACTCGACATGTACATGCCCAACTTTGACGGAGTTGAATTGTGCAGAAGAATTCGAAATATTCCCGATTATAAGGATACGCCGATTATCATGATTTCACGATTGGATCACAGGTTGCATATGGAGCGTGCGATAGTAGCAGGCGCTACAGATTATATCGTAAAGCCATTCGATGGACAGGAGGTTGTAACAAGAATAGAGCTGGCCGATTGCCGACGAATTATCACGATGCGAAGCCGTAAATGTATGTCGATGCAGGCAAGCCTTACAGAGGATGGTTATCCAAAACCGTTTCAATATAAGGATCTTCCTGTGTTCCTCTGAATAATGCCAAACGGACTGACCTGCTCCCCTGAAAAATCCTCGGTTTGAACCGCGCCGGGTTTGCCGGAGGCTCCAACTCCTGAGTAGGATGGAGCATCATGAGCAAGACAACGAACAAGTATTCCCCCGAAGTGCGCGAGCGTGCCGTTCGCCTGGTTCTGGACAATCAAGGACAGCATGAGAGCCGCTGGTCGGCGATCCTGTCGATTTCCTCGAAGATCGGCTGTGCGCCGCAAACACTGAACGAATGGGTCAAGAAGGCTGAGGTGGATCGTGGCGATCGAACCGGCATCACGACCGAGGTGGCCGAGAAGATGAAGGCGCTGGAACGCGAGAACCGCGAGCTGAAGCAGGCCAATGAGATCCTGCGATAGGCGTCTGCATATTTTGCTCAGGCGGAGCTCGACCGCCGGTCCAGGACATGATCGCCTTTATCGAAGAGAATAGGGATATCGGGGTTGAGCCGATCTGCAAGCATCTGCCGATTGCCCCATC
>NZ_JBTLRF010000006.1:272507-290269 GCF_054482575.1 Roseivivax sp. CAU 1753 | reverse complement strand
AACGCGTGCCCAGCCCGGCAACGGGGAAGATGGCCTTCGAGACTTTATTTTTCATGACTGCTCCTCGTCTTTTGCGGAAGTCTAACTTTTGCCATGCGGGAATACATTACCCAAAGACGGGTTTGGGCCGAAAAGAGCGCAATTATTTTGCTCAGAGGTTGCGAAACGGGCGCAGGCGGGCCGTCTCCTGCCTGATCCTCTGCCGCAGGCTGGCAGGGCGGATCAGCGGCTCGGTGCGATCCGCGCGGCCGAACTGACCGCCTTCCTGCACCCAGATGCCATCTTCCCGAAACCGCAGCCGGTGGTAGAGCGCGGTGGCGCTCAGCGACATCAGGGTCACGGTCTGCCCGGCCGCACGGGCGTCCCGCGCCAGTGTCTCGAGACGCGCGCGCGACCAGCGGCGGCCGGCGATCAGCCGGTGGGCGGCGCCCGGTGCGGCCGTGAACGGCAGAAATCCAGACGCGGCCCGTGGAAGCGGGGCCAGCGTGCCGATGGAACGGGTGCGGCCTTCCGCGATGCCCCGGTCCAGTCCGCGCATCAGTCGGATCACGTCACCGGGGTCGAGCGGACCGCGCTGCATTGCCGCTGCCAGCCGCGCTTTCTGGGCGGCCCGAAATGCCGCGATCGCGCGGTCATGCATGGCCTCTGGCGCGTGGTGGCGCAGGAAGACCATCTTGGAGGCCCCGATCTCGGTCAGGTCGCGCGGCGTGCGGTCGGCGTGGCGGCGCGTGCTGGCATCCATGCCGTGATGCACCCGCGCCATCGGCACCAGCGCCGTGACCTCGCCCGCCTTGGCCAGACGCATGTTCAGGTCGGTCTCGTCGAGAAAGAAGCGATAGGCCGGGTCGAACCCGCCAAGCCCGGCCAGGACGTCACGGCGGAAGGCCATGTTGGTGCCCTCGGTCTTGATCGCGCGGCCTTCCCTCGGGTGCAGCGTGATGGGGGCGTCGCCATCGAGATGCAGGGGGTGCGCCTCTCCGAGGGTATCGACGCTCGCCGCGCCCCATTGCAGCGAGAATCCGTTGCGCCCGATCACATACCCGCCCGAGGCCGCGACCGTATCCAGCGCGAAAGGCGCGGCCAGACGCGCCAGCCACGACGGCTCGGGTACCGCGTCATCGTCAAGGAAGGCCACGATCTCGCCCGCGGCGGCGGCGATGCCACGATTGCGCGCCGCCGAAATGTTGGGCTGATCGTAGGCAACGGTCTTTACCTCATCCGCCCTGGGATGCGCCCGGACAGCGTCCAGCCCGGCGGGACAGGCGACCACCACCACCTCGAAGGGCGGATGATCGAGTTGGGCAAGCCCCGTCAGGCAGCGTGCCAGCGCCGCCGGGCGATCGCGGCTGACCACAACGACGCTGACCGGCAGAGGCTCCATCGCGGCTCAGCCCTGCTTGAGATCTACACCCGGCGCATAGGCGATGAAGAACGGGTTTGCGAAACCGGGCTTGCCGTAGGTCAGCGGGCCGTGATCGTCGAAGCGCACCACGCGCCCACCGGCACCGGCCAGCACCGCGTGACCCGCCGCCGTGTCCCATTCCATCGTCCGCCCGAGGCGCGGATAGAGATCGGCCTCGCCCGTCGCGACCAGGCAGAACTTCAGCGATGATCCGGCGGAGGTCATGTCCTTGACGTCGTATTTCGCAATGTAGTCGTCGGTGGCCTGATCGCGGTGCGATTTCGAGGCGACGACCATCAGGTCCGCGTTGTTGGCTTCGGCGACGTGGATGGGCCGGGTCTCGCCGGGCGTGTCGGCGTCGAACGGTCCCTCTTCCTCGACCGAGGTGCCGACACTGTCGGTATAGAACATCCGGCCCTTGGCGGGGGCGTAGACCACGCCGCGCGTCGGCAGGCCGTCGACCACCAGCGCGATATTGACGGTGAAATCGCCGCGCCGGTTGATGAATTCCTTGGTGCCGTCCAGCGGATCGACGATCAGGAAGGTGCTGACATCCTGGCCGTGGCTGTCGGCCTGTTCCTCGGTGACAAGGGCGACGTCGGGAAACGCCGCGCGCAGCCCCTCCGAGATCAGAGCGTCGGCAGCTTCGTCGGCTGCGGTCACCGGCGATGCATCGGACTTGGTCTTCACCGCAAAATCGTCGGAGTTGTAGATCTCCATGATCCTGTCGCCCGCTTCGATGGCCAGTCTGCGCATGATTTGCGTCAATTCAGAATAATTCAAACTCTCGCCTTCCCCACGGCACAATTTCCGCGTTCATTGATTTGAAACCGCCTTGATCTTATGGTGCGCGAAACCGAAGGCCGCAAGTAGACAAGGCCGGGGAAGACAGAGGCGGAGCAGGCCCCATGTTCGAGACAGTCAAACCGCGCACCAAGATCGGTGGTGCGCTGCAGATTGCAGAGCTGATCTTTCACAATGCCGCCCGTACGGTCCGGTCTGGGCACAACAATGCCGTGATGGCCATCGTCATGAACATGGCGCAGACGGTGATCTTCACCCTGGCATTCTTCTTCATGTTCAGTCTTCTGGGCATGCGCTCGGCCCCCATTCGCGGCGACTACATGATCTTCATCATGTCGGGCGTGTTCATCTACATGACCCACATCAAGACCATGAGTGCCGTGCGCACCGCCGGTAGCGCGCTGGGCCCGATGATGCTGCATGCGCCGATGAACACCGCCGTGACGATCCTGTCGGCGATGCTGTCGACGCTCTATATCCAGACCATCACGTTGCTGACGATCCTGTTCGTCTATGACACCGTGTTCGCGCCGGGCGCGCTGGCGTCGATCCACCATCCGATCCAGGCCTACGGCATGCTGCTGGTTGCCTGGGGGGCGGGTGCGGCCATCGGCATGGTTTTCATGGCCGTTGCCCCCTGGGCCCCGGTTCCGGTGGGCATGGCGACGACGATCTACGCGCGGGCCAACATGATCGCTTCGGGCAAGATGTTCGCGGCCAACATGCTGCCCCCCAAGATGCTGGCCATGTTCGACTGGAACCCGTTGTTTCACACCATCGACCAGGCGCGCGGCTACGCGTTCCTGAACTACACGCCGCGGAATTCCTCGCTTGCGTACCCGCTTTGGATTATACTGGTGTTCTTCATGATCGGTCTGATGCTGGAATTCTATACCCGCCGAAAGATCTCTGTTTCCTGGGGGGCGCGCCGATGAGATGGGCGATCTCGCTGTTGCTGACACTGATGCTGGCCGCGCCGCTGGCTGCACAGGACCTGCCTGCGCTTTACGACGTCACCGGCGTCGCCGCGGGCGATGTGCTGAACCTGCGAGACGCGCCGTCGGCCTCGGCCAACCAGATCGGGTCGCTGGCACCCGACGCCCGCGATATCGAGGTCACCGCCATCCAATCCGGATGGGGCCGCGTCAACGTGGACGAGGGTGCGGGGTGGGCGTCGCTGGCCTTTCTCGCGCGCGTATCCGGTCAATGGCCGGATGGTCTGCCCGACGCGCAGACCTGCTTCGGCACAGAGCCGTTCTGGTCGCTGGGCCTTGCCGACGGCAGCTTCGATTTCGAGCATTTCGACAAGGGCGTCCAGTCCGGCCCGATCACCCTGCGCACCCGTGCCTCGGGCCGTCCGGATCGCTTTGCCTATGCCGGTCCGGCCAGCGGCAGACGGGCCATCCTGATCATGGGCCGGGCGGAGTGCAGCGATGGCATGTCGGACCGCCTTTACGGGCTGACCGGCGATTTCCTGCTGGGTGACGCGCTCTATTCCGGCTGCTGCTCGGTCGCGCCGCGCTGAACTGGCAGCGCACCGGAGTCGATCAACCGGGGCGGGACGCGCCGCGTTCAGGTCACGACCCGAAGCGTCAGATTGATCCGCCCGCCATTCGGCAGCAAGGTGGACGACCCGAAGCGGATGCGATCCACCCCGTGATACCGCAGCCGCGCCGCGCCGCCCATCACCGCCACATCGCCCGAGCGCAGCCAGATCGACTCGGTCTTGCCGCCGCGCGTGTCGTTGCCGATGCGGAACAACCCGTCATCCCCAAGCGACACGGACACCACCGGATGCGCAAAATCCGCCTCGTCGCGATCCTGGTGCAGCCCCATGCGCGCGCCTTCGCCATACCAGTTGATCAGGCAGCATTCCGGCGCGCGGTCACTGCCCGACACCGCATCCCAGATCGCCAGCACCGCCTCGGGGATCGGCGGCCACGGCTGCCCCGACGGATGCGTCGGCTCATAGCGGTAGCCCTTGCGGTCGGTGATCCAGCCGAAACGACCCGCGGCCGACATCGCCACCGACATCTTCTGCCCGCGTGGCGTCACCGGCGTGACCAGCGGCGCGGCCCGCAACACCGCGCGCAACCCGGTGACCAGGCGCTCTTGCGCCGGGCGGTCGAGGAAGCCTTGATGGATCGCGATATCGCGCAGCACAAGCGTCGGGGACATGTCTGTGATGGTGCGTCAGCCATGCGTCAGAGAAAAGCCCCCACGAATTTCCGGCAAATCCTCTGATTCTTTCCCCGTACTGCGCTTGCAGCGTCAAATACCGCTTCTTATATACCCCACGAACGCGTGAACGGGGCACAGTGTCTCGTCCGCAACCGAAATCGGGGCGCGGAATGCCAAAATGGGTTCGTGCCTCGGGACATCGCCTTGAATTCAAGAAGGGATCGAAATTATGGGTAAAGTGATCGGTATCGACCTCGGGACCACCAACAGCTGTATCGCCATCATGGATGGCAGCCAGCCGCGGGTTATCGAGAATGCGGAAGGCGCGCGGACGACCCCGTCCATCGTCGCCTTTACCGAAGACGAGCGTCTCGTCGGCCAGCCTGCCAAGCGCCAGGCCGTGACCAATCCGGAAAACACCGTGTTCGGCGTCAAGCGTCTGATCGGTCGTCGGTTCGACGATGCCGATCTGAACAAGGACAAGAAGAACATGCCCTACACCATTGTCGATGGCGGCAACGGTGATGCATGGGTCGAGGCGCGCGGTGAAAAGTATTCGCCCTCGCAGATTTCCGCCTTCATCCTGCAGAAGATGAAGGAAACCGCCGAGAGCTATCTTGGCGAAGAGGTCGACCAGGCGGTGATCACCGTTCCGGCCTATTTCAACGACCAGCAGCGTCAGGCCACCAAGGACGCGGGCAAGATCGCCGGTCTGGAAGTGCTGCGCATCATCAACGAGCCGACCGCGGCGGCGCTGGCCTATGGCCTCGACAAGAAGGAATCGAAGACCATCGCGGTCTACGACCTCGGCGGCGGTACCTTCGACGTGACCATCCTCGAGATCGACGACGGCCTGTTCGAGGTGAAGTCCACAAATGGTGACACCTTCCTTGGCGGTGAAGACTTCGACATGCGGATCGTCAATTACCTGGCGGGCGAGTTCAAGAAAGAGAACAACGTCGATCTGACCAAGGACAAGATGGCGCTGCAGCGGCTCAAGGAAGCTGCCGAAAAGGCCAAGATCGAGCTGTCCTCGGCGTCGCAGACCGAGATCAACCAGCCGTTCATCTCGATGGGGGCCAACGGTCAGCCGCTTCACATGGTGATGAAGCTGACCCGTGCGAAGCTTGAAAGTCTCGTGAGCGACCTGATCAAGGCGTCGATCAAGCCGTGCCAGGCCGCGCTCAAGGATGCTGGCCTCTCGACATCCGACATCGACGAGATTGTCCTCGTGGGTGGCCAGACGCGGATGCCGAAGGTCATCGAAGAGGTGACCAAGTTCTTCGGCAAGGAGCCGCACAAGGGTGTGAACCCCGACGAGGTCGTGGCCATGGGCGCCGCCATCCAGGCCGGCGTGCTTCAGGGCGATGTCAAGGATGTGGTCCTGCTGGACGTGACGCCCCTGTCGCTCGGCATCGAGACGCTGGGCGGTGTCTTCACCCGTCTGATCGACCGCAACACCACGATCCCGACCAAGAAGAGCCAGATCTTCTCGACCGCCGAAGACAACCAGAACGCGGTCACCATCCGGGTCTTCCAGGGTGAGCGCGAGATGGCGGCCGACAACAAGATGTTGGGCCAGTTCAACCTCGAGGATATCCCGCCGTCGCCGCGCGGCATGCCCCAGATCGAGGTGACCTTCGATATCGACGCAAACGGCATCGTTGCGGTTGGCGCCAAGGACAAGGGCACCAACAAGGAGCAGAAGATCACCATCCAGGCGTCCGGCGGTCTGTCCGACGCCGACATCGAACAGATGGTCAAGGACGCGGAAGAGAACGCGGATTCCGACAAGAAGCGTCGCGAACTTGTCGAGGCGCGCAACCAGGCCGAAAGCCTGATCCACGCCACCGAGAAATCGGTCGAGGAGCATGGCGACAAGGTCGATCCGACCACGGTCGAGGCGATCGAACTGGCCGTGGCCGCGCTCAAGGACGACCTCGAGAACGACGACGCCGATAAGATCAAGTCCGGCATCCAGAACGTCACCGAGGCGTCGATGAAGCTGGGCGAGGCGATCTACAAGGCGCAAGCCGACGAGGGCGACACACCGCCCGAGGCCGATCAGGATGAGGGTGGCGCCGACGAGGACATCGTCGATGCCGACTTCGAGGACCTGGGCGAAGACCGCAAGCAGGGCTGAGATCGGCGCGGAACCTGACAGATGGGCCGGTCCGGATGCCGGACCGGCCCTCTCACGTTCCGGCAAAGTCAGGAGGACTTGAATGTCCAAACGCGACTATTACGATGTGCTGGGCGTCTCCAAGGGCGCCTCTGCGGACGAGATCAAGAAGGGCTTCCGCCAGAAGGCGAAAGAGCTGCACCCCGACCGCAATTCCGACAACCCCAACGCCGAGGCCCAGTTCAAGGAAGCCAACGAGGCTTACGATGTGCTCAAGGACGCCGAGAAGAAAGCGGCCTATGACCGCTTCGGCCACGCGGCCTTCGAAGGTGGCATGGGCGGCGGCGGACGCCCCGGTGGCGGCTTCGGCGGCGGTCAGGGCGATTTTGCATCGGCCTTTTCCGATGTGTTCGACGACTTGTTCGGCGATTTCATGGGCGGTGCACGCGGCGGTGGCGGCGGTGGACGCCAGCGGGCGGCGCGCGGCGCGGACTTGCGCTACAACCTGCGCGTGACGCTGGAAGAGGCGTTCGAGGGGCTGCACAAGACGATCAACGTGCCGACCTCGGTGCAGTGCGCTGCCTGCAGCGGATCCGGTGCGGAGGGCGGGGCGGAACCCACCACCTGCCCGACCTGCTCCGGCATGGGCAAGGTGCGCGCGACGCAAGGCTTTTTCACTGTGGAGCGGACCTGTCCGACCTGTTCGGGTCTCGGCCAGATCGTCAAGAATCCCTGCAAGGAATGTCACGGCGCGGGCCGGGTCGAGAAAGAGCGCGCGCTGTCGGTAAACATCCCCAAGGGGGTAGAGACCGGAACGCGCATTCGTCTGGCCGGAGAAGGCGAGGCGGGCATGCGCGGCGGACCGCCGGGTGACCTTTATATATTCATCGACGTGGCGGAGCATCCGATCTTTGCCCGCGACGGGGTGAGCCTGCATTGCCGGGTACCGGTGTCGATGGCCTCGGCGGCGCTGGGCGGCGACATCGAAGTGCCGACGATCGATGGCGGGCGCAGCCGGGTGAAGATCCCGGGCGGGTCGCAATCGGGGCGGCAGATGCGTCTGCGTGGAAAGGGCATGCCGTCGCTTCGCGGTGGTGCGGCAGGCGATATGTTCATCGAGCTTGCGGTGGAGACGCCGGTGAACCTGACCGCGAAGCAGAAAGAGATGCTGCGCGATTTCGAGGCGATGAGCGAAGACAACAACCCCGAATCCAAGAGCTTCTTCAAGTCTGTCCGGAACTTCTGGGACAGCATGAAAAGCTGAAGCGAGGAGAGGCCGCGAGGGCTCGAGGAGCTGCCGCTCCTCCGCCCTTGCGGGCGTCCTCGCTTTGACGCCACGTTGCTGCTGACAGCGCGACCGGGCTCATGTGAAGTCACCCGCAACCTGGGAGGCGCTACATGACCGACTACCCCCATCTTCTCGCTCCGCTCGATCTTGGCTTCACGACCCTGAAGAACCGGGTTCTGATGGGATCGATGCACACCAACCTGGAAGAGGTCGGCGACTGGAACCGTGTCGCGGAGTTCTATGCCGCCCGCGCAAGGGGCGGTGCGGCGCTGATGGTCACCGGTGGCATGGCACCCAACCGCGAAGGCGGCGTCTTTCCCGGCGCGGCGGGATTGTTTTCGGATCAGGATCTCGCAAATCATCGCATCGTCACGGACCGCGTCCACGACAGCGATGGCAGGATCGCCATGCAGATCCTGCATGCGGGGCGATATGCCTACGGGCCGGAATGCGTCGCCCCCTCGGCCATCAAGTCGCCGATCTCGCCATTCGCGCCGAAAGAGCTGGACGAAGAGGGCATCGAAAAACAGATCGCCGACATCGTCACCGCCGCAATTCGTGCCCGCGAGGCCGGGTATGACGGCGTGGAGATCATGGGTTCCGAAGGCTATTTCCTCAATCAGTTCATCGTCACACATACCAACAAGCGCGAGGACCGCTGGGGCGGGTCCTACGAAAACCGCATCCGCCTGCCCGTCGCGGTTGTGCGCCGTGTGCGCGAAGCCGTCGGTCCGGACTTCATCCTGATCTATCGCCTTTCCATGATCGACCTGATCCCGAACGGGTCGACCTTCGACGAGGTCGTGCAGCTGGCCCGGGAGGTCGAGGCGGCGGGGGCCACGATCATCAACACCGGGATCGGCTGGCACGAGGCGCGCATTCCGACCATCGCCACCTCTGTGCCGCGCGCGGCCTTCGCCTGGGTGTCCCGCAAACTGATGGGCAAGGTCTCGATCCCGCTGATCACCTCGAACCGGATCAACACGCCTGGCGTCGCCGAAGAGGTGCTGGCGACCGGCTGCGCCGACATGGTGTCGATGGCGCGGCCCTGGCTCGCGGATGCGGACTTCGTGACCAAGGCCGCTTCGGGCCGCGCGCGCGAAATTGCGCCCTGCATCGCCTGCAACCAGGCCTGCCTCGATCATACCTTTCAGGGCAAGGTATCGTCCTGCCTGGTCAATCCGCGCGCCGCTTTCGAGACCGAGATCGTGATCGAGACGGCCGCCGCCCCCAAGCGCGTCGCCATCGTCGGCGCGGGCCCCGCGGGTCTTGCGACCGCGCTGACCGCGGCGGAGCGGGGCCATCGGGTGACCCTGTTTGATCGCGCGAACGAGATCGGCGGGCAGCTCAACATGGCCAAGGTGATTCCCGGCAAGGAAGAGTTCAGAGGCCTGGTCGACTGGTTCGGCCACATGCTGGGCGCGCGCGGCATCGAGACACGGCTCGGCATCGAGGTTACGGCAAACGATCTTGACGGCTTCGACGAGGTCATCGTCGCCACCGGTGTGGTGCCCCGCGACCCGCAGATCCCGGGTCAGGACGGCCCGAACGTGCTGAGCTATATCGACGTGCTACGGGGCGGGGCCGAGGTCGGGGCCCGCGTCGCGGTGATCGGCGCGGGTGGCATCGGCTTCGACGTCTCGGAGTTTCTGGTGACCGGCGACAGCCCGACCGAAAACCTGCCGGACTGGATGCGCGAATGGGGTGTGACGGATACGGAAGTGGCGCGCTCCGGGCTGGCCCCGGAAGGCCCGCAGCCCGACCCGGCGGTGCGGCAGGTGACCTTGCTGCAGCGCAAGGCCGAGAAGCCGGGCAAGCGGCTTGGCAAGACGACCGGCTGGATTCATCGCGCGGGCCTGCAGATGAAGGCGGTCGAGATGAAGGCCGGGGTGAACTACGAATGGATCGACGCCGAAGGGCTGCATATCACTTACGGTGAAGCGCGCGAGCGGCCCGAGCTGATCGCCTGCGACACCGTTGTGCTTTGCGCCGGACAGCTCAGCGCGCGCGGGCTTGCCGATGCGCTGCTGGCCAGGGGTGTGACGCCGCATGTTATCGGCGGCGCGGATGTGGCCGCGGAGCTGGATGCCAAGCGGGCGATCGATCAGGGTGTCCGGCTGGCCGCGACGCTGTGATCCGGGCGCCTGCGGCGGGCGGGCAAGGGGGCCTCGGCCCCCTCTTGGTCGCGGGCGACCAATTCACCCCCGAGCGGTATTTCCGAAATGGAAAGGCTGCAGATCGCCGGTTCGAGCGGTCGGTTCGATGTGAGCGGCAGAACGCGCCCGGGGCAGGAAGCGCCGCGGGCAGGGAGCGATTTGGGCAGGATGCAGTTTGGGCGGGAGGCAGCCTGGGCGGAAACGTCGATCGCGCGTGTCAGACGCGTTTTTGCGCCTTGCGCAGAAGCATGTCGCGGCGCGTTTTCGACAGCTGGTCGAAATACATCCGCCCTGCCAGATGGTCGATCTGGTGCTGGACGGAGGTGGCCCAGAGGCCGACGAAGTCCCGCTCCGCGCATGTGCCATCCGCGTCGAGAAAGCGCACCGTGACCGCACGCGGGCGGGTGATCCGGGCGGAGACGCCGGGCAGGCAGGGGCTGGCTTCCACGTGGGTATTCGGGCGGGTGCTGGCATGCAGCACCTCGGGGTTTGCCATGCGGATCGCCTGGCCCCGCGCATCCGAGGCATCGACCACGGCGAGGCGCAGCATCACACCGATCTGCGGTGCCGCGAGTCCAACGCCGGGCATGGCCTCCATGGTGTCGATCATGTCCTGCCAGATCGCGTGGATCTCTTCGGTGATCGCTGTCACATCCTTGGCGGGGGTCCGCAGCCGCTTGTCGGGCCAGCGCAGGATCGGGCGGCTGGTCATTGCGCCGCATAGGCCGCGAGGGCGGCGTCGCGCGCGCGGGCGTCCAGCCGGTCGAGGGTGACGCGGCCATCGAGGTGATCCTGTTCGTGCTGGGCGATGCGCGCCTCGGCCCCGGTCAGATGCGCCTCGCGCCGGTCGCCGGTCGGTGTCGTGTAGCGCAACGTGATCTCGGCCGGGCGGCTGAGCGTCACGGTGATGCCGGGGATCGAGAGGCAGCCCTCGTCAAGGGCGACATGCGCTTCGGAGGACCACAGGATTTCTGGGTTGATGCAGGCGCGCGGGGTCTTCGCGCCGTCTTTCCAGCCCGCGTCCATCACGAAGATCCGGCCCGGGACACCCACCTGCGGCGCGGCGAGGCCGCGGCCCGGGGCCGCATACATCGTCTCGAAGAGATCGGCGACGAGCGGCGCGACGGCGGCGATGTCGCCTATCGGATCGCAGGGGCTGGCCAGCCGCGCATCGGGCCAGCACAGGACCTTGCACACGCTCATGCGCGGGCCAGTTCGCGCTTGAGCTTCTGCATCTTGCGGGTGATCAGCTGGCGCTTCAGGGGCTTGAGGTAGTCGATGAAGAGCTTGCCGTCGAGGTGGTCGATCTCGTGCTGCACGCAGGTCGCCCAGAGCCCGTCGAAGGTGTCTTCCCGCAGATGCCCGTCGCGGTCGATCCAGCTGACGGTGACCTCGCGCGGGCGTTCGACATCGGCATAGTGGTCGGGGATCGACAGGCAGCCTTCCTCGTAGACGTTCAGTGCATCCGAGACCGCCTTGACCTCGGGGTTGAACATCACCAGCGGGTTCGGGCGCGCGCCCCCGTCCTTGACGCAATCGAGCACGATCAGCCGCGACGGCACACCCACCTGCGGTGCGGCGAGGCCGATGCCCGGCGCGTCGTACATGGTCTCGAGCATGTCGTCCGCCAGCACGCGCAAATCGTCCGACAGATCGTCGACGGGCGGGCAGACCTTTTTCAGGCGCGGGTCGGGATGAAGCAGAATGGGCCGTTTCATGCAATGCGATGTAGGCGATGGCAGGCGTCGGTGCAATATCGCGGCTTTCCCTCTTGTCGCCGATATCCAGCGCTTTAGCGTGGGGCAGGACCGCTGACAGGAGAATGCGCCTTGAATTTCGACGAGATGATCGACCGCGTCGGCACCGGCTGCGCGAAATGGGACGGGATGGAGGCGGCTTACGGGGTCTCGCCCGAGGATGGCATCGCGATGTGGGTGGCGGACATGGATTTCCATCCGCCGCAAGTGGTGCGGGACCGGCTCGCGCGGCTGCTCGATCATGGCGTCTTCGGCTACCCCGGCCCCGACACGGCTTACCGCGATGCGATCTGCTGGTGGATGCAGGAACGGCATGGCTGGAAGGTCGCGCCCGCGGCGATCTTCTCGACCCACGGGCTGGTGAACGGCACCGCCTTGTGCATCGAGACCTGGACCGACCCGGGCGATGGCGTGGTGCTGTTCACGCCGGTCTATCATGCCTTCGCACGGGTGATCCGGGCGGCTGGGCGGCATGTGGTGGAATGCCCGCTGACTCAGAAGGACGGGCGCTACGAGATGGATTTCGACGCCTATGATGCGCAGATGACCGGCAGCGAAAAGCTGGTCATCCTGTGTTCGCCGCACAATCCCGGCGGGCGTTGCTGGAGCAAGGCGGAACTGGAGCAGGTGGCGGCCTTCGCGCGGCGGCACGATCTGATCCTGGTATCCGACGAGATCCATATGGACATCGTCATGCCCGGGCATCGTCACACGGTCTTCGACACCATCGGCCACGGTATCGCCGACCGGCTGGTGATGATGACCGCCACCACCAAGACCTTCAACATCGCCGGCGCGCATATCGGCAATGTCATCATCCCGGACCCCGATCTGCGCAAGCCCTTCGCCAGCAAGATGGCCGCTTTCGGCATGTCGCCCGGCCTTTTCGGGATCGAGATGGCCACCGCGGCCTATTCGCCCGAAGGAGCGGCCTGGGTCGATGAACTGTGCACCTATCTCGACGGGAACCGGCGGCTTCTGGATGCGGCCATCGCCGGGATACCGGGCGTGCGGTCGATGCCGCTCGAGGCGACGTACCTGTCATGGGTCGACTTTTCGGGCACCGGCATGGGGCATCAGGAAGTGCTGGACCGGGTCGAGAAGCAGGCGAAGATCGCCGTCAATCATGGCCCGACATTCGGGCGCGGCGGCGAGGAATTCCTGCGCTTCAACATCGCCACACCAAGGGCGCGGGTCGCCGAGGCGGCAGAGCGGCTCAGCCGGGCGTTCGCCGATCTGCAATGAGCCGCAGCATGGCGGGGCCGCGAGGTGCCGCCCCGACGCCTACCATTCCGGCGGCTGGTGGACGGCGCCGTATCGCGCGTGGATGGCTGTGATCCGTCCGTCGGCCAGCGCCGCCGCGATGGCATCCGTGACCTCGTAATACAGCGGCTTTCTGGAAAAATGCACCGCCACACCCAGCTTCCAGCGGGACTTGGCAAAACCCGCAAGCGGGGGCTCGTGGATGCCGATGCCCGCATCCGCGCCGACCTCCAGCTGCGTGCGCGGGCCCATGGCGGCCATTGTCTCACCGGCGCGCAGGGCGGCCATGGCGGCCGCCATGTCAGGGTAACGACGCACCCCGGGCTGCAGTTGTCCGCCCGCAAAACCCGACAGGTAGAAATCCGTGATCGAGTCGTTCTCGATCGCGACCGTGTCGAAGCGGAAATAGGCCGGGACCGGTTTTTCGTCGGGATAGGCCGCGATGTCGTAGGCGATGGCGATGGATTCCTCGGCGTAGACACCGCCGAAGCTGACCTGCTCGACCCGGCAGGTGAAGGCCGAATCGTAGGGCACGCGCATCATCACGTTGGCCACGGCACCGCCGACGACCGGACCCTGCCAGATGTGGTTGCGCAAGTCCGCATCGAGGTTCTCGGCGGCGGCGACAAAGCTGTAGCGCGGCGCCACTCCGACGAAGTCAGCCACCAGCGCCGCGATCTCGACGTCGATGCCGCGCGCCTGGCCGTTCTCCTCCCAGGAGTAGGGCGGATAGTCCTCGTAGAGGGCGAAGGTCATGAAGCCGCGCTCGCGGATCTCGTCGAGGCTCTGGCCGACATAGGCGCGCGCGGTGTTCTGCGGCTTGGGCTGCGGTACGTAATCGGCGCAGGGATCCGCCGCATGCACCGGCGCGGCAGCCAGCCCGAGAGCCGCCGCCGCGCCTAGCACCAATGGCCGCAGATCGACCGCGCGCATGTCAGTGGGCCGCCGAAAGCCCGATGGTCAGGGTCTCTGCCGCCTTTTCCTGCGTGCCACCGGCAGCCAGCAGATTGGCGGCGCGGAAGGCGATGCTGTCGGCTACGGGCGCGCCCGACATGGTGTCGATCTGGACCGCGATCTCGCTCAGGCGCGCCTGGGCTGTGGCGACATCCGCCTCACCAGCCTTCAGGCTGTCGCGCAAGGTGGCCAACTCGTCCGCGAAGGCGTCGATGCTGTCGCCGTCGGGGCGGGTTTCGACATAGGTCCGGATCGCCCATGCGGCTTCCTGGCCCAGCAAATCCCCGAAGCCGGGCATCTTGGTGATGCCGTTCTGCGTATAGCCGGTGCGGAACCGCTCGATGAACCACTCATCGCCGTATTCCTCGGCCTCGAGAAAGCGCAGGTCCGGGGCCAGCCCGCCCGAGATCACCTCGAGCCCGTGGCAGCGCGCGCAATTCTGGTTGTACCCGGAGGCACCGATTCGCACGGCCTCGGCCCAGACCTCTTCACCGGCCTCGGCGGCGCGGTAGGGGTTTTCGGTCAGCCACTCCTCGCCGACGGCGGGCAGGGTGCCGGTATCGACGGGCTGCGGGGCGACATCGCCATGGGCTGTGGCCATGGTGACACCGGCGGCGAGCACTGCGGCTCCTGCAAGAGTGCGGTGGATCATCTTGGTCATTGGGTTCGCTCCGTGTGAAGGCCATTGCATCGGAATGACAGAGGTCGATTGGTCTGGCATCCGTTCTACGGCACAGGGCCGCCCGCGCCCTATTGGACTTTCGTCCTTTTCCGCAACCCGCAGCCCGCGACGTTGGTCGTATTTTGCAGGCCTTTGCAATTGATAGCTTGGCAGGGAAGGAGCCCGGCCACATGCGATATTTCATGCTACTCTGGACCGTCGCGGCATGTCTCTGGTCCGTGGCGGCAGCCGCGCAATCGGCTGGACAGGCGGTCGGGCAGGACGGCATCGCGCTTGAAATTCATTACCTGCGCCAGATCGTTCCGACCCCGCCGACGCTGTCCAACCTCGATCCCGAACCCCGGGACCTTGGACTTGCCGGTGCGCAACTGGGGCTTGCGGACAACGCCACCACGGGCCGCTTTCTGGGCCAAAACTGGGCGCTCGCGGTGACAGAAGTGCCGGATGGCGGCGACTGGGACGCCGCCGTCGCCGCAGCCCTTGCAGGCAACGGGCTGGTGATCGTCGACGCGCCCGCCGCGCAGCTCTTGCGCGCCGCCTCCGCCGCCCCTGCCCAAGACGCACTGCTGTTCAATGTCGCGGCACAGGACAGCGACCTGCGCGCCGGGTCCTGTCGCGCCAACGTGCTGCACACGCTGCCCTCCTATGCCATGCGCACCGATGCGCTGGCGCAGATGCTGTTGACCAAACGCTGGACCAGAATCGCCCTGGTGGCGGGCCAGACCCCCGAGGACCAGGCCTACGCCGCGGCGCTCGAGGCCTCGCTTGCCAAGTTCGGCATGTCGCTGTCGGCGCGGACCGACTGGACCTATGATGCGGACATGCGCCGCTCGGCCTCCGCCGAGGTGCCGTTGCTGACCCAGCCGCTCGGCGATCACGACGTGCTTCTGGTTGCCGACGAGCGGCATGATTTCGGCCGCTACATCCTCTACAACACATGGCTCCCACGCCCGGTCGCGGGCTCCGAGGGCATGACCGCCGAAGGTTGGGCTCCGGTGGTCGAACAGTGGGGCGCGGCCCAGCTGCAATCGCGCTTCGCTGACAGCGCCGGGCGCGCGATGGCGTCGCGCGACTATGCCGCCTGGGCCGCGATGCGCAGCCTCGGCGAGGCGGTGACCCGCACCTCCAGCCGCGATCCCGCGACCCTGCGCGCCTACCTTCTGGGCGATGACTTCGAACTGGCGGGCTTTCTCGGCCGGCCTCTGACCTTCCGCCCCTGGAACGGCCAGATGCGCCAGCCGATCCCCATCGTGCATCCCCGCGCACTGGTGGCCCAGGCCCCGCTCGACGGGTTCCTGCACCAGATCAACGAACTCGACACGCTGGGCCGTGACCGCGGCGAGGCCGGATGCACCGCCTTCGAATAGCGCCGCTGTCACGATCGGACCCGAAATACTCCGGGGAGCGCGAGGGGCCCCCCCCCTCCCCCCCCCCCCCCTTGACCGGCATCACAGGAGACATGCCATGAAATCCGCCGCGGCCCTTGCCGCCCTGCTCGTCGCAAGCCCGGTGCTGGCCGACGAGATCTGGGTATCGAACGAAAAGGACAACACGCTCAGCGTCATCGACCTCGACAGTTTCGAGGTCACGCGGACGATTCCGACCGGCGAACGTCCGCGCGGCATCGTCTTTTCGCATGATCATTCGGTGCTTTATATCTGCGCCTCGGATTCCGATGCGGTGCAGGTCATGGACCCCGTAACCGGCGAGATCCTGCACGATCTGCCCTCGGGCGAGGATCCCGAACAATTCGCGCTGCACCCTGACAACCGGCGTCTCTATATCGCCAACGAGGACGACGCGATCACCACGGTCGTCGACACCGAGACCCGGCGTGTGATTGCCCAGATCGATGTCGGCATCGAGCCCGAGGGCATGGCCGTCTCCCCCGACGGAACCATCGCGATCACCACCTCGGAAACCACCAACATGGCCCATTGGATCGACACCGAAACCCAGCAACTCATCGCCAACACGCTGGTCGATTCGCGCCCCCGGCACGCCGAGTTCGCCAAGGACGGAACCGAGCTCTGGGTGTCGTCCGAGATCGGCGGCACGATCACCGTTTTCGACGTCGAGACCAAGGCCGAGCTGGCCAAGATCGACTTCAACATTCCGTCGATCAACCCGGACCGGGTGCAGCCCGTCGGCTTCGAGTTCACCACAGGCGATACCCATGCCTTTGTTGCGCTCGGGCCGTCCAACCACCTGGCCGTGGTCAATGCCGACACCTACGCGGTCGAGGAGTACATCCTCGTCGGTCGCCGCGTTTGGCACATGGCGTTCAACGGCGACCGTTCCAAGCTGTTCACCACCAACGGCGTCTCGGGGGACGTGACCATGGTCGATGTGGCCAGCCGAAAAGCGGAAAAGACGGTCAAGGTCGGGCGGTTCCCCTGGGGCGCCGCATTCCGCCCCACCGAATGAGCCAGGCCCCAAGATTTTTAGATAAAAATCTTGGGGCTGCGCCTGTTGTGAGGTCGCGGCGCTGATCGCCTGCGATTCGTGCTATGTTCTGCACTCTGGAGGAAACCATGCGTATCACCTTGACCCTCGCCTTGCTGGCCCTGACGATTCCGGGCCTCTCCGCTCCGGCCATGGCCGAGCAGAACGATGCCCATGGCACGCTTAATCCGGACGAGATGACCTGGGAATCGATGCTCGACCGGGCCGCGGACGGCGAGACCGGCATGGTGCTCTGCGCGACCGGCTACATGCTGACGAAATCGGGCAAGCACGGCGCGGCCCGGGCGCTGTTCGAGAATTGCGCCAATGCGGGCTATACCGGCGCGATGACCTGGATGGGCCAGCTCGACAACAACGGCCTGGGCGGACCCTATGATCCCGACGCGGCGGCGGAATGGGACCGCAAGGCGGCCGAGCTTGGCGATCCCGTGGGCAAGTTCAACTACGGGCTCGCGCTGATCCGGGGCCATGGTGTTTCGCAGGACGTGGCGCGTGGCCATGCGCTTGTCGATGACGCGGCGCGGGACGGGCTCGAGATCGCGCAGCGGCTGCAATCGGCGGGCTACGATCTGGATGAGGTCACGCCCGATGCGGATGCTTGGAAATACGCGCCCTTGTTCTGAGCGCCCCGGTCTTGTGGTTTCGAACGGGCTGCGCCCGTCCGACCCGCGCGGGGGCTGCGGCCCC
>NZ_JBTLRF010000006.1:96938-272497 GCF_054482575.1 Roseivivax sp. CAU 1753 | reverse complement strand
TTCTCGCCCCCTCCCCCCCCCCCCCCGGCCCTTCGGGCCGGTCCGTCCCCCCGAGGTCGTGTCCCGCGCGCTATTCGGGGGTGATACGCAGAACCGGAAGCCAGAAACTGTCGGGCTCGGCCTCGATCAGATCGGCTTCGCGGATCGGGCGCAACTCGCCCGCATCGGGCGGCACGCCGAGCTTGTCGAGATCGGTCTCGAACAGCGTCCCGACGTAACCCGCGCCATCGGGCACGATGTCGAAATACACGCCCCGCCAAAGGTCGATGCCGTATTCGGTCGCGGGCTTCCAGACGAACAGGAAATCGTATTCGAGATCGGTGGTGTCCTGCGCCAGGTCGCGGGCGATCTCGTAGGGGTAAGGCACATGGCACCAATGCGTCCCGGGGCCCTCAAGGCACTTGAAAGGCCGCATCGACAGGAAATGGTCCGAAAACGGCGCGGGCGCCATGCGCAGGGCATAGCTCGTGCCGGTCGTTTCGATGGTGGCGATGCGGATGGGGGTGCCGGTCGCGGGCTCCAGCGTTACTGCGTAAATGTCCGCCTTGACGGCGCTGCCAAGCGCCGTGACGCCAATCGCCAAAAGCCGTATCATCTGTCGCATCACACTGCCTTTCGAGGGGGTGCCGCATCGTCCGCTGCCGGGAAGTGCCGCGTCAAGGATGCAGGCCTACGACCAAAGCACGCCACCGGACCGGGGCCGCGCTTGACCTGCGTCAAGGATATTTCCCCGGGCCGGGCGCAAGGCTCGGGCGCACACCGAACCCAGCACAAGGAATGCCCCATGCGACTGTCTCTCATCCTGCCCGTCCTGTTCCTGTCGTCCGTCGCGGCCCATGCCCAACCGGTTTTCGAAGCGGTCAAGATCGAGGCGGGACAGAAGCTTTACGACGCCGAATGCCACCGCTGCCATGCCGATAATGCGCAGGACCCGTCCTATGGCCCGCCATTGGAAAACATCGTCGGTCGCGCCGCGGGGGCCTATGCGGATTACGACTATTCCATCGCGCTCGAGGCATCGGGCATCGTCTGGACACCCGCTGCCCTGCGCGCCTGGATGGAGGACAACCAGGGCTTCATGCCAGGCACCAAGATGCGCCATGTGGGCATCACCGACCGCACCGTGCAGGACTTCATCCTGGCCTATCTGGTGTCGATCACCACGCAGGACAATTCCGCCATCTCGAAGTGAGCGGCGGGCGCCGGGTCTTGATTCGGCGCCTGTCAAGCCGACTGGGGTCTTACGACCAAAGCGGCGTATTTTGCGCCCCCGGCATAACTATAATCGGGTGCGGAGGAGACCGGTCCGGATTGCGGGTGCGCGACGCGGGTGACGATTTCCAAGGGATCTAAGGGAGGACCGAATGAACAAATTCATCGCCGCAGTAACGCTCAGCGTTCTGGCCGCCACGGGAACCGCGCATGCGCAGGTGACCGAGGCCATGCTGGCCGACGACCAGAACATGACGAGCCAGATCGTCACCAATGGCATGGGGCGTCACCTGCAACGCTATTCGCCGCTCGACACGATCAACAAGGACAACGTCAAGAACCTTGTCCCGGCCTGGGCCTTCTCGCTTGGCGGCGAGAAGCAGCGCGGGCAGGAAACCCAGCCGCTGATCTATGACGGCGTGATGTACATCACCGGGTCCTATTCGCGTCTCTATGCCATCGACGTGAAGACCGGCCAGGAAATCTGGCAATACGACGCCCGCCTGCCCGAAGGCATCCTGCCCTGCTGCGACGTGGTCAACCGGGGTGCCGCGATCTACGGCGACAAGATTTTCTTCGGCACGCTCGACGCGCGGATCGTGGCGCTCGACCTCAAGACCGGCGATGTGGTCTGGCGCGACAAGATCGCAGATTACAAGGCGGGCTATTCCTACACGGCAGCGCCGCTGATCGTCGACGGGCTGATCGTGACCGGCAACTCCGGCGGCGAATTCGGTATCGTCGGCGAGGTGCAGGCGCGCGACGCCGAAACCGGCGAGATGGTCTGGACCCGCCCGGTGATCGAAGGCCACATGGGCACGCTCAATGGTGAAGAAAGCACCATGACCGGAGAACTGAACGCGACCTGGCCCGGCGACATGTGGAAGACCGGCGGCGGCGCGACCTGGCTTGGTGGTTCCTACGACGCCGACACCAACACACTGGTCTTCGGCTCGGGCAACCCCGCCCCCTGGAACAGCCACCTGCGCCGTGCGGGCACACCGACCGAGGGCAACACCGGCGACAACCTCTATGCCGCCAGCCGCATCGGCATCAATCCCGAAAACGGCGAGATCAAGTGGCACTTCCAGACCACCCCGCGCGAGGGCTGGGATTATGACGGCGTCAACGAAGTGGTCGCCTATACCGACCGCGACGGCAACAAGCGCTATGCGACCGCCGACCGCAACGGCTTCTTCTACGTGCTGAACCGCGAAGACGGCACGTTCGTGTCCGCCACCCCCTTCGTCAAGGACATCACCTGGGCGAGCGGCATCGACGAGACCGGCCGCCCGATCTTCATCGAGGACAACCGACCCGGCGATCCCACCGCTGCGGCGGATGGCCAGAAGGGCGACGTGGTCTTCGCCTCGCCGGGCTTCCTTGGCGGCAAGAACTGGATGCCGATGGCGTTCAGCCAGAAAACCGGCAACTTCTATGTGCCCTCGAACGAATGGGGCATGGACATCTGGAACGAGCCGATCACCTACAAGAAGGGTGCCGCCTATCTGGGCGCGGGCTTTACCATCAAGCCCAACTACGAGGACCACATAGGGAGCCTGAAAGCGATCGACCCCGACGCGGGCGAAGTCGTGTGGGAATACAAGAACGACGCGCCGCTCTGGTCCGGTGTCATGACCACCGCCGGTGGCCTGGTGTTCTTCGGCACCCCCGAGGGCAAGTTCATCGCGCTGGATGACGAGACCGGTGAAGAGGTCTGGTCGTTCCAGACCGGCTCCGGCATCGTCGGTCAGCCCGTCACCTGGGAACAGGACGGCGAGCAGTACGTCTCGATCATCTCGGGCTGGGGCGGCGCGGTTCCGCTTTGGGGGGGCGAGGTGGCCAAGAAGGTCAACTACCTCAATCAGGGTGGCCTGCTCTGGACCTTCCGCCTGCCGAAGGAATTGGCTGCGGCAGAGTAACTCTCCCGCTCTGACGGCCAGAACGAAGCGCCCGGTCCCCGCGACCGGGCGTTTTTTCATGCGCGGTGGTCTGCGCGTGGCAGGCCTTGCGCGGAATCTCGGGTGACTTGGCTGCCGTCAGATTGTATCACTTCGGCCAATGACGGGCCGCAAGGGCCGCGAGAGGCAGGACATGTCGATACTGGAGCGATGGCAGGCCGAATCGAGCCGCCTGATGAACCGCTACCATGCGCGTCGCGCGGCCCGGACCCGGGCTGCGACGGGCTTTGTCTCGCGCCCCGAACCCCGCACCGTTGGATCCTTCGCCCGGGGGCGGCAGCTTTCGGCGGGCAACCTTCTGTTTGCCGGGCATCTGGTGCAGGCCCCGCACCTGACGCTGTGGGAACTGGAACCGCCCGACGCCGCCTTCGAGGAGGAGCTGCACGGCTTTCAGTGGCTCGACGATCTTGCCTCGGTGGGGGAGCCCAAGTCGCGGCGGGCCGCGCAACGCTGGGTCTGGGACTGGTTCGCCCGCTACGGGCGCGGCACCGGGCCGGGCTGGACGCCGGAACTGGTCGGTCGCCGACTGATCCGGCTGATCCATCACGCGCTGTTCCTGCTGTCCGGCCAGACCTCTGAAAAGACCGATGTCTTCTATGCCACCCTTGCGGCGCATGCGATCTTCCTGTCGCGCCGCTGGACCGCAAGCGCGCCGGGGCTGGGCCGGTTCGAGGCGCTGACCGGATTGCTGTATGCGGGCCTCGCGCTCAAGGGCATGGAAAACGAGGCCGGGCCCGCGCGCTCGGCGCTGGGCCGCGAATGCGACACGCAGATCGATCATCAGGGCGGCGTGCCGACCCGCAATCCCGCCGAGCTGCTTGAGGTTTTCACGCTTCTGACTTGGGCCAAGACGGCGCTGGAAGAGGCCGAACAGCGCCCCGCCGATGCGCATGATGCCGCAATCACGCGGATGGCGCCGACGCTTCGGGCGCTGCGGCACGCGGATGGCGGGCTGGCCCGGTTTCATGGCGGCGGACGCGGTATCGAGGGACGGCTGGACCAGGCGCTGGCGGCCTCGGGCGTGCGTCGGCGGCAATCGGACGGACTGGCGATGGGCTTTGCGCGGCTGTCGGCGGGGCGCACCAGCGTCATCATCGACGCCGCACCGCCGCCATCGGGCCCGGCGTCGTTCAACGCCCATGCCTCGACCCTGGCGTTTGAGCTGACATCGGGCCGCCGCCCGCTGATCGTCAATTGCGGCTCCGGCGCGGTGTTCGGCGAGGCCTGGCGGCAGGCCGGGCGCGCCACGCCGTCGCATTCGACGCTTTGCCTCGACGGCTATTCCTCGGCCCGGCTGGGTCCGGCGGGCTTTGTCGGGGCGGCCAAGCGCGAGATGCTGGTGGACGTGCCCCGAAAGGTCCCGGTCGAAATCAGCCGCGCGTCCGACGGGCTGACCTTTCAGGGCGCGCATGACGGCTTCGTGTCGACCCACGGGCTGACCCATGCCCGCACGCTCGAGCTGACCTTCGACGGGCGCGGGCTGGTGGGCGAGGACTTGCTGCTGGCGGTCGACAAGGCCGAAAAGGCGCGATTCGAGCGGCGGATGGATGCGGTGTCGCTGTCCGGTCTGCCGTTCCAGTTGCGGTTTCACCTGCATCCGGATGTGGATGCGGAGATCGATCTGGGCGGGGCGGCGGTGTCGATGGCGTTGCGGTCCGGGGAAATCTGGGTTTTCCGGCACGATTCCGACGCCGAATTGACGCTGGAGCCGTCGGTTTACCTGGAAAAAGGCCGCTTGCGGCCCCGAGGGTCGCAACAGGTCGTTTTATCCGCTCGCGCGATGGAGTATGCGACGCGCGTCCGCTGGTCCCTTGCCAAGGCGCAGGAGACGGCCATCGCCATCCGCGACCTTGCGCGGGACGAGCCGGATTTCGAGATGACCGAGCCACAGCAGGACCAGACATGACCGATCTTCAGCCCGTTCGCCGCGCCCTTCTTTCCGTTTCCGACAAGACCGGTCTTCTCGACCTGGCACGGGCGCTTGCGGCGCGGGGGATCGAGCTGGTTTCGACCGGGGGCACCGCCAGGGCGATGCGGGATGAAGGCCTGGAGGTGCGCGACGTGGCGGACCTGACGGGATATCCCGAGATGATGGACGGGCGGGTAAAAACGCTTCATCCTGCGGTCCATGGCGGGCTTCTGGCGCTGCGCGACAATGCCGAGCATCAGGCCGCCATGGCCGCGCACGACATTGCCGGGATCGACCTGTTGGTGGTCAATCTCTACCCGTTCGAGGACACCGTCGCCAAGGGGGCGGATTACGCCGACGCGATCGAGAATATCGATATCGGCGGGCCCGCGATGATCCGGGCGGCGGCAAAGAACCACGGCTTCGTCAACGTCGTGGTCGATACCGAGGATTACGGCCCGCTGCTCGACGAGTTGGCGGCCAATGACGGCCAGACCTCCTACGCGTTCCGTCAGCGGCTGGCGCTGAACGCCTATGCCCGCACCGGGGCTTACGACGCCGCCGTCTCGACCTGGATGGCCGACGCGCTGAAAGAGACCGCGCCGCGCCGCCGGGTGGTGGCCGGAAAGCTGGCCCAGACCCTGCGCTACGGCGAGAACCCGCACCAGCAGGCGGCGTTCTACGTCGATGGCACGGCGCGCGCCGGGGTGGCGACGGCGACCCAGCACCAGGGCAAGGAGCTGAGCTACAACAACATCAACGACACCGATGCGGCGTTCGAACTGATCAGCGAGTTCGCCCCCGGCGACGGTGCGGCCTGCGCCATCATCAAGCATGCCAACCCCTGCGGCGTGGCGCGCGGGGCCGACCTGAAAGAGGCCTATGGCCGCGCCTTCGATTGCGACCGGACCTCGGCCTTCGGCGGCATCGTAGCGCTGAACCAGCCGCTCGACGGGGCGACCGCCGAAGCCATCGCCGAGATTTTCACCGAGGTGGTGATCGCGCCCGGGGCCGATGACGCCGCCCGCGCGGTCTTTGCCGCCAGGAAGAACCTGCGGCTCTTGACCACCGACGGGCTGTCGGACCCGGCGGCGGGCGGGCTGACCTTGCGGCAGGTGTCGGGCGGGTTCCTGGTGCAGGACCGCGACAACGGACATCTGGGCGCGTGGGAGCTGAAGACCGTGACCCGGCGCGCGCCGACCGAGGACGAGTTGCGCGATCTGCTGTTTGCCTGGACCGTCGCCAAACACGTGAAGTCCAACGCCATCGTCTACGTCAAGGACGGCGCCACCGTCGGGGTCGGGGCAGGCCAGATGAGCCGCGTCGATTCGACCCGGATCGCGGCGCGCAAGAGCCAGGACATGGCCGAGGTGCTGGGGCTGGAGGCGCCGCTGACGCAGGGGTCCGTGGTGGCGTCGGACGCCTTCTTTCCGTTCCCCGACGGACTTCTGAGCGCGGCGGAGGCCGGGGCCACGGCGGTCATCCAGCCCGGCGGCTCGATGCGGGACGACAAGGTGATCGAGGCGGCGGACGCGGCGGGACTGGCCATGGTGTTTACCGGCATGCGGCATTTCCGGCACTGATTTCCCGGCGGCGTGCGGGTGGTGCGGACGGCGAGTGCGTATTTTTCCAAATGGAAAGACAGGCGCGGTGGCGCCAGAGACGGGAAGGCGGGAACAATGCGGCTGATGTGGTCCGTGGCAGCGGTGACGCTGATCCTCGATCAATTGTCGAAATGGTGGGTGGTGCACGTGATGGCGCTGGCCGCGAAGGGGCAGATCGCCGTCTGGCCGCCCTTCGTGCAGTTCCGCATGGCGTGGAACTACGGCATCAATTTCGGGCTGTTCTCGGGGCAGCAGGAGGCCACGCGCTGGGTGCTGGTCGCGGTCGCCACGGGCATCGTGCTGCTGGTGCTGATCTGGCTCAGGCGCGATCCGCCGGGCCGGGCCGGAATGGCGGCCGCGGGTCTTTTGATCGGCGGCGCTGTCGGCAATGTGATCGACCGGCTGCTGTATGGCGCGGTGGCGGATTTCCTCAACCTGTCGTGCTGCGGCATCGACAACCCCTATGCGTTCAACGTGGCCGATATCGCGATCTTTGCGGGTGCCATCGGACTGGTGATCTTTCCCGGTACACGCGAGCGCAAAAAGGCCCCGTGACCTTGCCCGGAACTTGGGCTACTCAGGGGGCAACGAGACGGAGGTGAGCCATGCGCCAAGCGCATTTTGCAATGTTGCTGTCGGTCCTGACGCTTGCCGCGTGCAGCGGCGGCACCCTGCATACGCTCAACAATTCGACCGGGTCGCCGGAAGAATTCAACATCGTCCCGAACCAGCCGCTCGAGCAGCCGCCGACCTTTGCCGAACTGCCTGTCCCGACGCCGGGCGGGGCCAACCGGTCGGATCAGCAGCCCCTGGGGGCGGCGGTCGCGGCGCTGGGCGGCAATGCCGCGGCGCTGGTCCCGGGCGGGCTTCCGGCGGCGGATGCGGCACTGGTGTCGACGGTGGGGCGCTTTGGCCGCAACGCCAACATCCGCGCGATCCTCGCCGAGGAGGATGCGGCCTTCCGCAAGCGCAAGAGCGTGTTCAACTGGCGTCTCGTGCCGGACAACGAATACCAGCGCGCCTATCGGTCGCAGAGCCTCGATGCGTATCTCTGGCTTGACCGGATGCGCCGTCCGGGGAGCAATATCGCCACCCCGTCCGCGCCGCCGCAGGGCCGCTGATCCGGTCGCCCGGCGCGCCGGGCGTCGCTGCCCGCGCCATTACATTTCCGCAAGCTTCGTTGAACTTCGGGGCGTGCGCCGTAGTTTATGGGTCCAGTCATCCGAGGAGACGCAGATATGACACGATTGGCGGCTGCGCTTGCAGCCATTGCGGTCTGGGCCATGCCCGCCGCGGCGCAATCGCTTGACGACCATGTCACCACCTTCACGCTGGACAACGGCATGGAGGTCGTCGTGATCGAGGATCACCGGGCGCCGGTCGTGACCCACATGGTCTGGTACAAGGCAGGCGCCGCCGACGAGGCACCGGGCGTCTCCGGCGTTGCGCATTTCCTGGAGCACTTGCTGTTCAAGGGCACCGAGACGCTGGAGCCGGGCGAGTTTTCCGAAGTGGTCGCGGCCAATGGCGGCAGCGACAATGCCTTCACCAGCTACGACTACACCGGGTATTACCAGCGCGTCGCCGCCGACCGTCTGGCCCTGATGATGGAGATGGAGGCCGACCGCATGGTCAACCTGCAACTCGACGGGCAGGACATCCTGACCGAGCGGGACGTTATCATCGAAGAGCGCAACCAGCGGGTCGAGAACAGCCCCGGCGCGTTGTTTGGGGAGGAGCGGAGCGCGGCGCTTTACCTCAACCACCCCTACGGCATCCCGATCATCGGCTGGAAGCACGAGGCCGAAGCGCTGACACTGGACGACGCGCTGGCCTATTACGAGCGGTACTATGCGCCCAACAACGCGATCCTGGTGGTGGCGGGCGATGTGACGCCGGAGGCGGTGCGCGCCCTGGCCGAGGCGCATTACGGACCGCTGCCCGCCAATCCCGAGCTTGGCCCGAGGATGCGTCCGCAGGAGCCGCCGCAAGCGGCATCGCGCCGCCTGCAATACCGCGATCCGCGCGTCGCGCAGCCTTATGTGATCCGCAGCTATCTTGCCCCGGAACGCGATCCGGGGGCGCAGGAACGGGCGGCGGCGCTGACGCTGCTGTCCGAGGTTCTGGGGGGCGGACAGACGTCGGTCCTGACCCGCGACCTTCAGTTCGAGGAGGAGATCGCTGTCTATACCGGGGCGTTCTATTCCGGCATGACCTATGATGACACCTCCTTCGGGTTGATCGTCGTGCCCAAGGCGGGGGTGTCGCTCGAGGCCGCAGAGGCGGCGATGGATGCGTCGGTCGCGCGCTTCATGCAGGAGGGTGTCGACCCCGAGCAGCTGGATCGGATCAAGTTCCAGCTCAAGGCGCAGCAGATCTACGAGCTTGACAGTGCCGATGCGCTGGGTCGCCGCTATGGCGCGGCTTTGACGTCGGGTCTGACGGTGGCGGATGTGCAGGCATGGCCGGACGTGCTTCAGGCGGTGACCGGAGATGACATCATCGCCGCCGCAAGGGACATCTTCGATGAGAAAAAGTCCGTGACCGGCTGGCTGATGCAGGCCGACGCCGACATGCGGGAGGTGACGCAATGATCCGCTTTGTGCTGACCGGGGTCGCGTGCTGCTGGGCGGTTGCCGCCACCGCGTCCGTCGATATCCAGCAGGTCACGACCCGGGCCGGGCACAGCGCCTGGCTGGTGGAAGAGCCGTCGATCCCCTTCGTGGCGCTGGAACTGCGCTTCAAGGGAGGCGCATCGCTGGACCCCGAAGGCAAGCGCGGGGTGACACATCTGATGACCGGGCTTCTGGAAGAAGGGGCCGGGGATCTGGATGCGCAGGGCTTTGCGGCGGCGTCGGAATCGCTGGCCGCGACGTTCTCCTACAGTTCGGGGGATGATGCGCTGGCGGTCTCGGCACGTTTCCTGACCGAAAATCGTGACGAGGCCATGGCGCTGTTGCGCGAAAGCCTGATCAATCCGCGTTTCGATGACGCGGCAATCGCGCGGGTAAAGGGGCAAATCCTGTCCTCGATCCAGTCCGACAAGACCGACCCGGACGCGATTGCCGGCAAGCGGGCGACCGAGATACTTTATGGCGATCACCCGTATGGCTCTGCCAAGAAAGGCACCGAGGAAAGCCTCGCGGGGCTGACCCGGGACGACATTCTGGCCGCCCGGGATGCGACCCTCGTCACCGAGCGTGTCTATATCGGCGCTGCGGGCGACATCTCGGCTGACGAGCTGTCACAGCTGATCGATGCTTTGCTTGAGGGGCTGCCCGAGACCGGACCGCCGCTGCCGGACGACGTCCGGATCGAGACCGAGGCCGAGACCATCGTGGTGCCGTTTGACACGCCGCAGTCGGTCGCGGTCTTCGGTCATCGCTTTATCCCGCGCGACGATCCGGATTTCTTCGCGGCATTCGTGATCAACCAGATCCTCGGCAGCGGTGGTTTCGAATCGCGTCTGATGGAAGAGGTGCGCGACAAGCGCGGGCTGACCTACGGGGTCTATTCCTACATCGCCAATCGCGACAACTCCGACATGATCATGGGGCGTGTCGCTTCGGCCAACGACCGCATCGCCGAGGCCGTGACGGTGATCCGGGATGAATGGCGGCGCATGGCCGAAGAGGGTGTCAGCCAGGAAGAGCTGGACGCGGCCAAGACCTATCTGACCGGGGCCTATCCGCTGCGGTTCGATGGCAACGGGCCGATCGCCGATATCCTCGTGGGGATGCAGGTGCAGGGGCTGACACCGGACTACATCCTGACCCGCAACGACCGCGTCAACGCGGTGACGGCGGAGGATGTCAAGCGTGTGGCCAAGCGCGTGCTGCTGCCCGACGAATTGCTGTTTGTGGTTGTGGGCCAGCCCGAAGGTCTTGGCGGTGCCGTCACGCAGTAGCGCCCGAACCTGACCGGGTGCGGCAGCAAAAGGCCCCCGACGGGTGACGTCGGGGGCCTTTTCTGCGCGATGATCCGAGGCCCCGGGTCAGGCCCGGGGCAGTTGGCGTCCGCCCGCGGGCAGGGCGCAGGGTCGGCCGGGCAGAAGGCTCAGTTCAGAAGACCGGCAAAGCGCAGACCCTCGTCGACCTTGATCCGCGTCTCCGGGGTCAGCGGGATCAGCGGCGGGCGCACCTCTTCTTCGCACAGGCCCAGCCGGTGCATGGCGTATTTGGCGCCGCAAAGCCCCGGCTCGGTGAAGATCGCGTGATGCAGCGGCATCAGCCGGTCCTGCACCTCGAGCGCGCGCCCGAAATCCCCCGCGAGGCACGCCTCCTGCAATTCGGCGCAGAGTTTCGGCGCGACATTTGCGGTCACCGAAATGCAACCGACCCCGCCCTGCGCGTTGAACCCGTGCGCGGTGGCATCCTCGCCCGAGATCTGCAGGAAGTCCTTGCCGCAGGTGATACGCTGGGCGCAGACCCGGGCCAGATCGGCGGTCGCGTCCTTCACCCCGACGATGCGCGGAAGCTTTGCCAACTCGCCCATGGTCACCGGCGTCATGTCGACCGCAGAGCGACCGGGGATGTTGTAGATCACGATCGGCAGGTTCGTTTCGTCGTGCAGCATCTTGAAATGCGCATAGAGCCCCGCCTGCGTCGGCTTGTTGTAATAGGGCGTGACGACCAGTGCGCCATCGGCCCCCACCGACTCCGCGTGACGGATGAACCGCAGCGCTTCGATGGTGTTGTTCGATCCCGCGCCCGCCATCACCGGCACGCGTCCGGCGGCCTGCCGGACCACGGTTTCGACCACCGCCTCGTGTTCCTGGTGGCTGAGCGTGGGGCTTTCGCCGGTGGTGCCCACGGGGACCAGCCCATGCGTGCCCTGCGCCACGTGCCAGTCGACGAGACGTTTCAGCGTATCGAAATCCACCGCGCCGTCCTTGAACGGCGTGACCAGGGCAACCATTGACCCTTTGAACATGACACGCTCCTTTCGTTTCGATTGCGCCCGACGCCCGGGCGGATTACCTGAGACCCTACGGTGTCCCGCGAATGTGAGTTGCAGGGGCCGCGTCTGGCCATATCCTCAGGGTCGTGTCTATCCATTCTCAGTACGGAAATTGCAAGACGATGCTCAGCCAGTTGCGACTGATCTTTTTTGCCCTGTGGTTCGGCGTCACCGCGGTGACGGTACATGCGCAGGAAGGAAACGCCCTGGCGCGCGGCATGGCGCTAATGCGCGATGGCAACTGGGCCGCCGCGATGATCGAGGCGCGGGGCGACGGGCAGGCCGCGCTGGACGTGATCATGTGGCACTACTTGCGCGACGGGCAGGGCGACGCACGCCAGATCCAGGAATTCGTCGGTCGCAATCCCGACTGGCCCGGCATGGCGTACCTGCGCGAGAAAAGCGAAGAGGCCATCGTCGCGGCCAGCCACGAGGATGTCCGCGCCTTTTTTGACGGCAATCGTCCGCAGACCGGCACCGGCGCGCTGTCGCTGGCGCGCGCGATGCGCGACGCGGGCGATTCCGGCGCGGCGGACGCAGAGGTGGTGTTGGCATGGCGCACGCTGTCAATGTCCGCCGAGGAGCACCAGGCCTTCCTCGCGGCCCATGGCGACCTCTTGCGCCCGCATCACACCGCCCGCCTCGACATGGCGCTGTGGCAGGGCTGGGAGGTCAACGCGCGGCGCATGCTGCCGCTGGTCTCGGACGGGCGGCAGGCGCTGGCGCAGGCGCGGCTGGGTCTGATGAACCAGGTCCCCGGGGTCGATGCGCTGATCGAGGCGGTGCCCGCGGAACTGGCGGACGATCCGGGTCTCGCGCATGCCCGGTTTGCCTGGCGCGCGCGCAAGGGCCGCGATGCGGATGCCATCGAGTTGCTGCTCGAACGGTCAACCTCGGCGCAGGCGCTGGGCGAGCCTTCGTCCTGGGCACGGCAGCGTCTCAACCTCGCGCGCTCGGCCATGCAGGACGGCAGGCACCAAGAGGCCTACAGGATCGCATCGACGCATTTCCTGCTGGGCGGCAGCGATTTCGCGGCGCTTGAGTGGTTGTCGGGCTATCTGGCGCTGCGGTTTCTCGATCAGCCGGACCGCGCGGTACAGCACTTCACCGATTTCCGCGAGGCGGTCTTTACCCCGATCTCGCTGGGGCGCGCGGGCTACTGGCTGGGCCGTGCACTCGAGGCGCAGGGCGATGTGACCGGCGCGGACGGGGCCTATGCCTTCGGCGCGCAATACCAGACCTCGTTCTATGGCCTGCTTGCCGCCGAGCGTGCGGGCCTGCCGCCCGAGCCGCGCCTGGACGGCAACGAGGAATTCCCCGACTGGCGCGATGCCGACTGGGTCGACACCTCGGTTTTCCGTGCGGCCTCCCTGCTGCTCGCCAATGGCGAGGACTGGCTGGCCGAACGCTTTCTGACGCATCTGGCCGAACGGCTCGACCGCGAAGGCGTCGGGCAATTGGGGGCGATGCTGGCCGAGATGGAAAAGCCGAACATTCAGGTCATGCTGGGCAAACGCGCGGCCCAGGCCGGGCTCGAGGTGTTCGGCCCCTACTACCCGCTGCACCCGCTGGCCCGGATCAAGCATCCGGTCCCGACCGAGATGGTCCTGGCCATCGCGCGCCGCGAATCGGAGTTCGATCCGAAGGTCGTGTCGGGCGCGGGCGCGCGCGGCCTGATGCAGCTGATGCCGGGCACCGCGCGCGAGGTGTCGGGCTGGCTCGGTCTGCAATACGGGCTCGAGAAGCTGACCGACGATCCCGAGTTCAACGCAACCCTCGGCGCGGCCTACCTTGCCAACCTGATCAAGACGTTCGACGGCAATGTCGTTATGGTGGCGGCGGGCTACAATGCCGGGCCATCGCGCCCGAGCCGCTGGATGTCCGAACGCGGCGATCCGCGCAAGGGCGAGATGGACGTGATCGACTGGATCGAATTCATTCCGTTTTCAGAGACCCGCAACTACGTGATGCGGGTGGCAGAAAGCCTGCCGATCTACCGCGCGCGCCTCGGTCTCGACCCGCATCCGGTGCCGTTCAGCGAAGAACTGATCGGCTCAACCCTGCTGTCGGGCACGCCATAGGGTAAAGAGCCCGGCGCTGACGATGATCGCGGCACCCAGCGCCACGTTCAGGCGCAGCGTCTCGCCGAAAACGAAGATGCCGAGGGCCGACGCAAAGGGCAGTTGCAGGTAGGCAAAGGGTTGCACGGCGCTTGCCTCGGCGGCCTCGTAGGCCTTGATCAGCGTCCAGTGCGCGAAGGACGCGGTCAGGCATAGCAGTCCCATCCAGCCCCAGTCCGCGGCGGTCATCGGCTCCCATCGCCAGAAGCCGAGGGCGGTGGTCACCACCGCACCCACCACGCCGGTCCAGAAGAACGTCGTTGCGGCACTGTCGCGCCGGGCCACGTAGCGGTTCAGCAAGCCGTACAGCGCGAACATGAAGGCCGCGAGCAACGGGATCGCCGCATAGGGTGAAAACACGCCGCCCGATGGCTGCAGGATGATGATGACCCCGACAAAACCCACCGCGATGGCGAGGGCTCGCCGCCAACCCACGTATTCGCCCAGAACCGGCCCCGACAGCACCGCGATCAAGAGCGGATAACAGGCAAAGACCGCATGGCTTTCCACGAGCCCGAGATAGACGAAGCCCTGAACCATCACCAGCACCTCGACAGCCAGCAGTGCGGCCCTGAACGCCTGCACCCAGGGCTGCCCGGTGCGCGCCGCCGCCCGGATCGAACCCGCCTGCACCCGCGCCAGACCGATGACGAAGGCGGCAAAGAACCAGTAGCGGATCATGATGACCATGTAGGTGTTGTATTGCTCGGCCAGATGCCGGGAAATTCCGTCCTGCATCGCGAAGACGAAGGTGGTGACAACCATCAGCCAGATGCCGCGGGTGGTGTCGTTGCGGGTCATGCGCGGGGCCTGCGGGCGATGGTCATATGGCGCTTGCGGCCATACCCCGGAACGCGCGCGACGTCGAAGCCGCCCACCGCCAGCGCGCGCCGCACGGCACCCGCGGCGGAATAGGTGGCGGCGGTTCCGCCCGGACTGGTATGCGCTGCCACCTGGGCCAAAAGCGAAGCCTCCCACAGTTCAGGGTTCTTGGCCGGGGAAAACCCGTCGAGGAACCAAGCATCGACGGCCCCCTCCCATCGGGGAAGCGTCTGTCGCGCATCTCCGAGGATCAGGGAGAACGCAAGATCCGGCAATGCGAAGGCGGTCTTGCCACTTTGCCAACAGGGGGCCAGGTCGCGGGCGACGTCGGCCAGTACGGGAAACGCTGCCTGCGCCCGGATCATGTCGTCGGCGGAGATCGGAAAAGCCTCGAAGCTGGTGAAGTGCAAGCGTCCCGGGGTACCGCTTTGCCGCCACAGCCACAGCGCGGCCAGCAGGTTCAGGCCGGTGCCGAAGCCCAGTTCGGCGATGTGAAAGCCGTCCCGGTAGCGCGCGGGAAGATCGTTGCCGGCCAGAAACACGTGCCGCGTCTCGGCCAGCCCGTCATCGAGCGAGTAATACGGATCGTCGAAACGGGTCGAGACCGGAACCTGACCGGCACGCCAGTCGAGCAGGGCGTTCTTGTGCATCGGTCTCTGCCTCGGTTACCTGAGCGCGGCGAGATCTGGGGCAAAGGCGCATAGATGGCAAGAGACGTCACCATTATGGGCGCGGGCATATTCGGCCTGTCGGTTGCCTGGTCGTGTCTGCGCCGCGGCGCGCGGGTAAGGGTGATCGACCCTGCCGGTCCGGGGGCCGGATCCTCCGGCGGCATCGTCGGCGCGCTGGCTCCGCATGTGCCCGAGAACTGGAATGCGAAAAAAGCCTTTCAGCTCGAGAGCCTGCTGATGGCCGACGCATACTGGACCGAGGTGCGCGACGCAGGCGGCCTGTCGCCCGGCTATGCCCGGCGCGGACGGCTGCAACCCGTGGCCGATGCCGCCGCGCTCGACATGGCCCGGGCCCGTCAGACAAGCGCCGCGACCCTGTGGCAGGGCCACGCGACATGGCGCGTTGTCGACAGTGCCGGGGCCGGCGCATTCGCACCCGCAAGCCCGACCGGACTGCTGATCCACGACACGCTGAGCGCACGGATCCACCCCGCGCGCGCCTGCGCGGCCCTGGTGGCGGCCTTGCGCGCCCTGGGGGGCGAGGTCCTAAGCCAGGGCGACCCGCAAGGTGCGGTGGTCTGGGCGACCGGCTGGCAGGGGCTCCGCGCCCTCGGCGACGCGACCGGCAAAACCGTGGGCACCGGCATCAAGGGACAGGCGCTGCTGGTCGATTGCGACATGCGCGCCGCACCGCAACTCTTCGCCGACGGGCTTCACATCGTGCCGCATGACGACGGCACCATTGCCATCGGCTCGACCACGGAACGGATCTTCGACGCGCCGGACGCGGTCGATCACCAGGCGGACGCGCTTCTGACGCGCGCCGCCCTTGCGGTTCCGGCGTTGCGGGGCGTGCGCGTCCTGCGCCGCTGGGCAGGGGTGCGCCCGCGCGCCAGAACCCGCGCGCCGATGCTGGGGCACTGGCCCGACCGACCCGGCCATTTCATTGCCAACGGCGGCTTCAAGATCGGATTCGGCATGGCCCCGAAGGTGGGCGAGGTCATGGCCGATCTGGTACTCGGGGGCCGCGACACCATCCCGCCGGGCTTCCGGACCAGCGACAACCTCTGAAGGGTGTCGGTACCCGGATTTTCTGCGGCGCGGCGAAGGCGAAACCTGCGATGCGTATTTTCAAAATGGAAAGACCAAGAAGACGGCGCGCCGCCCCTGCCTTTCCATTTTCGAAATACGCGGCGCGGACCGTGGAGCCCGCGCCGGTGTCAGGTCAGCTTGAAACCTGTTCGCGCAGGATCGATGCGGTGAGCGAGATCATCAGGTAGATGCCCGCGAAGATCAGGAAAGACAGCAGCGTGTTTTCGAAGCTGCGCGGATAGCTCGGGTCTTCCGAGGGCACCGGCAGCACCGAGGTCGTGAGATACCGCGCCTGGCTGTCGGCCTCGCGGCGGGCGCTTTCCAACCGTTCGAGCGCGGATTGCAGCATCATGTCGCGCGTGGCGAGGTCGGCCTGGGCCAGTTGTACCTGGATGGCGATCTCGGCCAGCGAATCCTCGCCGGAGACGGCCGTGGTCATCCGGGTGGTCAGCGTCTCGAGCATGTTGTTGAGACGGCGGATATCGCCCTGCACCCCGTCGACCCGGCTGCGGTTGGGCCGCGCGTTGTCGAGCAGCGCCTGCAGTTGCAGCTCTTTTTCCTGCAACTGAACCTCGATCGTGTTCATCTGGCCGCGCAGCGCGCCGATCTTGGCCTCGGGGTCGAGCAGCGCGTTTTCCTGCTGCAGGCGGACCAGCCGTTCTTGCGCGGCAATGCGGCTTGCCTCGGCATCGATCAGGCCCTGTTCGGCGTCGGTCACCGCGTTTTCGCGCTTGCGCTGGGTCAGGTTGTCGACGCGTTCCTCGGCATAGTCGATGAGCGCATCGGAAAACCGGGTCGCGGTGACCGGATCGGCGGCGCGCACTTCCATCCGGATCACGCCCTCGGTCGGGTCGTATCCGATCTGCACGTTGCGCTTGTAGACCTTGTAGGAATCCTCGATCGAGGCGTCCGGTTCAAGCCGCTGGATCGGGTCGAGCCCGCCTTGCGTGAAGTGCTGCTTGAAGCCCTCGTCGTCGGTCAGGCGCAGCATCGCATCCTTCGAGGACAGGTAGGACTGCACCGCGATCGCGTCCTGGTTGGTGGCGAACTGGGTGCCGGACAACAGCCCGCCCATGCCGCTGCCACCGCCGCCGCCATCGTTCTTGAGGATCAGGAATTCGGACTTCGTCGCATACATCGGCGTCGCGACAACGTAGAAATAATAGCCTGCGATGAAGGTCGGCAGCATCACGAAAAAGGCCAGGCGCGCCAGCAGCAGCACGAACCGGCGACGACGGCGCTTGCCGATCTCGCGCTGCACCCGGGCAACTTCGATGGCGCGGCGTTCGGACGGGTTTGCCGTCTCGGTCGTGGGTACCGCGGCCTTCTTCACCTCGACGGTCTGCGGCAGCCGGACGCCATCGCCGGTCCGCACCGGATCGACGGTGTTGGCCTTGGCGGGAACCTTGGCGTCATCGCCGGTTCCGGGCTCGCCGGTATTGCCGATGACCAGTTCGAGCATGTTGGCGCGCTGGAACGGGTCGATGCCTTTCTTGCGCAGAAGCCGCACGGCATCGAAATCGGATGTCGGTGCAAGCCCGTGTTTCTGAGCCATCCGCCGGGCCATGCGCAACTGGCGCCCGGTCAGGCCTTCCTGACGGATCTTCTGGATGTCGGTCTCTCCGGCCACCTCGCCGGCGCTTGCCACTTCGCCCGAACGGGGCGCGACCCGGGCGGCTTGCGGCTCGGGGCTGGACGCGGCCGGGGGCTCGGCGGGGCGTTCGGGGGCGGGCTGTGGAGCGCGCTGTTGCGGCGCGCCCGCCGCCGGGGGCGTCGGGTCTTTAGAGGTAACGGCAGGCGCGACCGCGGACGCCGGGGACACAGGGTGGGCGGCACCCTCGGCGCGCGCGGCCTGTTCATTCCGGCGGATGCGAAACTTCTTAGCTTTGGGTTTCGTAGTCATAGAGCCGCTTGGCCTCTTCCAGTGTGTCGAACATATGCAGGTGGCCATCCATCAGGACCGCTGCCTTCTGTGCGAATTTTTCAAGGATCTGGGGCTGGTGCGATACGATCACCAGCGTCGAGCGTTGCAGCCGCTCTGCCAGCAGATCGCCTGCCTTCTTGTTGAATTCCACATCGGTCGAGTTCGGCATGCCTTCGTCGATGAGGTACATGTCGAAATCGAGCGCCAGCAACAGCGCGAAACTGAAACGCCCCTTCATGCCCGCCGAATAAGTGCCTAGGGGTTGGTCGAAGTATTCGCCAAGGTTGCAGAGCCACCGGCAGAAGGCCTCGACGTAGTCCGGATCGAGGCTGTAGATCTTGGCGATGAAGCGGGCGTTTTCGCGCGCCGAGATGCGGTTCACGACGCCGCCCATGTAGCCCAGCGGGAAAGACACGCCGCCTTCGCGCCGGATCACGCCTTCGTCCGGCTTCTCAAGCCCGGCCATCATGTTGATCAGCGTTGTCTTGCCGGTGCCGTTCGGGGCCAGAATGCCGATGTTCACACCCCGTTCAACGCGAAACGACGCCTGGTTCAGGATCACCTTGTGGTGCGATCCCGTCCAGAACGACTTGCTGACGCTTTCAAATTCCAACATGGGCGTGCCCTGTCCTGCGTGACCGTCTTGTGGCAACGATCTTTCCAGAGACATAAGGGTCAAATTTGGTCACATTATGACCCGGAATGGAAACAAAACACAATTCCGGTTTCCGATCAGAGGAGCCGCGCGGCAATGACATGCCAGTGATTTGAACCGCGCGGACCGGGCGCTATGTTCCCTGTACCCAAGCACCCAGACCAGAGGACCACGTACATGATCCAGACCCGCCGCACCTTTCTGGTGTCCGCCGCCGCCACCGCCGTCGGCACCACTGTCATGCCCTTCGCGGCGATGGCCGCAGCCCACGCCTCGAACACCTTCGAGACCGCGGCCGGGCCGATCACCGTCCATCCGGTCGCGCATGCGTCCTTCGTGCTCGAGACGCCTGCGGGGGTGATCTATGTCGATACCGTCGGCGACACCGAGTCCTATGCCGAGATGCCTGCCGCCGATCTGGTGCTGATCACGCACGAGCATGGCGATCATTACAATGCCGAAGTGCTGCAGGCCGTCGTTGGCGCGGACACCAAGCTTGTCACAAATCCCGCGGTTTTCGACATGCTGCCCGAAGCGATTGCCGCCAAGGCGACCGCGATGGCCAATGGCGACAGCGGCGAGATGATGGGCGTCGGCATCAGCGCCGTGCCCGCGCACAACACCACCGAAGAGCGGATGAACTTCCACCCGGTGGGCCGCGACAACGGCTATGTCCTCGATTTCGACGGCTTCCGCATCTATATCTCGGGTGACACCGAGGTCACCGACGAGATGCGCGCGCTGGAAAACATCGACGTCGCTTTCGTCTGCATGAACCTGCCCTTCACCATGGCGGCGGAACAGGCGGCGGAGGGCGTCAACGCGTTCCAGCCCAAGGTGGTCTATCCCTACCATTATCGTGGCCGCGACGGCGGCACGCAGGACCCCGAGGCATTCGCGTCGATGGTCGAGGGCGCGGACGTCAGGTTGGGCGACTGGTACCCCGACGGGCTGTCCTGACGCCCTGCCCGAAGAGGATGACACACACGCCCCGGTCGATGGCCGGGGCGTTTTTCGTGGCGGCGGCAACGCGACCGACCGCGCCTGCTGCTCTATTGCTCGGCCGCTCAGCCGCTCAGCCGGTGGTAGGACATCGACACATGCGCCCGACGCACCAGCGCCGCGGCCTGCATGTCGCCGGCTTCGAGCGCGGCCAGCGTTTCCCGCACCTCGGCGGCGAAAATCTCGCATTCCCGCGCGAGATCGAGGGTCGAGATGCGCAGCTGCCAGATCCGGGCCGTACGCTGGTATAGCCGCTCCGAGATCTCGGCCAATGCGTCGTTTGCCGTCAGCGTCAGCCCGAAGGCGAAGAACGCCTGGTTGAGTTCGGCAAAGGCACGGGCATCGGGGGCCGCGCCGAGCGCTTCGGCCCGGGCCAGGAAATCGCGCGCCGCGGAAATCATGCCGCTGGTGACGGGGCGGGGCGACAGGCGACCGGCCAGTTCGGCCAGTTCCTGACGCAGCGCGTAGATATGGGCCAGCTCGCCCGGCTCCACATCCGTGACCAGCGTGCCGACCCCGTGCCGCGTATCGACAAGGCCCTCGTCGGCCAGCCGCGCCAGAACCCGGCGCAGGGGCGTGCGCGACACGCCGAACTCCGCCGCAAGCGCCTCTTCGCCGAGCTTGGTGCCGGGTGGATAATCCAGCAGGCAGATGCGCGCACGCAGCACGTCGTAGAGGGTGCGGTGCCGGGTGTCGGCGTCGCTCATGCGGCCATCTGCGCGCCCAGGCCGCGCAGCATCTCGAGGCACTGGGACATCTGGTCGCGGCTGACGAATTCGTCGGGCTTGTGCGCCTGGGCGATCGAGCCGGGGCCGCAGACCACGACCGACATGCCCATTTCCTGAAACAGGCCGGCCTCGGTGCTGAACGGCACCAGTTCGACCTCGTTCGCCCCTGTCAGCGCGGCAACAAGGTCGCGCGCGGCATTGTCGGACATCGGCTCGAGCCCCGCGACCTCGCCGATCACCTGCGTGACGATATCGGCGTCGGGATGGATGCTGCGCATCGCGGGCAAGAGGTCGCGTTCCACGTAAGCGCCGATCTGGTCCTTGACGAATTGCGCATCGCCGGACTGCACCGGACGCATTTCCCATTCGACGGTGGCGTGACCGGGGATCACGTTATGCGCGTGCCCGCCCGCCAGCTTGCCGATGTTGATCGTCGTCCAGCGCGGATCGAAGCGCGATGTTTCGGGCGCCATGGTCCGCAGCCGGTCGGAAAGCTGCAACAGGCGGGTGACGTAGCGCACCGCGCAGGACACCGCGTTCACCCCCAGATCCGGCGTCGAGCCATGCCCTTCGAGGCCGGTAAAGGTGGTGGTGTATTCGCAGCACCCCTTGTGGCCTTCGATGATGCGCATCTCGGTCGGCTCTCCGATGATGGCGATGGAGGGTTGCACCGCGCGCTTCTTCAGTTCGGGCACCAGCGCCTGCGCGCCCAGGCAGCCGACCTCTTCGTCATGGGTAAAGCAGAAATGCACCGGGCGCTTGAGGTCGCGGGCGGCGAATTCCGGGGCCATGGCGATGGTGGCGGCGATGAACCCCTTCATGTCGCAGGCCCCGCGACCGTAAAGCGCGTCGTTCCACGCGGACATGCGGAAGGGGTCGGTGGTCCAGTTCTGATCGGTGATCGGAACCACGTCGGAATGGCCTGACAGCACCACGCCGCCCGACCGTTCGGGGCCGATGGTGGCAAAGAGGTTGGCCTTGCCGCCCGCGGCGTCCGCATAGACATCGACCCGCGCACCGGCATCTTCCAGCAGATTGGCGATATGGTCGATCAGGGCGCGATTGGGTTCGGACGAGACGGTGGGATGCGCGATCAACCCGGCGAGGATGGTCTCGGTGGTCCACAGCTCGATCATGTCTTCACGAACATCTTGCGGGGGCGGTTGCAGAAGGTTTCGGCGGGTCCGTCCTCGGTGATCAGGATCGACTCGGTGATCTCGAGCCCCCAGTCGGACATCCAGAGGCCCGGCATGAAGTGAAAGGTCATTCCCGGCTCGAGCACGGTCTGGTCCTCTGCACGCAACGAGATCGTCCGCTCGCCCCAGTCCGGCGGATAGGACAGCCCGATCGGATAGCCGCAGCGCGCGCCGCGTTCGATCCCGGCGCTTTCCAGCGGCGCGGCCAGCGCATTGGCGATGTCGCAGGCGCGGTTGCCCGCCCGCGCGACGTCCAGCCCGGCCTCGAGCCCCTCGACAAGGGCCGCCTCGGCGCGTTTGAAGATGTCCGACGGTTCGCCCAGAAAGATCGTGCGGCAGAAGGGCGCATGGTAGCGGCGGTAACAGCCCGAGATTTCGAAGAACGTGGCCTCGCCCTCGACGAAGGGCTGGCCGTCCCATGTCAGGTGCGGTGCGGCGGCGCTGGACCCCGAGGGCAACAGGGGAACGATGGCGGCATAGTCGCCCCAATGGCCGTCGGCCCCGGTCAGCGCGTCGCGATAGACCTCGGCCACGACCTCGTTCTTGGGCACGCCGGGCGCGACCCGTTCGAGCAATCCGTCGACGATCTTCTCCGAGATTCTGGCGGCGCGGCGGATGAAAACCAGTTCCTCGTCGGATTTCACCGCGCGCTGCCAGTTCACCAGCGCCGTGGCATCGATGAGGGTGGCGTTGGGCAGGTCTTGCTGCAGGGTCTGGAAGGCCTTGGCCGAAAAGTAGTAATTGTCCATCTCGACCCCGATGCGCGCCTTCTCGAGACCCATGCCGATCATCCGGCTGGCAAGGTCCTGCATCGGGTGGCGTTCGGTGGACTGGACGTAGTTGTCCGCATAGCCGATCACCCGGTCGTCGCCCATCCAGACGGTGCGGATCGCGCCATTGGTGTCCTGATTGCGCCCCCACCAGATCGGATCGGCGTCGGGAAAGACCAGCAGGCCCTGATGCACGTAGAACGACCATCCGTCATAGGATGACAGCCACGCCATATTGGACGGGTCGGTAACAAACAGCACATCGATACCGGCGCGATCCATGGCGTGACGGGTCTTGTCGAGGCGGCGTGTATATTCCGCCTTGGAAAAAGGCAGGTCCTTGGAGAAACGATGAAAATCCATATCGCGCCTTTCAGGGCAGAAGTGGGGGTCGATCCTTTCCAGTTGACTGAATGTGTACAACCATGACCAATCAAAAACGACATCCGCGCGGAAAATTTCGGAAACGAGAGGCAATTCGCCCTTCTGTGCCTCAGTTCTGTGCGCCGCCGGGTCATAGATGTATACATCAAGGCGCGTTTTTTCCGTTCCAGAGAATCACCTTTGGCGGGCGTGCGGCTTTCATCCGGTGCTGGGCTTGCAGGCGGATTGGCGGTCAGGGGCGCGGTGGCGGGCCAAAAAGCCCGATTTGCGCCGCTTTAACAGTCGAATCGTGTTTTTCAGAGGCGAATTCCCCGTCGGAGAGCCAAGGCAGTTGCAACACGCGCCGCCAAGCTATTTAGTTTGCCCAACCACAGCGGAAGAAATCCGCGACAATAAAACCAGGGAGACGGAATTTGGTGCAAGCGGCCAGTACCGATGCGTTCGTCGCGTTTGAGCGTGTCCAGAAAAGCTACGACGGTGAAACGCTCGTCGTGAAAGACCTCAACCTTTCGCTGCCCAAGGGCGAGTTTCTGACGATGCTCGGGCCCTCCGGGTCGGGCAAGACCACCTGCCTGATGATGCTCGCGGGGTTCGAGACGGCGACCTATGGCGAGATCAAGCTGGGCGGCACGTCGATCAACAACATCCCGCCGCACAAGCGCGGCATCGGCATGGTGTTCCAGAACTACGCTTTGTTCCCGCACATGTCGGTGGCAGAGAACCTGTCTTTTCCGCTCGAAGTGCGCAACATGAGCAAGTCCGACCGCGAGGCCAAGATCACGCGCGCGCTTGACATGGTTCAGATGGGGGCCTTTGCGGGCCGTCGTCCGGCGCAGCTTTCGGGCGGTCAGCAGCAGCGGATCGCACTGGCGCGCGCGCTGGTGTTCGAACCCGAACTGGTGCTGATGGACGAACCGCTCGGCGCGCTCGACAAGCAACTGCGGGAAACCCTGCAATTCGAGATCACCAAGCTGGCGCATGACCTCGGCATCACCGTGGTCTACGTGACCCACGACCAGACCGAGGCGCTGACCATGTCGGACCGCGTGGCGGTGTTCGAGGACGGGCGCATCCAGCAGCTGGCCCCGCCCGACGAGCTGTACGAGAAGCCGCAGAACAGCTTCGTTGCGCAGTTCATCGGCGAGAACAACACGCTCGAGGGCGTGGTCGAGGAGATCTCGGGCGATACCTGCGTGGTCAAGCTGGACTCCGGCGACATCATCGATGCGTTGCCGGTGAACGTGTCCAGGAAGGGCGAGCGGACCAAGGTCTCGATCCGCCCCGAACGGGTCGAGTTCAACAAGGACCGGCTCAAGGAAGACGCGCATCTGCTCAAGGCGAAGGTCAAGGAATTCGTCTATATGGGCGACATCTTCCGGACGCGCCTGTCGGTCGCCGGCAACGAGGATTTCGTCATCAAGAGCCGGAACGCGCCCGACCAGCGGCGCCTGCGGCCCGGTGAGGAAATCGAGATCGGCTGGCTGCCAGAGGATTGCCGCGCGCTTGACGCGTAGCATGAAAAAATACCCTGCGTGGTGCCCCCAAGGGCGACCGCGCGGGGGTGCAATGAGGGCCATGCCGGTCCAACCCGTGACCCGGGCCCCTCCGACACCAAAAAACGGGAACCACTAGGGAGCTACAAATGAAATCCACCAAGATACTTCTTGCGACAACTGCATTGACCGTGGGCGGCGTTGCTGCGTTCGCCGCCGAACATGGCAACATGGCCGACAGCATGACTCTGGTCAGCTGGGGCGGTGCCTACCAGAGCAGCCAGCAGCAAGCCTATGTCGAGCCTTACCAGGCGATGAACGAAGGCGTGTCGATCAGCTGGGACGAAAGCTCGGCCGAAGCGGTCGCCAAGCTGCGCGCGATGAACGAAGCGGGCAACGTGACCTGGGACCTCGTCGACGTCGTTGCCGCCGATGCCATCCGTCTGTGCGACGAAGGCCTGGCGATGGAGATCGACCATGACGACGTGCTTGCCGCGGCCCCCGACGGCACCGATGCGTCGGACGATTTCGGCGACCTGATCGTGTCTGACTGCTACATCCCGCAGATCGTCTATTCGACCACCTTCGGCTACCGCACCGACATGGTGCCCGATGGCGTCGAACCCCCGAGCAAGATCTGCGACGTGTTCGACCTGGAAAAGTATCCCGGCAAGCGCGCGCTCGAGAAGCGTCCGATCAACAACGTCGAGTGGGCGTTGCTTTGTGACGGTGTTGCCAAGGAAGACGTCTACGACGTTCTGGAAACCGACGAAGGCCAGGACCGGGCGCTCGCCAAGCTGGACACCATCAAGGATCAGGTGATCTGGTGGTCGGCCGGTGCGGACACGCCGCAGCTTCTGGCCGATGGCGAAATCTTCATGGGCTCGACCTACAATGGCCGTCTCTTTTCGGTCATCGAAGAGCAGGACCAGCCCGTCGGCATGATGTGGGACGCTCAGGTGTTCGACCTTGACGGCTGGATCGTTCCCGCCGACCTGCCCGACGATCGTCTGGCGCGTGTCATGGACTTCCTGAAATTCGCCACCGACACGCAGCGTCTCGCGGATCAGGCCAAGTACATCTCCTACGGTCCGGCGCGTGCGTCCTCGGCTCCGCTGGTGCCCGATGACATGAAGCCGCACATGCCGACCGATCCGGCCAACGCGGCGAACACGTTCCTCTACAACTACGAGTTCTGGGCCGACTATCGCGACGACATCGACGCGAAGTTCCAGTCCTGGCTCGCCCAGTGATCTGAGGTTCGGGCGCGGTCGGGGTCGTCTCCGGTCGCGCCCGGCAAACCTGAATCGGGCGGTGCGCTGCCCGGTTTCCAAGCAATAAGAAACGCGGTGCAAATGCCGCGACAGGGATGGATGGGGGCCGAATGCCCAAAGGTTACATCATCGCGCATATCACGGTGAACGACCCGGACGCCTACCGGGAATACGTCGAGCGCGACACGCCGATCCTGACGGGTCACGGCGGACGGTTCCTTGTCCGCGGCGGCACCAGCGAGATCGTCGAGGGCAACGCCGAGTCCCGGCATGTTGTGGTCGAGTTCGATTCCTATGACGCCGCCCGGACCGCCTATAACGACCCCGCCTATCAGGAGGTCGCCGAGATTCGTCGGCGTACCGCCACCAGCACGATCATCCTCGCAGAGGGGGCCTGAACCATGAGCGATTCCAGCACCGATCTCGGCAAGGTCGCGGGGCCGACCCCCGACGACGGCATGCGCGCCGCCGATACCGCCGACCGGAATGACGGACCGATGCTTGCCGCCGACGGCACGCCGCTGAAGAAGTCGCTGTCGCGATCCCTGCGGATCCAGAAGGTCCGCGCGCTGCTGCTGGTGGCGCCGCTTCTGCTGTTCGTCGTGATCACCTTCATCGCGCCCATCGGCGACATGCTGTTCCGCTCGGTCGAGAACCAGATCGTTTCGGACACGCTGCCGCGCACCGCGGCGCGGATCGGCGACTGGGATGCCACCTCTGGCGCGGCACCGGACGAAGCGACCTTCGAGGCCCTGTTCTACGACCTTTTCATTGCCGAGACCCGCAAGGAGCATACCCGCCTCGGTTCTCGTCTGAACTACGAGCAGACCGGCATGTCGTCGCTGTTCCGGCAGACCGGTCGCAAGCTGGACGACATCTCGGATGTCTATTTCGACCAGTTCGACGATCTGGACCCGGCATGGGACGAGGCACGGCCCTGGGCCGAGCTGATGGGCGACCCCGACTGGATCGCCAAGCAGGAGGCCTTCGACGCCGCCGGGGAAGATGGCCGCATGCCACGCTTCGAGCTGCGCGACGACATCATCGACCTGCTGCCCCGCACCGCGGCCACCTACGAAACCTTCGCCCGGTTCACCCAGACCGAGGACGAGGACAGCCCGCTTCAGGAAGAGCCGTTCGGCCTTGTTCACACGGCGCTTTATGCCGACCTGATGGAGGCCGACGTCGCCGCCTACACCGGACCGCAGGCCGCGCTGCTCAAGGCGGCGGATGCGGCGGTGGGCGACTTCGAAACCGTCACCTTCAAGGACGGCATGATCGCCATCGACGAGGACTGGGGTTCGCCAGAGGTCTGGACCACGCTTCAGATGTATTCGCCGAACTACACATCGGGGTATTTCCTGAACGCGGTCGACATGCAGAAGACCGCCGATGGTCCCGCGCTGCGCGATGCGGACGAACGGATCTACGGGCTGTTGTTCAAGCGCACGCTGTTCATGTCGCTGGTCATCACCTGCAGCTGTATCCTGCTGGCCTATCCGGTGTCCTACCTGCTGTCGAACCTGCCTGCCCGCACCGCGAACCTGTTGATGATCCTCGTGCTGCTGCCGTTCTGGACCTCGCTGCTGGTGCGGACATCGGCCTGGAAGGTGATGTTGCAGCAACAGGGGGTGATCAACGATGTGTTGGTCTGGCTGGGCATCGTCGCAGACGACAGTCGACTGGTGATGATCAACAACCAGTTCGGCACCATCGTGGCGATGACGCATATCCTGCTGCCGTTCATGATCCTGCCGATGTATTCGGTGATGTCGACGATCCCGCCGACCTATGTGCGCGCGGCAAAATCGCTGGGCGCGACCAACTGGACGGCGTTTTGGCGGGTCTATTTCCCGCAATCGGTGCCGGGCATCGGCGCGGGCTCGATCCTCGTTTTCATCCTGTCCATCGGTTACTACATCACGCCGGAAATCGTCGGCGGCACCACCGGTACCTTCATCTCGAACCGGATCGCCTATCACATCTCGTCCTCGCTGAACTGGGGTCTGGCGGCGGCACTGGGCACGATCCTTCTGGTCGTCGTCCTGCTGCTTTACTGGGCCTATGACCGGATCGTGGGCATCGACAACGTCAAGCTGGGAGGCTGAGCCATGAGTGACCTGGTCCTGACCGAAACGAAGACCCAGCCGCTGGGGTTCACTGCCGGGGTTGTCGGGGCGGCGGGGGCGTTCTTCGGCCTCTTCGTCGGCACCGCGCAAGGGTCCGGCCTGCTTGGCATCGTGCTTGGCGCACTGATCTGCGCGGCGCTTGCCGTTGCGGCCATGAAGTTCGTCGGCACCGAAATGGAACGCCAGTTCAAGTGGGGTCTCACCGGCATCTTCGCCATCGTGGGTTTTGTCTTTGGCCAGCTTCCCGGGCTGATCGTGCTGGCCCTGTTCGGCTGGTTCCTGGGCTGGTTCATCTACTGGATCGGGCAGCGACGCTACCGCCAGAAGCTGGTGCCCTACCTGACCGCCGGGCAGGTGCTCTGGCATTACACGTTCCGGGTGATCTGCGGCGCGATCCTGGTGTTCCTGATCACCCCGATCATCGTGGTGATGCCGCTGTCGTTCAATGCCGAGGACTTCTTCACCTTCACGCCGGAAATGATGCGTCTCGATCCTGCGGGCTACAGCCTCAAGCACTACCGCGACTTCCTGACCAACCCCGAATGGACGGGCGCTGTCTGGAACTCGGTGCGCATCGCGCCGGTGGCCACGCTGATCTCGGTCACGCTGGGCACCCTGGCGGCCATTGGGCTTAGCCAGAGCCACGTGCCCGGACGCCAGTGGATCATGGCGATCCTGATCTCACCGATGATCGTGCCGCTGATCATCTCGGCCACGGGGATGTATTTCTTCTATTCGAAGATCGGCATTGTCGGCACCTACTGGGGCGTCGTGCTGGCGCATGCCGTGCTGGGCATTCCCTTCGTGATCATCACCGTGACCGCAACTCTGGTGGGGTTCGACAAGTCGCTGGTGCGGGCGTCGGCGAACCTTGGGGCGAACCCGGTCCGGACCTTCTTCAAGGTGCAGATGCCGCTGATCCTGCCGGGCGTGATCTCGGGGGGGCTCTTTGCCTTCATCACCTCGTTTGACGAGGTTGTCGTGGTGATCTTCATCGGCTCGGCCGAATTGCAGACGCTGCCGTGGCAGATGTTCACCGGCCTGCGCGAACAGATCTCGCCGACGATCCTGGCGGCCGCGACGATCCTCGTGGGGATCTCGATCTGCCTCCTGGCGACGGTCGAGGTGCTGCGGCGCCGGTCCGAACGCCTTCGGGGCCTGAGCCCGAGCTGACGCGATGGTCAAGCGACGGCTCGCACGGGTCCTTCACCCCGCCGAACGTCTGCTCGACCGGTTTCGGCCCGCGCGGCGGACCGACAACCTGGTGATCGACTCCTATCTTGGCTATGCCACGCCTTCGGAAATCATTTTCCGGGGGCGTGTGCTGACCGCGCTGCGCCGCACCGCCCCGTCGCCCGAGGGCAACTGGTGGACGAACCTGCGCCAGATGGTGTCGCTGTTCCTGACCTCAGAAGTGGCCAGCGTCGAGGTCAAGGCAGGCGAGGTGTCGGCGATCACCGACGAAGAGGGCTATTTCCACCTGCATCTGCCCCGCAATGACGCGCCCCCCGGCTGGGCCGTCTGCGACGTGACGCTGGACGGCGAGGGCAAGCAGCTCGAGGCGTTGGTGGTCGGGCCCGACGCGCCGTTCGGCGTGATTTCGGACATCGACGACACGGTGCTCGAGACCGGGGCCTATTCGCTGGCGCGCAATCTCTGGACGTCGCTGACCGGCAACGCGCTGACGCGGCATGTATTCCCCGATGCGGTGGCGCTGATGCGGCAGTTCGAGGCAGCGGGCGCGCCGGTGTTCTTCGTCTCATCCTCGCCGTGGAATCTGCATCACTTCCTCGTCCGCATCCTGACGCGTCACGACATGCCCAAGGCACCGATCTTCCTGCGCGATCTGGGCCTCTCGCGGACGCAGTTCATTTCGGGCACCCATGGCGACCACAAGGGCAGTTCCATCGACGCCATCCTGTCGGCGCATCCCGGGCTGCCCTTCGTCCTGATCGGCGACACCGGGCAACACGACCCCCCGGTCTATCTGGCGGTGGCCAGGCGGCATCCGGGCCGGATCGTGCGGGCGATCTTCCGCGAGCCGGGCAAGGGCGCGGATGCCAAGGATCGCTCTGCCATGGAAGACCTGCGCGCGCTGGGCGTCGAGGTTGAGAGCGGACGCGATTATTCCGCCATACGGGCGGGCCTGCACAGTCGCCCCGAGTAGCGCTGTCAGGCTGCGCCCGAGAACAGGTCCATCCCCATGCGCACCGCCGTCACCAGCAGGAAGAACCCGAAGGCCAGCCGCAACGCGCGGCGCGGGATGGCATGGGCGATGGCGACGCCGACGCGGGCAAAGCTCGTCGACAGCGGTATGATCACGATGGCCAGCATCACGTTCACATAGCCGAGCGAGAAGGGCGGCAAACCCTCGACGCCCCAGCCGGTGATCACGTAGATGATCGCGGCGGGCAGGCCGATGATGAAGCCGATCGCCGCCGAGGTGCCCACGGCCTTGCGGATATCGTAGCCGAGAAAGCTCAGCAGCGGCACGCAAACGGTACCGCCGCCGATCCCCATCATCGCCGAGACAGCCCCGGCGAACACCCCGAACAGCGCCCAGACCGGCTTTGAAAAGCTGCGCGGGCTGGGGGCGGCCTGGGGACTGCGAAAGATCATGTCGCCGGCGACCAACAGTGCCACGACCGCAAAGACCGCAATCAGCACGTAGCCCGACACCACACCCCCGAGAATGCCGCCGATCACCACGCCCACCAGGATCGCCGGGGCCCAGAGCTTCAGCACGTCGAAGTCGATGCTTTGCTTCTTGTAATGGCCCCAGCCCGACGACACCGATGTGAACACGATGGTCGACAGCGACGTGCCGACCGCCACCTGCATGATCAGCGCGGGCTCCATCCCGGTCAGGGACAGCGCCAGGTAAAGCGCCGGGACGATCACGATACCGCCGCCAACCCCCAGCAGACCGGCGAGCGTTCCGCCAAGGATGCCTGCCCCCGCAGCCACCGCCGCAAGCGTCAGCAGGGTCGATGTGTCGAGACCGTCCATCGGGTGCTCCTCAATTCAGAACCGATGCGGTTCGGGTTAGACCGCCTGTCCGCAAAAGGAAACGCCCGGCGTCGACAACACCGGGCGCGGAGATGCGACAGTGCAGCAAAGCCTCAGGCGCGGACCAGGTCCTCGTAGCCCTGTGCTACGTCGCGGGTCAGCGCGCCGACCTCGAAATTGTAGTCCGCGATCTGCCCCACGGGGGTCACTTCGGCGGCGGTGCCGGTCAGCCAGCACTGCTCGAAGCCCTCAAGCTCTTCGGGCATGATGACCCGCTCGTGCACCTTGATCTGGCGGTCGTTCAGCATGCCGATCACGGTCTGGCGGGTCAGTCCGTTGAGGAAGCAATCGGGTTTGGGGGTGTGGACCTCGCCGTCCTTGACGAAGAAGATGTTGGCCCCCGTCGCCTCTGCCACATAGCCGCGGTAATCCATGAACAGCGCGTCGGAACAGCCCTTGGCCTCGGCGGCGTGTTTCGAGGTGGTGCAGATCATGTAGAGACCGGCGGCCTTGGCATGCACCGGGATCGTCTCGGGCGAGGGGCGCTTCCACTTGGAAATGTCGAGTTTGGCGCCCTTCATCTTGGCATCGCCGTAATAGCTGCCCCATTCCCAGGCGGCGATGGCCAGCCGAACGGGGTTTCGCTTGGAGGCGACCCCCATGTCTTCGCCGGCCCCGCGCCAGGCAACCGCGCGGATATAGGCATCGGTAAAGCCGTTCGCCGCAAGCACCTGCATCTTGGCCGCCTCGATCTCGTCAACGGTATAGGGGATCTCGAAGTCGAGTTCGCCCGCCGAGAAGTGCAGGCGCTCGGAATGCTTGCGCGACAGGAAGATCTTGCCGTTATAGGCGCGCTCGCCCTCGAACACCGAACTGGCGTAATGCAGGGCGTGGGTCAGCACATGGATGTTGGCCGACCGCCAGTCGACCAGTTGGCCATCCATCCAGATTTTTCCGTCGCGGTCATCGTAAGATCCGGCCATCGCGTCCACTCCCTAGCGCATATTTCCACATGTTGCGTGAAAAACGTCCGATCCGGACATAATATTTCACAAAAACTGTGAATCGCTATCATTGCAGTGTTGGAATGTCAACAAGGCTGACTTAAACTGACCGGCAAATGAGGGGGGCTGGCATGGCAGAGGCAGAGCGCGGCGCATCCATCGGGGGCGAGACACTTCTTTTCCTCACCGATGAGCAACTGCGGCAGGGCATCGAGGCGATGTTCTTTGCCTATCGCGGCTTCACGGCCGATCCCGACCGTATCCTGTCGGACCACGCCTATGGGCGGGCTCACCACCGGGCGTTGCATTTCATCAACGGCGCGCCCGGCACGACGGTCAACAACCTGCTGTCGATCCTCGGGGTCACCAAGCAATCTCTGAACCGTGTCTTGCGCACGCTGATTGGTGACGGTCTGGTGGAAAGCAGGATCGGGCGGTCCGACAAGCGCGAGCGTCATCTCTATCTGACCGACAAGGGAAGCGCGCTGGAACGCGCGCTGTCGGATGCCCAGCGGGCGCGGATGCGGCGCGCCTACCGCGATGCCGGGCCGGACGCGGTGGCGGGGTTCAAGCGCGTGCTCGAGGCGATGATGGACCCCGAGTTGCAGCGCCAGTATGCCGCGCTGAGGGAGGGACGGGGATGAGTGATCCGGACGCACATCTGCTGATTGTCGACGACGACGAACGCATTCGCGGCCTGTTGCAGAAATTCCTGATGCGGCACGGGTTTCTGGTCAGCGCGGCGCGGGACGCGGGCCATGCCCGCCGCATCCTGACCGGGCTCGAATTCGATCTGCTGGTGCTGGACGTGATGATGCCGGGCGAGGACGGGGTCAGCCTGACGCGGTTCATCCGCGAAAATTCGGCGACGCCGATCCTGCTGCTGACCGCACGGGCCGAAACCGAGGACCGCATCGCCGGGCTCGAGGCGGGGGCGGACGACTATCTTGCCAAGCCGTTCGAGCCCAAGGAGTTGCTGCTCAGGATCAACGCCATCCTGCGCCGCATGCCCGAGGTCGAACCCGAGACCGCGCAGCCCAAGGTCATCACGCTGGGGCCGATCCGCTACGATGTCGAGCGCGGCGAGATGTGGCGCGGCGCGGAGCCGGTGCGGCTGACCGCGACCGAGGCGCAGTTGATGCGGATCTTCTCGAAAGCGCCCGGCATGGCGCTGTCGCGGTCGCAACTGGTCGAGGATCTGGGCCGCGACAAGGACCAGGCGCAGGAACGCGCGGTCGATGTCCAGATCACGCGGCTTCGTCGCAAACTCGAGGCCAATCCGAAAGAGCCGCGCTATCTGCAGACCGTGCGGGGCGCGGGATACATGCTGTCGCCCGATTGAGGGGTGCGCCCGGCATTGAGCCCCCCCCCCCCCCCCCCCCCCCCCCCCCCCCCCCTGCGAGAGGCTCTGCCTCTCGCGCTCTCCGGAGTATTTCCGGTCCGTTCGTGAACAGGGGCGCGCGGTTTTCGCGGTTGAATGCGGGTGGATTTCCCGGTTTGCTGGGCGGGGTCCGGCGGAGGTATCGAATGGCGACGGCACTCATTACCCATGACGCGGCCCTCAATCATGTGACGCCGGAGGGCCACCCCGAGCGTGTCGCCCGCATCGCGCATCTGCTGCATGCGCTGGCGGGGTTCGACCTGGTGCGCGTCGCGGCACCGCCGGCGCAGGATGCCGACATCGCACGGTGTCATCCGCAGAGCTATATCGCATCGCTTGCATCGCATGTGCCGAAGCGCGGCCTCCACCAGGTGGACGGCGACACCTGGCTGTCGCCCGGATCGCTCGAGGCCGCGCGGCGCGGCGCGGGGGGCGTGATCAAAGCGGTCGAGATGGTCACGGGCGGGGAAGTGGCCAACGCCTTCGTGGCCATGCGACCCCCGGGGCATCATGCGGAGACGCAGACAGCCATGGGGTTCTGTCTGTTAGGAAACGCCGCCATCGGGGCGAAATATGCGCTGGATGTGCTGGGCCTCGACCGCGTGGCGGTGGTCGATTTTGACGTTCATCACGGCAACGGCACGCAGGATCTGCTGTGGCACGAGGCGCGCGCGTTGACGATCACCTCGCATCAGTCGCCGCTCTGGCCGGGCACCGGTGCCGCGCAAGAGACCGGCGCGCATGACAATGTCCTGAACCTGCCCCTGGCACCCGGATCGGGCGGGGCCGAAATGCGCGCGGTCTACGAGGACCGGGTGTTTCCGCGCCTGCGTGCCTTTGCGCCGGACCTGATCATCCTGTCCGCCGGGTTCGACGCCCATCGCGACGATCCGCTGGCCAATCTCGAATGGGAGACCGGGGACTTCCGCTGGCTCACCACCGCGCTTTGCACGGTGGCCGAAGAGGTCTGTCGGGGGCGCGTGGTCTCGACACTGGAGGGCGGCTATGATCTTCAGGCGCTGAGCGAAAGTGGAGCCGCGCATGTGGCGGCGTTGATGGAGGCAGGCCAATGAGCGAGACCGAAACCCCCGTCGAGGAGATGAGCTTCGAGGCCGCGATGCGCGCGCTCGAGCAGGTCGTGGGTCAGCTGGAACGCGGCGACGTGGCGCTTGAGGATTCGATCACGCTCTATGAGCGGGGGGCGAAGCTGAAGAAGCGCTGCGAGGCGAAGCTGAAAGAGGCCGAGGAAAAGGTTGCGGCGATCACCCTTGACGGCGACGGCCAGCCGACCGGAACCAGGCCGGTCGAGGGGCTCTGAGCGGGGCGGTGTTCGAGGCCGGGCTGAGACAGGCGCAGGACCGTATCGAGGCCGGGTTCGACGCCTGGCACAGAGGCGCCCCGGATCTGCCGGTCTGCGACGCGATGCGCTATGCGGTCCGGGGGGGCAAGCGGCTGCGCGGCTATCTGGCACTGGAAAGCGCGGCCCTGCACGGGGTCGGCGATGCGCTGAACCCGGCGCTGGCGATCGAGGCCATTCACGCCTACAGCCTCGTGCATGACGATCTGCCCTGCATGGATGACGACGATCTGCGCCGGGGCCAGCCCACCGTGCATCGCAAGTGGGATGAGGCCACCGCGGTGCTGGTCGGCGATGCGCTGCAATCCCTGGGGTTCGAATTGTGTCTCGATCCCGCGACCCATGCGGATCCGGCGATCCGCGCGGCACTTGCACTGGACCTTGCGCGCGCCGCCGGGGCCGAGGGGATGGTGATGGGTCAGGCCCTTGATATGGCCGCCGAAACCGCGGCAATGCCCCTGACACTCGATGAGATCACCGCATTGCAGGCCGGCAAGACCGGTGCGCTGATCGTCTGGCCCGCCGTGGCGGGCGCGCGTCTGGGCGGGGCCGATCCCGGACCGATGCGCGCCTATGCCGCTGCGCTTGGTCGCGCGTTCCAGATCGCGGATGATATTCTGGATGTCGAAGGGGATTCGCACGCGATGGGCAAGGCCGCGGGCAAGGACGCCGCGCGCGGCAAGGCGACATTCGTGTCGCTGCTGGGGCTCGAAGGGGCGAAACGGCGCGCCGCAGAGCTTGTGGACAGCGCCTGTGACGCCCTATCTGTCTATGGTGACGACGCGGGCGGCTTGATTGCGGCGGCCCGCTTCGGTATCGCCCGTCGGACCTGACGTTCTGCCGCGGCGCTCTGTCCCGGTGCCAAGGAGGCCCGCTGTTCCAATGTCCGACCGTCCCGTGACCCCGTTGCTCGACCGAGTGCATACGCCCGCCGATCTGAAAGCCTTTTCGGACCCCGAGCTGCGGCAGGTCGCCGACGAGCTGCGTGCCGAGACAATCTCGGCGGTGTCGGAGACCGGCGGGCATCTGGGGGCAGGGCTCGGGGTGGTGGAGCTGACCGTGGCGCTGCACGCGATCTGGGACGCGCCGCGCGACAAGATCATCTGGGACGTGTCGCACCAGAGCTATCCGCACAAGATCCTGACCGGTCGCCGCGACCGCATCCGGACGCTGCGGATGAAGGGGGGCTTGTCGGGCTTCACCAAGCGGTCCGAAAGCCCCTTTGATCCGTTCGGCGCGGCGCACAGTTCGACCTCGATCTCGGCGGCGCTGGGCTTTGTCGCGGCGCGCGACCTGGGTGGTGCGTCCGAGACCGGGCATGGCGATGCCATCGCGGTGATCGGCGACGGGGCGATGTCGGCGGGCATGGCCTACGAGGCGATGAACCATGCGGGCCATCTGGGCAAGCGGCTGATCGTGATCCTGAACGACAACGAGATGTCGATCGCGCCGCCGGTGGGGGCGATGTCGTCCTACCTGTCGCAGCTTTATGCCGAGGCCCCGTTTCAGTCGCTCAAGGACGTCGCCAAGGGCGCGGTGAGTTTTCTGCCCGAGCCGTTTCGCGAAGGCGCCAAGCGCGCCCGCGACATGATCAAGGGCATGGCCATCGGCGGCACGCTGTTCGAGGCGTTGGGGTTTTCCTATCTCGGACCCATTGACGGGCATGACATGGACAGCCTGCTGCCAGTGCTGCGCACGGTGAAGGCGCGCGCGCACGGGCCGATCCTGATCCATGTCATCACCAAGAAGGGCAAGGGCTATGCCCCCGCCGAGGGCCGCCCGGATCGCGGCCACGCGACCGCGAAATTCGACGTGATCTCGGGCGAGCAGAAAAAGGCGCCGTCGAACGCGCCGTCCTATACCAGCGTGTTCGGCGAAGCGCTGGTGCAGGCGGCTTCGGAGGACAGCCGCATCTGTGCGGTCACCGCGGCGATGCCGGATGGCACCGGATTGAACCTGATGGCCGAGCGCTATCCGTCGCGCTGTTTCGACGTCGGCATCGCCGAGCAGCATGGCGTGACCTTCGCGGCGGCATTGGCGGCGGGCGGCATGCGGCCCTTCGCGGCGCTGTATTCGACATTCCTGCAACGGGGCTATGACCAGATCGTGCATGACGTGGCGATCCAGCGGCTGCCGGTGCGCTTTGCCATCGACCGCGCCGGGCTGGTGGGCGCGGACGGCGCGACCCATGCGGGGTCCTTCGACGTGGCCTACCTTGCCAACCTTCCGGGCTTTGTGGTGATGGCGGCGGCGGACGAGGCGGAGTTGAAGCACATGGTCGCCACCGCGGCGGCGCATGACGCGGGGCCCATCGCGTTCCGCTATCCGCGGGGCGAGGGGGTCGGCGTGGACATGCCCGAACGCGGCGAGATCCTCGAGATCGGCAAGGGCCGGATGATCCGCCAAGGCAGCCGGGTGGCGCTGTTGTCCTATGGCACGCGGTTGCAGGAGGTGCTGGAGGCCGCCGAGGCGCTGGAGGCGCGGGGGATCTCTCCTACCGTTGCCGATGCGCGCTTTGCCAAGCCGCTGGACCGCGACCTGATCCTCGGGCTGGCCGGGGACCATGAGGCCCTGATCACCATCGAGGAAGGTGCCGTCGGCGGTTTCGGCAGCCACGTGGCGCAGCTTCTGAGCGATGCGGGGGTGTTCGACCGGGGGCTGAAATACCGGTCGATGGTGTTGCCGGATATCTTCATCGACCAGTCCAGCCCGCAGGACATGTACGCTGTCGCGGGGCTGAACGCCGGGGATATCGAGGCCAAGGTTCTGGACGTTCTGGGCGTCGCCCGGATCGACAAGCGCGCCTGACAAGGACCTTGTGATGCTGGTCGCGCGGTGCCCGCGCGGCTGGTCTGGCCCGCTGATCGTGCCGATCATCGGGCGGTCAGAGGGGCCTTGCCCCTCTCTTGGCGGCGGGCCGCCAATTCACACCCCGCGCGTTTTTCTTGAAAGATGAAGGGGCGGGAAGTTCTGGTTGCACCGCGGCTTTTGCCGGTTGTCCCGTCACGGGATTGCGGTCAGGCCGCGTCGCCGACCAGGGCCCGCAGACCCGTGCGGTAATCGGGATAGGCGAGGGCGACGCCGAGATCGGTCTTGATCCGGGTATTGGAGACGCGCTTGTTGTCGGCGTAGAAGCTGCGCGCCATGGCCGACATGTCGGCGTCGTCGAAGTCGACCTCGGGCGGGACCGGCAGACCCAGCAGGGATGCGGCGAAAGCGATGACGTCCTGCGGCGGGGCGGGATCGTCGTCGCAGACGTTGTAGACCGTGCCGGGTGCGGGCCGGGCGATCGAGGCGTCGAGCACGCGGGCGATATCGTCCACATGGATGCGGCTGAACACCTGACCGGGCTTGACGACGCGCTGGGCACGACCGGCGCGCAGCTTGGCGAAGGGGCCGCGCCCCGGGCCGTAGATGCCCGCCAGGCGAAAGATGTGCAGCGGCAGGCCGGGGATCGCCGACCATTGCGCCTCGGCGGCAACGCGGGCCCGGCCGCGGTCTGTGGTGGGGGCGGGCGGTGTCGTCTCGTCGACCCAGCCGCCGCCCGCGTCGCCATAGACGCCGGTGGTCGAGAGATAGCCCGCCCAGTCGAGATCCGCGGCACGCGCGGCGATGGCGTCGCCAGCCAGGGCCAGGGCCGGGTCTGCGTCCTTGCCGGGGGCGGCCGAGATCAGCAGGTGCGTGGCGTCGGCCAGCGCGGCAGACACGGCGTCGCGGGTCCAGAGGATGGGGGTGACCCCGGTGGCGCGCAGCCCCTCGATCCTGGCCGGGTCGCGGGTGGTGCCGATCACCGTCCAGCCCTGCGGCAGGAGACGGCGGGCGAGGGCGCGGGCGGTGTAGCCATGGCCCAGCGAGAGCAGCGTCTGTGTCATGCGGCGAAGGTGCGGCGATCGGCGGGATTTGGCAAGCGGTTGCGCGGTCGGCTGCCGACGCGCGCGCGCGGGGCTGGTCAAATGCATCGGGGCGCGGCATCGCTTGGTCAGGTTCAACGGATCGAAAGACCCCTCGCATGCGCAAAGCTTGCCTTATCTGCCTTGCCGCCCTTGTCGCCCTGCCTGCCTGCGGCACCTCGTTCGCGGCCTATATGGCGACCGACACCGAGACACGCAGCTTCGCCGCCGTTCAGCCTGCGGTGCCGCTCTATCCCAACGAGACGCCGGAACTGCGCGCGCTGATCAACGAATATGCCGATTTCTACGGCGTGCCGCGCCCGCTGGTCCACCGCGTCGTCATTCGCGAAAGCACCCACCGGCCCGGGGCGCGCAACGGGCCCTATTACGGACTGATGCAGATCCTGCCCGCGACCGCACGTGGCATGGGGTTCCGGGGCAGTGCCTCGGATCTTCTGGATGCGGAGACCAATCTGAAATACGCGGTGAAATACCTGCGCGGCGCGTGGCTGTTGTCGGATGGCAGCTATGACACCGCGGTGAAGTGGTATTCGCGGGGCTATTACTACGAGGCCAAGCGCCAGGGCATGCTGGTCGAGACGGGCCTGCGCCCGGGCTGAGGCGGCTGCGACCGGATTTCGGTACGTGGGGCGACGCGGATCAGGTCAGCACGCGGATGCAGGCGACCCGGCGCGGCCCCCGGTCACGGCAAGTCCCGGGCCATGAGGTCGGGCAATTCGCCGGTCAGGCCCGCGGCTTCGCGCATGACGCTGCGGCGCAGGCCCGGGGCGGCGTTCACCGCCATCATGCCGATGTCGCGCAGGGTGCGCAGGACCACGCTGTTGTTCGAGAACAATCGGTTGAATGCGTCCGTGGCAAGGCCCAGCGTTGCCGTGTCGAAGCGCCGCCAGCGGGCATAGCGGTCGAGCACGTCCGCCGCGCCGGGGGCCTCGCCCCGGTGCCGCGCGGCACTCAGTACATGCGCCAGCGCCGCGACATCGCGCAGCCCGGCATTCAGCCCCTGACCCGCGATCGGGTGGATGCCATGCGCCGCGTCGCCCACCAGCGCCAGCCGGGGCGCGGTAAAGCCCTGCGCCAGCGTGAGGTTCAGCGGATAGGTGAAGCGGTCGCCCGCAAGCGCAATCTCGCCCAGAAAATCGCCGAAGCGGGGGCGCAGGACGCGCAGGTAGTTGGCGTCCGACAGCGCGTTGATGTCCTCTGCCAGACCGCGCTTTTCGCTCCAGACGATGGAGGACCGGTTGCCGGTGAGCGGCAGGATCGCAAGCGGCCCCGAGGGCAGGAACAACTGATGCGCGACGCCGTGATGCGGGCGGGTATGGGCGATGGCGCAGACCAGCGCGGTCTGGTTGTAGTCCCACCCGGTGCGCCCGATGCCCGCGCGACGAGCGGTGCCGCTCTGGCGGCCATCGGCGCCGACGATCATCCGCGCGGTGATCCGTTCGCCGCCCTCGAGCGTCAGGCTGGCGAAGGCGTCGCCCACCTGTTGCGCCACGACGCGGGTGCCGGTGCGATGCGTGATGCCGGGCGTTTCGGCCAGCCGGTCCAGAAGGGTATGGCGCAGGTGGCGATCCTCGACCATGTAGCCCATCGGGCCCTCTTCCAGCTCGGCGGCGTCGAAATGCAGGCCAAGCGCCACGGCGGCATCCCCGACGCGCCCGTCGGTGACCTTGATCTCGCGTATGGGCTGGGCATGGGGGGCAAGCGCGCCCCAGAGCCCGAGATTGCGCAGCAGCCGCATCGACGCCAAGGCAAGCGCATAGCTGCGCCCGTCGAAGCTCGGATCGTCATGCACGGCGCGCGGTGCCGCATCCAGAAGCGTGACGGCGAAGCCTGCCTTTGCCAGCGCCAGCGCAAGGCTTCCGCCGACCAGCCCGCCGCCGACGATGGCGATGTCTGTGTCTGTGTTCATGGTGCGGAATATGCCTCTTGGCGCGGCATTGTCCATGAGGCGTCCCGCCGCTAGCGTGGCGGTCTGCAGAAAGGGGACCGCCATGACCGACTGGACCGAGATGGAGGCATGTTTGCTGGGCGCGGAAATCGGTGCCGGCCGGATCGACCCGGCGGCCCTGACCGACGCCTTCCTTGCCAAGATCGACGCCCACCCGATGCGCAACCGGATCTATGCCCGCCTGACGCCCGAACGTGCCCGCGCCGAGGCGCAGGCGGCGTCGCGGCGGGCGCGGCTCGGGCAGCGTCGGTCGGTGCTCGACGGGGTGCCGGTCAGCTGGAAGGACCTGTTTGATACGGCGGGCACCGCGACCGAGGCCGGATCGGCGATGCTGGCGGGCCGGGTGCCCGGGCGGGATGCGCAAGTGCTGCGGGCGGCGACGGCGATGGGGCTGGTCTGCCTTGGCAAGACGCATATGTCCGAACTGGCGTTTTCCGGGCTTGGGCTGAACCCGGTGACCGCGACGCCGCCATGCGTGAACCACGCGGACGCGGTGGCGGGCGGTTCGTCCTCGGGGGCGGCGGCCTCGGTGGCCTACGGGCTGGCAGCGGCGGCGATCGGGTCGGATACCGGCGGCTCGGTGCGGGTGCCCGCGGCGTGGAACAACCTTGTCGGGCTGAAGACCACGTCAGGTGTGCTGTCGCTGGACGGGGTCGTGCCGCTGGCCCGCCGCTTCGACACGGTGGGGCCGCTTGCGCGCACGGTGGCGGATGCGGCGGCCCTGCTTGGCGTGCTGTCGGGTCGCCCCGGACCCGATCTGCGCGGCCCGGGTGACCTGCGCGGCACCCGATTCGCGCAGCTTTCGACCATCGTGCTGGACGATCTGCGCCCCGAAGTGGCCGCCGGATACCGCGCCGCGCTGGAACGGCTGCGCGCGGCGGGGGCCGAGATCGTCGATGTCGCCTTTCCCGAACTCGAAGGTCCCATGGGCGATGCGGGAACGCTTTATACCGGCGAGGCCTGGGCGCTTTGGGGCGACCGCATCGAGACGGACGGCGACCGCATGTTCGCCCCCGTCAGGGCGCGATTCGAGGGCGGGCGGGATGTGTCCGCCGCGATGTATATCCGCGCCTGGGACCGGCTTGAGGCGGTGCGTGCCGCCTGGCACCGCGCCGTGGCCGGTTTCGACGCCGTTCTGGCCCCGACAACGCCGAATATCGCGCCCGACGCGGCGCGCCTGCTGTCGGACGACGCCTATTACGTGACCGAAAACCTGCTGACCCTGCGCAACACGCGGGTCGGCAACCTGTTGGGGCTGGCGGCGGTCACGCTGCCCTCCGGGGCGCCGTCCGTCGGGGTGTCGCTGATGGGGGCGCCGATGGGCGAGGCACGGCTGTTGCGGCTTGCCGCAAGGGCAGAGCGCGCCCTGCGCTGATGGTGCGGGGCCGGGGCGGGACACTCGGCGTGGGGTTTTATCGGGCGCTGCGATTTTCCTGCCACAGGTCCTTGAGACTTTGGGTAAATTCTGGACGCGACCGGGCCACCTGACGTATCCTCGCGCCAAAGCGGGGCGAAAACGATCCCGTATTCATGAGGCAGTTGAGCATGTTTCCCGAACGGTTTTCGGACCTTCCGGCCTATGCGTTCCCGCGTTTGCGGGCACTTCTTGACGCCCATGCGCCAGGGGGGCCGGTCGTGCATATGACCATCGGCGAACCCCGCCATCCCTTTCCCGACTGGGTGGGCGACGTTCTGGCGGGCAGTATCGGCGAATTTGCGCGCTATCCGGTCAACGAGGGCACGGACGAATTGCGCGCCGCGATCACCAACTGGCTGGGCCAGCGCTACGATGTCGATGTCGATGCCGCGCGCCAGGTGATGGCGCTCAATGGTACGCGCGAGGGGCTGTACAACGCCGCCATGGCGCTCTGCCCCGAGACGAAGAACGGCAAGCGCCCGGTCATCCTGACGCCCAACCCGTTCTACCAGGTCTATGCCGTGGCAGCCCTGTCGGTCGGCGCAGAGCCGATCTTCGTGCCCGCGACCGACGCCACCGGGCATTTGCCCGACTATGCGGCGCTGCCGCCCGAAACGCTGGAGCGGGTGGCACTGGCCTATCTGTGTTCGCCGGCCAATCCGCAAGGCGCGGTGGCGGACCGGGCCTATTGGGAAACCCTGATCGGTCTGGCCGAGCAATACGATTTCCAGATCCTCGCCGATGAGTGCTATTCCGAGATCTACCGCGGCACCGCCCCCACCGGCGCATTGCAGGTCGCCCGCGACGCAGGTGCCGATCCCGAGCGGGTGCTGGTGTTTCATTCGCTGTCCAAACGCTCGAACATGCCGGGCCTGCGCTCTGGCTTCGTGGCGGGTGGTGCGGAAAGCATCGCGCGGATCAAGCAGTTGCGGGCCTATGCCGGTGCGCCGCTGCCGACACCCCTGCAACGCGTCGCCGAAAAGCTTTGGGCCGACGAGGATCACGTGATCGAAAGCCGCCGTCTCTACGTCGAGAAATACGGCAGCGCCGACGCGGTGTTTCGCGGTATCGACGGGGCCAACGCGCCCGAGGCGGGGTTCTTTCTGTGGCTGCCGGTCGAGGACGGCGAGGCGGCGGCGCTCCGGCTTTGGCAAGAGACAGGCGTGCGGGTGCTGCCCGGCGCGTACCTGTCGCGGGACACCAAAACCGGAAATCCCGGCAAGGGATACATCAGGGTCGCCATGGTCGCGCCCCTGGACGAAATGACAGACGGGCTGACGCGGTTGCGGGCCTGTCTTTACGACTGAAACGACCGACACGACTGAACTGACCGACACGACGTCACGAACGAACCGACAATAAAAAAAGACCAACGCGAGGCGATGAATGGCTTATCCGGCACGGGGACGCGAACCGCTCTTTGACAGCGACATGCAGGCTGCGATCGAAAAGCGTGGCAAGGAACTTCTGGGCATTGCACTGGTGGGCGTCGGCCTGATGGCCGCGGCCATGATCGGATCCTATTCGTCCACCGACCCGTCCTGGATCGCTGCCACCGATGCGCCGGTGCAGAACTGGATGGGTCGGCTGGGCGCGGCTGTGGCGGCACCGCTCTACATGATCGTGGGCCGCGGCGCCTGGGCGATCGCCGCCGTTCTGGTGATCTGGGGTCTGCGCCTGATCCTGCATCGCGGCGAAGAGCGCGCGATGGGCCGGGTGGTCTTTGCGCCGATCTGGGTGGCGTTGCTGTCGGTCTTTGCCGCCGGGCAGGTGCCGGGGCCGGAATGGACCCACAGTTTCGGCCTGGGCGGACTGTTCGGCGACATGGCCATGGGGTCTGTGCTGACCTTCCTGCCACTGGGCGCGGGCGCGTCGTTGAAGCTGGCGATGATGGTCTTCGCGGTATTCGTGCTGATCTTCGGCGTCTTCGTTCTGGGCTTTACGCGGCTTGAATTGTCCCATGCCAGCCGGGCCGTGATGATCGGTGTGGTGATGGCCTATGCCGGTCTCCTGAAGGTGCTGGGGCAAGGCGCTTCGGGTGCTGTGCGCAGCGCGCAGGCTGTCCAGTCAGCCTCGGCGGCGCGGCGTACTGCCCGCGCGGAAGAGGCCGCACAGACCGACGCCTGGTCCGCCGCAGAGGCCGCAGCAGAAGCCCGGGTGGCCGCGCCGCGCGACCGGGTCATGCGCGCAGAGCCGCAACTGACCGCGCAGCGCCCGCCGGCAGCACCGCCGCTGAAGGCACCCGCCAAACCTGCGATGCAGGCCGTTGCGGCCCCGGCGTCCCACGCCGCCGCCGTCGCCGCCGAGGCGCAGGCTTCGGAGCGGGTACAACCCGAGCGCGGCAGCTTTCTGTCGCGGCTGATGCCCCGGTCCGAACCGCAGACCCTTGAGCCGGAACTGGTCGAACCGGACCTCGCCCCGGACGCGGATATGCCCGAGGATGCCCGGGTCAGCGCCAAGATCGCCGATGCAGTCAAGGCCAAGCTGCGCCGCGTGCCCGAGACCCGCATCACCGCCGAGGCACCCCTGACAAAGGGCCGGGGGCGCAGACCCGATCCGCTGATCTACACCCCCGGCCAGACCGCCCCCGTCGGCCTGCGCCAGGAGCCGCCCCTGACCGCCGGGACCGCCGCTGCCATGGCCGCGACGACAGCCCATGTCGCGGGCGCGACGATGCCGACGCTTGAGGTGCCCGCGCAGGCTTCTGCCGCGCGACCGGCCGTCCAGACAGCCCCGCCCGCGCCCGCGGCGCAATCCCCGCGCGTGCTCAGCCGTGCGCCCGCAACCGTCCCGCCAGCCCCGCAGGATGATGCGTTCATTGCGATCGAGGATGAGGACGACGACGACGACTACGACGTCCATGATTTCTCCGAGTTCGAACCGCAGCCCGTGGCCGAGCGCCCGGTCGTGCCGGTCGCGCCGCCGAAAAAGGTCGTCCAGCCCGCCGCGCGCAAGCCCGTCCCGGTGTCCAAGCGCGCCCGTGCCGAAGCGCAGCCCAGCCTTGCCTTCGAGGACCGCGCCGAGGATTTCGAGTTGCCGCCACTGTCCTTGCTGGCCAATCCCGACCGCATCGAACGGCATCACCTGTCCGACGAGGCGCTGGAGGAAAACGCTCGCATGCTGGAGGTCGTCCTCGACGATTACGGCGTCAAGGGCGAGATCGTCAGCGTTCGCCCCGGCCCCGTCGTCACCATGTACGAGCTTGAGCCCGCGCCGGGTCTCAAGGCCAGCCGCGTGATCGGGCTGGCGGATGACATCGCGCGGTCGATGTCGGCGCTGTCGGCGCGGGTCTCGACCGTGCCGGGACGGTCGGTGATCGGCATCGAGCTGCCCAATGACAACCGCGAGATGGTGTCCTTCCGCGAGATCCTGTCGTCGCGCGCCTACGGCGACGGCACGCAGCGCCTGCCGCTGGCGCTGGGCAAGGATATCGGCGGCGATCCGGTTGTCGCCAACCTGTCGAAGATGCCGCACCTGCTGATCGCGGGCACCACCGGGTCGGGCAAGTCCGTCGCGATCAACACCATGATCCTGTCGCTGCTCTACAAGCTGACGCCGGACGATTGCCGCCTGATCATGATCGACCCGAAGATGCTGGAACTCAGCGTCTATGACGGCATCCCGCATCTGCTGAGCCCCGTCGTGACCGACCCCAAGAAGGCGGTTGTGGCGCTGAAATGGGTCGTCGGCGAGATGGAGGACCGCTATCGCAAGATGTCCAAGATGGGTGTGCGCAACATCGACGGCTATAATGGCCGGGTCGAGGATGCGCTGAAAAAGGGCGAGATGTTCTCGCGTACGGTGCAGACCGGGTTCGACGACGAAACCGGTGAGCCCGTCTTCGAGACCGAGGAATTCGAGCCCCGGAAAATGCCCTATATCGTCGTCATCGTCGACGAGATGGCCGACCTGATGATGGTCGCGGGCAAGGAGATCGAAGCCTGCATCCAGCGTCTGGCACAGATGGCCCGGGCGTCCGGCATTCACCTGATCATGGCGACGCAGCGCCCGTCGGTCGATGTGATCACCGGCACCATCAAGGCCAACTTCCCGACGCGGATTTCCTTCCAGGTGACGTCCAAGATCGACAGCCGCACCATCCTGGGCGAAATGGGTGCGGAGCAACTGCTGGGCCAGGGCGACATGCTTTATATGGCGGGTGGGGCCAAGATCACCCGCTGCCACGGTCCGTTCGTGTCGGACGAAGAGGTCGAGGAGGTGGTCAACCACCTCAAGGCCTTCGGTCCGCCCTCTTATGTCGGTGGCGTCGTCGAAGGCCCGGCGGATGAAAAGGCCGACAACATCGATGCGGTGCTCGGGCTCAATACCGGGGGCAATACCGGCGGCGAGGATGCGCAATACGACGAAGCCGTCGAGATCGTCGCGCGGGACCGCAAATGCTCGACCTCGTATATCCAGCGCAAGCTCGGCATCGGCTACAACAAGGCCGCGCGCCTGGTCGAGCAGATGGAGGAGAATCAGGTCGTCTCGTCCGCGAATCACGTCGGCAAGCGCGAGATCCTGATCCCCGAACCGGTCTGAGACCGCCTCCATCGGCACGTGCAACAGGCCCCGGACCCGATCCGGGGCCTCGTCGTGTCGCAGGGTGGCCCCAAGGGCCGCTTGCCGCGTGCAGTGGAACGCCAAAATATCGCATTGCCGTCAGCGGCTATCGCATATCGGGGGGGGCTGCCCCATATCGTACCCCAAGACACGCAAGCAAAGGACGGACCCACATGCGTATTACCGGTTTCATTGCCGCCCTCGGACTGAGCCTGACGCTCGCGGGACAGGCCGCGGCGGACAAGCTGTCGCTTGGCGAGATCTCGAACTACCTCAACGGCATCCGCACCGCGCAGAGCGATTTTACCCAGGTCAATTCCGATGGCACCATCTCGACCGGATCGCTGGCCTTGTCGCGCCCGGGCAAGATGCGTTTCGACTACAACCCGCCCGAGCAGGCGCTGGTGATGGCGGGTCGGGGCACCGTGGTGATCATCGACCGCAAGGTCGGCGGCCAGCCCGAGACCTACCCGCTGAACCAGACGCCCTTGTCGATCATCCTCGCGCAGAACGTCAACCTTGGCGCCAAGGGCATGGTCGTGGGCCATTCCTATGACGGCACCGCCACCATCGTGAAGGCACGCGATCCCAAGCGGACGGAATACGGCACCATCGAGATGAAGTTCACCGACAATCCGGTCGAGCTGCGCCAATGGATCGTCACCGACCAGAACGGTCAGACGACCACGGTCATCCTCGGTGCGCTGCGCAAGAAGAATTTGCCGAGCGCGCTTTTCAACATCGACCGCGAGATCGCGGCGTCGAACTAGGGCGGGCCGCCGTCGCGGTGCACACGCCGACATCGGTCATCCCTGGGTCAGGCCCGGGGATGCCGCATTCCGGCCTAGCCCGCGCTCACCGCGCGTAGCGGCAGCCCGAAAGCTGGGCCTGATAGACGATCGAGCGTTGCCCGACCTCGTCGGCGACGCGCAGCAGCCAGCTTTTCGAATTATACGTGCCCCGGCGATACCCGGTGCGGCCTTCGTGATAGGCGAGATACTGGTTGCGCGCATCGCTTGGCGAAATACCCAGTTGCTGCGTCGTCTGCGCCATGTACCAGCCCATGAAATCCGTGGCGTCCTTGATATCGTCGCGCTGGCTGCGGCGGCGGCCCTGCTGTTCCTGGTATTCCTCCCAGGTGCCGTTCAGCGCCTGGCTATACCCGAAGGCAGAGCTTTGGCGACCCACCGGGATGACGCCCAGACGGTAGCGGAACGGCGTGCGCGCATCGCCGATGAACTTGCTTTCCTGGTAGATCGTGGCCATCTGCACGTGCACCGGCACGCGCCATTTACGCTCTGCGGCGCGGAATGCGCTGTAATATTGCGGGCGCTCTCTCAGGATCGAACAGGCGTTCTCCAGGTCGGATGGCGCGGCTGTTGTCGTGTTGCCGCCCCCGCCACCGCAGGATGCCGCCAACAATACGATCACGAGTGCGCGAAAGATTCTGCTCATCTGCCTCTCGCTTTTGTCTTGGCCGTTTTCGGCTCTTGGCGAAGAGTTTAGCGAAAACCGCCGCGCGAGGAAATCACAATCGGGGCAGAATCGCGTCCGGACCTTGCAACTGGCCGGTCTCCGCCCGAAATGTCTGTCATCAGCCCGCGATGCGCCGGCGACTCGGTTTGCCCGTCACTTCGGGACAGAGTGTTTCCGGCAAAAATAGGGCGGAAAAATGGACAAACCGGCGTTGTAAGCGCTAAGTTCCAAGGGTAGAGGATCATGCCCATGCATACACAGCGCGCAAAATACAAGCTTGGCCAGGTGGTCCGACATCGCAGACATCCGTTTCGCGGTGTGGTGTTCGACGTGGATCCGGAGTTTTCGAACACCGATGAATGGTACGAGTCCATCCCCGAGGAAAGCCGCCCGGTGAAGGAGCAGCCGTTCTATCACCTGCTGGCCGAGAACGACCAAAGCTTCTACGTGGCCTATGTGTCCGAACAGAACCTGGTGGCGGATTATTCCGGCGAGCCGGTGGATCACCCGGATATCTCGGACCTGTTCGGGCAGTTCAACGACGGCAGCTATGAGCCGCAGTTCCAGATGAACTGACCGTCCGGCGGGGCACACCCTGACCGACATGTCCCGCGCGACGGGACGGGCAGGACCCGGTCAAGTGCCCGGTGCTGCCTTGTCGCGTTTTTGGCGCGGCGTCGGTCGAAGGTGCCCGCAAAACGGGGCAGGTCGCGCGCAACCCATGGCGGGGTTCACGCCCCGATCACCTCGAGGTAGCGATCGATCTGGTCGTCGGCGATGGACCAGTCGCAGACAAAGCGCGCGCTGACCATCTCTTCGGGGTCGCCTGCCGTCACATCTGCCTGTGCGTAGTAATACGCTCCGGCCTTGAACGCCCTGGCGTGCAGGCGGCGGGGCAGGCGGGCGAAGATCATGTTGACCTGCGGATCGTTCTCGATCTCTCCCACGCCGCGCAATCCGGCCAGCAGACGCTGGGTCTTGGCGTTGGCCTGCGTCGCCAGATCGCGCCACAGGTTGTCCTGCAGATAGCCCTGCATCTGCGCTGCGAGGTAGCGGTGCTTGGAAAAGAGATGCCCCGCGCGCTTGCGGCGCAGCTCGAACTCCTGCGCCTTGTCGGGGTCGAACAGGAGCACCGCCTCGGCCCCCATCAGCCCGTTCTTGGTACCGCCGAAAACCGCCACGTCGATGCCTGCCTTCCAGCTCATCTCGGCGGGTGTGCAGCCAAGCGCGACGCAGGCATTGGCAAAACGCGCCCCATCTAGATGCACCGGCAGGCCAAATTCCTTCGCGACCGCCGTGACCGCCTGCAACGCTTCCAGACTGTAGATATTGCCCTTCTCCGTCGCTTGCGTGATCGACACGGCACCGCGCTGGGCGTTGTGCACGGACCCGCCCGACGCCGCGATTGCCGCGCGCAGCACCTTCGGATCGAACCTGTCGCCCTGGCCCACCAGCCGCAGCTTGGCGCCGCCGGTGAAAAACTCGGGCGCGTTGCATTCGTCTTCCTCGATATGGGCGGGCGGGGTGCAGAAGATCGCGTCCCATGGCCGCGCGAGGCAAGCCAGCGCCAGGCAATTGGCGACGGTTCCGGTGGGCACCAGGTAGACCGCGGCCCCCGGGGCCTCGAACAGGGCGCGCAGGCTGTCGGCGACCTCAAGGCTCAATGCATCGTCGCCATAGCCCTTGACGTGGCCTGCATTGCCGCGGGCCACCGCATCGAGGATCTGCTGCGGCACCGGGCCGGAATTGTCAGAGGCGAAAAACATGGGGCTGCGTCCTAGTGGGGTTCCTCGATGATATGGTCTTCCCAATCATCCTCGTCGATCTCGAACTCTGGCACAGTCATGCCCCGTACCGAAACCCCGGCCTCATGCACGCTTTCGGCGGTGCCCGAGATCAGCGGATGCCAGTCGTAAAGCGGCCGGCCGTCCCAGAGCAGCCGGTAGGCGCAGGTCCGGGGCAGCCAGTAGGCGTGCTGCGCGATGGTCTTGGGGTTCAGCACGATGCACTCGGGCACAAAGCTGTGGCGGGTGTCGTATTTCGCGCAGCGACAGGTGGCGTCGTCGAACAGGCGGCAGGCGATGCGGGTCAGTTCGACCTGGCCGGTGTCTTCGTCCTCAAGCTTGTTGAGGCAGCACTTGCCGCACCCGTCGCAGAGCGCCTCCCATTCGGCAGGCGACATCCGCGCGAGGGGCTTTTCTTCCCAGAAGCGGGGGGTCAGGCCGTTGCGCTCGATGGGATCGTCGCTCATGCCTTGGCCAGAATCGCCCGGGCGCGGGCGCAATCGTCATCCATCTGCGCAATCAGCGCGTCGAGGTCGTCGAACGTCTCTTCCGGACGCAGGAAGTCGACCAGCCCAACCGACAGCTGTGTGCCGTAGAGGTCGCCCTTGAAATCAAACAGGAAGGTTTCGATGTTGGCGCGGTTTTCACCGAACATCGGTCGCACACCGACCGAAGCAGCCCCCCGGTAGGTGCCTTGATGCGGGCCGTCCAACACATCGACAAAGACCGCATAGACGCCGAAGCGTGGCGGATGGAGCCCGTCTATGGACATGTTGGCGGTGGGATAGCCCAGCCCCCGCCCGCGCTTTTCACCATGCAGAACCGGGCCCTCGATGCGGTGCCAGTGGCCCAGAAGACCGGCGGCATCGCGTGGACGTCCGGCGCTCAGCGCGTCGCGGATCGCGGTCGACGAGATCTGCCCGGTGCCATTGGTGATCAGCGGGGCGACGGTCACCCCGAAGCCCATGGCGCGACCGAATGCCACCAGATCGTCGGCGGTGCCCGCGCGGCCCTTGCCGAAACGGAAATCCGCGCCGACCACCGCGTGCGTCAGGCCCAGCCCGTCCGCCAGCACCCGCTGCGCGAAGGCCTCGGGCGTCAACCCGGAAAGCGCGGCATCGAAGGGCAGTTCGAACAGTGTCTCGACCCCGAGCTTTGCCAGCCGCGACGCCCGCGCCGCCGCCGAGGTCAGCCGGAAGGGCGGCGCGTCGGGGGCAAAGAATTCGCGCGGGTGCGGCTCGAAGGTCAGCACGCCAAGCGGCGCGCCGTGGGCCGCCTCCCGTGCCAGTTCCAGCACCGAACGGTGCCCGAGATGGACGCCGTCGAAATTGCCGATGGCCGCACTTGCGCCGCGGGCATCGTTCGGAATGGATGTGTGATCGCGAAAGATGCGCATGCCCCGGGATTAGCTTTGCAGCCCGTACTGTGCAAGCGATGCCCGGCGGTCAATGCGCCGGGACACAATCTTGATCAAGATTGTGCCGACCTCGGGCGTCAATCGGGCTGGCGGGTCGGCGCGAGGACCAGTGCCTCGCCGACGAGGACGTTCTTGCCGTCGACCGCGCAGTGACATTCCAGCGTGACGCGGCGCTTGGCGGCGTCGATGGCGGTCACGGTCACTTCCGCATGGACGATGTCTCCGGGGCGCACCGGTGCCTTGAATTTCAGCGTCTGGCTCATGTAGACCGTGCCGTGACCCGGAAGCTGTTCGCCGATCACCGCCGAGATCAGCCCCGCAGTCAGCATTCCGTGGGCGATGCGCCCTCCGAAGATGGTGTCGCGCGCATAGCCATCGTCCAGGTGCACCGGGTTGCGATCGGTCGAGACCTCGGCGAACATTTCGATGTCTTGATCGGTGATCTTCTTCTTCAGGTGGCGCGACATGCCGATCTCGATGTCTTCAATCGGAATGGTGCCGCGTTGCGTCTCGTCGGACATGATGCCCTCCTTTTGGCGCTGACTGTGTGCCTCGGTAACGAATGGCCGAAATCCATGGCCGTGCGCGCAAGGATATTTCGGTACCGGCCCGGGGCGCAAGGTGCCATTGGTCGTAGCGCACCGGTCCCTGCCCGGTTAGCGCAAGAAGCCGATGGTGTAGGTCGGCGAGATGCCGGCCTTGGCCAGGTACGCTGCAAGCGCCGCCGGATCGGGCTGCGTCTGGGTCCCGGTCTCGGCTGCGGCAAGCCCTCCGGAAATGAACAGCGAGTCGATATCCTCGCCCATCGCGCCGCTGATATCCGTGTGCGGCCCGTCGCCGATGGCAAGGATGTTGGCGTCGCTCGGAACATCGCCCAGCTCGGCCAGACGGTTGCGGGCGAGATCGTAGATCGGCGGATGCGGTTTGCCAAAATAGAGGCTCTCTCCGCCCATTTCGGTATAAAGCTTCGCCAGCGCGCCAGCGCAATATTCGCGTTGCTCGCCGCGATCCACGACGAGATCGGGATTGGCGCAAAGCAGTTTCAGACCCTTCTGCTTGGCATAAAGGAATTGCGGGCGCATCACATCGGGCTCGGCATGCGGATCGAATGGGCCGCAGCAGACGATGCCCTCGGCGTTTTCCAACTCGACGCGGGTGATCTCGACCGGGTTCTCGACGATATGGAGCGGCGTAAAGAAGCTTTGGTCATGCGGCTCTCCGATGAACCAGACCTTGCTGCCGACAGCGCCCCGGTACATCGCCGCCCGCGCCGAGTCGCCCGAGGTGGCGATGGTGTCCCAGGCATCGTCCGGCACGCCCAGTCTGGCGATCTGGGCCGCAACGCTGTCGCGGGGACGCGGCGCATTGGTCAAAAGCACCACCTTGCCGCCCGTCGCGCGAAACGCCTGCAACGTCGAGATGGCGTCGGGATAGGCGGTGACGCCGTTGTGCACGCAGCCCCAGAGGTCGACGAAAAGCGCGTCATAGGGCGCGGAGATGTCGGAAAGCGACTGGATGATCTGGGACATGATGCGGCTCCTGCGGTTCGGGTCGGTTATGGGGTGCATGGGCCGGGAAGACCAGACCGGCGCGGTCTGGCGCGCCCCCGCGCGATCAGCCGGTCGCCAGATACACACCCGCGATCAGGCCCGCCAGCCCCAGCCAAATCACCGGCACGGTGTTCAGCACCCATCCGAAAGGCTGCTTGCGGGTCTTGTGGCGCAGACGGCGCTGCGCAAGTTTCGCCGCGGGCCAGCCACCCAGCACCGCCACGCTGATCAGCGTCTTTTCGGGAATGCGCCAGTCGCCCCGGACAGACCGCCGCTTGTCCACGAAAAAAAGCAGCCAACTCAGAAGATTGACCGCAGCAAGATAGCCGAGTGCAAGGAAAGCCGCCAAGGCAGGGGTCCCTCGATGGGCCTCGTGACCCGGTCTGCATCGACCGGGCCGCGCAAGCCTGTGCATCACATCTTGAGGTTCGGGATGATCTGCTTCTTGCGGCTCATGATCCCCGGCAGAACCACGGTGTCGCCCGAGACCTGCGCGCCAAAGCTTTTCTCGGCGATGGTCTTGATCCGGTCGTTCGGCACCAGCAGCGTCGCCTGTTCGTTCAGGATGTCCACGACGAACAGCGTGACCTCGTCGACGCCGTCCTCGGCGCAGACGTCCTTCATCGACGCCATCAGGCTGTCTTTGCGTGACAGGATCTGGTCCGGTGCGGTGGTTTCCAGAACCGAGACCCGCAGCTTGACGCCTTCGACAGTGAATTCCTTGGAATCCATGCGGATCAGGGCGGCATCCGAAAACGCCGAAACATCGGACTTCGCCGCGAACATGTCCGCCGAATAGTCCGACACATCCAGCCCCAGTTCCTTGGCCAGCGCATGCGCGACCGCCTTGTCTTCCTGCGTCGTCGTGGGCGACCGGAACTCGAGCGTGTCGGACAGGATGCAGGTCAGCATCGCGCCCTTGATGGCCTCGGGGGCCTGGGCGATATCGTCGCCGATCATCTTCCACATGATCGTGGCGGTGCAGGCCAGCGGCTCCATCCGGATCTCGATGGGGCCCTTGGTCTCAAGCCCGCCGACCAGCTTGTGATGGTCGATGATGCCCTGGATATCGGCGGCATTGATCGACGCGGGAAGCTCTGCGGGGTTGTTGGTGTCGACGATGACGACCGGCGCTCCGGCCTCGACATCGGCGATGATCTCGGGCTTCTCGAGGCCCCAGCGGTCCAGCATGAAGGCGGCTTCGGTGTTAGGCTCGCCCAGCAGGACGGCCTTGGCCGGGGTGCCCTTGATCTCGCTCAGATACCAGGCCCAGATGATGGGGCTGCCGGTGGAATCGGTATCGGGCGATTTATGGCCGAAAACCTGAATTGTCATGTCGCTGTCCTCGTCTCGAATATCTGTTTGCGCGCTTTATAGAAGGGCCTTCGCGCGATGTCACCCGGTGCGCGATGCATAGCTGTCAGTCGTAGACGCGGTCGCCGAAGATGGCCGATCCGACGCGGACATGGGTCGCGCCCAACGCGATCGCGGTCTCGAAATCGCTCGACATGCCCATCGACAGGCCGTCCAGCCCGTTGCGGTTGGCAAGCTTCTTCAGCAGCGCGAAATGCACCGACGGCGTCTCGTCGACAGGCGGGATGCACATCAGACCCACAACCGGCAGATCGAGGTCGCGGCATTGCTGCACGAAGGCATCTGTGTCGGCAGGGGCGATCCCGGCCTTCTGCTCTTCCTCGCCGGTATTGATCTGCAGAAAGATGTCCGGGCACTGGCCCAGTTCCTGCGCGAGCCGGGCGATGGACTTGGCCAGTTTCGGTCGGTCTACCGAATGGATCGCCGCGAACAGCTCCATCGCGCGCCGCGTCTTGTTGGATTGCAACGGACCGATCAGGTGCACGCGGGCATCGGGATACCGCGCCTGGAAGTCGGGCCACTTGCCCTCGGCTTCCTGCACCTTGTTCTCGCCGAACAGGCGGTGGCCGTCCTTCAAAACGGCCTCGACCCGTTCGAGCGGCTGCACCTTCGAGACCGCGATCAGCTGCACCGAGCCGGGCGCGCGGCCTGCGTCCTGTTCGGCCTTGGCGATGCGGTTCTTGATGTCGGTCAGTCCCATGGATCGTCTCCCCAGGCGTCGATGAAGGGTGCCAGTTCGGTTTCGTATCGCGTCCAGGCGGCGGCGCGCCCGGCATGGATCGGTTGACGGATCTGCGCCACGCTCAGCGTCTTGACCGTCGACTTCGAGGTGTGGAAGGCCAGACACGCGTCTTCCCAGTCCAGCCCGGCCGCCGCCACGAGGCGCGGTGCCTCTGTCTCGGGCGCACGCACCAGATCCTCGTAGTGGAACTCCTCGATCCGATCGCCGAGCCGGGCTTTCCAGTAACGGATGTTGGCGCGGAAGTCTTTGATAACGCCTGCGATATCGGTCAGGTCGTTGGCGTAGCGATGGGTGCCCGTGGCAAAATGATTGCGATAGATCGACAGTGCGATGTCGCGCGGATCGCGGTGAATCACGATGAATCTCGCGCCGGGCAGGGCGCGCGCCAGGTAGCCGTAGATCAGGTGGTTCTGGATCGACTTGTCGGTGAAGACACCGCTTTTCGCCCCGGTATCGCGCTTCGCATGGGCAAGGTAGGCGCGGGCGTAATCGGTGATCTGCCGGTCGGGCAGGGTGCGCAGCGGAGCCATCTGGCCATTCCGGACAAAGGCCTTCCACGCCAGTTTCAGCGCATGCGCCAACTCGCCGCCCGCGGTGGCCCGGCTATGGGCCGCGATGATCTGTTCGGCCAGCGTCGTGCCCGACCGGGGCAGCCCGGTGACAAAGACCGGGCGCGGATCGCTGACCTCTCCGACGGGGTCGAGGAAGGCGCCCTCCTGGGCGGCACGGATTGCCAGTTGCTCGGTCCGGCGGGCGGTTTCGTCATAGGGCGCAAGCCTGCGCTGGATGCGGTTGGCCCTGTGCAACTGGGCAAAGGCCGCCGCCCCGTCATCCTGATCGAACAGCGCCTTGGCCATGGCGAAATGGGCCTGCGCCCGGGCCTCGTCATTGATCTTGGGATTGTTGAGCGTTTTCTTCAGCGCGGGCAGCAGCGGGTCGTCCGGTGCAACCTTCTGGCCGGCGAAGAACATCCGGTAGAGCGTTCCTTCACGGGGGTGTCTGGTCAGCAACGCGCGAAAAATCGCCTCCGCGTCCTCGAACCTTCCGATGCGCTGTAGAAACAACGCCTTGTCGGCTTTCGGTCCGATCTTGGACGGGGCCGCGGCGATCAGCCGGTCATGTGCCGCCAGCGCCGCGTCATGGTCGCCGGACCGGGCGAAGGCGTCGGTCGCATCGCGCAGCAGCGCCGGATCGTCCGGTCGCGATTTCAACGCGACGGCCAGATGGCGCGCGCGGGCTTCGGCATCGCCGTCAAGATGCGCGATCCTGGCAAGCTGCATGTGAAACTCGGGTTGCTCCGGGCGGGCATCGACCAGCGCTGAAAACGCCATTCGGGCCTCGGATATCCGCCCTGCCTGCAACGCGGCAAGCGCCGATTGATATCGCGCGGTAAGCGAAGCGGTCGTCGGGGGCGGGGTCGGTGTGCGGGCCATGGACACTGGTCTAAGTCCGCACATCGCAAAAGAAAAGAGCGGGCCCGAAGACCCGCTCTCTCAACCAATCTCCGAGGGGAGATTAGAAGTTCATGCGTGCACCCATGGAGAAGGTGTCGAAGTCGTCGCTGACGCCGCCGATGTCGAAATCGGAGTAGCCGTAGCCAGCGCGCAGCTCCATGCCGCCGCCGAGGTCGTAGGTGGCTGCGAGGCCGTAACCGGACGTTTCGTCGCCGTTGTCGAACTCATACTGGCCCCAGTTCAGGCCAACCGACAGTGCGTTCATGGAGTAGCCCACACCGACGCCGACGTGCTCGATATCGACATCAACAACCGACTCGTCGTCGTAGGACGCGTAGGTCACGCCAGCGGACAGACCGTTTGCGAAACCGGCGGTTGCTGCGACCGAAGTCCAGTAACCCAGGTCTTCAACGCCCTGGTAACCGATGCCGACGTTCAGGTCGACGTTGGAGACGTTTGCAGCGTAGCTGAAGCCGATGCCGAAGACGTGGTCGGAGTCTGCGCCGTTCAGGTCCTGCTCAGCCGAGATGGACATGATGACCGGGCCGTAGGCGTAGTCGAAACGTGCAACCTGACCGTCATAGATGCCGTCGGCACCGTCTGCGGTGAAGAAGCCAAGGTGGGTCGTTTCGTCGTCAGCCAGCGAACCGCCTGCGAGACCCATTTCCGGAACCCGTGCGTCGAGTGCGCCGTCGGTGTCACCCATGGTCAGGGTTGCGCCGCCGAAGGAGACGAAGATCGACTCGCCGCCCTGAACGCCGGGTGCGAATGCGTTCGATGCACCCATGGACGTGATCGTGCAGAGCTGGGTACCCAGCGGAGCAGCAAGACCTGTGGGGACCAGCGGGTTCGCACCGAGGCCGGCGCCGTCGCCGGAGGTGTCGACGTCGGTGTCGGTGAACGAGCATGTCGTGGTCGAGTTCGAGCCGTCGGACTCGTCCAGGTCGACCGATGCACCGAAGGTCAGGCCGTTGTCTGCTTCACCGGACATGGTGAAGGTGACGTCGACGTCGGTGAAGAACTGGGCAGTGTCGTTGCCGTTGTCGTAGATACCCATTTCGGCCATGCCGGAAAGGGTGATTTCTGCGGCGGATGCGACGCCAGCGGTTGCAACCAGCGCGGTGGATGCAAGAAGAAGCTTTTTCATAGTTTCCCTCATGTGTTCGTAAGGCACGTACCAATCCGGATACCCGGCCTTGATGAAGTGTCTATGCGCCCTCGGACCGGCTGCTTGCAAGCGGAGGCGGAAGAGGTTTCCGAACATTCGGTTGCATGATGCAGAATTGCCACAAGCATTTCACGGTCCTGCCACATCTTCCGCGCGCACAGGGTAAAGTCAGGCCAAGCCATGGCTTTATTGACGCCTTGTCGTGACCGGACGCGGCTTGTAAGGAAGATTGCAAGAAAACTGACCTGAGGGACGGGGACATGGCAATCATGCGGATCGCACGCGCATTCGGGCTGACCATACTGCTGGCGACGATTGCCGGGTGCGGCATGTTTCAACGCGACCCCAACGCCCCGCCGGTCGAAACCCGCCCCGCCAGCGAAATCCTCGATCAGGAGATCTATGGCGACGAAGGTCCGCCGGAGTCGACGATCTGGGACCTTTTCCGCGATCGCAGCGATGATCAGGACGTGGGCGCGGTGAACCGCTATATATGGAATGCGTCGCTCGAGACGCTCAGCTTCCTGCCGATCGAAAGCATCGATCCCTTCACCGGTGTGATCACCACGGGCTTCGGCACGCCGCCGGGCGGTGGCCGTGCCTATCGCGCGACGATCCTGGTGTCGGACCCGGCGCTGGACGCGCGGTCGCTGAACGTGGCGCTGATGACCCGGTCGGGCCCGGCCAGTGCCGCAACGGTTCTGGCGGTCGAGGATGCGATCCTGACCCGCGCCCGGCAATTGCGCCAGCGCGACGCCAAGATCTGACCCATCCGCATCCGGTCGAATCCATGACATCCGAACGACCGGGCATGACGACGAATCGCGCCTTTGGCCCGGTGCTTCAATCCTGAGGCGGCCGGGCCTTCTTTTTGGCCAGCGCCTCGACCCAGGCCACGTGTTTCGGCAGGCATTTCGTCCGCAGGTCGTAGGTGTCGACCACATGTGCCCGCGCCGCGGCCCCCAGCCGCGCCCGCGCCTCGGGATCGTCGAGCAGCTTTGACACTTTCGCGACCAGCGCGTCCCGGTCGAAGAAATCGGTCAGCACGCCGGTCTTGCCGTCGACCATCGCCTCGCGCACCGGGGCTGTGTCGCTGGCGACGATGGCTGCGCCCGCGCTCATTGTCTCGAGCAGCGACCAGCTCAGCACGAACGGATAGGTCAGATAGATGTGCACCCGCGCCACCTGGATCAGCGACAGGTAACGCTCGTAGGGCACCCGGCCTAGAAAATGCACCCGCGCCCAATCGGCATCGGATATCCCGCCGCGCACCTCATCCATGAAGATCTGTTTCCAGCTCTTGCCGCCGGGGGCCTTGGCACCGTAGCTGACCTCGTCGCCGCCCAGAAGCACGATCTGCGCCTCGGGTCGCGCCTTCAGCAGCGCCGGAAGCGCCCGCATGAAGACGTGATAGCCGCGGAACGGTTCGAGATTGCGGTTGATGAAGGTGATGACCTCGTCGTCGCGGGTCAGGGTCACGCCGGTATCCAGCGTCAGTGCCGCATCCGGGTCTGGCCGCACCACATCGGTGTCGATGCCATCGTGGATGACGCTCAGCCGGTCCTGGAACCGTTCGGGGAAGGTGTCGGCCTGGAACCGCGTGGGGCTCAGACCGGCATCCATGATTTCTTCGTGCAGACGGTTGTTGATGTTCTTCAGGCGCAGCTTGATCGGTACGTCGGCGGGCACCTTCGGCGCGAACTCCGGATCGAAGGCGGCGTACATCGGATCCGACAGATGGTAGAACTCACAGTAAAGCCCCATCCGCGCTTCGGGCCAGACATCCTTCAGAAACAGGCTTTCGCCCCAGCCGTGATGGGCGAGGATCACATCGGGCGTGAAATTCTGCCGCTTGAGCGCATAGGCCCCCCGGTAGCAGGCGGTGGCGCGCAAGAGCTTGGTCTCGAGATCCGCGAGCAGCGGGAAGATCCCCTTGGTGGATTGCCCCTTGATGGCATAGGGCACGACCTGCACGCCCTGCCATTCCTGGTTCCGCTTGACCTTCGGCGTCAGGGCCACGACCTCGTGGCCGCGGGCGGCCAGCGCCGGGGCGAGGTGCTTGTACTGACCGGGGAAATTCTGGTGGATGCAGAGGATCTTCATTTCTTGCCCAATCGCTGGCCCGATCGCGGGCCTGTTTGCCCCTGTCTGTGCCATGGCCGCGCGGCCTTCGCCTAGCCGTTCGCGCGAAAACCCGTCGATCCTGTGCCCATCCTGCCGCCCTTATGGCTGGACGCCATGCCCGCCCCGCCCTATCACGCCCGGTGAGTTACAGATGAGCCCCGCGAGGGAGGATCCCCCATGTCGCGCTACGCACCCGCCGAGATCGAGCCGAAATGGCAAAGCGCCTGGGACGAAGCCCAGACGTTCCGCGCCACCCGTTCGGACGACAAGCCGAAATACTACGTGCTCGAGATGTTTCCCTACCCGTCCGGGCGCATCCATATCGGGCATGTGCGCAACTACACGATGGGTGACGTGATCGCGCGCTACAAGCGCGCCACCGGCCACAACGTGCTGCATCCGATGGGCTTCGATGCGTTCGGCATGCCGGCCGAGAACGCCGCGATGGCGTCGGGCGGCCACCCGAAAGACTGGACCTATTCCAACATCGACACCATGGTCGAACAGATGAAGCCCCTGGGCTTCGGCCTCGACTGGTCGCGCATGTTCGCCACCTGCGACCCGGAATATTACGGCCAGCAGCAGGCGCTGTTTCTGGATTTCCTCGAAAAGGGTCTGGTCTACCGCAAGGAAGCGGTGGTGAACTGGGATCCGGTGGACATGACCGTGCTTGCCAACGAGCAGGTGATCGACGGCAAGGGCTGGCGCTCGGGCGCGGATGTGGAACGCCGCGCGTTGACGCAATGGTTCTTCCGGATCTCGGATTACTCCGGGGAATTGCTCGATGCGCTCGACACGCTCGACAACTGGCCCGCCAAGGTCAAGCTGATGCAGGCCAACTGGATCGGCAAGTCGCGAGGCCTTCAGTTTGCCTTCTCGACCGTCGACGCCCCCGAGGGCCATGACCGGATCGAGGTCTACACCACCCGTCCCGACACGCTGCTGGGTGCCAGCTTTGTCGGCATCTCGCCCGATCACCCGCTGGCCCGGCACCTTGAGCGCGACAACGCGCAGGTTGCCGAGTTCTGCGCCGAATGCCGTCGCATGGGCACCTCGGAAGAGGACATGGAAAAGGCCGAAAAGCGCGGCCTCGATACCGGCATCACCGTGCGCCATCCCTTCGACACGTCTTGGGAACTGCCGGTCTACATCGCCAATTTCATCCTGATGGATTATGGCACCGGCGCGATCTTCGGCTGTCCGGCGCACGACCAGCGCGACCTCGATTTCGCGCGCAAGTACGAATTGCCGGTCACCACGGTCTACGCGCCTGCCATGGGCGAGGAAGGCACCTTCATCCTGCCCGAAGACGGCGGTCCGGCCTATGTGCCGCCCAAGTCCGAGATCGTGCGCTACATCAAGGGGTTTGCGGGCGACGAGGCCCAGACGGGCGACCAGGGCGTCGATGCGGCCATCGCCTTTTGCGAAGAAAACGGCGTCGGGCAGGGGGTGACCAAGTTCCGCCTGCGCGACTGGGGCCTGTCGCGGCAGCGCTACTGGGGCTGCCCCATTCCCGTGGTGCATTGCGAGGCCTGCGGCGTGGTGCCCGAAGCCAAGGCGAACCTGCCGATCCGCCTGCCCTATGACGAAGACGGCACGCCCTTCGACTTCAACGTGCCGGGCAATCCGCTCGACCGGCATCCGACCTGGCGCGATTGCGCTTGTCCCTCCTGCGGCGCGCCCGCGCGGCGCGAGACCGACACGATGGACACCTTCGTCGATTCGTCGTGGTACTTCGCCCGCTTCACCGCGCCGCACGCCGAGACGCCGACCGACATGGCCGAGGCCGCGTACTGGATGAACGTCGACCAGTATATCGGCGGCATCGAGCACGCGATCCTGCACCTGCTCTATTCGCGCTTCTTCGCCCGCGCGATGAACATCACCGGTCATCTGCCCGACACCGCCCGCGAACCGTTCGATGCGCTGTTCACGCAAGGCATGGTCACGCACGCGATCTATCAGACCAGGGGGTCCGATGGCCGCCCGGTCTATCACTATCCCGACACGGTCGAGCAGCGCGATGGCGGGACCTTCCTCAAGGAAGGCGGGGCCGAGGTCGAGGTGATCCCCTCTGCCAAGATGTCGAAGTCGAAAAACAACGTGGTCGATCCGGTCGCGATCATCTCGGAATTCGGGGCCGACACCGCGCGCTGGTTCGTGCTGTCCGACAGCCCGCCCGAACGCGACGTGGAATGGACCGCGTCCGGGGCCGAGGCGGCGCACCGGCATCTTGCCCGCGTCTTCCGCATCGCGAGTGAGGCGGCGGCCTCCGAAGAGCCCTCGTCCGAGGGCGATGAGGTGCTCTTGCGCGAGATGCACAAATCCATCGACGAGGTCACCAAGGGCGTCGAAAGCTTCGGCTTCAACGCCGCCATCGCACGGCTCTATGCCTTCACCAACACCCTGTCGAAAGCCAGCGCCGGTGGCGACGCCAAACGTCAGGCCGCCCGCACGCTGGCGCAGCTCATGTCGCCGATGACGCCGCATCTTTCGGAAGAACTCTGGCAGGTGCTGGGCGGTGACGGGCTGATCGCCGACGCGCCCTGGCCCAAGGCCGACCCGGCGATGATGGTCGAGGATACCGTGACGCTGCCGATCCAGATCAACGGCAAGCGCCGTGCGGAAATCGTCGTGCCGAAGGACATGGGCAAGGCCGAGGTTGAAAAGATCGCTCTGGGTCATCATGCTGTGATCAAGGCGCTCGAGGGCGCCGCCCCGAAAAAGGTCATCGTCGTGCCCGGACGGATCGTGAATGTCGTCATCTGATCGCCGCTTCGTCCTTGCCGGTCTTGCCTGCCTCGCAGGGCTTGCAGGGCTGGCGTCCTGCGGGTTCACGCCGGCCTACGGGCCCTCGGGCGGTGCCACGGCAATCCTCGACCGGATCGCGATCGAGGCCCCGGACAACCGGCAGACATATCTTCTCGTCCGCAGGCTCGAAGAGCGGCTGGGCCGGGTCGACGGGCCGCTGCGCCTCGGCGTGCGCTACAGCATCGACGAACAGGATTTCGGCACCACATCGGCGGGCTTCACCACGCGCTACCGGCTTGTCGGCACGGTGATCTACGACCTGCGCGATGCCACCGGCGCGCTGATCACCGAAGGCACGATCGAGGAATTCGTCGGCTTTTCCGCCACCGGGTCCATCGTCTCGACCCCGGCGGCACGCGCGGATGCGCAGGAACGGCTGGCCACGATCCTTGGCGACCGTATCGTCGAGGAGCTGATCTTCGCGGCTGACCAACTGCCCCCGGCATGAAGCTATCGGTCCGCGACGCGCCTGCCTATTTCCGCAAGCCTGACCCCAAGGCGGCGGGTCTGCTGATCTTCGGCGAGGACGCGATGCGCGTGGCGCTGCGGCGGCAAGAGGTCATCGCCGCCCTGATCGGCCCCACGGGCGAGGAAGAGATGCGCCTGACCCGGATGGGCGGCGCGGAGCTGCGCAAGGATGCGGCCCAGCTGACCGACGCGGTCAAGGCGCAGGGCTTCTTTCCCGGCCCGCGCGTCGCCTTCGTCGAAGAGGCCAACGACAACGTGACGGATGCGGTCCGCAACGCGCTGACCGACTGGAAGCCGGGCGATGCGCAGATCGTGGTGACGGCGGGCGCGCTCAAGGCGGCCTCGAAGCTGCGCAAGCTGTTCGAATCGCATCCCTCGGCCTATGCGGCGGGCATCTACAACGATCCGCCCAGCCGGGCCGAAATCGAGGCCGATCTGGAACGCGCGGGTCTGCAGGGCATCGACCGGAACGCGGGCGACGCGTTGCACGCACTGGCCCGCAGCCTCGATCCCGGCGACTTTCGCCAGACCGTCGAAAAGGTCGCGCTGTACAAGATCGGCGATGCGGCCCCGCTGACCGCCGAAGAAGTCCGGCTCATGGCTCCGACCTCGACCGAGGCCGAGGTCGACGACATCCTGCACGTGGTGGCCGAGGGCCGCGTCGACGAGATCGGGCCGGTGATGCAACGCCTCGGCGCGCAGGGCTCCAACCCGGTCACACTGGTGATCATGGCGACGCGCCACTTCCGCGCGCTGCATTCTGCCGCCTCGGACCCGGGCGGCGCTCAGGCCGGGATCGCCCGGGCGCGCCCGCCGGTTTTCGGGCCACGCCGGGACCGGATGCTGCGGCAGGCGCAGGGCTGGGGTGGGCGCAAGCTGGAACAGGCGCTGACGATCCTGACCGACACCGACCTGACCTTGCGCTCGGCGGGGCAGCGCGCGCCGCAGATGGCGCTGGTCGAGCGGGCGTTGATCCGCCTGGCGATGCTGGCGCGGCGCTAGCCGACCTGCGCGGAGCGCCCCGGCAACACCCGCGTCGCCCCGACCCCGACCCCGATCACCGGCAACACAAGGGGGTGCAAACGCGTTGCGCCACGCCGCGGCGTGAGATGCGCTGCGCGGCGTGGCTTTTGCGGGCACACCGTCATGGGGGGCCGTCCCGGTCTTGGCCCCTTCAGGCGGCGCGCGGCAGATAGGTTTCGATCGGGCGGCCACGGTTGTTGGCGTAGTCCGATGCGACCTTGCACCAGTCGATCCGGGCGGCGAGGCTCCAGTCCGGCGCGACGCCGCCATGCACATCCGATCCCGTGTCTTTCCAGATCGCATCCCCGACCGCATCGCCGATCACGGCACCGCGCGCGTAGTCGACCACGCGTCGACCTTCCTCGAAGGCCTCGATGGTCTGGTCCCAGCGCGATCCGCAGAGTGTCAGCCCCAGCGCCCGGTTTTTCGGATCGTATTCAGCGGTGAAAAGCGTGCCGAATCCTTCCGAATAGCGGTCTTGCAACAGGGGGCGCCTGAGGAACTGCGCATTGAGCATAACCGGGTCCGTGACCAGTTGGCTCAGATGGTCGTGCCGCTCGTGGGTGCGGGTGAACCCCGGTCGGTCTGCCCGGGACGGACCGTCCTGATGGTTGGTGGCGACGGCCCGCGCCATCACCTTTGCACCGCCACCCGGGGCGACCTCGACGCTGGCCGTCCGACCCGAAGCATCGGCAAGCACGACATTGTAGGCCATGTGCGACGGAACCCTGTGCAGCGCGGCCACGGCATCGTCGACGGTCTCGCAGGTCTCGAGCAGATAGCGCAGGATGGTCGTGATCCCGAAACCCTCACTGGTGTCCGAGCGCCCGCCATAGGCCAGTGCAACGCTGAGGCCCGCATCGTTGATCCCGTCCGACAGCCCCCAGAGGAACTCGACCATGCCCATCACCTTGCGTCCGGTCCATTCGGTGCGCAGCATCAGGCCTTCGTTCAGGTCGGGCGACAGATCGTAGTTGCGCACCAGGCGGACATTGCGATCGTCCGCCATGGCCGCAATCGAGCAGCCGCCAAGGTAATGCGGCGGGCACCAGGTCGACAAAAAACGCGCCGCCCGGTCAGAGCCGCCCGCCAGCGCCACCAGCCGGTCGTAAAGCGCGACGATCTCGGGCATGTGGCGTTCAAGCGCCGCGCGGCATTCCCGGGCCGACGGCCCCCGATCGCCGCCCCTGCCGATGAACCAGGCCTCGTAGGCGGGCCAGGAGCGGTCCCAGCGGGCGGCCCATTTCGGCCCCGGCGTCGGTTCGTCGACCGCATCGAAGGTCAGTGTCATTGTCGTCATCTCATTGCCCTCCGGCAGTTGTTTCAAGAAAAAAGCGGATCATCTCGGCGCTGGCGTCCGGACCTGCGGGATCGGTATAGCTGCCCGTCGGTTGACCGCCCGACCAGGCATGGCCCAGCCCCTCGATGCGCCAGTGTTCCAGGACCGGCGCGCCAAGCGTGGTGGTCGCGACCGTGCGATGCACACCGCGTCCCGCAACGGTGCGGCGGTCCTCGGTCTCGACGATGTCCTGACCGACCGCGCCGCGCACATGCCGCGCGATCCGGTCCCCGTTCGAAGCATGCACGGTCGCATCGGTGCTGCCGTGAAAGACGATGGTCGGAACCGCCGCGGTGGCCGCCGGGCGGGGCGGTTCGGCGCCTTGACCGGCCATCGCCGCGAAGGCCGACGGAACGTCGGTCGCGGCCCCGAAGGGCAGGCCGGAATGCGCACCCACGGCGGCGAAAACGTCCGGGTAGGTTTCGCCCAGAACGATGGCCATCGCCGCCCCCGCAGAGAGGCCCGCAACGAAGGTGCGGCTGGGCGGCAGATCATGCACGCCCATCACGTCCCGCGAGATGCCCGCAAGGATCGCAGGCTCGCCCCGGTCCCGAAGCTGATCGCCCCGACGGAACCAGTTCCAGCACGATTGCGCGTTCTCGCCGCGGGCCTGATGCGGATAGATCACCACCAGCCGGTGCAATTCGGCCAGCGCGTTCATGCCGGTCCCGGCGGCGAAATCCTCGGGCGTCTGGGTGCAGCCATGCAGCATCACGACCACCCCGGTCAGTCCCTGGCTGGCGGTGGACGGCACATAGGTGCGATAGGCCCGGCTGCCCTCGGCACAGGTGAATGTCTGGTGCCGGAACGTGGCACCATCGGGCAGCGGCGCTTCGGGCGTCCTTGCCCCCGGCAGCGACAGCCCGCCCAGAAGTGCGGTCATGTCCGGCAATCCGGCGTTCAGGCCCGACAGGCCGTCGCCGGTTTTGCCCGGCATCAGGCCATGTTGGGCAAGCGTGCGGTTGACGAGATCGTTGGCGGCGGCGAGGCGCGCAGAGCGTGCGTCATCCGTCGCCGGGCGCGGTGCGCCGGCGTTGAATTTCATGGGAAGGTTTCCTTTTATCGGTGGCGACGCTTACTTGATGCGATCCGCCAGCGCTTTCCTGATGTCCGGGCTGGCCTGCAGCGCACCCAGCACGGTGATGGATCCAATCGTGGCCAAGGCCAGTTCGGGGGTGACGTCCTTGTCGATCCGGGCAAGACCGACGACCTTGACGTGCAGGACCTCCCCGGCGTCGCGCAGCGCCTCGAGGTCGGCGCGGGAATAGTCTCGCAGCCCCAGCTCCATGGTGTGGCGTTCGATGGACTGGCGCACCACGTCCACATGCCCGTCCAGGTGATTGCGGATCGCTGTCCGGATGAAATCGCTGCGGTTCGAGTAGAATCCCTCCTGCACCAGAAGGTCGATCCGCCCGAGATCCACATACCCGAGGTTGATGGTGATCTTTTCGCTTTCCGGGGTCTTGTCGCGCAGCTGTCTGACGTTGCTCATACTGATTTCTCCATCTGTATGGATGGTATATAGATGTTATGTGGCTGTTGCAAGGATACGGGCCACCGGAAATCCGGCGCATGACGCGACGTTGAGTGGCGCGGCCGCCACCGAATGACCGAATGACAGAAGGGCCGAACCACCGACCTCGTGCGCTCTTGTGATCGGCTTGCCCGGCTGGCACCGTACCGGCGACACAGGAGGTTCCCATGCGCTACACCTTGATCGGGACGTCGAAGACCCGCGCCTTTCGTCCGCTCTGGCTGCTGGAAGAGCTGGGCGTCGACTACACCCATGACCCGGCGGCCCCGGGCTCCGAGGCGGTGCGCCGGGCCAGTCCGCTTGGCAAGGTTCCGGTGCTGATGGCCGACGACGTGGCGATTCCCGATTCGGGCGCGATCCTGCAATTTCTGGCCGACCGGCATGGCGCGTTCACCCACGCGCCGGGCACCACCGACCGCGCGCTGCAGGATGCCTGGACCTTCCGGATCCTCGACGAGCTGGATGCGCTGCTCTGGACCGCCGCGCGGCATTCCTTCGTCCTGCCGGAAGCCGACCGGGTGCCCGCGATCAAGGACAGCCTCAAGGCCGAGTTCACGCGCAACCTGTCCCGCATCACCGACAGCATCGAGGGTCCGTATCTGATGGGGGCCGAGATGACTGTGCCGGACATCCTGCTGGTGCATTGCGGCGGATGGGCGCTTTCGGCGAAGTTCCCCGAGATGCCGTCGGCGTTCAAGGCCTATGCCAAGGGGCTGCGCGCGCGACCGGCCTTTCTGCGCGCCGCGGCGCTGCCCTAACCCGGCTGTGTGCCGCTTGCCGCCCAGGCCGCCGCATGGCGCCCGGCCCATCGCCCGGTGGCAAGGCAGGCGGACAGCAGGTAGCCACCGGTCGGCGCCTCCCAGTCGAGCATCTCTCCGGCGGCGAATACCCCCGGATGCGCGCGCAGCATCAGCCCGTCGTCGAGCGCGGCGCGCGGCAGCCCCCCGGCGGTCGAAATTGCCTCGTCCAGGGGGCGCAGCCCCGCATGGGGAATGCGCAGCGCCTTGACGCATTGTGCCAGCGCCGCCGCATCCTCGGGCAGGGGGCGGGCGCATTCCATCAACAGCGCCTGCGCCTGCGGCGGCAGTTTCAGCGTCTTTCGCAGCCAGTTCGAGCGGCTGTCCTTGCCGCCCTTGCCCCGCGGACGCGACAGCCGCGCGATCAGCGTCTCGCGGTCCAGATCCGGCGCAAGGTCGAGGGTCAGGGCCGCGCTGGTCCGCAACGCCGGGGACAGGGGATAGAGGCCACCGCCCTCCAGCCCCGTCGCGGTGATCACCGCCTCGCCGCGCGCGGTTCGATCGCCCGCGTGAAACGCCACGTTCTTCAGCGGCGCACCGAAATGCCGCCGCATGTGATCGGACCAGAGCACCGAGAGCCCGGCATTGGCCGGGGCGAACGGGGCAAGCTCGATCCCCAGATCGCCCAGCACACCCGCCCATGCGCCGTCCGACCCGAGCCGTTGCCAGGACGCGCCGCCAAGCGCCAGCACCGCAACCTCGGGAGCCAGCGCCGTGCTGCCTTCGGGGGTGTCAAAGACGAACGGCCCCAGCCCGCCTGTCCAGCGCCAGCGCGTCCGGGTCACGAGGCCCTTGTCATGCAGCCGCCCAAGCCAGGCCCGCAACAGCGGCGATGCCTTCATCGCACGCGGGAAGACACGCCCGGTGGAGCCGGTGAACACCGTCTGCCCCAGCGCTTCGGCCCAGGCCGTGACCGCGGCAGGCGGCATCGCGTCAAGCATCGGGGCCAGCCAGGGGGCCGCATCGCCATAGGCCGCGCGGAAGGCCGTCGGGTCTTCATCTTTCGTCAGGTTCAGACCCGATTTGCCGGCCATCAGGAACTTCCGCGCCAGGCTGGGCTTCTGATCGACCAGCAGAACCTGCCGCCCGGCATCGAGAAGCGCCTCTGCGGCCATCAGCCCCGCCGGTCCGCCACCCAGCACCAATGCGTCGCAATGTGGCATGCTTGACCCCTTGTTGCCCCGTGCCATTCTCTTGGCGGAGCGATGTCAGAGGCACAAGCATTCATGTCCGATCCGATCTGCCCCCTTTGCCTGCGGCCGATCCCGCCCGAGGCACGACAGAGCCTGCACCATCTGGTTCCGAAGCTGAAAGGCGGCAAGGGCGGCCCGGTCGTGCTGTTGCACCAGATCTGTCACAACGAGATCCACGCGACCTTCACCGAGGCGGAACTGGCGCGGCAATACAACACGCCCGACGCGTTGCGGGGGCATTCCCGGATGGCGGCGTTTCTGCGATGGGTCGCAAAACGCCCGCCGAGCTTTCACAAGCGGTCATCGGGCGGACGGCGCAAGCGGTGATCCGGCGGTGTGCGCGGTGCCCGCGCACCCATGTCTGGCCCGCTGATCGTACCGATCCCCGGGCGGGCAGAGGGGCCTTGCCCCTCTCTTGGCGGCAGGCCGCCAATTCACACCCCGCGCGTTTTTCTGGAAAGGCGAAGCGAAAAGGGGCCGGGGCTGAAATGCGCGCGCCCTGAGTTGCGGGGTCAGGCAGGGCCGCGGGCCATCCGGGGGCTGGGGGTCAACTGGCCGCCTGGGAGCGTTCGAGATAGGCGCGCAGCTCTTCGGCCTCGTGGCGTGCTTCGCGCAGCCCTTCCATTGCGGCGGACAGTTCAGCTTCGGTCTGGATCAGCTGGTTGGTCAGCTCGGCCTCGCGCTGCTGCAGATAGGTGATTGCCTGATCGCGCGTTTCCTCGGCCTCGTGAAGTTCCTGGCCCATTCTTTCCAGTTCGGACAGGTCGCTCTGGCTGACCCGGGTGAAGCGGTGCACCAGCCAGTTCGCGAACCAGCCGAGGCAGAAGGCGACGAACAGGATAATCGCCGTCGTGATGATAAACTCGGTACGGTTCACTCGCCTGTCCCATTCGTCCCGGAGGTGTCACCCCCTTGTGCCCCATCTTGGGCAGTGGCTTCAACGTCTTCCGACGTTGTTTCTTGTTCGGATGCGATCAGGGTGAACTCGATCCGGCGATTGGCCTCGCGCCCGTCGGCGGTGCCGTTGTCGGCAATGGGCTGTTCTTCGCCATAGCCCACCGCGCGGTAGGACGACGTCAGGACCCGACGTTCGGTCAGCGCCATCAGCACCGACTGGGCGCGCTGTTGGCTCAGTTGCTGGTTCATGGTCTCGCGTCCCTGGCTGTCGGTATGGCCCTGGATCTCGAGCGGGATATCCCCGCAGATCTTCAACAGGTCCGCGATTTCGTCGAGAATGTCCTTGGCCGAGGCATCGAGCGTCGCGGACCCCGGCTCGAAGGTGATCTTGCGGGTGCCGACGATGATTCGGATGTCCGCGACGCATTTCTCGGGGGTGGGGATGCCGAGCGAGGGGTCGAGCCGTTCGCGATAACTGATGACCAGATCGAAAACCTCGGTGCCGAGCTTTTCGGTCATCATCGCGGCGATCTGGACCGAGGCGTCGGGATTGCCGGTGTCGCCGGTGATCTTGATGGTTTCGGGGGTGACGACGGCCGAGCCGTGTTCAAGCTGTGACAGGGCCTCGAGCGCGGCCAGAACGCGGGTGCGCCAGCCCTGCGGCAGATCGTCGTCGATCCGCGCCCCGACGCGCACCGCGTCCGAGCCGAAGGCCGCCCGGGCGAAACTGTCGACGGCGGTGCGGGTGATCGCGTCATCGACCAGTCCGCGCAGCGCCACCTGACCCTCGGGGCTGACCGTTGCCACAAACTCGACCGGGCCGCGATCCGCCACGTCTTCGGGGGGTTCGGGCAGAACCGCATCCAGCACGAAAGCCTCGGTCAGGGCGTTTTCAAGCCCACCGACGGCCTGATCGAAAGCGGCGGCATCGCTGCCCTGTGCCGCCAGCAAGGCGATATCGGTATTGGAAAAGGTCACCGTGCCCGCGCCGATGTCGCCGAGCGCGTTGATCGCCGCAGACACCGCCTTGCCCCAGTCCGGCGATGGCACGCCGAGGGCAAGGGTGCAGGACGCTTCCGCGGAGGCCCCGGCGTCGCGTGCGGCGGCGAGGATGGCGGCGCGGGCCACTTCGGTGTCGGCGGCGCAGGATTCGAAGCGCGCGCCGTCCTCGTCGATCACGAAGCGCATGGCGAAGGGCGACACCACCGGGCGCGGCGATTCGATGTCGAGATCGAGCGCGACACCCTCGGGCACCAGCCCCTCCAGCTTGGCGATGATGACGCTTTCATCCGCCGCACTTTCGGCCATGGCCTCGATGGCCACCCTCTCGGCATCGACGGAGATCTTGGCGCGCGGCAAGTCCTCGAGCGCGCGGGCGGCAAAGCGCATCACCTGGTTCCAGGTTTCGGGGGCGGGATAATCCGCGGTCTCGAGCAGGTCCGAGACGGTCATGGAGTCGCGCACCAGCGTGCTCAGCTCCTCGACCAGGCGGTCGCGGTCGAAGCTCGTGGGAACCAGGCCGATCAGCGACAGGCGATTGTCGTTGCGCAGGATCTCGACCGAGAAGCGCGGGGCGTCGATCGCCATTTCGTCCTCGACGATCAGATCGTCGATCACGCGGGCGGCGTCCACGATCTGACCGGCGATCGACAGCGCGCGAAAGCGGTCGGCTTCGGAGGGGGCGGTGCCGAAGACGAAGACCTGCAGGCCGTTGGCGTCGACCTCGGCCCAGTCGATGCCGTTGTTTTCCAGCGCCCGGGCCACGCCCGCCATCGAGCTGTCCTCGACCACCCGTGCCGACAGGCTGGCAGCAAGGACGGACAGCGCCGCGGCAGCGAGGAAGGTTCCGGAGAGGGTCGCGAATGTGGAAAGACGCATCTTGGCACCGATGTTTTGTTTGGCAGCAGCCTTCTAGGCGTCTGATCCACCGGGCGCAATCAGACCAGCAGGGCAGCGGCGAAAAACAGCACAGGCAGAAACCCCGCATCGCGGTTGGACCGAAAGAGCGCGAGCAGGCCGTCATGGTCATCGAGCTTGAGCCGACGCATCTGGCGGAAGAGGTGCCAGCCCATCGCCAGGACACCGGCGAGACAGAGCGCCAGGGCGGTCGTGTTGTCGCGCGGAACGGCGAGAACAACGGCGAGCGCCATCAGCGCCACGGTCAGGACCAGAAACGCCGCAAGATAGCGGGGCGTGGCGTCACCGAACAGGCGCGCGGTCGATTTGACGCCGATCAGCGCGTCGTCTTCCTTGTCCTGATGGGCGTAGATCGTGTCGTAGAACAGCGTCCAGGCCATGCCGCCCGCATAAAGCAGCACGGCGGGCAGCCCCAGCGTGCCGGTATGCGCGGTCCACGCCAAGAGCGCGCCCCAGTTGAAGGCCAGCCCGAGGAAGATCTGCGGCCACCAGGTAAAGCGCTTGGCATAGGGGTAGATCGCCACCGGCAGAAGCGCGAGAATGCCCAGATAGACCGCCGTCGAGGTGTAGGTGATGAGGATGCCGAAAGCGATCAGGCATTGCAGCGCGGCCCAGGCCATTGCCTGCCGCACGCTGACATCGCCCGCCGGAATGGGCCGTTGCGCGGTGCGCGCCACCAACCCGTCGATGTCGCGGTCGGTGATGTCGTTCCAGGTGCATCCCGCGCCGCGCATCAGGATTGCGCCGATGCCGCAGCTGACGCCGATCCAGAGATCGTAAAGCCCGAACCAACCCGACGACACCGATGCCAGCGACAGCCCCCACCAGCAGGGCAGCAGCAAGAGCCAGGTGCCGATCGGACGGTCGAGGCGCGACAGGCGGAAGTAGGGCTTCCAGCGGCTCGGTGCGCGTCTGTCGACCCAGTTTCCTTTGACGGCGTCGGCAATCTGGCCCTCTGGCGCTTTGTCTTGGTGGGTCATAGGGTCCGCCCATGGCTGAGATCAGGCTCTTTGTATCAGCGCCCTTAGCAGAGGGCCAACAGATCGTGCTCGACCGCGATCAGGCGCATTATCTCTTCGGGGTGATGCGGCTGGCCCCGGGCGACCAGGTGACGGTGTTCAACGGGCGCGACGGGGAATGGCGCGCGCAGGTCGCGGAGGCGGGCAAGCGGCGCGGGGTGTTGCTGTGCCGGGTGCAGACCGCGCCGCAATGGCTGCCGCCCGATCTGTGGCTTGTCTTTGCGCCGGTGAAAAAGGCGCGCACCGATTTCATCGTCGAGAAGGCGGTGGAGATGGGCGTGCGCCGGCTGGTTCCGGTGGCCACCGACTTCACCAATTCGGAACGTATCCGGCAGGACCGTCTGCAGGCCCATGCGCGCGAGGCGGCCGAGCAATGCGGTGCGGTTTACGTGCCCGAGGTCGCCGCGTTGCAGAAGCTGTCGGCCTTGCTGGACGGGTGGGATGCGGCGCGCCATCTGATGTTCTGCGACGAGACGCAGGCAGGCGGCAGCTTATCGGCCCGGGCGGGCCTCTTCGCCGACGCGCCCGCAGCGGTGCCCTGGGCCGTGCTGATCGGACCGGAAGGTGGCTTCTCGGAAGCGGAGCGCGCGCGCCTGCACCGCATGGAGGGCGCGCATGTGGCCGGTCTCGGCCCACGGATCCTGCGCGCGGACACGGCGGCGGTGGCGGCGCTGACCCTGTGGCAGATGCGCTTTGGGGACTGGGCATGAGCTTCGTGCGACCCGAAGCGCAGGCGGTCTTGCGCCGCTGGCGCGAGGCGCTGGCAGGCTTTGCGCTGATAGCCATCGGCGGGCTGGTCTATCTTGGCGCGCTGGGCTGGGTCTTTGCCGCATTTGGCGCGGTTCTGGCGCTTGCGGGCGCTGTGCTGGCCTTCATCGGGGTACAGCGCGGGCGGTTCCGGTCGGGCGAGGACGGACCAGGCGTGGTCAATGTGACCGAGGGGCGGCTGGCCTATTTCGGCCCGCTGTCGGGGGGCGTTGCCGATCTTGACGATGTGACGCAGATCCTGATCGACCGGTCGGCCACGCCGGACCACTGGTGCATCGAACACCGTAGCGGGCCGTCGCTTTACATCCCGCTGACCGCCGCCGGGGCCGATGGGCTGTTCGATGCCTTCGCCGGATTGCCGGGCTTCGACACCGAGGCAATGCTGCGCGAGATGCATCGCAAGGGCACCGGCCGCGCGCTGATCTGGGCCCGCGCGCGCCCCGCCGAGGCCCCCCGCCACCTGCATTGACACCCGCGCCATTCCTGACCATGCCTTGAACCCAGTTTCAGGCAACACAGACGGAGCGCCACCATGTCCATTCCCCAAAGCGGCGGCGGGCTGATCGAGGATCAATCCCAATTGGCGGACTACCTCGCGGATGGCTGCAAGCCCAAGGACGACTGGCGCATCGGCACCGAGCACGAGAAGTTCGGCTACCTGAAAGGGTCGCTCGATCCGTTGCCCTACGAGGGCCGCCAATCGGTGCGCGCGATGCTCGAGGGGCTGCGCGACCGGCATGGCTGGACAGAGGTCACCGAGGCGGGGCACCTGATCGGCCTGGAAAAGGACGGCGCCAACATCTCGCTCGAGCCGGGCGGGCAACTGGAATTGTCGGGGGCGCCGCTCGAGACCATTCACCAGACCTGCGACGAGGTGAACAGCCACCTCGCCGAGGTGCGCGACGTCGCGGATGCGCTGGATGTGGGCTTTATCGGGCTCGGGGCAGCGCCGCACTGGACGCACGAGGAAATGCCGATGATGCCCAAGGGCCGTTACCGGCTGATGACGCGGTACATGGACGAGGTCGGCACCATGGGGAAATCCATGATGTACCGGACCTGCACCGTGCAGGTGAACCTCGACTTCAGCTCCGAAGCGGACATGGTGCAGAAGCTGCGCACGGCGATCGCGCTGCAGCCGGTGGCCACGGCGCTGTTCTCGAATTCGCCGTTCTTCGAGGGCAAGCTGAATGGCCACAAGAGCTGGCGTTCGCGCATCTGGCGCGATCTGGATCCGGCGCGCACCGGCACGCTGCCCTTCGTATTCGAAGACGGCTTCGGCTTCGATGCCTGGGTCGATTACGCGCTCGATGTACCGATGTATTTCGTCTATCGCGACGGCGAATACATCGACGCGCTGGGCCAGTCCTTCCGCGATTTCCTGAAGGGCGCGCTGCCCGCGCTGCCCGGCGAAAAGCCGATGATGTCGGATTGGGCCGATCACCTGACAACGATCTTTCCCGAAGCGCGGATCAAGAAGTTCATCGAGATGCGCGGCGCGGATGGCGGCCCCTGGCGGCGGCTTTGCGCGCTGCCGGCCTTTTGGGTCGGGCTGATGTATGATCAGGGGGCACTGGACGCGGCCTGGGACATCGCGAAAGACTGGGATGCGGACACCCGCGAGGCGTGGCGCGTTGCGGCCTCGGTCGACGGGCTCGCGGCAGAGGTCGGCGGACGCCGAATGATCGACCTTGCGAAAGACGTGGTGGCGCTGGCCGAGGGCGGGCTGAAGGCGCGCGCACGCCCCGGCGCGGGCGGGCTGCTGCCCGACGAAACCCATTTCCTGAACGCGTTGAAGGATAGCCTGGAAACCGGCGAGACCCCGGCAGACGAGTTGATCCGCCGATACAACAGCGACTGGGACGGCGATGTCACCCGCGTCTTTCAGGAATATTCCTACTGACGCGAGACCCGGTGCGCAGCCTGACCTGATCTTGACGGCAAAGGCGTTATCGGTTGGGCTGTGCCGGGACGTCCCGCGCGGGGCTGACGCCCTGCGCAGGCACCGCTAGTACCCCAGGGCAGCGCCGTCCTTGCGGGGGTCCGATGCCCCCTCGAGAGTGCCGTTGTCATGCATGCGGATGGCCTGCGCGCCGCCGATCGGTGCCTCGGGGATCACCACGTCATGGCCCATCTCTGCCAGTGCTGCGCGCACCTCGGGTGCATATCCGCGTTCGATCTGCAGCGTCGTGCCCTCGGCGAAGGACCGCGGCGCGTCGATGGCCGCCTGCGGGTCAAGCCCGAAGTCCAGCAGGTTGGTGACCATCCGCGCATGGCCGGTGGACTGATATTGGCCGCCCATCACTCCGAACGGCATGGTCACCTGCCCGGCGTCGCGCAGCATGGCGGGGATGATGGTGTGCATCGGACGCTTGCCCGGCGCCATCTCGTTGGGATGACCTTCGCTCAGCGAGAAGCCCGCCCCGCGGTTTTGCAGCAGAATGCCGAATTTCTCCGATGCGATGCCCGAACCGAAGCCATGGAAGATCGAATAGATCAGCGACACCGCCATGCGATCGCGATCCACGACCGTGATGTAGACCGTATCCTTGTGCACCGATTCCGTGACCGCCGTCACCGCGCGCTGGGCGCGTTTGGGGTCGATCAGCCCGGCCAGTCGATCGGCGGTGGTGTCGCTGAGCATGTGGTCGAGCCGGGTCATGTGGTCGGGGTCGGCCATGAAGCGGTTGCGCGTGTCATAGGCAAGCTTCGTGGCCTCGGCCTCGAGATGCGCGCGCTGCACACCCCAGGGGTCCAGCGCCGCCAGATCGAACCGCTTGAGAATGTTGAGCAACAGGATCGCCGTCGCACCCTGGCCGTTGGGCGGGTGTTCCAGCAGGTCCAGCCCCTTGTACCGACCCTCGACCGGGGCGGCGATGGTCGCTTCGACGGCGGCGAAATCCTCGGTCGTTTGGGTGCCGCCCGATGCGCGCAACGCCGCGACCATGTCTTCGGCCACCTCGCCCCGGTAGAACGCGTCTGCGCCGTCCCGGGCGACGCGCCGCAGCACCTCGGCCTGGCCGGGCAGGGCGAATATTGCGCCGCAGGGAAGTGGCTGGTCGTCCTTCAGATAGTGCCTGCGGGCCGCCCCTTGCAGCACGTCGCGCTTGTCGGCCCAGTCGAACGCCACGCGCGGGGCGACGGGCACGCCCGCGTCCATATAGCGGATCGCCGGTGCCAGGCTGTCGGCGAGGCCCAGCTTGCCCCAGCGGTCGGACATGCGGGCGAAGGCGTCCATCGCCCCCGGGATCGTGACCGCCTCGGGGCTGTTGACCGGAACCGACGTATGGCCGGCATCGCGCAGGGTCGCGGCATTGGCTGCGGCATGGGCCCGGCCCGAGCCGTTGACCGCCACGACATCCTTCCCGGCCTCCGAGATCAGCGCGAAACAGTCGCCGCCGATACCGGTCATCTGCGGTTCGCACAGACCCAGAAGCACGGCCCCGGCGATGGCGGCGTCGACGGCGTTGCCCCCGGCCTTGAGAATGTCGATCGCGGTCGCGGCGGCCAGAGGATGCGAGGTGGCGGCCATGCCGTTGGCGGCATACACCGCCGAGCGACCGGGATGATGGAAATCGCGCATGCCAGGGTTTCCTTCCAATGGTTTGGAACGGACCTTATGCCGGTGGAGCGCGACGTCAACGATGCGGGGGGATCCGGGTTCAAGAACCTCGACGTCACGCACTGGGTGGGGGCTATTACAGCGTGACGCCGAGGGAAGCTTATTGCAGCTACAAGACGATGTTTGCCCGCCCACTGTGTCGCGAGTGGGCGCAAAATAGGGTCTTTTTGCGGCGTTGCGCCCGGTGTGCGTGAAAGGCGCACGCAGAGTTTGAAACCGGCCTTGGACAGGGTCGGAACAAAGGGAAAATGGCGGCGGGGCGGATGTGTGCATCGCCGGGATCGTCGCCAAGGTAGCGCGATCGGGGCTTGCGGCCGCCGGATGCCGCGCGCGGCGCGGGCGGACCGTGGTGGGGTGGGGTGGCCACCGGGTCGGGGGCGTGCGCCGCGCCCGCGTGGGGCCGTTACAGCCCGGGCCGATGATCGGCAGACCCGGATGTCCGGACCTGCCCGCGCCTGCGCTTACCTGAGCGTGACGCGCAGCGTGTTTTCACCGTCTTCGTGGCTGTAGTCCAGGTCCGACGACAGACTGCGGATCAGCAGCCAGCCAAATCCCCCCTCGGGCAGGCTCTGGGTCGATTGGCCGGGCATTGCGGGCCGACCCTGCGGCAGGATGCCATCCGTGATCGGGGCACCGTTGTCCCGAAAGGTGATCTGGCAGGGCGTATCGGTCCGGACCGCAACCCTGATCCAGCCACCTTCGCGGTCGGCATGCGCGTGCTCGACGATGTTGTTGAGCGCCTCGGCGCAGATCAGCGCCATCCGCACCGCGTTTTCCGGTGGAACACCCGCCGCGACCAGATCGGATTCGATCTGGACGCAGGTCCGGCTGACGTCCCCCATGCCGGGATCAAGCGTATAGCGCAGTTTTCGGCCGCTGGCGGTGCAATCCGATCCGGGCGACTCGGGTGGTCTGGACATGCGTCTAAGCTGCATCTTGAGACAGCCCGTCATCCACGCTTTGATGGATCGGAAAGATCGTATCCATCCGGGTCAGCCGAAACACGGTTTCGACAATCGGGGACAGCGCCACAAGTTCGAGCTTCTGGCCGCCGTCGAGTTGTTTCATCGACGCGACGATGGCCCCGAGACCGCTGGAATCGATAAACCGGACCGACCCCAGATCAAGCAGGATGCGACCGGGGGCCCCGGCACTGCGGTCGCGCATCATGTCCTTGAATTGCAACGCCACGGCGGCATCGATGCGTTCCGCGTCCACGTGGATGATCCTGGCCTGGCCTGAATCACTGGCAGTAAGCTTCATCCTGATGACCCTTTTATTCCGTCCTTGGGGTCACGCTAGGGGCAAAAACTTACCATTCCATGTCGATCAGAATTCGAATTGAACGGATTTTGGACGAAAAAGCCGCGCGCTGGCGATCAGTTCCCGCCCGGGGTCTCGGACCCGGCGACATTGCCGCCCACCATCTGGCCCAGCCCTTCGAGCATCGATTGCAGCCAGACCCGAAGATCGTTGGCCTGCGCCACGTAGACATCGAGGACGGGCGCGAGCGCAGGGACCGCTTCGGCAATGGGGGCCGCGAAGACATACACCGCCAGCAACAGGATCGCGATCAGAACGCCGATACTCAGACCGCGCGCAAAGCCGGATCGCGGCGGCTCGGCCTCGTCCGGGGCACGGCCCTCGGCGGTTTCGACCGGGCGGCGGTCCGTGGCCGCGCGCAGCGTCTGGTTGATTTCGTCGATATCGGGCAGCATTTCGCTGCGCGAGGATGCAGTCGCCCGCGATATGGCTTCGGGTTTGGGGGCCGCGTCCGCGCCACTTGCGGTGTCGTCCGCGTCGGCAGAGGCGGCGGCGGGGCCGCGCATCTTGGCCATGCGGTCCCGGGCCTGACGGGCACGGCGCTCTTCCTCGGTTTCGACGGGGCTTTCAAGGCCAAGCTCGGGCTGGCTCTCGAGGCCACCGCCGTTGACGCGGCGGGCCTGAGCCTCGCGTTCGGCCTCTTCGCGCAACACTTCGGCGACCGACGGATCAAGTCCGCGCCGGGTTCCGGTCGAAGGCGGCGTCGGCTGGGTTTCGGGGGCGGGAAGCTGCGATGTGTCGGCATCGGTATCGTTCGACGCTTCGGCGGATCCTGCCGCTTCGGCATCACTGTCGCCCGACCGTGCCAGATCCGCGTCCGGGTCAGCCTCCTGTTCGGGCGCGTTGTCGGGATGGTGCTGAAACCACGTGTGTCCGCAATTCGAACACTGCACGTCGCGACCGGCCTCTGGGATGACCTCGGTGGGCACTTCGTACTGTGCGCTGCAATTTGGACAGATCAGTCGCATTGTGGTCGCGGGTTCCCTTTGGCCGCCGAAAATTCTTTGTTTGGAAACAATAAGCCGCGGAGCAGGCCGTTAAAAGCCGTTTTCGACGTGGCGATGGATTGAAACCGCGACGATGCTCGGGCACAACATCGCCGATGGTGAGGGGGCTCAAGTGATCGCGTTTGACAAGGTGGGCTACAGCTATGGCGGCGGCGAGCTTCTGACTGACCTGTCGCTCAGCCTGCCGCCTGGCTCCTTCCACTTTCTGACCGGACCTTCCGGCGCGGGAAAGACGACATTGCTCAAGCTGTGTTACGGTGCCCTTTTCCCGACGTCGGGACAGGTGCGGCTGTTCGATCAGGACGTGAACCAGATGGATCGGGACGGCGTTGCCATGGCGCGGCGACGGATCGGGGTGGTGCATCAGGACTGCCGCTTTCTGGACCATCTTTCGGTGGCCGAAAACATCGCCCTGCCGCTGGCCGTCGCGGGTGAGGACAGCGGCGCGATGTCCGGCGATCTGGACGAATTGATGACCTGGGTCGGGCTGACCGACCGTGCCGATGCCTTGCCGCCGGAGCTTTCGGGCGGCGAACGTCAGCGCGCGGCGCTGGCCCGCGCGGTCATCATGTCGCCCGACGTGATCCTGGCCGACGAGCCCACCGGGAACGTCGACTGGGAGATGTCGCAACGGCTGTTGCGATTGCTCATCGAATTGAACCGCATGGGCAAGACCGTGATGATCGCGACCCACGACCTGAGCCTTATCCGGGCCGCCAAGGCCCATGTGCAGGCGCGGGTGCTGCGGATCTCGAACCGGCGGCTGCAACTTGCGGGGGCGGATCTGTGACGGGGCTTCTGGCGGATCTGCGCGGCGTGTTTTCCCGCGATGCGGGGGCCGACCGGGTGGTGCCGCCGGCCGGGTTCACGGTGCAGCTGACGCTGTTTTCCGCCGCCGCGATGGCGTTTCTGGCGATCTTCGCGTTGGCGATGTCGCTGGCCGCCGGGCGTCTGGCCGAGCGTTGGGGCGACGAGCTTGCCCGGTCGGCCACGATCCGCATCTCGGCCCCCGTTGAGGAAATGGGCCGCCAGACCGCCGCGACCCTTGCCGTTCTTGAAACGACGCCCGGCATCGCGTCGGCCCGTGCCCTGGACGACGCCGAACAGCGCGCGCTGCTCGAACCCTGGTTCGGACCCGATCTGCCGCTTGAGAACCTGCCCGTGCCCCGCCTGATCGAAATCGTCGAGACCGAAGAGGGTCTCGATCCCGCCGGGTTGCGGCTGCGGTTGCAGGCCGAGGTGCCGGGGGCGGTGCTGGACGATCACGCGCGCTGGCGCGAACCGCTTCTGGCGGCAGCGGGCGGGCTGCGGCTGCTGGGCTGGGCAGCGCTCTTGCTGATCTTCGGGGCGATGGCGGCGATGGTCACGCTGGCGGCCAACGCGGCACTCGCGGCCAATGCGCAGGTCATCGCCGTGCTGCGGCTGGTGGGCGCGACCGACGCCTATATCGCCGGTGCCTTCGTGCGGCGGTTTACCTTGCGGGCGCTGGGCGGTGCTGCCGCAGGCGCGCTTCTGGGCATGGTGGCGGTGACGCTGATGCCCGATACCGGCGACGCCGGTGGCGTGCTGACCGGCCTGGGGTTCCGGGGCACCGACTGGTTCTGGCCGCTTCTGGTTCCGCCGCTTGCGGCGCTGGTGGCACTGCTGGCCACCCGGCACTCCGCGAAACGCGTCTTGGAGGAGCTCGCCTGATGGCCTATGCGATACAGTGGCTGCGCTCTCTGGCGCATATCGCGACGATTTATGTCGGCATGCTGGTGGTGGGGATCGTCTATTTCCCATGGGCGGTGATGTCCGAACGCGGCGCGCGGGCGGCCTGCAACGCCTGGTGCGTCTGGGTCAAATGGACCGCGCGCTGGATGATCAACCTGCGCTACGAGGTCCGTGGCACGCCGCCCACCGACGAGGTGCTGGTCGCCGCGAAACACCAAAGCTTTCTTGACATCATCCTGATCTTCCACGCCGTCCCGGCGGGCAAGTTCATCATGAAGCGCGAGATCATGTACACGCCGATCATCGGCCAGTACGGGCTGCGCATCGGGTGCGTTCCGGTCAATCGCGGCAAGCGCGGGCAGGCGATCAAGAAGATGGTGGCCGACGTGAAAAAGGGGCGTGCATCGCCCGGCCAGCTGATCATCTATTCGCAAGGCACGCGCGTGCCGCCGGGGGTCAAGGCCCCCTACAAGGTCGGCACCTCGGTCCTGTTCGATCAACTGGGGCAGGATTGCGTGCCGGTGGCGACCAACGCGGGCATCTACTGGCAGCGCAAGGGGATCTACCGCAAGCCCGGCGTGGCGGTGATCGAGTTCCTGCCGCGCATCCCGGCGGGCACCGAACGGGCCGAATTCCTCAGGCTGCTGGAGGAGGAGGTTGAAACCGCGTCCGACAGGCTGATGGCCGAAGCGGGATTTCATGCGCCGGATTGACAGCATCGCGGCGCTCGAGGCGTTTTATGACGCGCCGGTGCCCGCATCGCTGGCCAAAGTGACGACGCGGCTGGGCCACGCCCATCGCCAGTGGATCGCGGCGTCGCGTTTCTGCGTCCTGTCGACCGTTGGCCCCGAAGGCACCGACGGCAGCCCGCGCGGCGATGACGGCCCGGTGGTGCAGATCGTCGACGACCGAAGGCTGCTGCTGCCCGACTGGCAGGGCAACAACCGCATCGACACCCTGCGCAACATCGTGCGCGACCCGCGCGTCGCGCTGATGTTCTTGGTGCCGGGCTGCAAGAACGTGCTGCGCCTGAACGGCACTGCCTTCCTGACCGACGATGCCGGAACGCGGCAGCGGTTCGAACAGCGCGGACGGCATCCCAAGACGGTGATCGTGATCGACATCAACGAGGCCTACGGTCAATGCGCCAAGGCGATCATGCGCTCGGGCCTCTGGGGCCGCAACGATGCGGACCGGGTTCCCAGCATGGGCACGCTGATCGCCGAAGCCTCGGACGGGGCGGATGGCGGGCCCGCGTACGACGATGGCTATGAGGAACGCGCGCAGCCCCGGATGTGGTGAGCGCGGGCGGGTCTCGGACCGGGATCAATCCCCTCGGCAAGGCCGCATCCGGAACATCGGCGCGCATGGTCTACAAACGAAAGGGGCCGCACCCGAAGGCGCGGCCCTGTCGTGTCGCGGAAACCGGATCACATGTGGATCGGGCCGTCGCCGCAGGCCATTGCCGCCTCGCGCACCGCTTCGGAATAGGTCGGATGCGCGTGGCAGGTCAGCGCCAGATCCTCGGCGGCGGCACCGAACTCCATCGCGACGCAGATCTCGTGGATCAGATCGCCCGCCATCGGCCCGATGATATGCGCGCCCAGAATGCGGTCGGTCTTCTTGTCGGCCAGCAGCTTGACGAAGCCATCCCCCGAGAAGTTGGCCTTGGCGCGGGCGTTGCCCATGAACGAGAACTTGCCGACCTTGTAGTCGTGCCCCGCTTCCTTGAGCTGCTCTTCGGTCTGACCGACCGAGGACACTTCAGGGTGGGTGTAGATCACGCTCGGGATGACACCGTAATTGACGTGCCCGGCCTTGCCCGCCAGCACTTCGGCGACGGCCATGCCCTCATCCTCGGCCTTGTGCGCCAGCATCGGGCCTTCGGTGGCGTCGCCGATCGCGTAGATGCCGTCGGTCGTGGTCTTCCAGTGGTCGTCGGTCTTCACGAAACCCCGGTCGGTAAGCGCGACCCCGAGATCCTTCAGGCCAAGCCCGTCGGTCACCGGCACGCGGCCCGTCGCGACCAGCACCACATCGGCATCAAGCGTCTCTTCGCTGTCGTCCTTCTTGAGCTTGTAGTTCACCTTGGCCTTGGTCTTCATCGTCTCGACGCCCTGTACCGCCGCACCGAGGATGAAGGCGATCCCCTGCTTCTGCAGCAACTTCTGAAAGGTCTTCGACACCTCGCCATCCATCGTCGGGGTGATCTTGTCGAGATATTCGATCACCGTGACCTCGGTGCCGAGGCGGGCATAGACGGACCCCATCTCAAGCCCGATCACGCCCGCGCCGATCACCACCATCTTCTTGGGGATCTTGGGCAGGGTCAGCGCGCCGGTCGAGGACACGACGATCTTCTCGTCGATCTCGACCCCCTTGAGGGTCGCCACGTCCGAACCGGTGGCGACGACGATGTTCTTGGCCTCGTGGATCTCGTCGCCGACCTTGACCTTGCCCTTCTCGGGGATCGACCCCCAACCCTTGAGCCAGTCGACCTTGTTCTTCTTGAACAGGAACTCGATGCCCTTGGTATTGGTCTCGATGGTTTCGGCCTTGTAGGTCTGCATCTGGTCCCAGTCGACCGACGGGGATTTGCCCTTGAGACCCATCTTGGCGAAGTTGTGCTCGGCCTCGTGCAACTGGTGCGTTGCGTGCAGCAAGGCCTTGGACGGGATGCAGCCGACGTTCAGGCAAGTGCCGCCCAGCGTCTCGCGCCCCTCGACGCAGGCGGTCTTGAGGCCAAGCTGTGCCGCGCGGATCGCGGCAACATAGCCGCCGGGGCCGGAGCCGATGATGATGACGTCGTAAGAGGCCATGGGGTCGTCCTTTCAGTTCGAATCGAAGCGCGTCTCAGAACAGCGCGTAAAGCAGCATGAAAACGGTGGCGAGCCAGCCGACCATCCAGATCAGCGACCGCCAGGGCCGAAGCCCGAAATAATAGGCCGGCACATAGAGGATCCGCGCCAGCAGGTAGAACGCCGCCGCCAGCGCCGTCCGTTCGTCGGCGATATCGGCATAGGTCACCACCATCACGGCGATGCCGAACAGGATCAGCCCCTCGAAATGGTTGTTCAGCGCCCGCTGCATCCGCGCTGTCCGCTCGCGCATCGGGCGGGACGGGGCGCGGTCGCGCGGGGACGTGGTGTAACCCGTCCCGAGGTCGCGATTGGCCATGACCGAGAAGACCACGAATTGCAGGCATTGCAGCAGCGCCGCAAGTGTCAGGATGGTCAGTTCCGGGGTCATGCGGTCTCCAGGAAATGCGACTCCGACGGTCCGTGGCCGAGGGCGCCGCTCTTATCCAGCCAGCCGCGCGCTTTGTCGACATCGTTCACCTGGAACAGCGCCCAATGCGCGCCGCCCTCCGACCGCCAGAGCTGAAGCAGCGACAGCCCCGCATTGCCACGGTTCTCGGCGTCGTCATCGAAATCCGCCCGGTCGAAGGTCGCGTAGCGGACGAGAAGCTGGTGGCTCATGGGAAGGCTCCTGTTCGGGACCGTGCCTGACTTGGCCGGTCTGGTTTTAGCGGTGGCTCATGTCTGGGCCAGGGATCGGGCAATGATCGCGGCGCGGTCCCGATAGGCAAGGCCCCGTGCCGAGGGGTGGATGGTCTTGATATGGTCGATGCCGAAGTGATCGAGCACGCGCCCCGCATCGGACCCCGCAGCAATCGGGCGGCGGCCCATCAACTCGAAACGGGTGACGGCCTCGAACGAGGCGCGCGCCTCGGACGACGTGATCGGGTGCGAACGGACCGGCGGCAGCAGCTTGAATACCGGCGTGATGTAGATGTCTTCGCGGCGCATCCCGACCAGCGCCAGCGCGCGGTCGATCACCTGGTTGAAGGGGATGCCGGGCAGATAACCCGTCTTCGCGAGAACCGGGCGGTTGGCGATGGCGGATGGCGCATCCAGCCAGTCCTTCGTGATCAGCATCGGCCCCTCGAGATTGCCCGAGGTGATCTGGATCGGCGATACATACGCGCCGTCGAACCCGGTCTCGGCCAGCGTCCGGTACCCGGGCAAAGCAAAGCGTCGACGTCGCGCGACGGCCTCGTCATATTGCTCTGCCCGGGTCACGGTTTACAGGTCCATCAACAACCGGCGCGGATCTTCCAGGGCTTCTTTCACCCGCACGAGGAAGGTCACGGCACCCTTGCCGTCGACAATGCGGTGATCGTAGCTGAGCGCCAGGTACATCATCGGGCGGATCTTGATTTCGCCGTCGATCACCATTGGGCGGTCCTGGATCTTGTGCATCCCGAGGATCCCCGATTGCGGCGGGTTCAGGATCGGCGAGGACATCAGCGAGCCGTAGACGCCACCGTTCGAGATGGTGAAGGTGCCGCCCTGCATTTCGGCCATCGAGAGCTTGCCGTCGCGGGCGCGCTTGCCCTTGTCGGCGATGTCCTTTTCGATCTCGGCGAAGGACTTGGCATCGGCGTCGCGGATCACAGGCACGACAAGACCCTGCGGCGTGCCCGCCGCGATGCCCATGTGCACGAAGTTCTTGTAGACGATGTCGGTGCCGTCGATCTCGGCGTTGACCTCGGGCACTTCCTTCAGCGCATGGCAGCAGGCCTTGGTGAAGAAGGACATGAAGCCCAGCCGCGCGCCATGTTTCTTCTCGAACAGGTCCTTGTATTGCGACCGCAGCGCCATCGTCTCGGTCATGTCCACCTCGTTGTAGGTGGTCAGCATCGCAGCGTTGTTCTGCGCGTCCTTGAGGCGCCGCGCGATGGTCTGGCGCAGGCGCGTCATCTTCACGCGTTCTTCGCGGCCCTCGTCCTCGGCCGAGACCGGCGCGCGCGGCGCGGATTTGGCCGCGGAACCGGCGGCAGGCGCGGATTTGGCGGCGGCGATGGCGGCATCGACATCCGATTTCATCGCCCGACCGTCGCGGCCCGAGCCCTGAACCTGATCGCGGCTGATGCCCTTTTCGGCCATGGCCTTCTTGGCCGAGGGCGCGTCCTCGACATCGGCGCGGCCCTTGCCCGCCTCGGGGGTGGAGTACTGCGTGTCGCCCTCGGGGGCCGCGGCCTTGTCGCCGCCATCTGACTTGCCGGCCCCGGGCCTGGCCTTGCCGCTTTCCCCGGCTGCGCCCTTGGCGATCACCGCGAGATGGCCATTGGCCTCGACGGTGGTGCCTTCCTCGGCGACGATTTCCGCCAGCGTGCCCGCGGCGGGGGCGGGCACCTCGACCGACACCTTGTCGGTTTCCAGCTCGCACAGCGTCTCGTCGGCCTCGACGCTGTCGCCGACTTTCTTGAACCAGGTCGAGACCGTGGCCTCGGACACCGATTCGCCCAGGGTGGGCACCATCACGTCGACCTTGTCGCCCTGCGCGTCGCCCTGATCGCCGCCGTCGCCCGCGACCTCCTTCGGCGCGGCCTCCTCGGTCTCTTTCGAGCCCTTCTCGGCCTTGCCGCCCTCGGCCCCTTCCGAGATATTCGCCAAAAGCGCGTCGACGCCGACGGTTTCGCCTTCGCCCGCGACGATGTCGGCCAGCGTTCCGGCGGCGGGCGAGGGCACTTCCACGGTGACCTTGTCGGTCTCCAGTTCGCAGAGCATCTCGTCAACCTCGACCCGGTCGCCGGGCTTCTTGAACCAGGTGGCGACAGTCGCCTCTGAGACGGATTCACCCAAGGTGGGCACTCGGACTTCGGTGGTCATGTCGGTCACTTTCCTTCGATCGTGAGCGCTTCGTCGACAAGCGCCTTTTGTTGTTGCTTGTGCGTGCTGGCAAGGCCGGTCGCCGCCGAGGCCGAGGTCGCGCGGCCCACGTAGCGCGGACGCTTGTGATCGGCACCGATGCGACCCAGGACCCATTCGATATTGGGTTCGATGAAGCTCCAGGCCCCCTGGTTCTTGGGCTCTTCCTGGCACCAGATGATCTCGGCGGTCTTGAAGCGCTCAAGCTCGTTGACCATCGACACGGCGGGGAAGGGATAGAACTGCTCGACCCGCATCAGGTAGACATCGTCGATGCCCTGGGCATCGCGCTCTTCGAGCAGGTCGTAATAGACCTTACCGGAACACAGAACGACGCGCTTGATCTCGGCGTCGGGTCTGAGCTCGTTGTCGGAATGGCCCTTCTCGGCATCGTCCCACAGAACGCGGTGGAAGGACGATCCGGTCACGAAGTCTTCCTTGTCCGAAATGCACATCTTGTGGCGCAGCAGGGACTTCGGCGTCATCAGCATCAGCGGCTTGCGGAACGACCGGTGCAACTGGCGGCGCAGGATGTGGAAGTAGTTCGCCGGGGTCGAGCAATTGGCCACGATCCAGTTGTCCTGACCGCAAAGCTGCAACCAGCGTTCCAGCCGGGCCGAGGAATGTTCGGGGCCCTGGCCTTCATAGCCATGCGGCATCAGGCACACGAGTCCCGACATCCGCAGCCACTTGCTTTCGCCCGACGAGATGAACTGGTCGAACATGATCTGCGCGCCGTTGGCGAAGTCGCCGAACTGCGCCTCCCAGAGCGTCAGCGCGTTGGGTTCGGCCAGCGAGTAGCCATATTCAAACCCCAGCACCGCATATTCCGACAGCGCCGAATCGATGACCTCGTACCGGGCCTGGCCCTCGCGGATATGGTTGAGCGGATAGTAGCGTTCTTCGGTTTCCTGATCGATCAGCGCGGAATGGCGCTGCGAAAAGGTGCCGCGTGTCGAATCCTGGCCTGACAGGCGCACCGGAAAGCCTTCGGTCAGAAGCGAGCCGAAGGCGATGGATTCCGCCGTTGCCCAGTCAAAACCCTTGCCGGTGTCGAACATCTTCTTGCGGGTTTCGAGCAGGCGACCGACGGTCTTGTGGATCGGAAAACCGTCCGGGGCGCGGGTGATCGATGCGCCGATATCGGCGAAGGTCTCGGGCGCGACCGATGTCTTGCCGCGCTGGTACTTGCCCTGCTTCTGCCGGTCGAGATGCGACCAGCGCCCATCCAGCCAGTCGGCCTTGTTGGGCTTGTAGTTCTTGCCGACCTCGAACTCGTCGTTGAGAAAGCTCTGGAACGACGCCTTCATGTCCTCGATCTCGCCCTCGGGGATCAGACCGTCCTTCACCAGCCGTTCGGTATAGAGCGACAGGGTCGTCTTGTGCCCCTTGATCTTCTTGTACATCAGCGGGTTGGTGAACATGGGCTCGTCGCCCTCGTTGTGACCGAACCGGCGATAGCAGAAGATGTCGATGACGACGTCCTTGGCGAATTTCTGGCGGAACTCGGTGGCCACCTTGGCGGCATGCACCACCGCCTCGGGGTCGTCCCCGTTGACGTGGAAGATCGGCGCCTCGACCACCAGCGCGTTGTCCGTCGGGTAGGGCGACGAGCGCGAGAAATGCGGCGCGGTGGTAAAGCCGATCTGGTTGTTCACGACGATATGGATGGTGCCGCCGGTGCGATGCCCGCGCAGACCCGACAGCGCGAAACACTCTGCCACCACGCCCTGGCCCGCGAAGGCCGCGTCGCCGTGCAGCAGGATCGGCAGGACCTGGGTGCGGGCGCTGTCCTTGTACTGGTCCTGCTTGGCGCGCACCTTGCCCAGAACAACCGGGTTCACCGCCTCGAGGTGGCTGGGGTTCGCAGTCAGCGACAGGTGGACCTCGTTGCCGTCGAAGGCGCGGTCCGACGAGGCCCCGAGGTGATATTTCACGTCGCCCGATCCGTCCACGTCCTCGGGTTTGAAGCTGCCGCCCTGAAACTCGTTGAAGATGGCGCGGTAGGGCTTGCCCATGACGTTGGCCAGCACCGACAGACGACCGCGATGCGGCATGCCGATAACGACTTCCTTCAGACCCAGCGCGCCACCGCGCTTGATGATCTGCTCCATCGCCGGGATCAGGCTTTCGCCGCCATCGAGGCCGAAACGCTTGGTGCCCATGTATTTGACGTGCAGGAACTTCTCGAAGCCCTCGGCCTCGACCATCTTGTTGAGGATGGCCTTGCGCCCTTCACGGGTGAACTTGATCTCCTTGCCGTACCCTTCGATCCGTTCCTTCAGCCAGGCGGATTGCTCGGGGTCGGAAATGTGCATGTATTGCAGCGCGAAGGTGCCGCAATAGGTGTTTTTGAGGACCGACATGATCTCGCGCAGGGACGCGATTTCGAGGCCCAGAACGTTGTCGATGAAGATCGGGCGGTCGATGTCGGATTCGGTGAAGCCGTAGGACTTGTAGTCCAGTTCCGGGTGCTCGGCGTTGTCGCGCATGCCCAGCGGGTCAAGCTCGGCGGCCAGGTGGCCCCGGATCCGGTAGGCCCGGATGATCATCAGCGCCCGGATCGAGTCGAGCACGGCGCGCTGAACCTGATCGTCGGTCAGCTTGACCTCGGCGGCATCCGCCTTTGCCACGATCTTGTCCCGGGCGCCCTTCGCTTCGGGGGGCAACGCGGGCATCGGCCATTCGCCGGTCAGCGCGGCGGTCAGGTCGTCATGCGGCTGCGGCGGCCAGTCGGGGCGCGCCCAGGACGGGCCTTCGGCCTCGCGTCGGACCGAGGTGTCGTCATCGCCGAGGCTTGCGAAGAAGGCCTGCCAGGCGTCGTCGACCGCCGCGGGATCATTCGCATAGCGGGCATACATCTGTTCGAGGTATTCGGCATTGTGCCCCTGCATGAAGCTGGAGGCACGGAAGCCGTCATTTGGGGTTTGATCCGTCACTTTGGTATCCTTTCGACCGATCCCGGAGCGTCGTGAAAGAGGTCCGGACGTATGGGCGTCCATCGCGAACCTTCGGGGGTTTGTGCAGGGGCCCCGGGCGTGACCCGGGGCCTCGTCGATGTTGTTGTGCCCGGACCGGGCCGCGCCGGACCGGGGCGAGGTCCCGGATCGGGTCCGGGACCCGGCGTCAGCCCTTGTCGATGGCCGACAGAACCGCCTCGCCCAGCGTCGCGGGGCTGTCGGCGACCACGATCCCGGCGGCCTTCATCGCCTCGATCTTGTCGTCAGCCCCGCCCTTGCCACCGGCGACGATGGCACCGGCGTGGCCCATGCGACGTCCCGGAGGGGCCGTGCGGCCCGCGATGAAGCCCGCCGTGGGCTTCCAGCGGCCCTTCTTCCTCTCGTCGGCAAGAAACTGTGCCGCTTCTTCTTCCGCAGAGCCGCCGATCTCGCCGATCATGATGATCGCCTCGGTCTCGTCATCGGCCAGGAACCACTCCAGCACGTCGATATGTTCTGTGCCCTTGATCGGGTCGCCGCCGATGCCGACGCAGGTCGATTGGCCAAGGCCCACATCGGTGGTCTGCTTGACCGCCTCGTAGGTCAGGGTGCCCGAGCGCGACACCACGCCGACCTTGCCGCGCTTGTGAATGTGGCCCGGCATGATGCCGATCTTGCAGGCATCGGGGGTGATGACGCCGGGGCAGTTCGGGCCGATCAGCGTCGACTTCGAGCCTTCGAGCGCGCGCTTGACCTTCATCATGTCGAGCACCGGAATGCCCTCGGTGATGCAGACGATCAGCTCCATCTCGGCGTCGATCGCCTCGAGGATCGAATCGGCGGCGAAGGGCGGCGGCACATAGATCACCGATGCGTTGGCCTCGGTCCTGGCCTTCGCCTCGTGCACCGAGTTGAAGACCGGCAGGTCGAGATGGGTCTGCCCGCCCTTGCCGGGCGTCACGCCACCGACCATCTTGGTGCCGTAGGCAATCGCCTGTTCGGAGTGGAAGGTGCCTTGGCTGCCGGTAAAGCCCTGGCAGATCACCTTGGTGTTTTCGTCGACAAGTACGGCCATCGTTCAGTCATCCTTTTCTGTCACCGGCGGGCCCTTGCCCCCGGCGCGCCGGTCAGTAATCGGCGGTGTCATCATCCACGAGTTCATCGAGCGCCCGGACGGCCACGAGGGCGGCACCCATCAGGATCATCGTCCGGCCCAGCGATTTCGTGAGGTTCGCAGGCATGAAACCCGCGATCCCGTCCCGTGCGGCCCGCGCGGCATCCTTGCCGCTGCGGATCCCGCGAAAGTCGGGGCGGTCGCCGGGTTCCGGCAGGCGCAGCGTCTCGGGCTCGACCCGGCGCGCGGCCAGCCCGAGACCGATCAGCCCCAGCCCGATCAGGAAGGGCGTGTATTCAGCCTGACGGCTCACCCCTTCACCGCCTTCACGATCTTCTCGGCACCGTCCTTTAGGTTGTCCGCGGCGATCACGTCGAGGCCGGAATTGTTGATGATCTCCTTGCCCTTCTCGACGTTGGTGCCTTCGAGGCGCACCACCAGCGGCACCTTCAGGCCGACCTCTTTCACCGCCGCGACGACGCCCTCGGCGATCACATCGCAACGCATGATGCCGCCGAAGATGTTCACAAGGATGCCTTTGACCTGCGGGTCCGAGGTGATGATCTTGAACGCCTCGGTGACCTTTTCCTTGGTGGCACCACCGCCCACATCGAGGAAGTTGGCAGGCTCCGCGCCGTAAAGCTTGATGATGTCCATCGTCGCCATGGCAAGGCCCGCGCCGTTGACCATGCAGCCGATCTCGCCATCGAGCGCGATGTAGTTGAGGTCGTATTTCGAGGCTTCGAGTTCCTTGGGGTCCTCTTCGGTCTCGTCGCGCAGTTCGGCCACTTCGGGCTGGCGATAGAGCGCGTTGCTGTCGAAGCCGACCTTGGCGTCGAGCACCTTGAGATCGCCGCTGGTCATCACGATCAGCGGGTTGATCTCGAGCATTTCCATGTCGCGCTCGATGAAGGCCTGATAGAGGATGCCCATCAACTTGACGCATTGCTTGACCTGACCGCCGGTGAGGCCGAGCGCGAAGGCGATGCGGCGGCCGTGGAAGGCCTGGTAGCCGGTCGCGGGATCGACCGGGAAGGACAGGATCTTTTCGGGCGTGGAGGCCGCGACTTCCTCGATGTCCATGCCGCCCTCGGTCGAGCAGACGAAGGACACCCGGCTGGAGCCGCGATCGACCAGCAGGGCCAGGTACAGCTCTTTCTCGATGTCCGAGCCGTCTTCGATGTAGATGCGGTTGACCTGTTTGCCCGCGGGGCCGGTCTGGTGCGTCACCAGCGTCTTGCCAAGCATCTTGCGGGCTTCGTCCGCCGCCTCTTCGACCGACTTGGCCAGCCGCACGCCGCCTTTTTCGCCGGCATCGGCCTCTTTGAAGGACCCCTTGCCGCGTCCGCCCGCGTGGATCTGCGCCTTGACGACCCAGAGCGGACCGTCGAGGTTTGCCGCCTCGGTCTTGGCGTCCGCCGCCCGCAGCACGACCCGGCCATCGGAAACCGGCGCACCGTAGCTGCGCAGGAGCGCCTTGGCCTGATACTCGTGGATATTCATGTCATCCGTCCCGTTTTACATTGGTTGTTACCGCTATAGCCGACATGTCCCGGGCATTTGCACTGAAAATCACGTTGTCCTGCGCTAACATGGGTAAAATCCGACATTTGTGATCACAGGACTTTTGGTGTGATCACAATAGGCCCGAAGCAAATTCGAATCCGGCTGTCACGAGGCGCGGTGCGGGCTTGCATCACTCGTGCGGCATTCCCCCGGGGTGGTTTTGACAGGATCGGACCGCACGGCCTACCTTTCCGACAATTAAAAGAAAAACCGGCAGGTTCAGAGCAATGAGGTCCATCCCCCCGCCAGACGCGGGAGCGTCCGGGTTCGGCACGCCCCGCTGGAGCGTTGTCGCGACGGTGCGCGAGCCTGCGGCGCTGCTGGCGGCCTTTGCTGCGCATCACCTATATCTCGGGGCCTCGGCGGTGCATCTCTATCTCGACGGGCCAAACCCCGAACTGCGCAGGCTGATCGGCGACGATGCCCGCGTGACGCTGATCGACTGCGACGCGCAATTCTATGACAGTCTGGATCGCCGCTATCCGCAATGGATCAACCGACGCCAGATCATCAACGCCAACCATGCCGAGACGCAAAGCGCCGCCGACTGGCTGTTTCACCTCGATGCGGACGAGTTTCTGGACGGTAATCCGGGGGCCGAACTGGCCACCGTCCCACAAGAGGCGCGCAGCATCTGGGTGCCCAACGGCGAACGGGTGTTCCTGCATGCGGACCGCCCGGTGTCGATCTTCGACGGCGCGTTGGCGCTGCCGATGACCAATGTTGCGCGGCTCGACCGGGTGCGGGGGCCGGACCTGTCGTCGCTGACCCGCTTCGGACTCCTGGCGCATGACATGGGCAAGGGCGCGGTCCGGGTCGGTCACGGCGTCGGCGCGGGTATCCACCGGGCGCGGGTCGGACCCGACCAGACCCATGTGGCCGAAGGTTTGACGGTCAGCCATTTCGACGGCCTCACGCGGCTGCACTGGGCGCTGAAACTGCAGCGCCACGCGCGGAACGGGATAAAATCCAGGGACGGACGGACAACCTATCGGTATCGCGACCGGCAGATCGCGCTGGCCGCGGAAAGCGACGGCGCGCTTGAGGCGATCTTCGCACTGCATGACCGCCTGCGCGTCATCCCGCCCCGGATCGCGCGGCAACTGACGCGGATCGGGCGGCTGCGGCCCACCGGCGTAGATGCCGACGCGGCCATCGCAAGCGCGTTTCCCGGCCTGTCTGTGGACCTGTCGATTGCGGCTTTCGACCGTGCGCTGGCGGCGCATTTTCCGACCGCGACCGTGCCGCTTCAGCAAGACGCGGGCTGAGAAATGCGTTGGGGTGTCACCGCCACCGTGGCCGAACCGCCCGCCCTGCTGGCGGCCTTTGCCGCGCATTATGCGCACCTCGGGGCGGCAGCGATACGGCTGTACCTCGACCGGCCCGACCCTGCGGTCGCGCGCCTGCTGGCGACCGTCCCGGGTGTGGAGGTGATCGACGCGGACGCGGCTTTCTACGTGCAGTCGCTTGGCTGCCGGACCAAGCCCGGCGCGCTGAACCGCAAGCAACGCTTCAACGCGGACCATGCGCTCGAGACGATGGATGTGGACTGGCTGCTGCATGTGGATGCCGACGAATTCCTGGCCGCCGGTGATTTCGCGGCGGAACTGTGCGCCGTGCCGGACGATGTCGACAGCCTGCACATCCCCAACGGAGAGCGGGCCTGGCTTGCCGGAGCGCGCTCCGACACGATCTTTGACGGGGTGCTGCGCTGGCCGATCCCGGGACCGCCACGGCGCGTGCGGCGCATTCTGGGTGACGAGGTCGCGCGCTTCACCGACCGGGGTTTTTGCGGTCACATGTGGGGCAAGAGCGTCACCCGGACCGGGCGCGGGCTGAAACTGGGCTTGCACAAACCGCGCCGCGACCCGCCCGCGCGCCAGATCGAGGCTTCGGAGGCGCAGCTGTGCCATTTCGACGGACTGACGCGGGCGCATTGGGTGTCGAAACTGCTGCGCTACGCCAGGCTTGGCATGTATGCCAAACCGGTCGGCCCCCACCGGTGCCGCCATGAACAGGTGGCGTTCGTGCAGGCGGCGGGGTCTGACGCTTCGGCGGGATCGGCGCTGCATGACAAGGTGCGGATCATCTCGGCCACGGATGCGGCGGCCTGGCAAGAGGCGGGCTGGCTGGCGCCGATGCCGTGCGATCCCGCCGCCGCGACGCGCCTTTATTTCGGCGACAGCGTCGATCTGTCACCCGCCGCCTTCGATGCCATCCTGCTGAACTGAAAACGCGCGCCCCGGGTGGGACGCGCGCCTTGTGTTCGGGTCGCCGGAACGATCAGGCCAGACTGTCGTCGATCCCCTTGCAGGCGTCGACAAGTCCCTTGACCGCTGCGACCGAGCTTTCGAACATGGCCTTTTCGTCCTTGCTCATCTCGATCTCGACGATGCGCTCGATGCCGCCCGCGCCGATCACTGTGGGAACGCCCACATAGAACCCCTTGAGGCCGAACTGGCCGTCGCACCATGCCGCCGCGGGCAGGACGCGCTTCTGATCCTTGAGGTAGGCCTCGGCCATCTCGATCGCGGATGTCGCGGGCGCATAGAACGCCGAGCCGGTCTTGAGCAGGCCGACGATCTCGGCACCGCCGTCGCGGGTGCGCTGCACGATCGCGTCGAGCTTTTCCTGCGTTGTCCAGCCCATCTTCACCAGATCGGGCAGCGGCACACCGGCCACGGTCGAATAGCGTGTCAGCGGCACCATGGTGTCGCCGTGACCGCCCAGAACGAAGGCGGTGACATCCTTCATCGAGACGTTGAATTCGAGCGACAGGAAATGCCGGAAGCGCGCCGAATCGAGCACGCCCGCCATGCCGCAGACCTTTTCGTGCGGCAGACCCGAAAACTCGCGCAGCGCCCAGACCATCGCATCGAGCGGGTTGGTGATGCAGATCACGAAGGCGTCGGGGGCGTTGTCGCGAATGCCTTCGCCGACCGATTTCATGACCTTGAGGTTGATGCCCAGAAGGTCGTCGCGGCTCATGCCGGGCTTGCGCGGCACACCGGCGGTGACGATGCAGACGTCTGCGCCCGCGATATCGGCGTAGTCCTGTGTGCCCTTGAGATTGGCATCGAAGCCTTCCGAGGGACCCGATTCCGCGATGTCGAGCGCCTTGCCCTCGGGGGTTCCTTCGGAAATGTCGAACAGGACGACGTCGCCGAGTTCCTTCAGCGCGGCAAGGTGGGCAAGCGTGCCCCCGATTTGCCCTGCGCCGATCAGCGCGATCTTGGGTCTGGCCATGAATCTTACTCCGGTTCGGTCAAATTTCGTCCGTTGGCCTAAGCAATCGCGCGACCTCGCGCAAGCCTGCTGCGACACCCCCTGCAATTTGGCAGCGCTAACCTAACCCTGTCGCCTGCGACCGGAACGCGGTAATCACGCTGCAAACAGGCAATTTACGGACCGATCTCGATGGATTTGCTGACCTGGCCCGTTTTTGCGATCTGCGTGCCCGCGGTCGTCTTCGCGGGCATTTCCAAGGGCGGTTTCGGGTCCGGCGCGGCCTTCGCGTCGGCCTCGATTCTGGCCATCGTGCTGGAACCGGGCGCGGCGCTGGGCATCATGCTGCCGATGCTGATGCTGATCGACGTGGCCTCGCTTCCGGCCTATTGGCGCAAGTGGCGCTGGCCCGAGGCCCGCATCCTGATCTACGCGGGCGTGCCCGGCACGCTTCTGGGGGCGCTGTTCTATCAATCGACCAGCGACGACGCCATCCGGCTGGTGATCGGGCTGGTCTGCCTGCTGTTCATTGCGTGGCAATGGGCGCAGAAGGCGCAGCTGATCCAGCTCAGGCGGGACATGGGGGCAAAGACCGGCATCGCCATGGGCGTGCTGATGGGCTTTACCAGCTTCGTCAGCCATGCGGGCGGACCTGCCGCCGCGGTCTACCTTCTGGGGCGCAAGCTGCCCAAGACCGCGTATCAGGCGACGACCGTGCTGGTGTTCTGGGCGGTCAACCTGCTCAAGGCCGGGGTCTATGGTGGCATGGGGATCTTCACCCGCGACAGTCTGCTCCTCGACCTGGCGCTGGTACCCGCGGCGCTGCTGGGCACCTGGGTCGGCGTCAGGATGCACCATCTGGTGCCCGAGCGGGTGTTCTTCGGGCTGACCTATATCTTGCTGGGGGCCACCGGCACCAAGCTGGTCTGGGATGCGCTGAGCTGATCGTCAGGCCGGGCGACCCGGCAGGATCTGGGCCAGGGTCTCAAAGGCGGACCCGTTGGCGACCAGGCAAGAGATGCCGTCGGCACGGGTCATCAGGATCGTCCAGGTGCCGCTTTCATCCGAGGCGAACACTTCGATCAGGGTGTCGCTTGCCACCAGACCCACCGATTGCGGCGCTTCGCCGAATTGCCGCGCCAGGCGATCGACAATCAGGGCCCGCGGGGCGCAGGCGGTTTGTGCCGACGCCGGTTCGGCCAGCCCGAGGACGCCCGCACAGACCCCGGCAGGGACGAGAAGAAATACACGCATGGGATATCCCCCTGAAGTTGCCTGCCGTCCCGATGCGGACGACCTGAACACCCTGTCGCAAGGTGGCCCAAGATCGGGTTAACCCCGCGGGCGACGCGGGTGTTGCGCCCTCCGCTCTCTGCGCTGCGGCATTTTTCTGCTTGAATGTTATGTAAAAAACTGGTGGGTCTGGGCGCAACAATCTTTCGCGCCCAATCTCCTGCGTCTGCATCCCGAGGATACCCGCCCATGATGAACCGTCCGCTCCGTTCCGTCCTCTACATCCCCGGATCCAAGCCGCGGGCCATCGACAAGGCGCGGGGCCTGCCGGTCGACGCGATCATCTTCGACCTCGAGGACGCGGTGTCGCCGGACGAAAAGGCGCTTGCCCGCACGACCCTCGCCGAGGAGTTGGCCAAGGGCGGCTTCGGCGCGCGGCTGACACTGGTGCGGATCAACGGGCTCGATTCCGAATGGGGGGCCGAGGATGCCCGCGCCGCCGCAGCCATGCAGGCCGACGCGATCCTGCTGCCCAAGGTCGAAAGCACCGGGCAACTCGATGCGCTGGCGGCAATCACCGGCGACGCCCGGCTCTGGGCGATGATGGAGACGCCGCGCGGCATCCTTGCCGCCGCCGAGATCGCGGCGCACGGTCAGATGGACGGCTTCATCATGGGCACCAACGATCTTGCCAAGGAACTGGGCGCGCGGGCCACCCCCGACCGGGTCGCGATGCTGCCTGCCCTTGGACATTGCATGCTGGCGGCGCGCGCGGCGGGAATCGCCATCGTCGACGGCGTCTACAATGCCTTCAAGGACGCCGAAGGGCTGGCGGCAGAGTGCAGGCAGGGCCGCGACATGGGCTTTGACGGCAAGACGCTGATCCACCCGGCACAGGTCGACGTGGCCAACGCGGCCTTCGGACCCTCGGAGGCAGAGCTTGACCTCGCGCGTCGCCAGATCGAGGCTTATGAGGCCGCCAAGGCCCAAGGGGAGGGCGTTGCCGTGGTCGATGGCAAGATCGTCGAGAATCTGCACGTGGACACGGCGACCCGATTGCTGGCAAAAGCCAAGGCAATCGACGCCATCGCGAAAGGCTGAACCCCATGCTCCTGCTCATCCTCGGACTCCTGCTTTGGGTGGCCGCCCACCTCTTCAAACGTGTCGCCCCCGAAAAGCGCGCGGCGATGGGCAATGCCGGCAAGGGCGTCGTGGCTGCCGCAGTCCTTGCGTCGCTGGTGATGATCATCTTTGGCTACCGCGCGGCCCCCTTCATCAACGTCTGGACGCCGCCCGCCTTCATGGTGCACATCAACAACCTGCTGATGCTGGGCGCGGTGTTCCTTTACGGGATGAGCGCCACCACCGGACGTCTGCGCGGCGCGATGCGGCATCCGCAACTGACCGCCGTCAAGGTCTGGGCCGTGGCGCATCTTCTGGTCAACGGCGATCTGGCGTCGATCATCCTTTTCGGCGCGATGCTGGCCTGGGCCGTGGCCGAGGTGATCGTGATCAACCGCACCGCCACCTGGGACCGCCCCACGCCGGGGGACGCGAAGAAGGACATCCTTCTGGTCGTGATCACCGCGGTGATGTTTGCCGTCATCGCTGCAATCCACGCATGGCTCGGCGTCTGGCCGTTCCCCGCCTGATCCTTCCGGAGATCCCGACATGAAGCTTTACCGCCTGCTGACCGAGGACGACACATCAGCCTTTTGCCACAAGGTATCTGACGCGCTGTCGAAAGGATGGGAGCTTTACGGCGACCCGACCTATGCTTTCGATGCCGCGAACGGCGTGATGCGCTGCGGTCAGGCCGTGGTGAAGGAGGTCGAAGGCGACTACGCCCCCGACATGAAGCTCGGAGCCCAGTGATGAAAGACGACATGACCCCGACGCCCAAAACCAACCCTGGCAACTTCTTCGAGGATTATTCCGTCGGTCAGGTGCTCGAACACGCGGTGCCGCGCACGGTGGGCGCGGGCGAACGGGCGCTTTACCACGCGCTCTATCCGGCGCGGCATGCACTCTATTCGTCGGACGCCTTCGCAAAGGACTGCGGCCTGACGGTGGCGCCTCTCGACGACCTGATCGCCTTTCATGTCGTGTTCGGCAAGACCGTGCCGGATGTGTCGCTGAACGCGGTAGCCAACCTGGGCTATGGCGAAGGCCGTTGGCTGAAGCCGGTCTTTTCCGGCACGACGCTGCGTTCGCGGTCCGAGGTGATCGGGTTGAAACAGAACTCGAACGGCAAGTCCGGCGTGGTCTGGGTCCGCACCCGTGGCTTCGACCAGCACGACGCGGTGGTGATGGAATATTGCCGCTGGGTCATGGTGCGCAAACGCGACCCGAACGCGCCCGCACCCGCGACGGTGGTGCCAGATCTGAAGTCCACGCTTGGGCCCGGCGATCTGGTGATCCCCGAAGGGCTCGATTTCACGGGCTACGATTTTGCGCTTGCAGGCGAACCGCACCGCCTGGGCGACTACGCCGTGGGCGAGGTCATCGACCATGTGGACGGCGTCACCGTCGAGGAGGCCGAGCACATGCTGGCCACGCGGCTGTGGCAAAACACCGCCAAGGTGCATTTCGACGCCACCCAGCGCGAGGATGGCAAGCGGCTGATCTATGGCGGGCACGTCATCTCGATGGCGCGGGCGCTGTCGTTCAACGGGCTGGCCAACGCGCAGATGATCGTCGGGCTGAACGCGGGCGCACATGCCAATCCGTGTTTCGCGGGCGATACCATACGCGCCTGGTCCGAAGTGCTGGACACGGCCGAAACCGACACCCCCGGTGTCGGCGCGATCCGGCTGCGGCTTGTGGCGACCAAGGGCGGTGCGCCGGGCGCATTGCGCGGCGCGGACGGCAAATACCTGCCCGACGTGCTGCTCGACCTCGATTACTGGGCGCTGATGCCGATCTGAGTTTCCAGACCGGGGCGCGCCGTGCAACACTGGCACGACCCGTTCCGGATTTTGCCCATGACCCTGTTCCGCCCTGTTTGCCTGCTTTTCGCGCTTGGCCTTGCGACCGCGGCGCGGGCCGACGACGCCGAAGATGCCTTCGTCGAGGCCAACCTGCTGTCGGTCTTCTATCACGAGCTTGGGCATGCCCTGATCGACATCATGGCGCTGCCGGTCTTCGGGCAGGAGGAAGATGCCGCCGACGTGGCCTCGGTGCTGCTGATCGACTGGATCTATGACGCGGAAAGCGCGCTCGATCTGGCGTATGACTCAAGCTTCGGCTTCGCCGTCGAGGCGATGATGGAGGCCGATGACGATCCGGCCTTCTGGGATGTCCACGGGGCCAGCGCGCAACGGTTCTACAACGTCGTCTGCCTGTTCTACGGGGCGGATCCCGATCAGCGCGACGATTTCGCCGCCGACATGGACCTGCCCGAAGCGCGGCAGGAGACCTGTGAAGAGGAATTCACCCTTGCCGATGAAAGCTGGGGGCCGGTCTTTGACGAGGTGTTCGGTGCCACCGGCCCGCAGATCGAGGTCGAGATCTATTCGGACACCGGCCTGACCGCCGATCTGATCATCGGCGAGGTGGGCTTTCTCAATGACACGATGCGCCTGCCGGATCCGCTCGTGGTCTCGGTCGAGGATTGTGACGAGATCAACGCCTTCTACATTCCCGACCAGCGCGCCATCGTGATGTGCACCGAGTTCGAGGGCTATCTTCGCACGCTTTACCGCGCCAGCCCGGAGTGACGACCGGACCCGGCCAGTGCGCCAAGGCGGCGACACAGTGCAAGACGAAGATGTTAGCGCCGGACATGTGATCACAGAGTTGCGGCGCGTGATCACATATTGATAATCCTGTCGGCATACAGCGCCAAACCAGCGAAAATGCTGGCCTCTCCCCGTGACAGCGCGGCAAAAAACGTTAGAACCTTTCCCAAGGGAACCGAAAGGACACTTCCATGGCCGACGTGAACCGGGGCAACCGGCCCCTCTCGCCGCATTTGCAGATCTACCGCCCGCAACTCACCTCGATGACGTCCATCCTCACCCGTCTGACCGGCAACGCGCTGATCGTCGCGATGTTCATGATCGTGTGGTGGTTCATCGCCGCCGCGTCGGGACCCGAGCATTTCGCCACCGCCAACGGTTTCGTCACCAGCTGGTTTGGCGATCTGGTGATGTTCCTGTCGCTCTGGGCGCTTTGGTATCACAGCCTTGCCGGGGTGCGGCATCTGATCTGGGACCAGGCCATCGGGCTTGAGATCGACATCGCCGAAAAGCTCGGCTGGGGTGTGATCGGCGGCTCTGTCGTCCTGACCATCCTGACCGTCATCATTATCTGAGGGGCGCTGACATGGCATTTCTGACCGATCGCAAACGGGCCGAAAACTGGGGCAGCGCCAAGTCCGGCACGCAGCACGCCTGGCGCATGAAAGTGCAATCCGTCGGGCTGATGATCCTCATTCCGCTGTTCGTCTTCACCTTCGGCCCGATCCTCGGCGGCACCTACGAAGAGGTCGTCGCCTATTATTCGCGGCCGTTCCCGGCCATCGTGGCAGGGCTGACCATCGCTGTGACCTGCCTTCATTTCAAGGACGGTTTCCAGACCCTGATCGAGGACTATGTCCACGGCATCTGGGAAAAGGTGCTGATCCTCGGCATGACCTGCCTGATGTACGCCCTCGCGGCGACCGGCCTTTTCGCCGTCGCGCGCCTGGCGCTTTGAACTAGCGGAGCTTCTAGAGACATGGCTGAATACGAATACGAGACGCATGACTATGACGTCGTGGTCGTGGGTGCCGGCGGCGCCGGCCTTCGCGCGACGCTTGGCATGGCCGAACAGGGGCTGCGCACCGCCTGCGTGACCAAGGTTTTCCCGACCCGGTCGCACACCGTGGCGGCGCAGGGCGGTATCGCCGCGTCGCTGTCCAACATGGGCCCGGACCACTGGCAATGGCACATGTACGACACCGTCAAGGGGTCGGACTGGCTGGGCGACACGGACGCGATGGAATATCTCGCCCGCGAGGCCCCCAAGGCGGTCTACGAGCTTGAGCATTACGGCGTCCCGTTTTCGCGCACCGAAGAGGGCAAGATCTACCAGCGTCCCTTCGGCGGCCACACCACCGAATTCGGCGAAGGCCCCCCGGTGCAGCGCACCTGCGCCGCCGCCGACCGCACCGGCCACGCGATCCTGCACACGCTCTATGGCCAGTCGCTGAAGAACAACGCCGAGTTCTACATCGAGTATTTCGCCATCGACCTGTTGATGGACGCAGACGGGGCCTGCACGGGCGTCGTCTGCTGGAAGCTTGATGACGGCACCATGCATGTGTTCAACGCCAAGACCGTCGTGCTGGCCACGGGCGGCTATGGCCGCGCCTATTTCAGCGCCACCTCGGCGCATACCTGCACCGGCGATGGCGGTGGCATGGTGGCGCGCGCGGGTCTGCCGCTTCAGGACATGGAATTCGTCCAGTTCCACCCCACCGGCATCTACGGCGCGGGTTGCCTGATCACCGAAGGCGCACGCGGCGAGGGCGGCTATCTGACCAACTCCGAGGGCGAGCGCTTCATGGAACGCTACGCGCCCAACTACAAGGACCTCGCCCCGCGCGACTACGTTTCGCGCTGCATGACGATGGAGATCCGCGAAGGCCGCGGCGTCGGCAAGGAAGGCGATCACATCCATCTCAACCTATCGCATCTGCCGAAAGAGGCGCTGCATCTGCGCCTGCCGGGCATCTCGGAATCGGCCCGCATCTTCGCCGGTGTCGACGTCACCAAGGAACCGATCCCGGTCATTCCGACGGTGCATTACAACATGGGCGGCATTCCCACGAACTACTGGGGCGAAGTGCTCGACCCCACCGGGGACGACCCCAACCGCATCGTGCCGGGTCTGATGGCGGTCGGCGAGGCGGGCTGCGCAAGCGTCCATGGCGCCAATCGCCTCGGCTCGAACTCGCTGATCGACCTCGTGGTCTTCGGCCGGGCCGCCGCCATTCGCGCAGGCAAGGTCGTTGACCGCGACGCCAGCCCCCGCCCCGTTGACGCGGCCCAGGTGGACAAGGCGCTCGACCGCTTCGACGCGATCCGCCACGCCAAGGGCAACACGCCCACCGCCGAGTTGCGCCTCGAGATGCAGAAGACCATGCAGGCGGATGCCGCTGTGTTCCGAACCGGCGAGACCCTGAAGAAGGGCCTCGACGAGATGACCGCGATCGCGGGCAAGATGGATGATCTGAAGGTCACCGATCGCAGCCTCGTGTGGAACTCGGATCTGATGGAAACGCTCGAGCTGACCAACCTGATGCCCAACGCGCTGGCAACCATCGCCGGTGCCGAGGCGCGCAAGGAAAGCCGGGGCGCCCATGCCCACGAGGATCATTCCACCCGCGATGATGAAAACTGGCGCGTGCATACCATCGCGCGGGTCGACGACGCGAAGATAGACCTCAGCTATCGCCCCATCGTCACCGAACCGCTGACCAACGAAGACCAGGGCGGCATTTCGATGCAGAAGATCGCGCCCAAGGCACGGACGTTCTGATGCGTCTCGTCGCGCTTCTTGGCGGTCTGGTCATGGTTTCGGCCTGTTCGGTCGAGACGCAGGACCAGATTGCCCGGAACGCGGCGAAGTCGGCCGTCAACCGCGTCGTGCTGGAACGCTATCCCAGCCTGCCGATCGAGCCCGCGATCAACTGCGTGATCGACAACGCGACGTCGCAGCAGATCTATGCGCTGGCAACCGACAGCGTCGGCGGGCTGACCGCCGCCACCGGTGAAATCGTCGCCGGGATCGTGCAGAAGCCCGAGACGGTGCGCTGCCTGAGCGGCGCGGCCCTGACCGAACTGGCTGCGCAATGATACCGGCGCGACGCATCACCACACCGCCCCGCGGCAGCCTTTTCCCGGCCCGCACCGCGCGCTACATCCCTATTGCAACCACGGAGGCCCCGTCATGGTCCAACTGACGCTCCCCAAGAATTCGACCATCCGCACCGGCAAGACATGGCCGAAACCGGAGGGCGCGAACCGGCTCAAGACCTTCAAGATCTACCGCTGGACGCCCGACGACGGTGAAAACCCGCGGGTCGACACCTATTTCGTCGATCTCGACAGTTGCGGGCCGATGATGCTGGACGCGCTGATCAAGATCAAGAACGAGATCGACCCGACGCTGACCTTCCGCCGGTCCTGCCGCGAAGGCATCTGCGGGTCCTGCGCGATGAACATCGACGGGATCAACACGCTGGCCTGCATCTACGGCATCGACGAGGTCAAGGACGACGTGAAGATCTACCCGCTGCCGCACCTGCCGGTGGTGCGCGACCTGATCCCCGATCTGACGCATTTCTACGCGCAGCACGCGTCGATCATGCCGTGGCTCGAGACCAAGACCAACAAGCCCGCGAAGGAGTGGAAGCAGTCCATCGAGGATCGTGAAAAGCTCGACGGGTTGTACGAGTGCGTGATGTGCGCCTGTTGCTCGACCTCGTGCCCGTCCTACTGGTGGAACGGCGATCGCTATCTTGGACCCGCAGCCCTTCTGCATGCCTATCGCTGGATCATCGACAGCCGCGACGAGGCAACGGGCGAGCGGCTCGACGATCTTGAGGATCCGTTCAAGCTTTACCGGTGTCACACGATCATGAACTGCGCCAAGACCTGCCCCAAGGGTCTGAATCCGGCCAAGGCCATCGCGGAAATCAAGAAGACCATGCTGGAACGCGCGATCTGACATCGCCTGTCCATGTCGCGGATCAAAGCCCCGGTGCGCCATTGCGCCCGGGGCTTTTTCTGTCTGCTGGGCGGGGTTGCGGCGCATCGCCATGCAGTGAAGGCATACCGACTATGCGTTGGCGGGCGTATCCACGCGGTCGATTGACCCTAACTGTCACGATGAGGGAGGCAGACAAGCCAGAGCGAGGCCTATCATGCCTGACACCAAGACACCTGCCCAAGCCGACGAGGCGCTGAGGATCCTGGAAGACGCCTTTGCGTATTACGAGTTGCCGACCCGGCGCAGGACAACTGCCAACGGCCAGAATGACGCGCAGAAAGCCGACAGCGCGAAGCGGAACGCCTGATGTCGCGTGATCGCGATTGAATTGTCCCCCTGTCCGGAACCCGTTAACCCGGTCCGGGCAGGAATTGCGGCACGAAAGGCACAGCCATGCTTGTCCCGATCGGATTGATCATCGCCTTCATCATTGTCGCCATCGTGGCGCGCAAGGGCATGCGGGCGTGCCGCTGGCGCGAGACGCGCGATGGTCAGGGCCAAAGCGACTGGGTATGCGTGCAATGCGGCGCGACCATGCAAGGCCCCTCGGGCGTGCCCCCGAAACATTGCCTGCGGCCCAAAGGCTGAGCGCAGCGCCGTATCGGTCGCAAATGCGGGTCGCATCCGGCCTGCGACAACCGCGCCGATTGTCGGCGCCGCCCTTGCAAAGCCACCCGACAGAGCCGACGCTTGGCCCACCTAGCCCGGAGCGACCGCCATGTCCCAAGCCCCGCCCGACGCCGACCAACGGCGCGTCATTCCACCCGTGATCTGCTATCCGGACGACACGCTGCCACCTGCACCCCTGGCGCTGTACGCGCGCGCGCAGGCCACCGCGTCGGTCATCGACACGGTCGTGGCACCACCGCGCGACGCGGCCACCTTCGTTGTGCCCGCGGGCTGCTTTTTCCGGATCGTTTCGGTCGATGGTCCGCAGGTCGGCGACCTGAACCTGTGGAACGCGCAGGATCTGTCCGAGCGGTTCTACTCCGGCAAGACCCGCGCGCTCCATGGCACCCATGTCACCACCGGCGACAGGCTCTGGTCCAGCTTTCCGACCTTGCGCCCCATGGCCACGATCGTCGCCGACAGCCTCGACTGGTATGGTATCGATTCCTTTGGCGGGTCGGTGCATGACGTGATCGGCACGCGCTGCGACCCCTACACATCGCACCTGCTTTCGGGTGGGCAGCACTATCATCACTGCTGCCATTCGAACCTGACGCGGGCGCTGGCGGCGCATCTTGGCGTGCCGCTTCATGCGGCCGAGGCGCATATCCATGACGTGCTGAACGTGTTCATGTGCACCGGGTTCACCCGCGAGACCGGGCAATACTTCATGAAGGCCTCACCGGTGCGGCCCGGCGACGCCCTGACCTTCTTCGCCGAGATCGACCTTCTGGGGGCGTTGTCCGCCTGTCCGGGGGGCGATTGCTCGGCCCAGCATTCATCTGACAGGGCGGCGTGCTACCCGCTCGGGATCGAGGTGCTGCGCCCAGACCCTGACGCCCTGGCCGGGTGGCAGCGCCCCGCGCCCAACGGATATGACCGCAGCCACGGCGCCTGACAGGGGGCGTGCAGCGCAAAAGGCGACCGGTTCTCAGCCCGAGAACGCCGCTTCCAGCGCGATCTCGACCATGTCGCCAAAGCTGCGTTCGCGGTCCTCGGAAGGCAGGGCCTCTTTGGTCAGCAGGTGGTCGCTGACCGTCAGCACCGCAAGCGCCCGGATGCCGTGCCGCGCGGCAAGGTTGTAGAGTTCCGCGGCCTCCATCTCGACGCCCAGAATGCCGTGCCGGGTCATCTGCTCATTTAGGTCCGGGCGTTCGTCGTAAAATACATCCGCGGAATAGATCCCGCCGACATGGACCGCCGCGTCCTTTGCCTCTGCGGCGGAAACAGCAGCCCGCAAAAGACCCCAATCGGCGGGCGGCGCGAAATTCAATTCGCGGAATATCCCGCGCGACGGGGTAGACAGCGACGACGCGGTCATCGCGATGATCACATCGCGTATTTTGACCTGCGTCTGCATCGCACCGCAGGAGCCGATGCGAATAAGTTTCTTTGCGCCATAATCGCGAATAAGTTCATTGGCATAGATCGACAACGACGGCATGCCCATTCCCGAACCATGGATCGAGACGCGATTGCCTTTCCAGCTGCCGGTATAACCCAGCATGCCGCGGACGTCGTTGATGCATTCCGGATTGTCGAGGAATTGTTCTGCCGCCCAACGCGCCCGATAGGGATCGCCGGGCAGCAGTACCGTTTCCGCGATCTCACCCGGCTTTGCGCCGATATGGATCGACATCAGATTGCAAGGCTGTCCAGCGACTTTCCGGAGTCGAGCGCATCGTTGACCCATTTCGGCTTGCGTCCGCGTCCGGTCCAGGTTTGCGACGGATCCTCCGGGTTGGCGTATTTCGCAACGCCCTTGGTGCCCTTGGAGGATGTTCCTCCAATAAGATCATCAAGCGAGAAACCGTATTCCTTTGCCGCCTGATCCGCGGCGCGTTTTGCTTCGCCTTTTCGGCGAGCATCCAGCGTTTTCAAGGCGCGATCCACATCCTTGCGAAGTGTTTCGAGGTCCTCTTTGGACATCTTATCAAGATCGATTGTCATTCAACTTCTCCCATACCTAATTTCCCTATTAGCCAAAATTTCGAATTGGACAAGCTCTTTATTGTGACACTCGACAATGACGGGAACCCCGCGCAACGGCTGGTGCGCGGGGACTCGTCGGATTGCAACGTCTGGAAACCGGTCTATTCGGCGGCGACCGCTTCCGGATCCGCCAGCGTAACGATATCCATCATGATCGCATTCAGAATGAAGTCTTTCGGCGTATAGACCCGCGCCACACCCATCTGCCGGAGTCTGCGGGCATCGTCTTCGGGAATGATCCCGCCGACGATCAAGGGAATATGCCCCAATCCCGCAGACTTGAGGCGCGCCAGCGTGTCTTCCACCAAAGGCAGATGGCTGCCGGAGAGGATCGACAATCCGATCACATGCACATCGCCGGATTGCGCCGCGGACACGATTTCCTCGGGTGTCAGGCGAATGCCTTCGTATTCGATGTCCATGCCACAATCGCGGGCGCGGAAGGCGATCTGTTCGGCCCCGTTCGAATGACCGTCGAGGCCGGGCTTGCCGACAAGAAACTTCAACCGCCGCCCGAGCTTGTCCGACACGAGGTCGACGGCCTCGCGGATGTCGTCCAGCCCCTCGGTCTTGTTCGATACGGATTTCGACACGCCGGTCGGGCCGCGATATTCGCCAAAGGCCGCGCGCATCTCGCCGGCCCATTCGCCGGTGGTGACGCCTGCTTTCGCCGCGGCGATCGACGGCGGCATGACGTTGCGCCCCTCGCGGGCTGCGGCGCGCAGATCGGCGAGCGCGCGGGCCACGGCGTCGGCGTCGCGTCCGGTGCGCCAGGCTTCGAGGCGCGCCACCTGTTCGGCTTCGACCGCAGGGTCCACCAGCATGATGCCGCCATCTTCGCCCAGCAACGGCGACGGCTCTGTCTCGGTCCAGCGGTTGACCCCGACCACCACGGTCTCGCCGGTTTCCACGCGGTTCACGCGGTCGGCATTGCTTTCGACGAGGCGCGATTTCATGTAGTCGATTGCGTCGATGGCACCGCCCATCCCGTCGAGATTGGCCAGCTCGGCGCGCGCGCCATCCTTGAGGGCGGCGACTTTTCGCTCGACCGCGGGGTTCTGATCGAAGAGGTCGTCATACTCCAGCAGATCGGTCTCGTAGGCCATGATCTGCTGCATCCGCATCGACCATTGCTGGTCCCAGGGCCGCGGCAGACCCAGCGCCTCGTTCCAGGCGGGCAATTGCACGGCGCGGGCGCGGGCGTTCTTCGACAGGGTGACGGCCAGCATCTCGATCAGAATGCGGTAGACGTTGTTTTCGGGCTGCTGTTCGGTCAGGCCAAGGCTGTTGACCTGCACGCCATAGCGGAATCGCCGGAACTTGGCATCGGTCACGCCATAACGGTCCAGCAGGATCTCGTCCCAAAGATCGACGAAGGCGCGCATCTTGCACATCTCGGTCACGAAGCGGATGCCCGCATTGACGAAGAATGAAATCCGGCCCGCAAGCGTCGGGAAATCCGCGTCCGGGACGCGCGGCTTCAACTCGTCGAGCACGGCAATGGCGGTGGCCAGCGCATAGGCAAGTTCCTGTTCGGGCGTCGCCCCGGCCTCTTGCAGGTGATAGGAACACACGTTCATCGGGTTCCATTTCGGGATGTGCTTGTAGCAATACTCGGCCACGTCTCCGATCATCTTCAGCGATGGCTTGGGCGGACAGATATAGGTGCCGCGCGACAGGTATTCCTTGATCAGGTCGTTCTGCACCGTGCCTTGCAGCTTGGATGGATCGGCCCCCTGCTCTTCGGCGACGGCGATATAAAGCGACAGCAGCCAAGGCGCCGTGGCGTTGATCGTCATCGAGGTGTTCATCTGTTCCAGCGGGATCTGATCGAACAGGCTGCGCATGTCGCCCAGATGGCAGACCGGCACGCCGACCTTGCCGACCTCGCCGCGCGCCAGCACGTGGTCGCTGTCATAGCCGGTCTGGGTCGGCAGATCGAAGGCGACGGACAGGCCGGTCTGCCCCTTGGCCAGGTTGCCGCGATAGAGTTGGTTCGAAGCCTCGGCCGTGGAATGGCCCGCATAGGTCCGGATGAGCCACGGTTTGTCTTTCTGCGGCGGGGACTTGGTGTCGGTCATCTCGGTCCTCATACTGAATCGATGTGGTAATAATCTTGCGCTTGGCCGTGCATAGGCGAAACTTTGTGGCAAAGTCAATTCGCTGCGTTGCGGCGCACCCGCGACGGTTCTGGCGCTGTTGGTCCGGGGAATCAATGCCGGCCGGGCAGTTGCGCGGTCTGCATCCGGCCTGTTGCCCGAAATTTCCGGCGTTGCGCCACCGTATGGCCGTCGCAAGCGCAGGAACGTGACGCCATCGATGGGATTGCCCCGGTGCCGCTGCCGGGCAATGTTGGCGCATGACCGCGACTGTCTCGCTTCCCATCTGGCTTCTGGCGCTGATCCTGATCTTCGCGGGCATCACCTTTGCGTCGCATTTCCTGTTCCCATCGGTGCGCTGGTTCGTGCGTCGCCGGGCGGAGAGGATCGTCGCGCGTCTGAACCAGCGGCTCGAGCGCCCGATCCAGCCCTTCAAGCTGGCGCGGCGGTACGACCTCATCCAGCGGCTGATCTACGATCCGGAAGTGACCGAAGCGGTGCTTGTCCATGCCAGGGAAAACCAACAGCGCGAAGACGTGGCCTTCCAGGATGCCCGTCGTTACGCCCGCGAGATCGTGCCCGCCTTTTCGGCGACGGCCTATTTCGGCTTTGCGATTCGTGCCGCGCGCTGGCTGTCGGATGCGCTCTACCAGGTCGACGTCATGGATATCGATCACGCCGCCATCGAGGCAATCGATCGTGACGCGACGGTGATCTTCGTGATGAATCATCGCTCGAACATGGATTACGTGCTGGTGACGTACCTTGCCGCGCGCCGGTCGGCCTTGTCCTATGCGGTGGGGGAATGGGCGCGGGTCTGGCCGCTGTCGGGCCTGATCCGTGCGATGGGGGCCTATTTCATCCGGCGCAAATCGCGCAACGCGCTTTATCGCAAGGTGCTAGAGAAATATGTGCATATGGCGACCCGGGGCGGTGTGGCGCAGGCGATCTTCCCCGAAGGCGGGCTCAGCCTCGACGGGGCCATCAGGCCGCCCAAGGTCGGGCTGATGAAATACATGGCCGAGGGGGCGGATCTTGCCCAGCGCGATGTGGTCTTCGTGCCGGTGGCGCTGAATTACGACCGGGTTCTTGAAGACACCATCCTGATTGCCGCCGACAATCGCGGCGACCGACGCTTCCGGGCCGGCGTGTTGTCGGCGTTTCGCTATGCGTTCCTGCTGCTATGGGGGCGGCTGACCGGAAAGTTGCAACGCTTTGGCCTGACCGCCGTGCGATTCGGCACGCCGCTGTCGTTGCGGGCCAATGTCGCGCTCGCGCGTCGCCCCGAGGCGTTGAGCCGGGAAATCCTTGACCGCATCGCCGCTGCGGTACCGATCCTGCCGGTGCCGCTGGTCTCGTATCTGCTGCTTGAGCAGGGGCCGATGACGCGCAGCGAACTGGAAGCCGCGGTGGGCCGGGTCGAGGCCGCCACCGGGCACACGCTGGTGCTGCCGGGCAAGGATCGCTGCCACGCGGTGGATTATGCACTCGAGCGGCTTCGCGCGCGCGATCTGGTGACGCCGGACGGCGACCGGTTTGCGCCGAAATCGGCGGGTACGCCGATTCTCCGGTTTTACGCCAACTCGATCCGCCACCTGCTGGTCACCTATGCAGGCGCGGCGTAAAATGCTGCAATTGCTCGGTCATAAAGTTACAATCAGGGCTTATATCTGATTGCATTGTTGCGCGAGCAGCGATATTCCCGGCAAAGCATTTGCATTCATCGCCGCAGCGCGGCGCAATCTGAGAACTTCGACAGGAGGCAGCCATGGCTCTCGATACGCAAACCGGCATCGCGGAATACGATGCGCCCGAAAAGGATCTCTACGAGATCGGCGAGATCCCCCCGATGGGCTACGTCCCGAAGCAGATGTATGCCTGGGCGATCCGCCGCGAGCGTCACGGAGAGCCGGACAAGTCCTTCAAGATGGAAGTGGTCGATGTGCCTGTCCTCGATAGCCACGAGGTTCTGGTTCTCGTGATGGCGGCGGGCGTCAACTACAATGGCGTCTGGGCCGGGCTTGGCCAGCCGATTTCGCCGTTCGACGTGCATGGCGCAGAGTTTCATATCGCGGGTTCGGATGCCTCGGGTATCGTCTGGGCCGTGGGCGACCGGGTGAAGACCTGGAAAGTGGGCGACGAGGTCGTGATCCACTGCAACCAGGACGATGGCGACGACGAGGAATGCAACGGCGGCGATCCGATGTTCTCGCCGACGCAGCGGATCTGGGGCTACGAGACGCCCGACGGCTCGTTTGCGCAGTTCACCAACGTGCAGGCGCAGCAGCTCATGCCGCGCCCCAAGCACCTGACCTGGGAAGAAAGCGCCTGCTACACGCTGACGCTGGCCACCGCCTACCGGATGCTGTTCGGCCACCACCCGCACGAACTGAAGCCCGGTCAGAACGTCCTGGTCTGGGGCGCGTCGGGCGGCCTCGGCTCTTACGCGATCCAGCTGGCCAATACCGCCGGTGCCAACGCGATCGGCGTGATCTCGGAAGAGGACAAGCGCGAATTTGTCATGTCGCTGGGCGCGAAGGGCGTGATCAACCGCAAGGACTTCAAATGCTGGGGCCAGCTGCCGATCGTCAACTCGCCCGAATATAACGAGTGGCTGAAGGAAGCGCGCAAGTTCGGCAAGGCGATCTGGGACATCACCGGCAAGGGCGTCAGCGTCGACATGGTGTTCGAACACCCCGGCGAGGCGACATTCCCGGTCTCGACCCTTGTGGTCAAGAAGGGCGGCATGGTCGTGATCTGCGCCGGTACGACGGGGTTCAACGCGACCTTCGACGTGCGCTACATGTGGATGCACCAGAAGCGCCTTCAGGGGTCGCACTTCGCGCATCTCAAGCAGGCGGCGTCGGCCAACAAGCTGATGCTCGAGCGGCGGCTGGACCCCTGCATGTCCGAGGTCTTCCCGTGGAGCGAAATCCCCGACGCGCACATGAAGATGCTGCGCAACCAGCACAAGCCCGGCAACATGTCGGTGTTGGTGCAGGCACCGACGACCGGCCTGCGCACGCTTGAGGATGCGCTCGACGCCAGAGCTTAATCTGACTTGACGAATGTTAAGACGACAAGGCCCGCGGGTCGCCACTGGCGGTCGCGGGCCTTGCGCGTTCCCGAGCGGGCGAATCCCTGTTTTCAGCGGCTTCGAAAACCCGGCCTCACCATATTTGATGAGGGGTATTTTGCGAATATGCGACTTTAGGTTTGCATGTTAGGATTGTATTAACGTTTCGTTAACCATTTAGGGTTGAGCATTCTCATGGGACATGACTGGATAATCGACGTTCTCTCGGACTTGAAAAGATTTGCTAACGCAAATGCGTTCGACCTGTTGGCTGCTCAACTGGACGAAGCGCAAATGGTCGCCCACGCCGAGATAGCGTCCCATGGAAGGGAATCTGCCGGTGGGAATTGTGTTGCCGAGTTCCGGCTTGGACGAACAGCTAGCGCGGCTCGAGGCCGCTAGGTCGCAGGACGATCTGCAACCCCTGATCGAGGCGCTGCGCGATCACTACGGTGTCGATCACATCGTCTATCACTGGGTTGCTGCCGACGGGGAACAATTTGGCTGCGGAACCTATGCGCCGGAATGGGTCGCGCACTATCTCGACAAAGGGTATCTGCGGATCGATCCGGTCATTCAGGGGTGTTACCAGCGCTTTCACCCGGTCGACTGGAAACGCTTTGACTGGTCGTCGCGCGCCGCCCGCGCCTTTCTGCGCGATGCGGTCGAACACGGGGTCGGAAACCAGGGGTATTCGGTTCCGATCCGGGGGCCGAACGGGCAGTTCGCGCTGTTCACGCTCAACCACTCTTGCGATGACGCGGAATGGACCGCCTTCACCGAGACGCATCGCCGCGAGCTGATCCTGATCGCGCATTACTTCAACCAGAAGGCGCTTGAATTTCAGCCCGGACGCGGCCTGCAACCCACCCCATCACTCTCCCCGCGCGAGATCGACGCCATGACCCTGATCGCGGTCGGCTATTCCCGCGCGCAGGTCGCCAACACGCTGTCGATCTCGGAGAATACGCTGCGGGTCTATATCGAAAGCGCCCGGTTCAAGCTGGGCGCGCTGAATACCACGCATGCCGTCGCGCAGGCCCTGCAACGGGGGTTGATCGTCGTCTGACGGACCGGTTGAACGGACGCAACGCCCGTTCGGGTTAACCACCGTTAACGGCCCAAACGCTTAGCTCATTCTGTCATTACAGAAAGGGCTGACCGATGATCCGCTACCTTTACGCCGCCGACCTCGTGCGCCACCCCAAACTGGCCCGCAGCATGTTTCGCGACCGTGCGGACCAGTTCAAGACGCGGCTCGGCTGGGAGGTCTCGGTCGACGCCGACGGTGAAGAGCGCGATGCCTATGACGCGATGAACCCGCTTTACGTGATCTGGGAACGCGCCGATGGCAGCCACGGCGGCTCCATGCGGCTGATGCCCACCACCGGGGCCACGATGGTCAACGACCACTTCGGCCATCTGACCGACGGCGTGCGCATCGAAAGCCCGCTGATCTGGGAATGCACCCGCTTCTGTCTGGCGCGCGACACCGACCCCGGCGCCGCCGCCGCGCTGATGCTGGCGGGCGGCGAGGTCATGACCGGGTTCGGCGTGAAGCACTACGTCGGCGTGTTCGACGCCCGCATGGTGCGCATCTACAATCGGATCGGTGCGGCCCCCGAGGTTCTGGGCAGCGAAGGCGCGGGGAGGGCGCGCATCTCGGTCGGGTTGTGGTCCTTTTCGGACGCGGCGCGGGCGCGGGTCGCGGCCTCTGCGGGGATCGATCCGGCGCAGTCGCGCTACTGGTTCGACCATGCCTTCACTGCCGCGGCGGCAAAGCTCGAAGCCAACGCCGCCTGACCTCTGGCGAAGCCTCGGGCGGGCATATAGTGTCCGCCCATGACCGTGCCTGCGCTTACCTTTTCCGACGACCAGGCCCAGGCCTATGACCGCGTGGCCGAGATGCTGCGCGGTGCGGGCGTCGATCTGGAGGCAGGGTTCTGCACGCCGCCTCAGGAGGGTCAGAGCCAGGTCATGGCGCTGATGGGCAAGGCCGGATCGGGCAAGACGATGCTGCTGGCGCAGCTGGCCCGGGCGCTGGGCGAGGCGGGCGTCGAGACGGTGTCGGGCGATTACGAGAGCCGGCGCCGCAAGGATCGCCGCACCCTCGCCATTCTTGCCCCCACCAACAAGGCCGCGAGCGTGCTGCGCAATCGCGGCGTTCCGGCCACCACGATCCACCGCATTCTCTACACGCCGGTCTATCACCCGGAATACGAAAAGATCGCCGAGTGGCTGATGGGCAATGGCGAGAAGCCCGAGATCGAGGCGCTGACCGAGGCCGCGCTCGATCGCGCCTTCGCGTCGTTCCAGGGCCACAAGTCGGTGCCCGCGGCGCTGGCGGCGGCGGGGCTTCGGGGGTCGGATTTCATCACCGGCTGGAAGCGCCGCGAGGATCCGCTGGATATCGGATTCGTCGACGAGGCCTCGATGCTGGACGATCGCCAATACGCCGATCTGCAGGAGATCTTTCCCAACCTTCTGCTGTTCGGCGACCCGGCGCAGCTGGCCCCGGTAAACCAGTCGGGCGCGATGGTCTTCGACGGCATGCAGGACGCCCAGAAGATGGAATTGGCCCGCGTCCACCGGCAGGAGGCCGACAACCCGATCCTCGATCTGGCGCATGCGCTGTCCGACCCGGCGCTGACGTTCCAGGATTTCGAGCGGATGATCGAGGACAAGGCGCGGCAGGACGACCGCGTCGTCTGGGCGCAACGGGTCGAGGTCGACCGGATGGCGCGGTCGCCGTGCCTCGTCTGGCGCAATGCCACGCGGATCCGGCTGATCCAGGCGTTCCGCGCCGTTTACGGGGCCCCCGATACCGAGCTGCTGGAGGGTGAGCCGCTGATCTGCGACGGCATCGAGCTGCCGCTCAAGCACCGCAAGAAACGGCTCGACCTCGAGGCGCGCGGGCTGATCAAGGGCGCGCAGGTGATCTACCTCGGACCCGGCAGGAAGCCCGGGTTTTCGCGGTTGCACGTGATGGGCGCGCCGGAGCCGCGGATTTCCGCTGCGTCGATCGTGAAGATCGAGAAACCCGGCGAGGAAGAGCCGTTCATCCCCTTTGCCGCGCGGATGGGGGCGACGTTCCTGCACGGGGCGGCGGTGACGATCCACAAGGCGCAAGGGTCGCAATGGGACGCGGTGCAGGTGTTTGCGCCGGATCTGTTCGTGGCGGCGCGGATGGGGCGGTCAGAGGCGGGGCAGCCATTGTGGAAGCGGCTTGCCTATGTGGCGATCACCCGCGCGCAGGAGCGGCTTTTCTGGGTGGTGCGCAACCGGCTGGCGAAACCGACCCTGCCGCTGAGCGTCGACGACCTGCGCACCGCCCCGGCCGCGCCGCTTGAATTGAGCGCACAGACGGAGGACGAGATATGAAGAGCATCCTGGTGACCGGGGCCAGTTCGGGCATCGGCGCGGCGGTGGCGCGGGACTTTCTTGCGGCGGGTTGGCACGTGGGGCTGCTGGCGCGACGCGAGGACGCGCTGCGCGCGGTCGCGGCAGGATACGAGGCCGCCACGGTGCTTCCCGTCGACGTGCGCGACGCGGACGCGGTCGAGGCGGCGTTCGACAGGTTTGTGGCGCGGGCGGGTCGGTTGGACGTGCTGTTCAACAATGCCGGTCTCTTCGGCCCTTCGGCCCTCATCGACGATGTCGCGCTGGCGGAATGGGACGCGGTCGTCGGGGTCAACCTGACGGGCATGTTCCTGTGCGCCCGCGCCGCCTTTGCCCGGATGCGGCGGCAGGACCCGCAAGGCGGGCGGATCATCAACAACGGCTCGATCTCGGCGCATGTGCCGCGCGAGACCTCGGTCTGCTACACCACCACGAAACACGCGATCACCGGTCTGACCAGGAGCCTCAGCCTCGATGGCCGCGGCTTCGACATTGCCTGCGGGCAGATCGATATCGGCAATGCCCGGACCGAGTTGCTGGAGGGGATCATCGAGACCAATCGCGCCAGGGGACTGGCGGAACCCGCGGTGATGGATGTGGCCGAAGCGGTCGCGTCGGTGCGTCTGATGGCGGAGATGCCGCTGTCGGCCAATGTGCAGTTCATGACCGTGATGGCCACCAGTATGCCCTATATCGGGCGCGGCTGACCCGGTCTGCTGACCCGGGCGGCGGTGCGGGCGGCATCGGCGGGATTGCGTTTTTTTGGAAAGATGAAGGGGCAAGGGTGGGATTGCCCACCCCCGCCAGGGTGCGGCGGCAGGTGGGTCGATGGCTGTCGGCAGCTCAGATCCGGACGATCTGCTTGCCGGTATTGCCGCCCTTCAGCATCGCCATGAAGGCGCCGGGTGCGGCCTCGAGCCCTTCGGCCACGTCCTCGAGCGCGGCAATCTCGCCGCTGGCGACCCGCGGGGCGACGTCGCGCAGGAAGTCGGGGTAGTGGTCCCAGTGGTCGAAGATGATGAAGCCGTTGACCGACAGGCGTTTGACCAGGATCGACCGCCAGGCCATCGGCAGGCGGTCCGCGTCGCTGTCGCTGCCGCCATACCAGGCAACCGCGCCGCAGAGCGGGATGCGGCCATGGGTGTTCATCAGCGGCAGCACCGCCTCGAGCAGTTTGCCCGCGACGTTTTCCCAGTAGATGTCGACGCCGTCCGGGGCCGCCTCGGCGATGGCGGCGCGCAGGGAACTGGCATTGTCATGGGCGCGGTGGTCGATGGCGGCGTCGAACCCGAAGGTGTCGCGGGCGATGCGGCACTTTTCGGCCCCGCCGACAATGGCCACGGTGCGCAAACCCGCAAGCCGGGCCAACTGGCCGACCATCGAGCCGACAGGGCCGGTCGCGGCCCCCACCACCAGGGTTTCGCCCGCCTTGGGCCGACCGTATTCGTGCAGGCCGCGCCAGCCGGTGAAGCCCGGCATGCCGAGCACGCCCAGCATCGCCGAGGGCGGCGTTCCGGCCTCGAGCTTGCGGCATTCGGCGGCGGGTAGCACCGCGTGATCGGCCCAGCCGGTCATGCCGGTGACCATGTCGCCTTCGGCGAACCCTTCGGCCTTGGACCGCAGCACCCGGCCCACCCCCTGACCGGTCATGGTGCCGCCGATGGCCACAGGTTCGGCATAGCTCTTGGCGTCGTCCATCCGGCCCCGCATGTAGGGATCAAGCGACAGCCATTCGGTGGCGATCAGAATGTCGCCCGCGCCGGGTTCCGGCAGCGGATCGGTCTCGAGCGAGAAGTCCGCGGGCACCGGCGTCCCCTTGGGGCGACGGGCAAGGGCGATGCGGCGATAGGTTTCGGTCATGTTGAGACTTTCGTTGCAAGTTGGGGGCTTTGCGGTTGCGGAAGCAGGGCAGCCCCGCCACGGTAAGGTGGCATGATACGCTTGGACGGCAAGGGAGGGCCAGATGAACGGCATGATGATGAACCAACCGCTGTCGATTATCGAGATCCTGCGATATGCGGCGGGGGCGCATCCGGGCGGCGAGGTCGTATCGGTGCGAACCGAGGGCGACATGCACCGCGAAACCTATGCCGAGGCCTATGCGAGGGCCGGGCAACTGGCGCACGGGCTTGCCGGGATCGGTATCGGACAGGGCGACCGGGTCGCGACGCTCGCCTGGAACGGATACCGGCATTTTGAGCTGTATTACGCGGTGTCCGGCATGGGCGCGGTCTGCCACACCATCAATCCGCGCCTGTCGGCAGAGCAGATGCTGTATATCATCGGCCATGCCGAAGATAAGGTGCTGTGCTTCGATGTGACCTTCACGCCGCTGCTCGAGGCACTGGCCGACAAGCTGCCCGAGGGGCTTGTGCTGGTGGCGATGACGGATCGCGCGCATATGCCCAACAGCCCGCTTGACCTGACGTGCTACGAGGATCTGATCGACGGCAACCCGACCACGTATGACTGGCCCGACCTGCCCGAAGAGACCGCCGCGGCGCTGTGCTATACGTCCGGGACGACCGGCCACCCGAAGGGCGCGCTGTATACCCATCGCTCGACCGTGATGCATGCCATGACGGTGGCCATCGCGCTGTCGAAATCGCTGACCGAGGGCGCGAAGGTCCTGCCCGTGGTGCCGTTGTTCCACGTCAATGCCTGGGGGCTGCCCTATGCCGCGCCGCTGACCGGGGCGTCGCTGATCATGCCGGGGGCGAAACTGGACGGGCCGTCGCTGTTCGACCTGATGGATGCCGAGAAGGTCACCTCGGCCTGGGGCGTTCCGACGGTCTGGCAGGGCCTGCGCGCCGAGATCGACAAGCGCGGGCGCAACCCCGAAGGCTTTGCGCAGGTGGTGGTCGGCGGCTCGGCGGCACCCCGTTCGATGATCGAGGGGTTCGAGGCGTCGGGTGTCGAGGTCTGCCATGCCTGGGGCATGACCGAAATGAGCCCCGTGGGTACGCATGGCCTGCTGTCCGCGCCGATGAAAAAGCTGCCCCGCGAAGAGCAGATGGCGCTCAAGGCCAAGCAGGGGCGGCGTCTTTTCGGGGTCGAGCTGAAGATCGTCGACGAAGCGGGCAAGCGCCTGCCCCATGACGGCAAGGCCGCGGGCGAGTTGTACGTGCGCGGCAACACGGTGGTGTCTGGCTATTTCAACAACGAAGAGGCGTCGCGCAAGGCCATCGATGCCGAGGGCTGGTTCGGCACCGGCGATGTGGCGTCGATTGACGAGCTGGGCTTCCTGACGATCCAGGACCGCACCAAGGATCTGATCAAGTCGGGGGGGGAATGGATCTCGTCGATCGATCTGGAAAACGTGGTGATCGCCCATCCCAAGGTGGCCAGTTGCGCGGTCATCGCCGTGGCGCATCCGAAATGGGACGAGCGCCCGGTGCTGGTCGTGGTGCCCGCGGGCGACGAGGCTCCGACGCTGGAAGACCTGCATGCCATGCTGCTGGACCACGTCGCCAAGTGGCAGTTGCCCGACGCGCTGATCTGCGTCGAGGAATTGCCGCTGACCGCGACGGGCAAGGTCTCGAAGCTTACCCTGCGCAAGCAATTCGCCGACTACGTGTTGCCCGATGCTGGCTGACTCGTTCCGGACAGGCAAACCCAAGGCGTCGCGCTGGTATGATGTGACGCCCGCGCGGGTGCAGGCCTTTGCCGATGCCACCGAGGACTGGCAGGGCATCCATCTCGACGATGCCGCGGCGCGGGCGGCGGGATTCGACGGGCCGGTGGCGCATGGTTTTCTGGTGCTGTCGATGCTCTCGGCGATGGTCTTCGAGGTGCTGGAGGAGTTGCCCAAGGGGGCCGTGACGGTGAATTACGGCTTCGACCGGGTGCGCTTTCTTGCGCCGACGCTGGTCGGCAGTCGGGTGCGCGGCAACTTCCAGATCGCCGAGATGCAGGATCGTGAGGGCGGTGTGTTGCTGCGCTGGGACGTGACGGTCGAGCGTGAAGGCGCGGAAAAACCCGCGCTGGCCGCGGATTGGCTGACGCTGGTCAGCTGGCAGGAAGGGGAAAGCTGATGGATCTTGGAGTGACCGACACGGTGCGTCCGCTGATCGAGGCGGTGCGGCGCATGGTCGAAGACGATATCGCGCCGCTGGATGCGGAATTTCACGCCGAGGTGGGCAAGCACCCGTCGGGCGACCGGTTCCGGCATACAGACAGGCAGCTTGAGATCCTCGACGGGCTCAAGGCGCTGGCGCGCGAGCGGGGGCTGTGGAACTTCTGGCTGACCGACAGCGACCGGGGCTACGGGCTGACCACGGTGGAATATGCCTATTTGGCCGAGGAAATGGGCAAGGTCGCCATCGCCGCCGAGGTGTTCAACTGCAACGCGCCCGACACCGGCAACATGGAGGTGCTCGAACGCTACGGCGAAGACTGGATGAAAGAGCGCTGGCTGGGGCGGCTTCTGGCGGGCGAGATCCGGTCGGCCTATGTGATGACCGAACCGGAGGTGGCCTCGTCGGATGCGGCGCAACTGGCCTTCGAGGCCAAGCGCGATGGCGATGATTTTGTTCTGAACGGCGAGAAGTGGTGGATTTCGGGGGCGGGCGATCCGCGCTGCGGGCTTTACATCCTGATGGCCTGCACCGATCCGGACGCCCCCAAGCATCAGCGCCACACGATGCTTGTCCTCGATCCGGATCTGCCGGGCATCGAGGTGCTGCGCCCGATGACCGTGTTCGGGGCGGATGACGCGCCGCACGGCCACATGCATATTCGCTTTACCGATGTGCGCGTGCCCGCGAAGAACATCGTGCTGGGCGAAGGGCGCGGCTTCGAGGTCGCGCAGGGCCGTCTTGGGCCGGGACGTATCCATCACTGCATGCGCGCCATCGGGCAGGCCGAAAAGGCGCTTGGAATGATGTGCGCGCGGGGTCTCGACCGCGAAGCCTTCGGCAAGCCGATTGTCGAGTTGGGGGCGAATTACGACATCATCGCCAATGCCCGGATGGAGATCGAGATGGCGCGCCTTCTGTGTCTGAAGGCGGCGTGGATGATGGACACGGCGGGCGTGCGCGCGGCGCAGCCCTGGATCTCGAAGATCAAGGTTGTGGCACCGTTGATGGCGGGCCGCGTCGTCGACGAGGCGATGCAGCTGTTCGGGGCCGAGGGGATCAGCCAGGACACAGATCTGGCGCATATGTGGACCCATATCCGCACCCTGCGCTTTGCCGACGGGCCGGACGCGGTGCACCGCCGACAGGTCGCCCGGGCCGAGTTGAAGAAGCACGTGCAGCGGGCGGGCTGATGGCCGAGCTGGATCTTGCCCGCGTCGCGGACTGGATGGCCGCGGCGGTGCCCGGCTTTTGCGGGCCGCTGACGGCCAGCAAGTTCGCGGTCGGACAGTCGAACCCGACCTACAGGCTCGACGCGCCGTCGGGGTCCTATGTGCTGCGCCGCAAGCCGCCGGGGCAGTTGCTGAAGTCGGCCCATGCGGTGGACCGCGAGTACCGGGTGCAGAAAGCGCTCTATCCGACCGATGTTCCGGTGCCGAAAGTGCTGGCGCTGTGCGAGGATGACAGCGTCACGGGCGCGATGTTCTATGTCATGGAGCACGTGGCGGGACGCAATATCGACGACCCGTCGATGCCCGGTCTCGGTCCTGCTGCGCGCGGCGCGATCGTGGCGGAAATGGCGCGCGTCCTCGCCGCGATCCACGATGTCGACCTCGATGCCACGGGACTGGCGGACTATGGCCCGCCGGGGCACTACTTCGAACGGCAACTGGCGCGCTGGTCCGCGCAATACCGCGCCTCCGAGACCGGGGCGCTGACCGACATGGACCGCCTTATCGCGGCGCTTGGCGCGCAGATGCCGGACGACGACGGCGCGCGCACGCTTGTGCATGGCGATTACCGCATCGACAACATGCTGTTCGACGAGGACGGACCGCGCTGCAAGGCGGTGCTCGACTGGGAATTGTCGACGCTGGGCCATCCCTATGCGGACCTTGCCGGTGTCGTCATGCAATGGCAGATGCCGACCGGGGCCGAGGGGCGGGGGCTGGCCGGGCTCGACCGGGGCGCGCTTGGCCTGCCCACCGACGCGGAGTTCGTGGCGCTGTATTGCGCCGCACGCGGCATCGCGCCGCCGGAGCGGTTCGGTTACTACGTGGCGTTCGCGTTTTTCCGCATGGCGGCGATCCTGCAGGGCGTCAAGAAGCGCGCGCTTGACGGCAATGCGTCCAATCCTGCCTCGGCGCTGCGGCTGGGCGCGTTCGTGCCGCGCTTTGCCGCGATGGGGCTGGAATGGCTGGCGCGCTGAAGCCCGGCGGCAAGCAAGGGGGGCTCTGCCCCCCTTGAACCCCCCGGAGTATTTCCGGTCCGATCGTGAGCAGGGGCCGCGTCAGTAACCGGCGGTGCGGTCGACCAGATGCAGCAGGGGCAGGCCTGCCGCGCCGCGCCGGATGTTGTCGGCCACCACGCGGGCGGCGCTGGTGCTGCGGGTTTCCGAGGCAATATGCGGCGTTACGGTCACCTTGGGGTGCGCCCAGTAGGGGTGGTCGGCGGGCAGGGGTTCGGTGCGGAAGACGTCGAGCGTCGCGTGGCCGACCTGGCCACTGTCCAGCGCCGAGAGCAGGGCGTCGTCGTCGATCAGCGGCCCGCGCCCCGGGTTGATCACCACCGCACCGTGCGCCAGCAATGACAGGGTATGCGCGCAGAGCACGTTTTCCGTCGCGGGGGTGTCGGGCAGCAGCAGCACGACGATCTCGGCGCCATCGAGCGCGTGGGCGAGCCCGTCCGGGCCCGCATGGCAGGCGACCCCGGGAACCGTCTTGCCCGACCGGCTCCAGCCCCGAACGTCGAAGCCGATCCGCACCAGCATCTCGGCGCAGGCCGCCCCCAGCGTGCCAAGGCCGAGGATCGTCACCACCCGTTCGCGGGCCAGCGGCGGGGCGGTCTCGATCCATTGATGGGTCGGATTGACGATATGTGCATCCATCCCGAGGTGATGACGCAGCACATGCCCGGTCACCCATTCGACCATGCCCTGGGTCAGCCCTTCATCGTCGACCATGCGCGCCAGGGGGATCGTCAGCGTCGGGTTGTTGACGACGTTTTCGACCCCCGCCCAAAGGTTCAGCACCGCCTTGGCGCGGGTGAAGGGGGTGAAGTCCTCGATGTCGCTGTTGGGCGCGTAGACGATGTAGTCGACGGTCTTCGGCGGCATTCGCGTGTCGAGCCGGTAGTCGAGGCCGGTGGCATCGAGCGCCCGGGTCAGCGGCCCCTCGTAGGTGGCCCAGGCGGCGGGCTTGGCGGCGAAGAGGACATTGACGGTCATCGGGCTTACCTCGGGCGGTGGATATGGGCGGACTGAACCAGCCCGAACGCGATCATCAGCACAAGCATGGCAGAGCCACCATAGCTCACGAGGGGGAGCGGCACGCCGACCACGGGTGCGAGGCCCATCACCATCGACATGTTCACCGCGAAGAACAGAAAGAAGGTGAGGCCGACACCGAGGATCAGCAGCGACGAGAAGCGGTCCTTGTTCTGCAGCGCCGCGATGATGCAGAACACCAGGATCAGCACATAGAGCGCCAGCAGCGACACGCCCCCGACGAAGCCGAATTCCTCGGCCAGGGTATTGAAGATGAAGTCGGTATGTTTCTCGGGCAGGAAGTTCAGGCGCGATTGCGTGCCCTGCATGAAACCGCGGCCGGTCCAGCCACCCGAGCCCATGGCGATCTTGGCCTGGGTGATGTGATAGCCCGCGCCCAAGGGGTCCGAACTGGGGTCGAGGAAGGTGTCGATCCGGCGGAACTGGTAGTCCTTCAACAGTTGCCAATCGGTGCCACGGCTTTTGAACACCGCCGAGATACCACCCGCGCCCGCGGCGATGACAATGCCGAAATAGGCCCAGTGCACCCCCGCGAGGAACATCATCAACCCGCCCGCCGTGACCAGCAGGATCGCGGTGCCGAGATCGGGCTGCGCGATCACCAGGAATGTCGGCACTATGATCAGCGCGATGGGCAACAGCACGTAGAACGGGTTCGAGGTGCGCCTGAGCGGCAGCCAGTCGTAATAGGCCGCCAGCGCCATCACCAGCGCGATCTTCATCAGCTCGGAGGGTTGCAGCCGCATGAACCCCAGATCGATCCAGCGCTGCGCACCCATGCCGACCGAGCCCACGAACTCGACCGCGACCAGAAGGCCGAGCGCGACCAGGTAGATCACGAAGGCCATGTTGCGCCAGAACCAGATCGGCACCAGCGCCACCATGAACATCGCCGCCAGGCCCAGCACGTAGCGTTTCATCTGCGGTTCGGCCCAAGGCGACAGGGTGCCGCCCGCGACCGAGTAGAGCATCAGGAAGCCGACCCCCGCCACCGCTGTCAGCAGCACGATGATCGGCCAGTTCAGGTAGAAGATCTTGCGCCAGCCCGAAGGGACGGTCTTGACGGTGTATTCGAGGTAACTCATGCGCGGCTCTGCCCGTCCCTGAGACGCTGTTCACGGACCTGCGCCAGGCGTTCCTGCTGTTCGCGGATGCGCTCGCGGTCCTTGGTCGGATAGGCCTCGAGCGGGGGATCGCCCTTGAACAGCGCCTGCAGGGTCACGTCGCGGGCGATCGGCGCCGCCGCCGTCGAGCCGCCGCCACCGTGTTCGACCACGACCGATACGGCGATCTGCGGGGTCTCGTAGGGGGCGAAGTTGACGAACAGCGCGTGGTCCCGCCGTTTCCAGGGCAGGTCCTCGTTGCGGGTCACGCCGCGGGCGCGTTCGGCGGCGGTGATGTTGCGGACCTGGCTGGTGCCGGTCTTGCCCGCCATCCGCTTGGTATCGTCGATGATGCGCGACCGGTAGGCCGTGCCGCGCCGGTTGTTCGACACCGCGAACATCGCGCGGCGCAGCTGCAGCAGGTGGTTTTCGTTGAAGCCCATCGGTGCGCCCGGATCGCGGGCCGTCTCGATGCCGTCGATCGATTTCACCAGGCGCGGCGATATCGCCCGACCGGTCGCCAGTCGCGCCGCCATCACCGTCTGCTGCAGCGGCGATGTCAGCACGAAGCCCTGCCCGATGGACGAGTTGACGGTATCGCCGATCACCCAGCTTGCGCCGCGATTGCGCTGTTTCCACGCCTTGTCGGGGATCAGCCCGGCGGTCACCGCCGACATCGGGATGTCGTGAATTTCGCCCAGACCCATGCGGCGGGCGGTTTCGGCGATCTTCTCGATGCCGACTTTCAGCGCCAGGTCGTAGTAGAACACATCGCAGCTTTCGCGCAGCGACAGTTCCAGGTTCATATGGCCGTGACCCGCGCGCTTCCAGCAGTGGAACCTCCGCCCGCCAACCTTGAGATGGCCGGGGCACCAGACCGTTTCGCTGGGCGACACGATGCCTGCATCCATGGCCGCGAGCGCGGTGATCATCTTGAAGGTCGAGCCGGGGGGATAGGCGTCCTGCACCGTCTTCGAGGCCAGCGGGCGCCGTTCGTTTTCGCGGTAGATGGCGTAGTCGGACACCGAGATGCCGCGCACGAACTTGTTGGGGTCGTAGGACGGCGACGACACGATGGCCAGCAGGTCGCCGTGTTCGAGATCCATGACCACGACCGAGGCGCTTTGTTCGCCAAGCCGCGCCTGCACGTAGTTCTGCAACTCGCTGTCGAGGGTCAGTTGCACGTCTGACCCCGCCTCGCCTTCGCGGCGGTCCAGTTCGCGCATGACGCGCCCGACGGCGTTGACCTCGACGCGCTTGGCCCCGGCACGGCCGCGCAGGGTTTCTTCGTAATTGCGCTCGACGCCGACCTTGCCGATCTGGAAACGCGGGATGCGCAGCACTGGCTCGGGGTCTTCGTAGCGGGCCAGATCGCGCTCGGAGACCGGGCCGACATAGCCGACCGCATGGGCGAAGGTTTCGCGGTCGGGGTAGAACCGGCTCAGGCCGACCTCGGGCGACACGCCGGGCAGGGCGGGCGCGTTCACGGCGACGCGGCTGACGGCATCCCAGGTAACGCGGTCCGCGACGGTGACCGGAAGGAAGGGGGCCGAGCGGGCCATCTCGGCTTTGGCGCGTTCGATATCGGCGGGGTCGAGGTCGACCAGGGTGGCCAGACGCGCGATCACGGCGTCCACGTCCTCGGCTTCCTCGCGCACCATGGTGATGCGGTAGGCGGGTTCGTTGGCGGCGATGAGGCGCCCGTTGCGGTCGAAGATCTGCCCGCGCGACGGCGGGATCAGGCGCAGGTTGATGCGGTTCTCTTCGGCCAGAAGGCGGAATTCGTCGGCCTGATCGACCTGCATGTAACGCATGCGCAGGCCCAGAAGTCCGGCAAATCCCAGCTGCAACCCGCCCAGGATCATGCCGCGTCGTGACACCCGGGCGTAGCTGTCGGACAGTTCTTTCGACGTGCGTTTCATATGCCAAGTCCCAATCGATCGCTGTCTCCGGGGGCCGAACGGGCCACTCCGAACAGCCGGGTGACCACGACGACAGCCGGATAGACCAGTACCGAGGTCACGGCGGACGAGATTGCCAGCACCCAGCCCACAGGTTCGATAATAAGCACGACCTTGGCAAATTGGTAGATCAGCGTCATCGCGCCGAGGCTGACCGCGACACTCAGCCACTCCATCATGAAGTTGGTCTCGCGTTGCCGTCGCTCACCGCTTTTCAGGCCCTCGGCGAACATGACGGTCAGCGCGGCCCAGAGACCGGGGGGGCGCTGAAAGATGAAATCCGCCGTCAGCGCAACCGCCGCGATCAGCCAGGCCGGGACATATTCGGGTTTTCGCAGTGCCCAGGCGAAGATCAGAAGCGTGATGATGTCCGGCCCGGCAAGGCGGGCGGGCAGGTGGTGCAGTGGCAGGAGCTTGAAGAAAATCACCGCGACGGCCAGCGCCACGAGGCAGAGCCGCATGAGCAGGATCTTCAGGTAAGTGCCGTCGATCATTGCCCGACCTCGGGGCCATCGGGCGCGGCGATATCCGTGCCGTCGGTGCCGTCGGCGCCCGCGGCGTCACCGTCGCGCGGATCGGGCGCGATCAGCGCCGAGGGTTGCGTGACCTGCCGCGCCCCGTGATCGCGCAGCACGCGCAGAAACTCGAGCCGTTCGTAATCCGCCGACAGCCGCACCCGCAGTCGCCCGCCCGGGTCTTCCGCCACCTGCCCGACCAGCAGACCCGGCGGGAAGACCTTGCCGTCGCCGGATGTCACGATCCGGTCGCCGGGGCGCACCAGATCGGGGTTTTCCAGAAAGTCGATCGGCGGTGCCGAAGTATTGTCCCCGGTGATCAGCGCCCGTTGCCCCGACGGCTGGATCACCGCCGGGATGCGGCTTGTCGCATCGGTCAGCAGGATCACCCGGCTGGTATTGGCCCCGACGCCCGAGATGCGACCCACAAGCCCGATCCCGTCGATTGTTGCCCAGCCGTCAACAATACCGTCGCGCGAGCCGACATTGATCAGCACCGTCTGGCGGAAGGGCGATCCGGCATCGGCCAGCACCACACCGGTGATGTAGGTCAGCTTGGGGTCGAGCTGCACGTTGTTGAGGTCGCGTAACCGGGCGTTTTCCTGCTCAAGCTGCAACGCCGCCTCTTTCCAGGCGGTCATCTGCCGCAACTCGCGCCGCAACTCCTGGTTCTGTTCGTAGATCTGCTGGTAGCTGCGAAAGTCGCCCGCCAGGTTCACCACGGCGGTGACCGGCGCCATGGCCCAGGAAAAGCTGGGCACGACGGCGTCGATCACCTGCGCGCGAAATCGTTCGACGCGCGGCGAATCGATCCGCCAGACCAGAAAGATCGTCAGCAGACACAAGACCAGCACCGCCAGAAGCAGACGCTTCAGCGGGCCGGTATAGTCATCGCTTCCGGCGCGATCCCGTGGCATCCAGGTCTCCCTCCGGTACGAGGGTCGTCAGATCAGCTGTCGTAGTCAATCGCGTGGCGCAGCTGTTTTTCGTATTCCAGCGCCTTGCCGGTGCCCAGTGCCACGCAGCTCAGGCTTTCGTCCGCAATGGACACGGCAAGCCCGGTCTGTTCGCGCAGCGCGAGGTCCAGATCGCCCAGAAGCGCACCGCCTCCGGTCAGCATGACACCGCGATCGACGATGTCTGCGGCCAGGTCCGGCGGTGTCGCTTCGAGCGCGGTCATCACCGCCTCGCAGATGGCCTGCACCGGCTCTGACAGCGCCTCGGCAACCTGCGCCTGGCTGATCTCGGTCTCTTTCGGCACACCGTTCAAAAGATCGCGACCGCGGATCTGCAACGATGTGCCGCGCCCGTCATCGGGCATCCGGGCGGTTCCGATGGTGGTCTTGATCCGCTCGGCGGTCGATTCGCCGATCAGAAGGTTCTGCTGGCGTCGCAGGTAGTTGATGATTGCCTCGTCCATGCGGTCGCCGCCGACCCGGACAGAGCGCGCATAGACGATGTCGCCCAGCGACAGGATCGCGACTTCCGTGGTGCCGCCGCCGATATCGACGACCATGTTGCCGGTCGGATCGGTGATCGGCATGCCCGCGCCGATGGCCGCCGCGATGGGTTCCGCGATCAGGCCCGCCTTGCGCGCGCCTGCCGACAGAACCGAGGTGCGGATCGCGCGTTTCTCGACCGGTGTCGCGCCATGCGGCACGCAGACGATGATCTTCGGCTTCGAGAACATCGAGCGCCGGTGAACCTTGCGGATGAAGTGCTTGATCATCGCTTCGGCGGTGTCGAAATCTGCGATCACCCCTTCGCGCATCGGGCGGATCGCCTCGATCGAGCCGGGCGTTCGGCCCAGCATCAGCTTGGCGTCCTCGCCGACGGCCAAAACCTTCTTCACGCCATCCTTGACGTGATATGCAACAACGGACGGCTCTGCGAGCACCACGCCGCGGCCCTTGACGTAGACCAGCGTATTCGCGGTCCCGAGGTCAATGGCCATGTCCGCCGAAAAGGCGCCCAGCAGCTTGTCCAAACCAAACATGAATTCGTTCCCCTAAAGCGTCATCGGCCCGCGACTCCCCGCAGGGCCGAGCGTGCCACTTATAGGTCCCTCTCGGCGCGTGCGAAAGGGTGCGTCTGCGGTCGATCAGCGTGAATCTGCCGCATCGACCTTAACGTGGCCAACTGGTCGGAACCCGGCTTTTCACCCGCGCCTGGGACAGCAGTTCGGTGTAGTTCTCGATGCGGTGCTGTTCGCCCGGGTCGGCCTCGGTCGGGGTTAGCCAGTAATGGCTGCCAATGGTTCGAAAGCCCAGAAATGCGGGCGGAACGTGACAGACCGTGTCGTCGATCCGGCAGATATTGACGACCCATCCCTCGCCCGGCATCCGTTGCCGCGACTGGCAGGTCTTGGGCGAGGCGAAGGCAATCGTGGGCTTGGCCAGCGACGCTCCGACGATCTGCGCCGACGCGGCCCCGAGGCTGTGACCGACGATGAATTTCGGACGCAGCCCCTTGGCGAAGGTATAGACGATCTGCGCATGCGCCAGGAACCCGGCGTGCCAGAGCGTGCCGCTGTCGCCGGGCACCACGTCGAAGCCATGCCCGGGGGTGTCGTAATGCCCGAAGCGTAGGTTGTAGTCGAACCAGTCCGAGAACTCGTTGGTGCCAGGAATGACCAGCGTGCGGTCCTTGAGGTAGAACGCCTGCACGCCGCGGATGTCGATGGTGGTGTGCAGCCGGTCGCCCAGATTATTGGCATAGGCATCGCGGATCAGCTCGGCAGCATCGAGAAGGTTCAGCTTGGCCATGAAATTTCTCCAACAACAGGTCTGAAAATGCGTCATTCTACCACAGTCGGGCGCATCCGCGCAGCGATCCGGGGACGACTGCCGAAAATGCCCTCGGGCGACGACAGGCGGGAACGGCGTTGCGGAACGGGATTCGTCATTTCTTCACGTCGCCGCCGTGTTCCCGCCTGAATCGCGCGCAAGTCTGGTCATCGGGGCCGACAAAGGTGATCTCTGCGATGTCTGAACGAGCATTGAACGAAGTTTTCCGCCCGGCTGGCGTGCAGAAGAAAGCGCAGGCTCAGCGCGGGTGGTTTCGCGACTACGCGGTGCGCCGATTGCGCCAGATGGCGTTCTCCTGGATGATGATGGCCGCCCTCGGTGTCGGGGCGAACATGGCGTTCCAGCGCTATGCCCAGGAAAAATACGGCATCGACCTGCAGGATCAGCTTGCCGCTCTCGATGAGGTCAGCGGCGGTGTGCTGGGCCTGTCCGCGCTGATCGGCGACGGGACCGGTTCGGGCGCGACCGTGATCGCCTCGGATGTGTCGATGGCGTCCGGGCAGACCCCTGGCCTCGGCGGACTGGACCGGACCGGCGCGCGGCGCATCCTGGTACCGCAAAGCGGAAACTGACGGTCCGACACGGCCCGGCGCCTGGCCGTTCGGCCCCCCGAACACCGCGCTGGCGCGCCCCTGATCCCGTGTATGTCGCTTTCCTGCCGCGACGTGTCGGCAGGCATGAACAGCCCGCTGCCGTCCCGCGCTACGAGGGTGGAAACGGACAGGGAAGGTCGGCTTCATGAAAACGCATGTAAAAGCTCTCGTGGTCGGCGGCGGTGCGGTCGGCACCTCGATTGCCTATCACCTGGCGCGGCACGGCTGGGACGACGTGATGCTGCTGGAGCGCGACGAACTGACGAGCGGCAGCACCTGGCATGCGGCGGGCCTTTTGCCCTATTTCAACATGTCCTTCGCCACGACCCATATCCACGACTACTCGATCAAGTTCTACAAGAAGCTCGAGGACGAGACCGGCCTGAACGCGGGCTTTTCCGTCGTCGGCAACCTGCGCATGGCGCAGACGCAAGCGCGCATGGACGAATACATGGTCTATGCCACCACCGCCGAGACCTGCGGCGTGCCTTACGAATGGATGACCCCCGCCCAGATCAGGGATCGCTGGCCGCTGGTGCGCACCGAGGATCTGAAGGGCGCGATCTACCATCCGACGGACGGCTACATAAACCCCGCCGATGTCACCATGGCGATGGCCAAGGGCGCGCGGCAACGCGGTGTCACGATCGAGCGCAAGTGGCAGGTCGATGGCTATCACTGGACCGGCGATCACTGGGACGTCACCGTCACAAAGATGGTCGAGAAGGGCGGCAACCTCGTGCCCTCGGACGAGCAGACCGTGATCCATGCGGAACATGTGGTCACCGCCACCGGCAACCACGCGCAGCGCACGGCGCGTCTGCTGGGCATCAAGGTGCCCGCGATCCCGGTCGAGCATCAGTTCATCGTCACCGAACCCGACCCCAAGCTGGTCGAATATCGCAAGACCCATGGCGAGCATCCGGTGCTGCGCGATGCGGATGCCAAGTGGTACGTGCGCGAGGAACGCGGCGGCTGGATTCTTGGCCCCTATGAACGCAACGCGCCAGCGCGCTTCGCCTATGGCGTGCCCGACAGCTTCCGCGCCGACCTCTTCCCGCTCGATCTGGAGCGGATCGAAGAGGAATACATGTCGATGATCCACCGCATCCCGTCCTCGGAAGAGGTCGGCCTCAAGGACGATTTCAACGGGCCGATCTGCTACACGCCCGACGGCAACCCGCTGATCGGCCCGGCACCCGGCCTGCGCAACATGTGGCTCGCCGAGGGGTTCTCGTTCGGGATCACCGCCGCGGGCGGGGCCGGGCATTACCTCGCGCAGCTCATGGTCGCAGGCGAGGCCGAGATCGACATGGCGTCACTCGATCCCCGACGCTTCGGACGCTGGATCACCACCGATTATGCCGTGGCCAAGAACGAAGAGGCGTATGAGCACGTCTACATCCTGCACCACCCCGACGAGGAACGCCCCGCCGCGCGTCCCCTGCGCACCGGCCCGGCCTATGACCGGCAAAAGGCGCTGGGCGCGCAGTTCGGTTGCGTCAACGGCTGGGAGCGCCCGAATTATTACGGCCCGCTGGATGCCCCCGACAGTTTCGACCACGACGCCCGCAGCTTCCGTCGTGGCGGCTGGTGGCAACACGCGGTCGACGAGGCGCGCGCGATCCGCGAAGGCGTTGGCCTGATCGACGCCACCGCCTTTACCAAGCACACCCTGCGCGGACCGGGGGCCACCGCGTTTCTCGACTGGTTCACCTGCAACAGACTGCCGAAGGTCGGCCGGATCAACCTGACCTACGCGCTGACCGCTGCCGGGACCACGCGCACCGAATACACCATCGTGCGTCTGGCCGAGGATGAGTACTACCTGGTCAGCGCGGGCGCATGGCAGGCCTATGACAGCGACTTCATCGCCAAGGCGGTGAATGACAAGGTGCCCGAATTCGGACCGATGTATTTGTCGGACGTCACCAACCAATACGGTGTCTTCGCCATCGCCGGCCCGAAATCCCGAGAGGTCCTGAACCGCCTGGTGCGCGATGCCGATCCTGGCACGGTGCTGTCGAACAAGCGGTTTCCGTGGCTGTCCATGCGCCAAATCGAGCTGAAGATGTGCCCCACCATGGCGATCCGTGTCGCCTATACCGGCGAATTGGGCTGGGAATTGCACCACCCGATCGAGATGCAGAATTACCTGTGGGACCAGCTCATGACGGCGGGGGAACCCAGTGGCATGAAGCTGGTCGGCGCGCGCGCGCAGAACTGGCTGCGGCAGGAAAAGTCCTATCGCGCCTTCGGCAACGAGCTTGGCCGCGATGCCACCCCGCTCGAAGCCGATCTGCCGCGCTTTGTCGATCTGTCGAAGGACTTCCACGGCAAGGCCGAGATGGCGGCCCACGGTATCCGCTCGAAATGCGTGACGGTTCTGATCGACGGGCCCGACGATGCCGATCCCTGGGGGCGCGAGGCGCTGTATCTGGCGGATGGCACCCGCGTCGGGCGGCTGACCTCGGGCGGCTATTCGGTGGCGTTCGGCAAGTCCATCGGCATGGGCTACGTCAAACCCGACGTGGCAGTCGTCGGCCAGGCCTTGAAGGTCAAGATGTTCGACCGGCTTTGGGATGCGGTCATCACCGAGGACAGCCCCTACGATCCGTCAAACGCGACAATCCGGCAGGACGGCTAGGCCACAACACCGCGACGCGCATCCATGCATTCGGCCCGCGTCGGCCCTCTGGGGCGGGCGAGGTCGTGCCGGAGCTACGGCCGGGCCAGGTCCGGCGGAGGGTCAGGAATACGCGACTTGTGGCCGCAAATCGCACGTTCTACGCTCAGGTTTTTGATCGTGAGTGTATTGTTATGGTTTCGTTTTATCATGGCCTGGTCGGGGACCACCGCCACTTCGCGACGGCAAGATCGCAGCTGCCGGACGCGATCGGCACCGTTTCCGCGCCGGACATGCCGTTTCTCGACGTCGATTACCCCGAGATACTGGAGCGCTACGGCGCGCCGTCCCCAGTGGCTTCGGTCCGGGTCGGAAACTCTATCGGTTGCGGTGTGGCACTGCATGCGGCCGGTCCCCACGACCAGGTCATCCTGACCGCGCCGTCCTTCGACTTTTCGACCGGAATGGTGCCGCTGCGCAAGGCGCTGGTGGGTGCCTGGGTCACGGAATTATACGTGCGGCACGGGGAAATCCCGAACGAGGCCGAATTCCTCGATCATGCCAAGTCGCAAATGCTGCAATTGCTGGGAAGCAGGCGGCAAATCAAGCGGTTGCGCAGCTTCCGGGCGATTGCGCAATCGTTCTGGTCCGACCCGGCGCTGGCGCGGCACGAGGACCGGATCACCTTTGTGATCGGTGCCGCGGATTTCACGACGCCCCCGGATGCGTTCCGCGCCTATGTCTCGGCACATCTGCCAAAGGCGCGGGTCGAGGTATGGACGCAGTGCGGTCATGCCGTGCCGCTCGATGCGGCGGGGCGTCTGGCCACGCTGATCGGTCGGCGCTGGGGTGAGATGCAGCGCGATGTCGCGGTGAAGGCAATCTCGGTCTGACGGCCCGGGGCGGGGCGGGACTTGCGTCCGCCTGCCTGCTGTCGCATGACGCCGGGCATCATGCACGCCCGGAGCTTTGCCCATGAAAACCGTTCTCGTCTCTGCCGTGGCCCTGATCGACATCGATGGCCGGGTGCTTCTGGCGCAGCGGCCCGACGGCAAGTCGATGGCGGGGCTCTGGGAATTTCCGGGCGGCAAGGTCGAGGCGGGCGAGACACCCGAGGCGGCGTTGATCCGGGAACTGGCCGAGGAACTGGGCATCGACACCTGGTCGTCCTGCTTGGCACCGCTGACATTCGCATCGCACAGCTATGACGATTTTCATCTGCTGATGCCGCTTTTCGCCTGTCGGAAATGGGACGGCATTCCGCAGCCGCGCGAAGGACAAACGCTGAAATGGGTGCATGCGAAGGACCTGTCGCGCTACCCGATGCCGCCCGCCGACGTGCCGATCATCCCGATCCTGCGCGACTGGCTGTAAAAGCGCAGGTCCGACCGTTTGCTGTCCCGGTCTTGAACCGGGACCTCCCGACGCGCCGGCCCGTGAGGCCACGGATCAGCTCCGGGGCGGGCCGCCGCATCTGAACGCTTGGGCGGCAACGGAAAAGGGCGGCCACGAAGGACCGCCCCTGTTCATGTCGCGGAATGCTCCGGATCAGGTGAGCGAGCGCTCGACCTCTTCGCGGGTGAAGATCTCGATCACGTCGCCCTTGCGGATGTCGTCGTAATTCTCGAACGCCATGCCGCATTCCTGACCGGACTGCACTTCCGGCACTTCGTCCTTGAAGCGCTTGAGCGTTTTCAGCGTGCCTTCGTGGATCACCACGTCGTCGCGCAGAAGGCGCACACCGGCAGAGCGGCGCGCCACGCCTTCGGTCACCAGACAACCGGCAACCGTACCGACGCCCGAGACGCGGAAGGTGTCCTTGATCTCGGCGTAACCGATGAAGTTCTCGCGGATTTCGTTCGACAGCAGGCCCGAGGCCGCCGCCTTCACATCGTCCACGAGGTCGTAGATGACGCTGTAGTAGCGCAGCTCCACGCCCTTCTGGTTGGCCGCGTTCCGGGCCGAGGCATTGGCGCGGACGTTGAAGCCCAGGATCGGCGCGTTCGAGGCTTCCGCAAGGCCGACATCGGTTTCGGTGATGGCACCGACACCGTAATGCAGAACCCGCACGCGGACCTCGTCGTTGCCGACCTTTTCGAGCGCCTGGACGATGGCCTCGGCAGAACCCTGCACATCGGCCTTCATCAGCACCGGCAGTTCGGAGATGCTTTCGTTGTCCTTGGCCTGCTGCATCAGCGACTCGAGCGTCGTCGCCGCACCGGCCGCCGCGCGCTTGTCCTTCGAGACCTGCTGGCGATACTCGGCGATCTCACGGGCCTGCGCTTCGGTCTCGACGACGTTGAGAACGTCGCCTGCCTCGGGCGTGCCATTGAGACCCAGAACTTCGACCGGAACCGAGGGACCGGCTTCCTTCACGCGTTCGCCACGGTCGTTCTCCATGGCGCGGACCTTGCCCCACTGTTCGCCGACGACGAAGATATCGCCCTGGCGCAGGGTGCCGTTCTGCACCAGCACCGTCGCGACCGGGCCGCGACCCACATCGAGCTGCGCCTCGATCACCGCACCCATCGCGGCGCGATCGGGGTTGGCCTTCAGTTCGAGGATCTCGGATTGCAGCGCGATCGCCTCGAGCAGCTGGTCGATGCCCTGGCCGGTCACGGCCGAAACCTCGACGTCCTGCACATCGCCCGACATTTCTTCGACGATGACCTCGTGCTGCAGAAGATCGGTGCGGACCTTGGTGGGGTTCGCCTCGTGCTTGTCGATCTTGTTGATCGCCACGATCATCGGCACACCGGCGGCCTTGGCGTGATGGATCGCCTCGATGGTCTGCGGCATGACCGCATCATCGGCGGCGACGACCAGCACGACGATATCCGTCACCTGTGCCCCGCGCGAGCGCATGGACGTGAAGGCGGCGTGGCCCGGCGTGTCGAGGAAGGTCAGCAAGGAGCCGCTGTCTGTCGTGACCTGGTAGGCCCCGATATGCTGGGTGATGCCACCGGCCTCGCCCTGGGTGACCTTGGTCTTGCGGATCGCATCCAGCAGCGAGGTCTTGCCGTGGTCGACGTGACCCATGACCGTGACGATCGGCGCACGGTCTTGCAATTCCTCGGGGTCGTCCTCGGTCTGGAAGATGACCTGCTCCACGTCCGAATCCGAGACCCGGGTGACCTTGTGGCCGAACTCTTCGATGATCAGCTCGGCGGTGTCCTGGTCGATTGCCTGGTTCTGCGTCGCCATGATGCCGCTGTTCATCAGCGACTTGACGACGTCGGCCACGCGCTCTGCCATCCGGTTGGCCAGTTCGGCCACGGTGATCGATTCGGGCAGTTGCACGACGCGCACGACCTTTTCGCGGTTCACCGGTCCGCCCATCGCCTTCTGACGCGCACGCTCCTGCTTGCGCTTCATCGCGGCCATGGATTTCTGTCGGCCACCTTCGCCACCGGACAGGGCCTGGTTCAGCGTCAGCTTGCCGGAGCGGCGTCCGCCATCCTTCGACTTGGGCGCGCGGTTGCGGTCTTCGCCGCTGCGTTCCCGATCGGTCTTGCGCGCCTGCGTCGGCGCGGCCTTGCCGCCGCCGCGCGGACCGCCAGCGGCCTCGGCCCCCGGTTCGGCATCCACGGGGGCTGCCTTGGCGCGCAGTTCGGCCTCTTCGGACTCGCGCTTCTTGCGCTCCTCGTCCGCGGCCTTCTGGCGTGCCTTTTCCTCGGCTTCGCGCTGTTCGCGCTCTTTCTGTTCCTTTTCGGCGCGCATGCGGTCGCGCTCTTCGGCGCGGGCCTTTTCCTCGGCCTCGCGCTTGGCGGTCTCGCCCGCTTCGCGGGCCTTGGCGGCCTGCAGCGCCTTCAGTCGACGCTCCATCTCCGCGTCGGAAATACCTGCCGGGCGCTTGGCCGAGGCCTGGGCCGCAGCACGCTGCGCGGCACCTGCGCCGTCATCGACCCCGGCCCGCGCTGCGCCACCGGCACCGGCCTTGGGGACCACAACGCGCTTGCGCTTGGTCTCTACCACGACATTCTTGGTCCGCCCGTGGCTGAAGCTCTGCTTCACAGATCCCGACCGGGGACCGCCGCGTACACCCAAGGTCTTCTTGTCGTCGTTATCGCTCATGAAGCTCTCTTATCCTTTCCGGCGACCCCTGCCGCCGCATCGCGCACCATCGTATCAGCGCGCATGCCCTTAAGACGTTGGGCCTCCTCTACAACACGTTTCGTGAGACCGCCAGCGCCGAGCGCCGCGTGAATCACTTTATCGCGTCCGAAGGCCTGCCCCAATTCCGCCGCCCCGAGCCAGCCGATATAGCTGCCGAAATGGGGGGTGGAAAGTTTGGTTTTCCCGCGTTCCGAGCCATCCTCGGCCTGGATCAGAACCTCGGCTTCTTCCTTCTGAAGCCAGTCCTTCACCTTTTCATAGCCTGACACAGCGTTGCCTGACTTGCGTGCCAGGCTGATCAGATTGATCACGCGCTGTGTCAGCATCCGTTCGACCCGGTCCGAAAGTCCGTCGGGCAGGGTCACCTGTTGCTTCGCCGCGCGCGAGAAGAGCTTTTTTGCCACAGCCAGGTCCATCGCCGCGCGATCGGCGGCGACCCAGATGCCGCGCCCGGGCAGTTTGCCGGCGATGTCCGGCACGATTTCGCCGTCCGGACCGACCACGAAACGCACCAGGCCGGACACCGGCTGCGAATCGCCTGTGGCGATGCAGCGGCGTTCGGGGCCGTCGTCCCGGTCCTTGATGCGTCCCCCGCGCGACATCGTCAGGTTACACCTCTTCGGTCTCTTGCGAGCCCTCTTCGGCGTCGCCCGCGTCTTCTTCCTCCGCGTCAAGCTCGGTCGGATCGACCCAGCCCAGAAGGACCCGCGCGGTCATCACCATGTTCTGCGCTTCCTCGAGGCTGACATCGAAGGGTTCGAGCAGACCTTCGTCCTTGATCCGCTGACCATCCACCGTGGTCCAGCCGCCGGCCAGTTCCCAGTCGGCGCAGGTCGCGAAATCCTCGAGCGTCTTGACGTTGTCCTTCGCCAGCACCTCGAGCATCTGGGGTGTCAGGCCCTGGAATTCAACAAGGCTGTCCTCGACGCCAAGCGCGCGGGCGCGTTCCAGCGCTTCGGCGGCCTGCGCCTCGAGCACGTCGCGGGCCCGGGCCTGCAATTCCTGTGCCGTGTCCTCGTCGACGCCGTCGATCACCGTCAGTTCGTCGATCTCGACATAGGCCACCTCCTCGAGATTGGTGAAGCCTTCCGAAACCAGAAGCTGGGCGAAGAATTCGTCCACATCCAGATTGGCGACGAACAGCTGCGTGCGCTCTTCGAATTCCTTCTGGCGACGGGCGGATTCCTCTTCCTCGGTCATGATGTCGATATCGAGACCGGTGAGCTGCGACGCGAGGCGCACGTTCTGACCGCGACGGCCGATGGCGAGCGACAGTTGCTCGTCCGGGACCACCACCTCGATGCGCTCGGCGTCCTCGTCGAGAACCACCTTCGAGACCTCGGCGGGTTGCAGCGCGTTGACCAGGAAGGTCGGCATGTCCTCGTTCCAGGGAATGATGTCGATCTTCTCGCCCTGAAGCTCGTTCACAACGGCCTGCACGCGGCTGCCGCGCATGCCGACGCAGGCGCCGACCGGGTCGATCGAGCTGTCGTAGGAGACAACGCCGATCTTGGCGCGGCTGCCGGGATCGCGGGCCACGGCCTTGATCTCGATGATGCCGTCGTAGATTTCGGGCACTTCCATCTTGAACAATTCGGCCATGAACTCAGGCGCGGTGCGCGACAGGAAGATCTGCGGACCGCGCACTTCGCGACGCACATCCTTGATGTAGCAGCGGATGCGGTCGTTCGGGCGGTAGCTTTCGCGGCCGATCTTCTCGTTGCGGCGCAGGATGCCTTCGCCCCGGCCCACGTCGACGATGACGTTGCCGTATTCCTCGCGCTTGACTACACCGTTGATGATGGTGCCAGCGCGGTCCTTGAATTCCTCGTACTGGCGGTCCCGCTCGGCTTCGCGAACCTTCTGCAGGATCACCTGCTTGGCCGATTGGGCGGCGATGCGGCCCAGCTCGACGGGGGGCACTTCCTCTTCGAAGGTGTCGCCGATCTTGGGGTCGGCCATGTATTGCTTCGCCTGCTCGACGGTGAACTCGGCCTGGTAATTCTCGAGCTCGTCATCGGCGACGACGGTGCGCACGCGGGTAAAGGTCGCCCGACCGGTGCGGCGGTCGATCTTCACGCGGATGTCCATCTCGGCGCCATAGCGGGACTTGGCGGCCCGCGCGAGGCTTTCCTCCATCGCTTCCACGACAAGGCCGGGGTCGATCATCTTCTCCCGCGCGACCGCCTCCGCGGTCTGCAAAAGCTCCAGCTGGTTGGCTGATGTGATGGCCATCTGTTATTGCTCCTCGGTTTGGCCGTCATCGGCCTCGATTTGGTCGAAATTCGTGTCAACGGGCCCCTGCGCCTTGCGCGCCTTGAGCATCTCGCGGATGAGCTCGTCGGTCAGCACCAGCTTGGCATCCGCCAGCCAGTCGAACCGAAGGCCGATGGTGCCCGCATCGACATTGATCAGCACCTCGCCGTCCTCGACACCGGCCAGCACGCCCTTGAAGCGTTTCTGCCCGCCGACGAGGTCATGCGTCTCGATCTTGGCCTCGTATCCCTCGAAGGTCTCGAAATCCTTGAGCCGGGTGAGGGGGCGGTCGATGCCGGGCGACGACACCTCGAGCGTGTAGGCATCGAGAATCGGGTCCTCGACATCGAAGGTGGCGGACAGCGCGGTCGAGATCTCGGCGCAGGCGTCGACGTCGATGCCGCCCTCGGGACGCTCGGCCATGATCTGCAGCAAGGGCGTATTGCCGCTTTGCAGGCGCACGCGCACCAGCTCATAGCCCATGTCCTCGATCACCGGCGTGGCGATTTCGGCAATGCGCTTGTCCATGGCGGTCTTGGCGATCAGGTCGGTCATGGTGTCCTGTCGGTCGGGTTGCTTGAAACACAAAAAAACGGGCGCGCGGCCCGTCCCGATGATCCGGTGGTGCGTTGGGTTTGGACCCCACCGCGCCGCTGTTGAGAGCGATATACGGATCGCAACCCGAGTCTGCAAGGGTAAAGGTTGGCAGATGCCTGCCCGGCCTGACGTCAAGGGGGCCGCATCGCACCGGCGACAGGCCATTCGCGGGCCGTTGTCCCCGGCGGCCCTAGGCCAGCGGGCGCGCGCACAGCGCCTTGATCGCCGCCACATGGTCCGGCGCTGCGGCCAGCGGGGCCTCGGCCAGCGCGCGGGCCTTGTCCATCAGCGCGTCCGGTGCCACCAGATGATCCACAAGACCCCAGCGCTCGGCCTCGTTGGTGCTGATCCGTTCGCCTGCCATCAAGATGCGTTTCGCCCGTGACGCCCCGGCGATGGCCCGCAGGCGCGCGGGATCGGAAGGCTGCGGCAGGAAGCCCAGCCTCATCACCGGGTAAAAGATCCTGGCCCCCGGCACCGCGATGCGCAGATCGCAGGCGATGACCATGCCCAGCGCACCCCCGGCCGCCGAGCCATTCAGCGCCGCGATGGTCAGCGCGGGCAGGGCGGCAATCGCGCCGGACAGACGTTCCCACAGGGGCGAAACCGCCAGTCCGGCCTTCGCGGCGTCCAGATCGGCGCCTGCCGAAAACACCTTTCCGACCCCGGTCAGGATCAGGCAGCGCGCGTCGCCCGCATCCTCGACCGCCTCGCATAGCGCGCCCAGCATCTCGGCGGTCAGTGCGTTGGCCTTGTCCGCCCGGTCAAGGGTGACGATCCGAAGCGCGCCTTCGTCCTGGACGCGGATCATGCCACACCCACGGCCTGCCGGATATCCGGATCGCGCAGCGACACCTCGGCGCCGAGATATGCATCGGCATCGGGACCGCACATCCACAGCAGCGTCTCGGCGACCCATTCGGGCGGAATGTGGTCGGACCAGTCAAGCTGGCTGATCGGATTGATCCCCGAGGCCTTGATCTCGCGCTGCATCTCGGTCGCCACCGTGCCGGGCGACAGCGACAGCGCTCGGATACCGGCGTCGCGGTTTTCCTTGTCCGCCATGCGGGTCAGCATCAGCGCCCCCGCCTTTGAGGCGCAATAGGCCGACCACGCCTCGACCGGGTTGTGGGCCGCGCCGGATCCAATCGTCAGGATCGTGCCCCGGCCCTGTCCCTGCATCACCGGCAACGCCGCGCGCATGCCGTGAAAGACGCCCTTGAGGTTGACGTCGATGACGCTGCCCCAGGCGGCGGGGTCCACATCGGCAAGATGCGCGATCGGTTCGATCACGCCGGCGTTGTTCACCATCACGTCAAGTTGCCCGAAGGTCCGCACGGTCTTTGCGACCGCTTCCTCCAGTTCCCAGAAGCGTGAAATGTCGCAGGGGATGGCGATGGCGGCGTCGCCGATCTCGCCCGCGATTTCCGCGATCCGGTCGGCGGTGCGGGCCAGCAACGCGACCTGCGCCCCGGCCTTGGCGAACCGCCGCGCGGCGGCCTCGCCGATGCCGCGGCTGGCACCGGTGATAAGGACGGTCTTGCCGGTCATATCCATGAGCGAGCTCCCTTGAATTGTCTGCGTCTTTGGGTAGCGGTGCAGGTCCGGACGGTCCACCCCCCTTGACCGTCGGTCCGACTGGGAGGAAGCTGTGCGTCAGATTGATTTTGTCATTTTGCGGGAAGGAAACTCCATGACGCGCCGCATTCGCGCCCTGTTGGGCGGCACTGCCTCACTGCTGATCGTCGGGACCCAGCCGGTTCTGGCCGATGTCACCCCCGAGCAGGTCTGGGAGGGATTTCGGACCTATCTCGAAACATCGGGCTATACTGTCAGCGCCGATCGCAACGACGCGGGTGGCAATGTCGTTGTCGCGGGGCTGACCGCCACGATGGCGATGCCGGAAGAGAACGGCGCGCTGGTCTTCGAGGCCTCCGAGGTGGTGTTCGAGGATCAGGGGGATGGCACCGTTCTGATCCTTTTCCCCGAAAGCATGCCGATCACCATCACCACCGACACCGACGACGAACCCGAGACGGTCGTGTCTCTCGATTATTCCCATTCCGGCCTTGCGATCGTCGCCTCGGGCACCGAAGCCAAGACCAGATACGACCTGTCGGCGGACCGGCTGGGAATAGACCTGGCCGGGATCACGGTGGACGGCACGCCGCTGCCCGAAGAGATGGGCAACGGGTCATTCGCCATGGCGGGCATGTCCGGGTCGATGTCGCTGGACTACGGCGATCTGTTGCAGGTCACCCAGGCCATGGAGATCGCCGAACTGAGCTACGGCGTCTCGTTCACCGATCCCGAAACCGGCGACACCGGCAACCTGTCCGGGGCATTGACCGAGGTGGCGATGGAAGGCTCGGGCGACATTCCCGAAATCAAGCCCGACCTGACCGGGGAAGCCCTGATCAAGGCAGGACTGAAGGCGCGCGCCACATTCAGCTATGCCACCGGCCAGTCGCAATTCAGCGGCACGTCGGACGGAGACGCCGCCGAGGGCCAAAGCTCGTCCAGTGGCGGGTCCTTCGCATTTGCGCTGTCCGAGGATGGCATGCAGTACGATGTCGGCACCGAGAACCTGCAGATGTCGGCGACGGTTCCGGACCTGCCATTCCCGGTATCCGCCTCGGCCGACCGTATCCAGCTGGCCTTCAGTGTTCCGGTCATGGCCTCGGACGACCCGCAGGACTTCAAGCTGCTGTTGCAGCTGGCCGGTCTTGAAATGGCCGATGTGATCTGGTCGATGCTCGATCCACAAGAGATCCTGCCGCGCGATCCGGCGACGCTGATCGTCGATGTCACCGGGCAGGTCACCACCTTCCTGTCGATCCTCGACCCCGAAGCGATGGAGGCCGCCGATGGCGCGCCGGGCGAGGTCAATTCCGTCACCATCAACGCGCTGCAGCTGATGGCAGCGGGGGCCGAGATGAAGGGCGAGGGCGCGTTTACCTTCAACAATGACGATCTCGAAACCTTCGACGGCATGCCCGCGCCGACCGGCGAGGCGACCCTGTCGCTCGAGGGCGGCAACGCGCTGATCGACAAGCTGATCGAGATGGGGATCATGTCCGAAGAGGACGCGATGGGCGCCCGGATGATGATCTCGATGTTCTCGGTACCGGGCGGTGGTGCAGACAGGCTGACATCGACCGTGACGATCACCGAAGAGGGCCAGATCCTGGCCAACGGCCAGCGCATCCGCTGATGCGCCAAGTGCCCCGAGCCCCCGGATCACGTCCGGGGGCCGGTGGCCGGGAACAGGGCGCACCCAGTCGTCGCGCATGTTCGGCTGGTGTTCCGCCGCCACGTCTGCCCCTTGTCGCAAGCGGTCCCTCGCGCCTTGCTGCGGATACCGGGTCAACGGCACGGACCCCGGACCTGATCCGGGGGCTCGTCTGCCGTCACCGCACCACCAGAACGCACCCGAGGGCGCGCGGGCAGCGCCGGACCGGATGCGCCCGCCGCCGCTTCCGTTACAGCGTCCGCTCGAAGAACGCGTCCGGATAGGGGTCGTCGTTGAAGCGCCCGATCTCGGTCCAGCCCAGCGCCCGGTACATCGCCACCGCTTCGTGCAGCGCGTTGTTGGTATCGAGCCGCAGCACCCCCATGCCGAGCGTCCGCGCCTCGTCCTCGAGCGTCGCCATCAACCGTCGCGCAAGGCCCAGACCCCGCGCCTCGGGCGACACCCAGAGCCGCTTGACCTCGCCCCAGTCGCCATGTCCCTTGAGGCCGACACAGCCCATCGCCCGACCGTCGACATCTGCCAGCAGGAAGGTGCCCTTGGGCGGCGTCATGCTGGCGGCTTCGGGATCGGCGGACCGGGTCACGTCAAAGCCGTGATCGAAGCGGCGGTTCAACTCGGCATAGTAGGACTGGAGGCAAGCCACAGCCTCGGCGTCGCGCGGATCGCACGCCCGGATGACAACGGCAGCGTCGGTCACGGGCGCAACGCGGGCAAGCCCACGCCCGCCGTGTCGAACCCGCCGTCGACGGCCAGGACCTGTCCGGTGATGTAGGACGCGGACGGCGATGCGAGGAAGACGATGGCCTCGGCAATCTCGCGCTCGTTGCCATAGCGATTGAGCGGGATCGCGTCGTGATAGGCGTCGATGATGTCCTGGCTGTGTACGGCCATGGCCAGCTTGGTGCGCACCGGGCCGGGGCAGACGCAATTGGCCCGGATGCCGAACTCGCCCAGCTCGACGGCCTGTTGCTTGCTCAGATGGATGATCGCGGCTTTCGAGGTGCCATAGGCCACCCGCAGCGTCGACGCCCGCAACCCCGAGATCGAGCCGATGTTCACGATCGCGCCGCGCGCCGCCTTCAGCGCCGGAACCAGCGCCTGCGAACACAGGAACGCACCGTCGAGATTGGTCGCCATCACCTTGCGCCAGGTGTGGAAGTCGGTGGCTCCGATGGGGCCGAAATCGGCAATACCGGCATTGTTGACAAGCGCGTCGATGCGGCCCGTGAAACCGGTGGCGGCATTGGTCATGTGGTGCACATCGCCGATATCCGAGATGTCGGCCTCGACCGCGAGGACCCCCGACAGCGTCGATGCCGCGCGGGTCAGTTCCGGGCCGTCGCGATCGACCATGACCACTTTCCAGCCCTTTTCCAGGAACAGCTGGGTGGTGGCCAGCCCGATACCGCGGGCCGCCCCGGTCACAACTGCCGTGGGGGTCTCGGTGGATGTGTGTGTGGCTGTGTGGATGGCTGTGTCGGGCGGGGTGTCTGTCATCGGGCCTCCGGGCGGCGCGCGCCTGCGTCTTGCGTTTCTCGCGCAACGGTCGCACGGAGCTAGGGCGAAGGAAACCCGTCCGCCTCCGACAGCAGCGCCAGAAGCCCGGCCTCGGCCTGCCGCAAACCGCGTGTTTCGGACGCGCGGTCCATCCAGACGCGGCGCGCGGGCAATTCGGCGTCCGCCAGCGCGATCACGCGGGGATGCACATAGCTCGTCCGGCAGATCGCAGGGGTATTGTGTAGCCGCTCAGCGGCGGCCTCGGTCATGGCCTTGATGGTCGGCGGATCCTCGGCCATCGCCGTTTCGAACGCCGCAACCGTGCCGTTCCAGGTGCGAAAGGTCTTGGCGGTGATCGCGTCGGACCCGGTCAGGTCGGCCAGCGTCGCGTTGACCTCGCTGGCATTGACCGCGCGGGTCCTGCCATCCGCGTCCTGCCAAGACACGAGCGTCGGGCCGCCCAGATCGTCAAGCCGTTCGAGCACGCGGTTGAGGGTTTGGTCGCGCAGGCGTTTCCGAACCCGTTCGCCACCCTTGGCACGATAATCGAGCCGCACCTCGGTGCCGTCCAGGTCGAGGTGTCGGGACTTCAGCGTGGTTGCCCCGAAGGTGCGGTTCCGCCGGGTGTAGTCGGCATTGCCGACGCGCAGATTGGCCCGGTCGAGCAGCGCCAGGATCGCGGCGATGGCAAAGGCATGATCGCCCGCATCGCCCTCGCGCAGATCGCGTCGGATGCGGGCGCGCAGCCCCGGCAACGCCGCGCCGAATGTCGCCAGGTGCCCGAATTTCCGGCGCGCGCGATAGGCGGTCCAGTCGGCGTGGTAGCGGTATTGCTTGCGCTTCTTGTCATCGCGCCCGGTGGCCTGAAGATGCCCGCTGGGATCGGGGCACATCCAGACGTCCCGGTAGGCGGGCGGCACCGCGATCGCGTCGAGGCGTCGGCGCTCGGTCGCGGCGTCGATCCGGGTGCCGTCGGGGGCAAGATAGCTCCAGCCGCGGCCCTGCTTGCGGCGTGTGATCCCCGGTCGGCTGTCGGGGTAGTATGTGAGTTCGGGCGTGACCTGCATGAGCGGAAAACGCCCCCATCCGCCGCCGGGTTCCCGCGACGCGACGGCGTTCCTTGAACCTGCCCCTGCTTGGTGTCACGGTGCGGCCAACACGAAAGCGAGACCAGAATGCAGGATTTCATTGCGGGCGTGGAGCTTGTGACGCCGGACGCGCCCGAGCCCGCCCTTTTTACCGTGCCGAAGGAAGCCGTCGATCGCCTGTGCGATCTGTACGAGCAGGCCACCGAGTTTCTGTGCGACCGGTTCCAGGCAGCCATCGAGACCGGCCACCCCGGGGTGCGCTTCCGGGCCTATTACCCGGAAGTGCGGATCGCCACGACGAGCTTTGCCAAGGTCGACAGCCGGCTGGCCTTCGGCCATGTCTCCGCGCCCGGCGTGCATGCCACGTCGATCACCCGGCCCGACCTGTTCCGCGCCTATCTCGAACAGCAGATCGGACTTCTGATCGAGAACCATGGCGTGCCGGTGCAGATCGGCCTGTCCGCAACGCCGATGCCGGTCCATTTCGCGGTGTCCAATCGTGAAGGCGTGACCGTCCCGCAAGAGGGTGCGGCGGACTTCATCCTGCGCGATGTCTTCGACGTGCCGGACCTGACGACCACGGATGACGACATCGTCAACGGCACCGCCCGCCCCGCGCCCGACGGTGCCGAGCCGCTGGCCCCCTTCACCGCGCAGCGGGTGGATTACTCGCTGGCACGGCTGGCGCATTACACCGCGACCGATCCGGGACATTTCCAGAACCATGTTCTGTTCACCAACTACCAGTTCTACGTGACCGAGTTCGAAGCCTATGCCCGCGCCGCGCTGGCCGATCCCGACAGCGGCTATACCAGCTTCGTATCGACCGGCGATGCCGAGATTACCGACCCCGATGGCGCGCTGCCAGTCAGCCCGAAGATGCCGCAGATGCCGACCTATCACCTCAAGCGGGCGAACGGTTCGGGCATCACGCTGGTCAATATCGGCGTCGGCCCGTCCAACGCAAAGACCGCGACCGATCATATCGCGGTGCTGCGTCCGCATGCCTGGATCATGGTCGGGCATTGCGCCGGTCTGCGCAATTCGCAATCGCTGGGCGATTTCGTGCTGGCCCATGCCTACCTGCGCGAGGATCGCGTGCTTGACGACGATCTGCCGGTCTGGGTGCCGATCCCGGCGCTGGCCGAGATCCAGACCTCGCTCGAAGAGGCGGTGGCGGTCGAGACCGAACTCAAGGGCTACGACCTCAAGCGGATCATGCGGACCGGCACCGTTGCCAGCGTCGATAACCGCAACTGGGAATTGCGCGAAACCCACGGTCCGGTGCAGCGCCTGTCGCAATCGCGCGCTATCGCGCTGGACATGGAAAGCGCCACCATCGCCGCGAACGGCTTTCGGTTCCGGGTGCCCTATGGGACGCTTTTGTGCGTGTCGGACAAGCCGCTGCATGGCGAATTGAAGCTGCCGGGCATGGCGTCGGACTTCTACAAGACCCAGGTCACCCGGCATTTGCGCATCGGAATCCGCGCCATGGAGGTGCTGCGTGAAATGCCGATCGCCCGCATCCACAGCCGGAAGTTGCGCAGTTTTGACGAAACGGCCTTCCTTTAAAGGCCCGATACACGTAAAAAGTGCTGGTTTTGAGTGTTTGCCTAACCGCTAATCGTTGTGTTTCGACGCAATATAAGGTTCAAATAGCCGATAACGCCCCAACAAGGGGGGAGGCTGAAGGAGAATACCATGTCAAAGCCGATGACAAAGACCCAGCTTGTCGCCGCTCTTGCAGAAGAGATGGACAGCGACAAGAAAGCTGCCGGTGCCGCGCTGGATGCGATCACCAACATCATCACCCGCGAAGTGGGTGGCGGCGGTGCCGTGACGATCCCTGGCATCGGCAAGATCTACTGCCGCGAGCGCCCCGAGCGCATGGTGCGCAACCCCGCCACCGGTGAGCAGTTCAAGAAAGAAGCCGACAAGCAGGTCAAGATGACCATCGCCAAGGCTCTGAAAGACAGCGTGAACGGCTGATCCGCCGCCGCGTTAACGACAAGACCGCGTCCATCGGGCGCGGTTTTTTTGTGTTCGGCGACCAGCTTCTGTCGGGGCGGAGCATCCCGCACCGGGCAGGCCACCCGCCTGACCCGTCACATGGGATCGTGGCATCGGGTCAGCGGCCCCGGATCCTGTCCGGGGCAGGGTGCGCGACGCCCCCCGAGGTTACCCGAAGACCCGACCCAACGCGTTGTCCACGCCTGCGATGATCTCGTCGATATCGTCCTTCGTGGCGATCAGCGCGGGCGAAAAGCACAAGGTGTTGTTCTTTCCCGGCACCGACCGGTTGGTCGCCCCGATGATCAGGCCCTGCGCCATGCAATCGCCGACCACGGCCTTGACGCGCGCTTCTTCCACCGGCTCTTTCGAGTCGCGGTCGGTGACAAGTTCGGCCCCGAGGAACAGGCCCTTGCCGCGCACGTCGCCGATGACCCGGTGCTTGTCCTTCAGCGCGCCCAGCTGGTCCAGCATGTAGGCCCCCATCCGGGTGGTGTTGCCCAGCAGGTCCTCGTCCTCGATGATGCGCATGTTTTCCATCGCCGCCGCCGGACCCGCCGTGCAGCCCCCGAAGGTCGAGATGTCGCGGAAATAGTCCATCGGATCGGCGGCGTCGGTCTTGAACATGTCGAACACCGCCTCCGTGGTCACGAGGCAGGCAATCGCCGCATAGCCCGAGGCCACGCCCTTGGCCATCGTCACCATGTCCGGCGCGACGCCGTATTGCTGGTAGCCGAACCAGTCGCCGGTACGCCCGACGCCGCAGACGACCTCGTCGATATGCAGCAGGACGTCGTATTTGCGGCAGATCTCCTGCACCCGGGGCCAGTAGCCCTCGGGGGGCAGGATGACGCCGCCGCCCGCGGTGACCGGCTCAAGGCAGAGTCCGCCCACCGTGTCGGGACCTTCGGCAAGGATGACTTTCTCGATCTGGTCGGCGGCCCATTCGCCGTAATTCTCGACCGGCGCGCCGTCCTGTTCGTGGCGGCGGTATTCAAGGCAATGCGGCACCCGCACGAAGCCCGGCGCGAAGGGGCCGTATTCCGCGTTGCGTTCGTCCTGACCGCCCGCCGACAGACAGCCGATGGTGGTGCCGTGGTAGTCGCGGTCGCGGTAGAGGATCTTGTGCTTCTTGCCGCCATAGCGCTTGTGCGCGATCTGGCGGATCATCTTGAACGCCTTCTCGTTCGCCTCGGACCCGGAATTGCAGTAATAGACGCGGCTCATGCCGGGCATCTTGCCGATCAGCTTTTCCGCGAACAGCGCGCCGGGCACCGTGCCCGCGGCCCCCGCGAAATAGTTCATCTTGCACAGCTGGTCATAGACCGCGCGGGCGATCTCTTCGCGGCCATAGCCGACATTGACGGTCCAGACCGCGCCGGACACCGCATCGAGGTGTTCCTTGCCGTTCTGGTTCCAGACCCGCATCCCCTTGCCCTCGATCAGGATATTCGGGTCCGAGGTTTCCCATGGCTTGTGCTGGCTCAGGTGATGCCAGACATGCGCCTTGTCGGCAGTGACGATGTGCGACAGATCGTTGGCGGTAAGCGTGCCGTCCATGGTGGACCTCCGGGTCAGGCGGGAATTTTGATCATTTGATCAAGCCTTGTCCGAAAGGGCCGAGTCGCGCAAGTCCGGGCCTTATGCAGTGACGCGGATGAAGCTGCCCATGCCGCCCGCGTGATGGCCGAGCATATGGCAATGAAACAGCCAGTCGCCGGGATTGTGCGCGGCAAACGCCACCTCGCGCACCTCGTCCGGACCCAGCAGGATGGTGTCGCGCAAGGGGCCGAGACCGCCATCCGCCAGCACCTCGGCGAAATGCATCCCGTGCAGATGCATGGCATGTGGGAAGGCGCTGTCATTGACCATGCCGAGCCGCACGCTTTCGCCCCGCGTCACCTGCAGCAGGGGCGTCGCATCGCGGCCCGCCTGCCCGTTGATCGCCCAAACCATGCCCTGCTGCGCCAGATCGCGGCCCGACAGCATCTTGCCGTCAAGGCGCGCCTCGGGCAGGCCCCGCATAGCACCGCCCTGCAAAAGGATGCGCTGCGGCACCGCACCGGCGAGATCGATGGGGAAGTCGGGATTGGGCGGCAGCGGGGCGGGGGGGCCGCGCCGGGCGCGTGTCCCGGGTCCGACCTCGAAGGTCGCCTGCGCATAGCCGCCGCTGCGGTCGAAATGCAGCAAAAAAGCCTCGTCCGGGTCGGTGACATCGACGATCAGATCGACGCGCTGGGCCGGGGCGAGGGTCAGCAGATCGCTTACCGTCGGCGGTTCGGCCAGCGGCATGCCATCAAGCGCCACGATCCAGCCCTCGAGCCCTTGTAGCCCCAGCGTGAAGATCCGGGCATTGGCGGCGTTGATGATCCGCAGCCGCAACCGGTCGTGCCGACGCACGCCGTAACGCGCCTCGGGGGCGCCATTGGTCAGCACCACATTGCCGATCCGCCCGGCATGGGCGCGGTCGTGCAGGTTGTCGAAATCCGGGGTGATCTGCGCGTCGCGCCCCAGCCGGATGTCGTCGATCACCAGCGTCAGATCCCGGTCGATATCGGGGGTGTCCGGCTCATCCACGATCAACGCGCCATAGAGGCCACGCTCGACCTGTTCGACGCTTTGCGCATGGCTGTGATACCAATGCGTCCCGGCATCCGGCAGGGCGAAGTCGTAGTCGAACCCGGCGCCCGGCGCGATCGGGTCCTGCGTCAGCCCCGGCACCCCGTCCATGGCGTTCTCGATCCGGATGCCATGCCAATGCACCGAGGTCGGTTGCGCGAGACCATTGGTCACCCGCCATTGAAAGCGGTCGCCCTGTCGATAGCGCAATTCCGGCCCCGGAAAGGCGGCGTTGAAGGTCCAGAGGTCGGTGGCGGCCATGCCCTCGGGCGCGATCTGGTGGGTGCCGGGCGCAACCGCCAGTTCCGGCAGGGATGCGCCGAGCCGCGCGGGCAGGCCGCCCAGAGCAGCGGTCGCGGTCGTGGCGGCGATGCCCCGAAGCAGGGCGCGGCGTGTCGGCATGTCAGGTCCTCCATTCGGGTCGGACGCTACCCCGTGTCAGTCCGAAGGGGAATGACCCCGGATGTCACCATTGCTTGACAAGCCAGCGGCAAGGCGCGATGCGCGCGGGCATGGTTGGCACGTTGATACAGGTCGCCCTTGGCGGCGCGCTGGGCGCGATGGCCCGGTACCTCGCCGGGATCGCGGCCGTGCGCGCCTTGGGGCACGGCTTTCCCTGGGGCACGCTGTCGGTCAATGTGCTGGGGTCCTTTGCGATGGGGATCATCGTGGTGGGGCTGGCGCATCTTGGCGGCAACCGGCTGTCGCCCTTCCTGATGACCGGGCTGCTGGGCGGGTTCACCACCTTCTCGGCCTTCTCGCTCGATGCGGTGAGCCTATATGAACGGGGGGCGCCGGCGCAGGCGGCGGCCTACGTGGCCGCGTCGGTCATCCTCTCTCTCTCGGCCCTGGTACTGGGCCTGATCCTGGCAAGGAGCCTGACCCAATGAGCGGCGTGCAGACACTCACGATCGGTCCCGACGACAGCGATCAGCGCCTTGACCGCTGGCTGAAACGGCTGTTCCCGCAACTGGCGCAGGGGCGGATCGAGAAGCTGTGCCGCAAGGGCGAGTTGCGCGTCGATGGCGGCCGCGTGAAGGCGAACCACCGGCTTGCCACGGGCCAGGAGGTGCGCATCCCGCCGATCCCCGACGCGGGCGCGATCACCGCCCGCCCGAAGCCGCAGATATCCGATGCCGATGCCGAGATGATGCGCGCCTGTGTGCTGTTCCGCGACGACCACATCATCGCGATCAACAAGCCGCCGGGCCTGCCGACGCAGGGCGGATCGAAGCAGACGCGCCATGTCGACGGCCTGTCGGACGCGCTTTGCTTCGGCTACGACGAAAAGCCCCGGCTGGTGCACCGGCTCGACAAGGACACGTCTGGCGTGCTGCTGCTGGCCCGCACCCGGGCGGTGGCCAAGGCACTGACCGACGCATTCCGCGCGCGCGAAACCCGCAAGATCTATTGGGCCGTGGTCGCGGGCGTGCCGATCCCGGCGATGGGCACGATCCAGCTGGGCCTGGTGAAGGCACCGGGCCACGGCAAGGGCGGCGAGGGCGAGAAGATGCTGCCGGTGCACCCGCGCGACATGAAATCCACCGAAGGCGCGAAGCACGCCACCACCGATTACGCGGTGCTGTCGAAGCTGGCCCAGCGCGCGGCCTGGGTGGCGATGGTTCCGGTCACCGGGCGCACCCATCAGCTGCGCGCGCATATGGCGGCGATCGGGCATCCCATCGTCGGCGACGGCAAATACGGCGGCTCGGGGCAGGAGAACCTGGGCGATGGCTGGGGCGCGCAGCTGGGCGGAGAGATCAGCCGCAAGCTGCACCTGCACGCCCGGTCCCTGTCGATCACACACCCGGTCAGCGGCGCGCGGATCACAGTCACAGCACCGTTGCCGGACCACATGGCGAACACCTGGAGCTACGTCGGCTGGGACGCCGCCGACGTGCCCGCAGACCCCTTTCTGGACGACGCATGAGCGGCGATCTGCGATTGGTGGTCTTTGATGTCGATGGCACGTTGGTGGACAGCCAGGCCGATATCCTGGCCGCGATGACCGCGGCTTTCGAGGGGCAGCACCTCGTCACGCCGCCCCGGGCGGCGATCCTCGGCATCGTCGGCCTGTCGCTGCCCGAGGCGATGGCGGAGCTGGCCCCCGGGGTCGATGCCGCTACGCGCGCACGAATGGTCGCGGGCTACAAGGACGCCTATGCGACGCGGCGCAGGGCCGTCGGTGCGGCGGAGGGCGCGCCGTTGTTCCCGCAGGTGCGCGAGACGCTGGACGCCATCCACGCGGTGCCGCACTGGCTGTCCGGCATCGCCACCGGCAAGTCGCGGCGCGGGCTCGATGCGCTGCTGGACGGTCACGCGCTGCGCGGACGATTCGCCACCGAGCAGGTCGCGGACCATCACCCGTCCAAGCCGCACCCCGCCATGCTGCAGGCCGCGCTGTCGGAGACCGGCGTTGCCGCCCGCCACGCGGTGATGATCGGCGACACGGCGTTCGACATGGCCATGGCGCGGGCCGCCGGACTGGTGGCGATCGGCGTCACCTGGGGATATCACCCGCGCGCGCGGCTGACGGATGCAGACCATATCATCGACGAGATGGCGGCGCTGCCGGGGCTGTTGCAACAGATATGGAGCCAGACATGAGCGGATGGGCGATGAAGCGCTTCTGGACCGAGGCGCGGACCGAACCGACCGATACCGGCTGGCAGGTTCTGCTGGACGCGCGTCCGATCAAGACACCCGCGAAAGCGCCGCTGGTCGTGCCGACCGCCGCCTTCGCCGACGCCATCGCGGCGGAATGGGACGCGCAGGTCGACGTGATCGACCCGGCCACGATGCCGGTCACCCGCAGCGCCAATGCCGCCATCGACAAGGTGCATATCCAGCGCGCCGAAGTGGCCGACATGCTGGCCGCCTATGGCGACAGCGATCTCTTATGCTACCGGGCCGATGCACCCGCCGATCTGGTGGCGCGGCAGGCCGAGGTCTGGGACCCCTACCTCGAATGGGCCGCCGAGACCTTCGGCGTGCGGCTGGAGCCTCGGGTCGGCGTCATGCACATCCCGCAGGACCCCCGCGCGGTCGAGACGCTGCGCGGCTATGTCCACCGGATCGATCCCTTCGGTCTGGCCGCCTTTCACGATCTGGTGTCGCTGACGGGCTCGCTTGTGCTGGGCTTTGCCGCCACCCGCGGTCACGACCCCGAGACAGTCTGGCAGGCCTCGCGGCTGGACGAGGAATGGCAGGCGGAACAGTGGGGCGCGGACGAGGACGCCGCGGCCCTGGCGGAGATCAAACGGCGCGCTTTCGCCGACGCGGTGCGCATCTGGCACCTGTCCCGGGACCATGCAAACGATGCGCGGGACGCTATCGCCTGACAGCCCTCGGGACAGCTGTTTTCAGGGCGTCCGGGTTGACCTTCGAATTGGAATGCGACCAGAGTTGCGCAGGCCAAGCGGAAATCCGCTTCTGCACGATATGCGATGCATCCCTTGTGGCTGCGCTGAATCTGCCCGATGAGTGGCGGAAAAAAGGAAGAGGTAGACATGTACAGAACCGTAATTCTTGGCGTATTGGCTGCGGTCGGCCTGACGGCCGGAGCGGCTGCGGCGCAGACCCTCGATACCGTCAAAGAACGCGGAAAACTGAACTGCGGCGTGTCGACCGGACTTGTCGGCTTTGCGACCGAGAACGCGAACGGTGAGTGGAGCGGCTTTGATGTCGGCTTCTGCCGCGCCATTGCCGCCGCCGTGCTGGGCGATCCCTCGGCGGTCAACTTCGTGCCGACCACCGGAAATACCCGCTTCACGGTCCTGGCGGCGGGCGAAATCGATGTCCTGGCCCGCAACACCACCTGGACATTCGAGCGCGACGTGGACCTGAAATTCGACTTCGTCGGGGTGAATTACTACGACGGACAGGGCTTCATGGTGCCCAAGGCGCTGGGCGTTTCGTCGGCGACCGAACTTGACGGCGCCACGGTCTGCATCGAAAGCGGCACCACGGCGGCCCTGAACCTCGCGGACTACTTCCGCAACAACAACATGGACTACACGGCGGTCGCGATCGAGACCAACGCCGAGGCCCAGCAACAATACCTGTCGGGGGCCTGCGATGCCTACACCACCGACGCGTCGGGCCTGGCCGCAACCCGCGCCGCGTTCGAAACCCCGACCGATCACGTGGTGCTGCCCGAGATCATCTCGAAGGAACCGCTGGGCCCGCTGGTGCGCCACGGTGACAACGATTGGGGGGATGTGGTCCGCTGGACCCTGAACGCGCTGATCGCAGCCGAGGAATATGGTGTCACCTCTGCCAATATCGAGGAGCTTGCGACCAAGGGCAGCCCCGAGGTCAAGCGAATCCTCGGCACCGAAGGCGAGCTGGGCGCGATGCTGGGCCTCGATGCGGACTGGGCGCGCCGGGCCATCCTGGCCGGGGGCAACTACGGCGAGATCTTTGCCAAGAACATCGGGGAGCGGACGCCGGTCAACCTGTCGCGCGGGCTGAACGCCCAGTGGACGGACGGTGGCCTGCTATACGCGCCGCCGTTCCGCTAGGGCGCCACACACAGATCCGGACAGCGCAGGACAGCGCAGGATGCGGGGGGCAACCACCCGTGTCCTTGGCCGGGGTGTAAATGTAGGGGGCCGGTGCAGCGGGCCGGGTGGCAAAGCGCAGGGTTCCCCGAGGGACCGGCGCAGGGCCGGTCCGTGGCGCTCAGCCGCCGGTCAGTTCCCTTGGCACGACGAAGTCGCGGGCGATGCCTGTGCCCATGGCGACGGCGTCCCATGAGGCCACGTCGAATTCGGCCACCAGTGTCGCCCCGGTCGGGTAGTCGCGGAAATCCGCGTGATCAGGCACCGCCGACACCAGTTGCGACGCCGCATAGGCAATGCCGGGATTGTGGCCGATCAGCAGAAGCGTCTCGGCGGTTTCGGCGCGCAATTCAGCCATGATCTCTTCGACATCGGCGAGGTAAAGCCGCCGCGTCTTGCGCACGGCGCAGTCGAGATCGAGCCGCCCGAACGTTTCGACCGTGCGCATCGAGGACGATATCAGCGCCGCGTCGGGCAGGTAGCCCTTGTTGCGCAGCCACCGACCCAGCGCTGGCGCGGACTTCTGCCCGCGCTTGTTGAGCGGACGGTCGTGGTCGTCCACACCCTGTAGCCAATCCGACTTGGCGTGGCGCATGAGAATCAGGCGGCGCATCGCTCAGCGCCGCTCGTGCGGGGGAAGTTCCGCGTGTCGGATCAGCGACCCCGCGCCATGTTCGGTGAAAAGCTCAAGCAGGCAGGCATTGGGCACGCGACCATCCAGGATGACCACCGCGCGCACACCTGCGTCGATGGCGCTGAGCGCGGTTTCGGTCTTGGGGATCATGCCGCCGGCGATGGTGCCGTCCTGGGTCATCCTGCGCACCTCTTCGGGGGTCAGCGCGGTCACCACCTCGCCGCTGCCGTCCTTGACACCGGCCACGTCGGTCAGCAGCAACAGACGGTCGGCTTGCAGCGCCCCGGCAATGGCGCCTGCGGCGGTGTCGCCGTTGACGTTGAAGGTTTCGTTCTGGCCCATGCCCGTCGCCACCGGGGCCACCACCGGAATGATCCCGGCATCGAAAAGGTCGCGCAGCACCTGCACGTTCATCTCGACCGGCTTGCCGACAAAGCCAAGGTCCGGGTCGTCGGCGACACAGACCATCAGGTCGTCATCCTTGCCCGACAGTCCGACAGCGCGCCCGCCCTCATCCATGATCGCCTGCACGATGCGCTTGTTCACAAGGCCTGTCAGCACCATCTCCACGACCTCGACGGTGGCCTTGTCGGTCACCCGCTTGCCACGCACGAATTGCGAAGAGATGCCCAGCTTGTCCAGCATCTGGTTGATCATCGGACCGCCGCCATGCACCACGACCGGATTGATCCCGACCTGCCGCATCAGCACGATGTCGCGGGCGAACTCGGCCATGGCGTCCTCGTCGCCCATGGCGTTGCCGCCGAATTTCACCACCACCACCGCGCCGGAATAGCGCTGCATGTAGGGAAGCGCCTCGGAAAGGGTGCGTGCCGTGGCGTGCCAGTCTCTGTTCATGTCCTGGGTCTTCATGCTTGGGTCCGGGATCGGGTGTGCCCCGGGGTTATCGACCCTGCGGGCGAGCGGTGCAAGCACCACGGTACGGCGTCAGTCGAGACCGGCGATAATCGCCCGCAACTCGGTGATGCCTTCGCCCTTTTCGGACGAGGTCAGCACGATCTCGGGGAAGGCGGCGGGGTGCTTTGACAGCTTCTCGCGGACCTGATCAAGGACCTTGTCACGCTCGGACGTCTTGACCTTGTCGGCTTTGGTCAGCACCGCCTGAAAGGTGACCGCTGCCCGGTCGAGCAGGGTCATGATCTCTTCGTCGACCGCCTTGATGCCGTGGCGTGTGTCGATCAGCACGAAGGCGCGGCGCAGGTTGGCCCGACCCGACAGGTACTGCTTCAGCAGGCGTTGCCATTTCTCGACGATGGGCAGCGGCGCATTGGCATAGCCATAGCCCGGCAGATCGACGATGTAGTGGCTTTCTCCCAGGGTGAAGAAGTTGATCTCTTGCGTGCGGCCCGGCGTGTTCGACGCCCGCGCCAGACCCTTGCGACCGGTCAGCGCGTTGATCAGGCTGGACTTGCCGACATTGGACCGGCCCGCAAAGCAGATTTCGGCGCGGTCACCCGGGGGCAGCCCGTCCATGGCGACGACGCCCTTGAGAAACTCCGTGCCACGCGCGAACAGGAGGCGCGCGGCCTCGGCGGTCTGCGCATCGGGGGCGTCGACCAGCGGAAAGGGCAGCTTCATCGGATGACCTCTGCCGGGTTGCCGGTTGCGATGTCGCCCGCGGCGATACAGACCGCCTGGACCGAGAAATCCGTGTGGCCCCAGCTTTCCAGCGCGGTCAATGTGTCGGCATCGCGGATGCCGGTGTCGGGGTTGGATTCGGTGGCCCTGCAGCGGCCCGTCCGGTCGATCACCCGGAAGGTGGCATCGCCGATCCGGATGCTGCGATCCAGCCAGTCGAACTCTTCCCACGGGGCCAGCCCGTCCAGCCAGATATTGCCGCGCCAGCGATGCGGCGACAGGGCCTTGCCCACACGCCCCTCGACCGCCCGGTGCGACGCCGCGTTGCAGATCGTGACCGTGGGTTCGGGATTGTCGGTGAAGCCGCGTGCGGCCGCGCGAATGACAGCCACGGGCGCGGGCCGGTTGTCGGCGACCAGCGGTGCCAGCCATGCCATCAGGCGGTCGCCTTCGGTTTCCGGGTCAAGTGTGATGGCGTCCTGATCGGGATGCGTCAGCGTGATGAGCCCGGTCGCGGGATCATAGGCCGAGGCGACTGCCATCAACCGGGGGGAGCCTGCGGCACGGATATAGTTGCGACAGAACGCCCAGGCACCCGAGCGCGCAGCGTCATCCGCGGCATCATGCGCCACCGCCCAGATCCGGTCGCCCGGCATGGTCGCGCCCGGAGTGAAGCTCGCCCGCGCCACCTCCTCGCGGCCCACACCCTTGATCGGATGTCGCCACAGGCCGGTGACATGAGGGCCAGTGACGCGCGGGGTCATGTCTTGTCGGTGCCCTTTTTGCGGAAGCTGGACAGGATGTTGCCGAACACATCCGGCTTGTAACCCTGGCTGCGCATGATCGCGTATTGCTGGGTGAAGGTGATCGTGTTGTTGGCGATCCAGTAGACCACGAGCCCCGACGCAAAGCTGCCCAGCATGAACATGAAGACCCAAGGCATCCAGGCGAATATCATTGCCTGGGTCGGGTCGGTGGGCGCCGGGTTCAGCTTCTGCTGCAGCCACATAGAGACGCCCAGCAGCAGCGGCAGGATGCCGATGAAGACCAGAGCCATGATCGAGCCTTCCGGCGGCGCGCCCCAGGGCATCAGGCCGAAGAAGTTGAAGATCGACGTCGGGTCCGGCGCCGAGAGGTCCTGGAACGGTCCGAAGAACGGGGCGTGCCGCAGCTCAAGCGTGACGAAGATCACCTTGTAGAGCGAAAAGAAGATCGGGATCTGCATCAGGATCGGCAGACAACCCGAGGCGGGGTTCACCTTTTCCTTCTTGTACAGGCCCATCATCTCCTGCTGAAGCTTCTGGCGGTCGTCGCCTGCACGCTCCTTGATCTTCTCCATCTCGGGCTGAAGCTCTTTCATCTTGGCCATCGAGACGTAGGATTTGTAGGCCAGCGGCAGCAGCAGTGCCTTGATCAGCAGCGTCAACGTGATGATCGAGATGCCCATGTTGCCGATCACCTGATTGAGGTTGTGCAGAACCCAGAAGATCGGCTTGGTCAGGAAGAAGAACCAGCCCCAATCGATGGAATCGACGAACCGGTCGATCCCGTTGCGCTGGTAGTCACGGATGGTGTCCCATTCCTTCGCACCTGCGAAAAGCTGGGTGGTCACTTCGGTCGCGGCGCCGGGTGCCAGTTCGACCGTCGGTAGCACGGCCTCGGTCTGGTAGATGTCGCGGGTGGCGTCGTATTTCGCCGAGGCGCGGAAGGCGCTGCCCGGGGACGGCACAAGCGTGGCCATCCAGTAGTGATCGGTAAATCCAACCCAGCCATTGTCGGTCACTTGCAGGATCTCGGCGCGCGCACCGGCCTGCGGCACAACCGGCAGATCGGTCATGTCGCCCCAGTCGATCTCGGTCAATTCGCCATCGGTCATGGCGATCGCCCCTTCGTGCAGGATGAAGAAGTTCTTGGCGTTCACCGGTTCGCCGTGGCGCGCCAGAATGCCGTAGGGGGCCAGGCGGCGGGTCGCGTCGGTGGGGTTTTCGACCGATTGGGTGACGGTGAAGAGAAAGTCCTCGTCGACGGCGATCTGCCGGCGGAAGGTCAGGCCCGACGGGCTTTGCCACTCCAGCGCGATGGGGGTCTCGACCGTCAGCCGGTCGCCCCCTGCCAGCGTCCACTCGGTGTTCGGGCCGGGCACGTCCTCGGCCACGAGACCCGCGCCGGGCGCCCACCCGTAGAGGGCGTAATAGGCCGCGGGGCCGCCGACCGGGTTGAACAGATGCACGATTTCAGAGCCGGGCGCGATGGTCTCGGTGTAGTCCTTGAGCGCCAGATCGTCGATGCGACCGCCCAGCAGGGAGAGCGATCCCTTGAGACGGGGTGTTTCGATCTCGACGCGGGGGGCCTGGGCGGCGGTCTGTACGCCGCTTGCCGAGGCACCGGGCGTGCCGGTCGAATTGGGGCCGGTCGCTGAATCGGGCGCGACGCTTGGAACGACGGCGGTGGTCGAGGTCGGCGCGCCGACCGTCTCGGTGACCGCTGTCGCGTTCGGATCCTCGGTGACTTCCGGCGGTGGAAAGAGCAGGAACCATACGAGAATCACGGCAAAGCTGAGCGCCGTCGCGATGATGAGGTTCTTGTTCTGATCGCCCATTTGGACCCGTACCTGTGCTTGCTGCAAGTGGTGTCGGGTTCAACAGCCGGAGGGGCGGAAGGTCAAGTCGATTCGAGTGTCGGCGGCGTTCGCGGCACCGGTCATTCGGCACATCGTCACGGGAACGGAACCGCTTTGCAAGACCTCAGGCTTTTCGCGGCAGGCGCGGAATGTCGGCGATATGAGCTTCGTGTGCGGGCAGCCACGCGGCGAAGTCGTCTGCAGGCATCGGTTTCGCGATGCTGTACCCCTGCACATAGTCGCAGCCCAGCTGGGCCAGAAGCGCGTGCTGGCCGGTGGTCTCAACGCCTTCGGCAAGGGTGTCGAGGCCCAGTCGGTCGGCAAGGCTGAGGATCGCGGTGAGGATGCGCCGCTGTTCGGCATCCTCGTCGATGCCGGTCACGAAGGACCGGTCGATCTTGATGCGCTGGATCGGCATCCGCCGCAACGTGGCGATCGGGGCGCGACCGGTGCCAAAGTCGTCGAGGTCGATCCGGCATCCAAAGCCGCTCAGGGCCGCGACATTGCGCGCGACAACGCATTCGTCACTGCTGGCAAGCACGGTTTCGAGCACCTCGATGGACAAGCGGTCCGGCGTAAGGTCGTAGCGGTCCAGTTCCCACTTGATGCGTTCGCACAGGCGCGGGTTCTTCAGATCGGCCTCTGCTAGGTTGATGCTGACACCGGGCACGTCAAGCCCCGCACGGTCCCATTGGTGCAGCGCGGCAAGGCTGCGCGACAGCATGACCTCGCCCAGTCGCATCATGCGTCCGGACCGTTCCAGCGCCGCCAGAAACTGGCCCGGCGTGATCACGCCGCGTTCGGGATGGACCCAGCGGGCCAGAGCCTCGACGCCGCTGACACGTCCGGTCGAGGTGCAGATCTGGGGCTGGAACCATGGCTCTATCTGGCCCTGCTCCAATGCCGTGACCACATCGGTCCGGATCATCCGCCGGGTTGCGACGTTGCGGTCGAGCACCGGTGACCAGACCCGGATCGCGGATGTTCCGTGCAGATGCGCTTCGTCAAGGGCGGCTTCTGCGGCATCGAGGAAACCCGCACCGGTTGCGTCGGCCGCGATCCGGCGCGAATGCGCGAGGCCAAGGCACCCGGTGAGGAAATGGGTCGTCTCGGACAGGGCGGCGGGATCTTCGACACCCGATTGAAGGCGTGCGGCCAGTTGCAAGAGCGCCTCGAGATCGAGATGCACCGCCGGACCCACCAGCACCAGGTAACGCGCGTCGCCGATGCGAAACGCCGCGTCCCCCGGGCGCAGTTGCGCCTTGATCCGGATCAGGCACAGATCCTGGGCCGCCCGCATGGCGGCGCTGCCCAGTTGCAGCGCCACGTGATCGAGCCCACCGACGTCGATGAGGATACAGGCGGCGCTTTGATTGATGTCGCGGGCATCCGACAGCAGGGCATCCGCCGCAAGTGGCGCGGCGGCGGAATCGAGAAAGCTGGGCGGTGCCGCACGCGGTGCCCGCACGTGCAACGCGTTTAATCCGCCGGTCCGCCAGAGATAGACCGGAAATCCCGCCGCGAGGGCCATCATCAGCCACGGACCGCCGATGAGATGCGCCGTCAGGGCAAGCGCGGGCAGGAAAGCCAATGCCTGCGGACCCGACAGAATACGCCGAGGCCAGGTCAGAACCTGTCTCATCAACCGTGTCATAAACGCGCGCCCCCGTGCGATACCAGAACCAAATGTTTCGTATTTGTTCTCGTGCACGCTAGCGCTGATTCGCTGAATTCGCTCTTAACGCAAACGCGGTATTTCCGGAGTATTCGCGTCATTCGGGGCTGAATTTCGCATCAAACCGGCAAAATCGAACAGTTTCGGGTCCAGAAGGTGCGATGGACGGGCGTTCATCAAGGCCCGGAACATGACCTGCCGACGCCCGGGGCTGTTGCGTTCCCAGCCATCGAGGATCTGCTTGACCTGCTGGCGCTGCAAACCGTCCTGAGAACCGCAGAGATCACAGGGGATGATCGGATAATTCATGGCATTGGCGAACTTCGCGCAATCGGCTTCGTCGACATGGGCAAGGGGCCGGTAGAGAAACAGATCGCCCTCTTCGTTGACCAGTTTCGGCGGCATCGTGGCCAGCCGCCCACCATGAAACAGATTCATGAAAAACGTTTCGAGAATATCGTCGCGATGATGGCCGAGCACGATCGCCGAGCAGCGTTCTTCCCGCGCGATCCGGTAGAGATGCCCCCGCCTCAGCCGCGAACAGAGGGCGCAATAGGTGCGCCCGGCAGGCACCTTGTCCTTCACGATGGAATAGGTGTCCTGATACTCGATCCGGTGCGGCACCCCCATCTTTTCAAGAAAGGCGGGCAGAACCGTCGCGGGAAACCCGGGCTGGCCCTGATCGAGGTTGCAGGCCAGAAGCTCGACCGGCAGCAACCCGCGCCATTGCAGCTCGTGCAGCACCGCAAGAAGCGTATAGCTGTCCTTGCCGCCCGACATGCAGACCAGCCATTTCGGCTTTTGTCCGCCCTCGGCAAGGCCCGGCGCTTTTTCGATCATGCCGTATTGATCGACCGCTTCGCGGGTGGCCTGCACGATGCGTTTGCGCAGCTTCTTGAATTCGGTGCTTTTGGGGGCACCGGCAAAAAGCGGATGGATATCGTCGGCATCATCGAACATCAGGCATCCCTAGGCCAAGTGCCGTGCACCGGCAAGCGCGGCAAACGGGGCGCGGCTTGATTTGCGTCAAACGGGTGGCGGCGGAACGTGGAACAAGCGGCTTGAACACGGTAAACGCATGATCCGCAGGAGTGACTCCATGTCGTCTTTCAAAGTGATCCTGGCAACCGGCGGTCGAAGCGCGACGCTGCGGTTCACGATCCCCGACATGCCGAAACCGGGCGTGTCGACGCCGCAGGGCCTGGGCGAGAAATGGCTTTGCATGCCAGCCGATTTCCTGGCCCCGGGCGAGGTCTGCGACAAGGGGGTCGTGGCCTGGAAAGGGCACTCGCAGCTGGGCGTGTTCGAATATCACGACATGGAATACAACAAGGAAACCCGGTACTGGCAGGTCAAACCGGGCGCGACCGCCCTGGCGATCATCGACATCCCCGATGACGGGCTGGAGGCCCTGCCGCTGGGCTATGAAGGCACCGCCCGGTTCGAGCATCACAAGCCCGGCACATGGCGGTTGGACAGCAAGCAGATCAAGGCCTGGTAGGGGTCAATCCGGCACGTTGTCGATGCCGCTGCCGCCCCAGGGGTGGCAGCGCGCGATGCGCCGCGCGGCAAGCCAGCCGCCCTTGAACGCGCCATGGGTCTCAAGCGCTTCGAGCGCGTAGGCCGAACAGGTGGGTTGAAACCGGCACGACCGCCCCAGCCATGGCGACAGGAACAGCCGGTAGCCATGAACGGGCAGCGCGAAGAGACGGGCGAGCGGGCTCATTTCGCGGCTCGGTCTTGCGGTGTCCGACCGTCCGGTGCCGGACGCTGCGATGCCGGGCGATCCGACGCCCGGCCATGCAGTTTGCGCAAGGCCTGGGCCAGGTCGGATTGCAGCGCCTCGAACGGGCGCGCCGCGGTGGCATCGCGTTTGCCGATCAGCACGTAGTCCCAGCCGGGCCGCCCCTGCCGGGCGATCACCGCGCGGGCCGCTTCGCGTAGACGCCGTTTGGCCCGGTTGCGCGCCACGGCATTGCCGACCTTCCTGGAGCAGGTGAACCCCACGCGCACGGCATCGGACCCGTCGTTGCGCGCCAGCCCCTGTACCAGCATGGAGCCCACGCCCTGCTTGTCAGCCCGCGCCGCCCGCAGGAATTCCGCGCGCTTGGTCAGGGTGACCAGCGGCGTGACGGACGGTGGCTTGGCCCCGGCGCAAGACAACGCCGCCGAAGGCGGGGTCCCGTCCCGGGGGTCGGGGGCCTTCGGCGGCGTCATGTTCGTGAACCCTGAAGCCGGATGCGGCTTACGCGCTGAGGCTCTTGCGGCCACGCACGCGGCGGGCGTTCAGAATCTTGCGACCGGCCTTGGTGGCCATGCGTGCGCGAAAACCGTGGCGGCGCTTGCGCACCAGGTTGGAAGGCTGAAACGTGCGTTTCGACATCTGTCTGTCTCCGTCGTCTCTGGCCGTGCGGGGACAGCGTCCGCCAAGCCGATGAATCTCTTGAAGACCGCGCTATAGGCAAGAAGCAATCCCAAGTCAAACGCCCGGACGGCGACTTCTGCAACAATTTCCGGTCGGTGTCGCACGGATTGTTACAGAATGCGGGTCCAGGGCGCCCCGGACCCCGCGAATCCGCCTTTTGCCATCAAGCACCCGTGACACGCCTGTCGCAGGGCCGCGTTGAGCTTCATGTAATAGGGACACCTTCGCGCCGTTATTTCAGGAGGTCCATCCCAATGGACAGTGACACGCCCCAAGACGATCCTTCCGCAGATGACGGGCGCTCGCCGCTGCTGCGCAACCTTCCGCTCATCGCCATCCTGATCGTCGCGGCCATCGGGGCGTTCACCCTGCGCGACTATCTGACCTTCGACACCCTGCGCGAAAACCGCGAGGCCTTGCTGGCCTTCCGCGACGCCAACTACCTGCTGACCGTCGGGGTTTTCATCCTGGCCTATGTGCTGATCGTGGCCTTCTCGCTGCCCGGGGCCACCATTGCCACGCTGACCGGGGGGTTCCTGTTCGCGACCTTTCCGGGCGCGCTGTTCAACGTCACCGGCGCCACCATCGGTGCGGCACTGATCTTTTCGGCGGCCAGTTGGGGGCTGGGCGACAGGATGGCGCAGAAAATGAACGCGTCGGACGGGCTGGTGCGGCGCATCAAGACCGGCATCGACGAGAACCAGTGGGAAATGCTGTTCCTGATCCGACTGATCCCCGCCGTGCCATTCTTTGTCGCCAACGTGGTCCCGGCCTTTGTCGGCGTGCGGTTCTGGCGATTCGTCGTCACCACGTTTCTGGGCATCATTCCCGGCGCGGTGGTCTATACCTCGGTGGGCGCGGGCCTTGGCCAGGTGTTCGAGAGGGGCGAGACACCGAACCTCGGCATCATCTTCGAGCCGCAGATCCTGCTGCCCATCCTCGGGCTCTGCGCATTGGCGGCGCTGCCCATCATCCTCAAGGCCGTGCGCGGCAAGAAAGGGCTCTGAGCCATGGAAACGATCAAGACGGATCTGCTGGTCATCGGGGCCGGCTCTGGCGGGTTGTCGGTGGTTGCGGGGGCCGCGCAGATGGGCGCGGACGTGGTCCTGCTCGAGCGGCACAAGATGGGCGGCGACTGCCTGAATTACGGTTGCGTGCCCTCGAAGGCGATCATCAAGGCGGGCAAGATCGCCCACGCGATGCGCCATGCGGCGACATACGGCATCGCCTCGGTCGAGCCGCAGGTCGACTATGCGGCGGTCAAGGATCATGTCCATGGCGTCATCGCCAATATCGCGCCGCATGACAGCGTCGAGCGGTTCGAGGGCTTTGGCGCGCGGGTCATCCAGGAGCATGGCCGCTTCGTGTCCGAAGACACGGTCGAGGCAGGCAACACCCGCATCACCGCGCGGCGGATCGTGATCGCCACCGGGTCGACCGCGCTGGTGCCGCCGATCCCCGGGCTCGACACCGTGCCTTACCTGACCAACGAATTGCTGTGGGACCTGCGCGAATTGCCCCGGCATCTGCTGGTCGTCGGCGGCGGGCCCATCGGCATGGAGATGGCCCAGGCGCATCGCAGGCTCGGCTCGGACGTGACGGTGATCGAGGGCATGAAGGCGCTGGGCAAGGACGACCCCGAACTGGCCGCCATCGCCCTTGAAAGTCTCCGCGCCGAGGGCATCGCCATCGAGGAAGACGCGCTGGCCAAGGAAATTCGCGGCACCGCCGGGGCGATCGAGGTCGAAACCAAGGACGGCCGCGTCTTCAAGGGGTCGCACCTGTTGATGGCGGTGGGGCGCAAGTCCAATACCGGCGATCTCGGGCTGGAGGCGGCGGGCATCGAGACGACGAAGACCGGCGTGAAGGTCGACGACTACCTCAAGACCACCAACCGCAAGGTCTATGCCATCGGTGACGCGGCGGGCGGGCTGCAATTCACCCATGTCGCGGGGTATCACGCGGGCATCGTGGTGCAATCGGCGCTGTTCGGGCTGCCTGCCAAGGCCAAGACCGGCCATCTGCCCTGGGCCACCTATATCGAGCCGGAGCTGGCGCAGGTCGGCCAGACCGAGGCCGAGGCGAAAGCGGCGCATGGCGACAAGCTCGATGTCGTGCGTTTTCACTACGACGGCAATGATCGCGCCCAGGCCGAACGGCAGACCACGGGCCTCGTCAAGGTCATGGTGGCGGGCGGCAAGCCGGTGGGGGCGTCGATCGTCGGGCATCAGGCGGGCGAGCACATCAACCTGTGGGCCCTGGCCATCGCCAACGGAATGAAGATGAAGGCCGTCACCAGCATGGTTTCGCCCTATCCGACCTACGGAGAGCTTAACAAACGGGCGGCGGGCGCTTACTTTTCGCCTAAGTTATTTGAAAGTGCCGCCGTCAAGCGCGTCGTCGGCCTGGTTCAGCGATTTTTGCCCTAAGCAGCAGGAGATCTGCAGCGCCCATGTTCCGCACCCTCTCAGGACGATTTCTGATCCTCACGGTGCTGTTCGTGATGCTGGCAGAGGCGTTCATCTTCTTCCCGTCGATTGCCCGCTTCCGGCTCGACTATCTCAATGACCGGCTCGAGCGGGCGCAGATCGCGTCGCTGGCGCTTCTGGCCGATGACATGATCGACCGCGACCTCGAGGAAGAGCTGCTGCTCAATGCGGGCGTCTTCAACGTCGTGCTGCGGCGCGACGCGGCGCGCCAACTGGTGCTGTCCTCGCCGATGCCGGGGCCGATCGGGCAGACCTTCGATCTGCGCGAGGCAGGCCCCGCCATGCTGATCTACGACGCGGTTGCGCGGCTGGTGGATCCCGAACCCGAGATCATCCGCATCATCGGCAACCCGTCGCGCGACGCGGGCCTTCTGATCGAAGTGACCATGGATACCGCAGCCTTGCGCACCGCGATGATCGACTACGGTCTGCGCATTCTGGCGCTTTCGCTGTTCATCTCGGTGATCACGGCGGGGCTGCTGTTCCTGGCCGTGCGGCAGTTTCTGGTCAAGCAGATCAAGTCCGTCGTGCGCAACATGCAGGCCTATGCCAGATCGCCCGAGGACGCCCGCCAGATCATCCGGCCCTCGGCCAATGTGACCGAGATCCGCGAGGCCGAGGAGGCGCTGCAATCGCTGCAATCGCAACTTACCCATTCGCTGAAACAGAAGGAACGGCTGGCCCAGCTTGGCGGGGCGGTGGCGCGGGTCAGCCACGACCTGCGCAACATCCTGACCTCGGCGCAGTTGTTTACCGACCGGATCGAGACCTCCGAGGACCCGCTGGTGCGGCGCATGGCCCCGAAACTGGTCAATTCGATCACCCGCGCTGTCAGTCTGTGCGAGACCACGCTGGCCTTCGGGCGCGCGGAAGAGCCGACGCCGGTGCTGACCCGTTTCAACCTGGCCGAACTGATCGACGATGTGCTCGAGGCCGAACGCCTGGCCATCGGTGACGACGATGTGTCTCTGTCGGCGGATATTCCCGCATCACTGACCATGCGCGGCGATCCCGAACAGGTGCACCGCATGGTGTCGAACCTGATCCGCAATGCACGGCAGGCGATCACCGGCGCAAACCGCAGCGGCGAGATCAACGTGTCGGCCCGCGCCGACGACACCCACTGGATCATCGAGGTCTGCGATACTGGGCCGGGCCTGCCGCCGAAGGCGCGCGAGTTCCTGTTCCAGCCGTTTCAGGGCGGCGCGCGCAAGGGCGGCTCGGGGCTGGGACTGGCCATCGTGGCCGAACTGGTGCGCGGTCATGGCGGCGCGCTCGATCTGGTGCGCTCGGACGCGACCGGCACGCTCTTCGTGATCCGCCTGCCGATGGGCGATCTCTGACCGCGGCGCAACTTTCTGCGCCGCGCCCTCTTGCAATCATGCGGCCCGGCGGATAATTCGCCCCTCACGGACCGATAGCTCAGCTGGATAGAGTACCTGACTACGAATCAGGGGGTCGGGGGTTCGAATCCTCCTCGGTCCGCCAGTTTTTCGAAAAGCCGCGCAATCCCGATGGGTGCGCGGCTTTTCTTTTGGCGTGTCCGGTATGTGCCGGTGCGCATGACGCAAAGTGCACCTGCCGCCCGGTCGCGTTTGCGCGCAGGGGCCTCGTCCGTCGCACTGACGGATCGCCGCGAGGATGGATTGGCAGAAGGGCGGGCGAAAGGGCGGGCAGAGGGCCTGACCGTGCGCAACGGCTGCGATCGGCCCGCGCGGCTGTGGGTTGCCATCCAAAAATGCAGCCACCTGCAGAACCCTTGGTCCGGGCGGGGAAGCCAAGACCCGAGGCAGCGCATGCAGGTGTCGGCGGGGCCATGGGGCGGGTCCTCTCGGAACGAACGGTGCCCCCGACTTGAGCGTTGCGGATGCGGCATCGCGGGTGTATCCGCCGCTGCAGAAAAGCGGCATTAACGAAAAGAGGCGTCATGTCCTATCTCGACACGCGCGTTGACGAACTGACAACCGAGACCGACAAGCATCTTTTGCGCTCTTCGCAGCCACATGGCTGGCTTGGCACGGTAAGGGCCATGCGCAACAGCCGGTTGGCATGGGTGTTCTGGATCAGCTGGGTGATCCATATCGCGCTCTTCATTCTGGGTATCATCTGGGGCTTCCGGTTTCTGGCTGCCACCGATGCGCTGAGCGCGCTCAAATACGGCCTGCCTTCGGCCACGGCGCTGATCCTCGCCGTGCAGATCAAGACCGGCATGGCGCCGCATCTGCACGCAGAGCGCATCCTGCGCGAACTGAAGCGGATCGAAGTCCTGATCCTTGCGCGGAGCGGCCAGGACTGACCGTTTCCGCACAGATGACCGCCTGAGCCCGCCGCGCCGCAAGGGCCCGGCGGCAATCGCCGTGCGTTCGGCCAGCGTCGACCGCGCGATCCCTGTCCGCCACCGGTTCTCGGGTGGCGCAACGCGGGACAGGAATTACCGACGGGACGTCCCGAACGGCACCGCGTCGTCGCGCTGCAGCACGTCACGGAAATAGTGAATCGTGGCCTGCATTCCGGTTCTCAGATCGGTTTGCGCATGCCAGCCAAGCAGATCGGCGGCCAGCCGAAGGTCGGGCAGTCTGCGACTTGGGTCGTCGACCGGCCTGTCGGTGAATTTGGCGTCGGCGGTCGTATCGGTCAGTTCCGCGACCAGAGCCGCCAGGTCCTTGATCGAGCATTCCTGATCACTACCCAGATTGACCGGGCCCGATACCGTCTCCGGCGTCGCCATCAGGGCCCGCAGCCCCGCAACCAGATCGTCCACATAGCAGAAGGTTCGGCTTTGTTCGCCCGTTCCGTGTACCGTGATGCTGTCTTCCGACAGGGCCTGCACGATGAAGTTTGAAACGACACGACCGTCATCCGGGCGCATTCGAGGCCCGTATGTATTGAAGATCCGCGCGATCTTGATCTTAACCCCATGCTGCCGATGGTAGTCGACGAACAGCGTTTCGGCGCACCGCTTTCCTTCGTCATAGCAAGAGCGGATGCCGACAGGGTTCACGTTTCCCCAATAGGTTTCGCGCTGCGGATGCTCTAGCGGGTCACCGTATACTTCGCTGGTGGAGGCCTGAAGAATCCTGCAGCCCAGGCGTTTGGCCATGCCCAGCAGGTTGATCGCACCGTGAACGGATGTCTTGAGCGTCTGCACGGGGTCGTGCTGGTAATGGATCGGCGACGCGGGACAGGCGAGGTTGTAGATTTCGTCCACCTCGAGATGAACGGGATGGGTAACATCGTGGCGCAGAAATTCGAAGCTGCGGTGTCCGAGAAGATGCGCGATGTTGCGCATCTCCCCGGTAGACAGGTTGTCCAGGCAAATCACCTCATGCCCCGAGGCCAGCAGGCTGTCGCAAAGGTGGGATCCGATAAACCCCGCCCCGCCGGTCACGAGGCTGCGTGTGCGGTGCCGTGTTGTCATCCTGCGTCCACTTCACCGATCGACCTTCGGAGGCGTGCAAGACGTCGCGCGCCAACCTCCTTGTGTGCCACAGGTTTGCCTGAAAATCAGACAAGGGGATCGAATGATCAAGTCTGAAATCTCTGCACGTCCGATTGATGTCGCGGCCTGGCCGCGAACCAGACGCCGGATGACCTTGCAACTGTTCTGGCATGAGGGCGTCGGATGACAGCGCGCATGGCCTGATGCCCTGCAACGGGGCGGATGGGCACCGGGCTTGCAAGTCAATCGGCAGGGGGCGGGCCGCGCCATTTTCCTGCCCCGCACGCTGTATCAAAGCCACCACACCGGCTGCGCACAATTTCGGAAAATTGATTTATGTCAAGTCCGCGGCGCGGGTTCTGCCGTAATTTCGCGCGTGGGGGCAATTCAAACGATCCAGCGAATGGAAGTGAATTGCGTGGAAAACTCTGATCATCTTGCCGAACTGACCCGCATCGAGTCCAGGCTCAAGAACCCGACCTTTCCGAAGATATTCGCCGTCGAGCTTTGCGCCGATTGCGACCTCAACTGCACCATGTGCCACCACGATCAGATGCAGCGACCGAAGGGCAACCTTCCGATGCAGCTGTGGAAGAAATGCGCGGACGAAATCGCCGAAGTGGCCCCGGAAACCAACGTCTGGTTCTCTTTCTGCGGCGAGCCGCTGCTGATGCCGGACCGCCTGATCGAGATGTTGGACTATGGCCGAAGCGTGGGCTTGCTGTCGCTCAACCTCAACACCAATGGCATGCGCCTTACCAAGGACGTGGCCCAAAGGCTGCTCGATACCGGGCTTTCGACGATCGTGATCGGGATCGACGGGTTCGAAAAGGCGACGTACGAAAAATACCGCTTTCTCGGCAACCGCGACATCGTCTACGCCAATGTCCAGTTCTTGCTGGAAGAACGCGGTCGGCGCGACGTCGGACCCGAGATCATGGTCCAGTTCATCGAGATGGACGACAACGTTCAGGAGTTCGAGCAGTACCGCGATCACTGGCTGGGGCTTGGGGCGACGGTGAAACTTCGCAGGCAGCTAAGCTGGGGCGGGAAGTTCGAAACCGCAATCGATGTCGCCAACGAGAAGCGTATCGCCTGCCCCTGGGCGATCACCATGATGCACCTGTTCTGGGACGGTCGCGTGCCTCGGTGCCCGGGTGATACCGAGGGCGAAGAGAGTGCCGGGAACGCCTGGGACGACAGTCTGGTCGATCTGTGGGCCAATCTGCGCGGCTATCGGCAACTGCACCTGGACCACAAGTTCGACGCGCTGCCCGCCCGGTGCGACACCTGTACGGACTGGAAAACCGGCGCATCGGTGAAACTGCGGCCCGGCCAGACGGATCATTCGCATCGCCGGAGGCCGTCGCGATGACAACCCTCTATCTGTGCGCCGCGGGGAACCCCGAGGCGGTCAGGCTCGCGCTTACGGTGAACGATGCAGAGCAGCGGTGGAATCGCATCGTGCTTCTGGACGATGATCCCGTCAAACATGGCCGCGAGATCATGGGGGTCCCGGTGGCGGGGCCCTTCACGTTGCTCGCCGATCATCGGGATGGCGACGCGGCGGTGAACCTGGTGGCACTCTCGACCCGGGGACGCGACGGCGCACGCGCCAAGATCGAAAGCTTCGGGATACCGCTGGTGAGCCTTGTCCATCCCAGCGTGGACCTGCGCGGCACGACCTTGGGTCGGGCGGTCACCATCTACGACGGGAGCGTCATCTCCGCCCTGTCGACGGTCGGCGATCACGCTGTGGTCTTCACCCGGGCGGTCCTCGGGCACGGGGCCACGCTCGGTGCGGGGGCAGTGCTTGCACCCGGGGCGGTGGTCAATGCGCGCGTCCGCATCGGCGACCGCGCCTATATCGGTTCGAATGCGTCGGTGCTTCCCGACCTCGTGGTTGGACAGGAGGCAACGGTCGGCGCATGCTCTGCGGTATTGTTCGACGTCCCGGCTGGCAGCACAGCCCTTGGCGTCCCCGCCGAGATCATGGGCGGGCAGACATCGTCGGTGCCCGATACCGCGGCCCGGAAATACGCACCGGACAGCGATGCCCCGGCCCTGCTGGCCGAAGTGCAAGCGATCTATGCCGACATCCTTGGCCTGCCGTCTGTGGGCAGCGACGTCAATTTCTTCCACGCAGGCGGCAATTCGATGCGCGCGATGGAACTGCGCGTTTCACTGAGCGAGAAGCTCGGGATGCCGGTGCGGATCGTCGACATCTACCGCTTTCCAACCCCCGGCAAGCTGGCATCGCATCTGTCAGGCGGGGGGAAGGATCCGTCGCGTTCGCCCGGGTCGGCACCACGTCAACGCCGGCTTTACGTGCGCTCCTGAGGTATCGTGCGCGGTCTGTCGCGTGCGTCTGCGACAGGACCCAGCCCGCCCGCGCGTTGGGTTTCACGGATGCCTTCTGGGTTTTTCGGTCGCCGACACCGGATTGACACCGTCATGGCGTTGGCCGTCAGACATCAACGGTTGAACGTCCTTGGGTCCATGCGTGGCTTCCATCCGTCCTGATCGCCTCTAACCCCCTGAAATCATGATTTTTGACTTGTCGTCTCCGGTCCGCCAGAGTGACCCGAGGCCGCGCCCCGGCAACCGGACACGGCCTTTTGCCTGCCCCGGCCCATGCGCCGGACCCAACCGGAGGAACCAGATCGCGCCTGATGCCCCTGCAAAACCGTGTCACCCCGTTCGGAGAGATCGTCGCCGTGCCCGCGCGCGGTCGTCTGATGGGCAATCGCGGCTGCCTGCACGGGGCCGACCGGACGCTCGGGCGGGCGCGGTGGCGCGGCAAGGCGTGGATATCCTGCGTGCTGGACTTCAAGGGCCGACAGCGCCGGGTCATGACCCCCCGCAGCTATACCGAGCTGTTCTTTTCGGATGAAGCGGTTGCCCTGGCCGCAGGGCATCGCCCCTGCGCCGAATGCCGCCGCGCCGACTATCTGGCCTTTCGCGCGACGATTGCGGCGGCGGTTCCGGCCCTTGGGCAGGTGCCGCGCGCGGCCGAGATCGATGCCCACCTGCACGCCGCGCGCCTGACCGATCCGCCGACCTGTGCCGCCGACCCGAACGCCTTGCCCGACGGCACGTTTGTCAGTCCGGGCAAGGCCGTGGCACTGCTGCGGTGGCGCGCATCCTGGTGGCACTGGTCGTGGCAAGGATACGTGGCGGCAGACAGTCCGGGGGCCGACTGCCGCATCCTGACGCCCGCCCCCCTGGTCGCGGCGCTGCGCCACGGATACCGGCTTGCTGCCCCTCCGGATATGAATGATTCGTTGACGGATCGATGATACGGGTTAGAGTCAACAAAAATATGAAGGCCCGAAGAGAATGCCCATCGAAGGCGAGCAAATCGCGGCATTGCCCCTCAAGTTGACCAAGGAAGGCAACGTCGAAATCCTCATGGTTACCTCACGCGACACGGGTCGCTGGGTGATGCCGAAGGGGTGGGAAATGGATGGCAAGAAGCCCTGGCGCGCCGCCGAGATCGAGGCGCTCGAAGAGGCCGGTGCCGTGGGCTACATCGGTCAGGATGCCATCGGCACCTACCGCTACCCCAAGGTTCTCGATGGCGGCAAGATCGTGCCCTGCGTCGTGCGGGTCTACCCGATGATGGTGGAAAAGCTGAAACGGCGCTGGAAGGAAAAAGGTCAGCGCAAGCGGCGCTGGTTTACCCCAAAGGATGCCGCACGGCGCGTAGCCGAGCAGGAGCTTGCCGACCTGCTGATGACCTTGCACAAGAAGCCGCTCAAGGAACCTGCGGTGCGTGACCTGCTTCGGGCGGGCTAGGCGTTCCTGCATCCCCGTCCTGGGCGGACCGACCGCCGGGTCGGCGTGAAATGCTTGCCGTAAATCCCCCAAGCGCGGGCAAGATGGGTCGGTCGTCTGGTCACATGGCGCAGGCGCACGGGGGGCCGCGGCGCGTCCACCCCGGTCGATCGCACAGGCGCGCCCCGGCAAATCCGCGGTCGCTGGAAGCATACAAGATGCTGAAATACATCTTAAATTTCGCGCGCGACAGATCGGTTTTCAAGTGTTGAATTTTCACAACAGACCGCTCCAAATTGGGGCGATCAGACAAATGTGTCAAAATTTTGTGGCGCGATTCCGCCGAGCGCAGTACCCTGACCACATAAATTAAATGGAAGGCGGCCCGGCAAGAGGCTGCCCCCTAGGCAAGAGCGGTAAAAATTATGCAAGCGATTGATGTCGCTGTACGCGCCCCGTCGGGCGACGTGCAGTTCAGTTCCGTACCCATCAAGGGCCAGTCCTACGCCATTCAGGCGCTTCCCGGACAGGCCATCTCTCTCAATGTGGCGGAATCCAGCTTGCGCGGATATGCGCGCGCGGAATCGGATCTTGTGGTCGAGTTGGCCAATGGCCAGACCGTTGTCATTCAGGACTATTTCTCTGCCGACGGTGCGCGGCTCTTCATCAGCGCCGGAGGGACCCTCTCCGAGGTCACTTTGACCGACGCGGGCGACGGCGTGCTTATCGCCAACTACGGCCCCGCCGAAACCTTCGGCAAGTGGAGCCCCAACGACGAGATGATCTTCCTCGACAGTCCGGCGGTTCTTGCCGACACGATGATGGTCGAGGACGAGGAAACCTCGATGCTCGCGACCAGCCTGCTCGGCACCACGTTGGCCGGTGGCACCGGCCTCGGTGCGGCGGCGGGCGCGGCAGTGGTTGGCGCGGCAGTGCTCGGGGGCGGCGATGATGACGGCGGTGGCGGTGGCGGCGGTGGCACACCGTCGGCAGTTCCGGCCGCCATAGATGGCGCTGGCGAAACCGTCACGATCTATGGCGACGACGCGCAGGAAATTACCGTGACCGGCGTCGCCGAGCCGGGGGCCGTGGTCGTCGTGACCATCGGCGACCAGCAGATCGAAACCGTCGCGGCTGATGATACCTCGTGGGCCGTGGTCTTCACCGGCGACCAATTCCCGGATGACGGCAACTACACCGTGACGGCAGTTGTCACCGATCCCGATGGTCTGGTCACCGATCTCTCCGGTCCGATCTTCGACATCGATGTCACCGCACCGCCGCTGGATGTGGACTCGGGCACCGAAAGCACCGGCACCTTGATCAACGCCGAGATGCAGGCGGGCGGCGTAACCCTGTCGGGCAGCGTCGAGCCGGGGGCCATGGTCATGGTCGAGATCGACGGCATGATCCACGAGGCCACCGTCACCGACGGGACTTGGTCGCTGACGCTTGATGCGAACGCGGTCGGCACCGGCACCTACAGCCAGGCCGTCACCATCACCGCAGCGGACGCCGCGGGCAACACCACCGTGATCACCGATGCCATCGTGGTCGATACCGAAATCTCGCTGACCGCAGACACCGCAGCCCTGGGCGGCGACGGAACCATCAACGCCGCCGAGGCCGCAGAGGGCGTGACCCTGACCGGCACGACCGAACCCGGCTCGACCGTTTCGGTCAGCATGGGCGGCGTGACGCAGCCCGCAACCGTCGCCGAGGATGGCAGCTGGACGGTGTCCTACGCCGCCGCCGACCTGCCGCAGGGCGAGACCACGCTGGACGTCACCGCAACCGCGACCGATGCGGCGGGCAACGTGGCGACGCTCAGCGATACCGTCGCCATCGACACGCTGGTCAGCAACTTCGCCATCACCTCGACCCCGGGCGGAGCGGACGCCATCGTCAACGCCGCCGAGGCCGCGGAGGGCGTGACCCTGACCGGCACGACGGAACCCGGCTCGACCGTTTCGGTCAGCATGGGCGGCGTGACGCAATCGGCGACCGTCGCCGCGGATGGCAGCTGGACGGTGTCCTACGCCGCCGCCGACCTGCCGCAGGGCGAGACCACGCTGGACGTCACCGCAACCGCGACCGATGCGGCGGGCAACGTGGCGACGCTCAGCGATACCGTCGC